>CAYNTW010000004.1:94078-112217 GCA_964400085.1 uncultured Steroidobacteraceae bacterium | reverse complement strand
CGGGTTGTAGAGTGTTAAGATTTCTTGACTACAGCATTGTAATCGCCGCAAGGGAACCAGGACGCTTGTGAGAGTCAACCCGGCGGGTGCGTGACGGTTCCCATTACGGCCGGTGTTGCGGGTGTAGACAGATTGATTAAGCGACGTGATTGCCGCGCGTGACAATCAACGGCTGATGGACGAGCGCCTCCTCTTCAACCGGAAGCTGTTGACTTTCGCTCACGTCATGGTCGGGTTGCTGTCCGCATTCTGGTATTTCGCCCAGATCGACCGCGGCCACTATCCGTATTGGCACTCTCGAGTAGGCCTGGCCGCTGTTGCGATAGTCGCCCCCGCAGTGGTGCCTTACGTGGTCTCCGGCGTTTACGCCTGGCGTGTCGCGACGC
Source organism: uncultured Steroidobacteraceae bacterium (assembly GCA_964400085.1). Taxonomy (GTDB): domain Bacteria; phylum Pseudomonadota; class Gammaproteobacteria; order Steroidobacterales; family Steroidobacteraceae; genus 13-2-20CM-66-19. The sequence goes on along the minus strand of CAYNTW010000004.1, from coordinate 111,831 downwards.
ATCGCCGCCTCCGAGTTCTGGCGTTCCTGATGGTTCTGATTGCGGGCGCCATCCTGATGGGAATGTTGTTCTCAGGGGCGCTGGGTATCAGGTTCAATGCGGTGGAGTGGCTTGCAACGGCAACGACTCAAGCCTTCGGATACGTATGGGCGGCAGAACTGCTCTTGCATGTGATCTAGTTTAGTTAGCAGCCCTGCCGGCGCTTTGCGTGCGAGCCCGGAGGGTGAAGAGCGCCATCACGTTGTGAGGCCGGCGCATCGGGCACTGAACGCGCTCCTGACGCGCGAGTCGAATGACTTCCGCCCAGTTGGGGAGCGCGCAGGGGGGCGGTCCGCAAGACGGTCGGGCCGGATTGCCTGCACAGCAGCGTCGATCGGCAGTGCCCAAGGCTGTCCGTCCCATATCAAGGACCTGTTGTCGTATCCACAGCGTAGATGCTTTGCGACGGGTTGGAGTAGGTGCCGGCGTAAGCGGAGGAGGCGCGAACGTCCAGAATGACTCTTACCTCTATGACATCTTGGGTAATCTGACCTAACAATGTAGGCGAATTTCTATTGAGCCGACGTACACCGACTAGTTGTTTCCACACTCAATGGAGCGATCAACCTCGCCTGTTTGGCGACATTGGTGTTCTTAGTGTCGGGCGAGGTGTAGGAGTGAACCTTTAACCGCATCAGAATACGTCTTTGTCCCGCAGCAATTTGCCAACGCGGGCCCGGCCGTGCACTCCGCGATGAACCATGTACCAGAAGCTTTTTCAATCTTATATGTGATGGCTGGAGTCGCGTGGCAGGTCGCGAGATATGGCGCGGCTCACTGCTGCGCTAGCGCTCAGCATTGAAGCCTTGATCAACGGCGGCGCCACTATCATGCTCATCCAGGCTGCGGGCGGGCCTCCGATGCTCGACTGGGTGGCCCGCCACTCCTGGGTGACGTGGGTGGCGGCGATCGTATGCGCCGCGGCTCATTTGGTGCTGAGTCGAAGAATCCCCTCAGCGCACAGTGATCAGCCGGAAGCGGTCACACGGGCTTGGTGGACTGCATACGCAGTTTTTACGTTTGTGCTGTGGCTCATCGCGATGGCATGCACACTCGCGACCCCGTCGTCATCGCGAATATGAAACAGGACTCTTACAATCTGCAGCGTTTCGGGACGGGTGAGGATGAGGTGCCGCATTCCTTGAATAAGCACCACTGAGGAAACTATGAACACGAGTCTCTTGCACGGTAAGACCGCCTTGGTTACCGCCGCCGCCCAGGGAATCGGTCGCGCGAGCGCCGAGGCGTTGGCGCGGGCGGGCGCGAGGGTCATCGCTACCGATATCAATGAGGTCAAACTGGCGCAGCTTCACGGCATCGCCGGCATCAAGACGCGCACGCTCGACGTACTTGACGCGACCGCCGTGGATGCGGCGATTGCGGCGATAGGCCAGGTCGACGTGCTGTTCAACTGCGCCGGTTTTGTCCACAACGGCACGTTGCTCGATTGCACGGAGAAGGAATTGGATTTTGCCTTCGACCTGAACGTCAAGGCGATGTACCGGACGATCCGTGCCGTGCTACCCGGAATGCTGGCGCGGGGCGACGGCTGTATTATCAACATGTCTTCCGTGGCGAGCAGCATCAAGGGTGTACCGTCGCGCTTCGTCTATACCACCACGAAGGCCGCCGTCATCGGATTGACGAAGTCCGTGGCGGCCGACTACATCAGCGGGGGGATCCGCTGCAACGCCATTTGCCCGGGAACTGTCGAGACGCCCTCGTTGGACGAGCGTCTGCGCGCGCAGGGCGATTATGACAAGGCACGCGCGGCCTTCATCGCCCGACAGCCCGTTGGGCGTATCGGTCGACCCGAAGAGATCGCCGACCTGGTGGTGTATCTGGCCACGGCGACCTACACAACTGGAACGGTCCACATCATCGATGGGGGTTGGAGTAACTAGGTGTACTCCTAATCTTGAGGGATTCGGTCGTTTGCGCCACCGCGGATGATTGCTACACTGGCGCCCATCGCCATTCGCGGGGGGGATAGCTGGAATGCACCGTAAACCCGGGTTTCTCGGATGCGCCGCGGCGCTCATGCTGCTTGGGATTTTGGCTTCCCAACAGTCCGGAGCTGATTCCATGTCAGATCACGCCAGCGTTTCGAACGAGCCTTTCGGAAAGACGGCCGCGGGGGTTCCAGTACGGATCTATACCTTGCGCAATTCCAAGGGCATGGAGGCGCGCATCCTGGACTACGGCGGGACCATCGTCTCGCTGACCGCTCCCGACCGCTCCGGGCACTACGCTGATGTCGTGCTCGGCTTCGACTCGCTCGCGGGCTACCTGAAAGCCAACAATCCATATTTCGGGGCAATGATCGGGCGCTACGGCAATCGCATCGCCCGCGGTAGGTTCGAGCTCGACGGCGTGACCCACGAGCTTGCGACCAACAACGGACCCAACTCGCTGCATGGGGGAAAGGTCGGATTCGACAAGGTGGTGTGGAAGGTCGAAAAGTCAGGGGGCCACGATCAGCCTGAGCTCGAGCTCAGCTACCTGAGCAAGGATGGCGAGGAGGGTTATCCGGGAAATCTCAAAGTCACCGCGCGGTACACGCTCGCTTCAGACAACACACTGCGCCTGGATTACACCGCGGTCACCGACAAAGATACTCCAGTCAATCTGACACAACACTCCTACTTCAACTTGCGCGGTCACGGTGACATTCTCGGGCATGTTCTGCAGATTCCCGCGAGCCGTTTCACCCCGGTCGACGCGACGCTGATTCCGCTCGGCGAGCTGCGTTCAGTGGCCGGCACACCGTTCGATTTCCGCCAGCCCACCGCAATCGGCTCGCGTATCAACGCACACGACGAGCAGCTCACCAACGGCAAGGGCTATGACCACAACTGGGTGCTCGACAAAGCCCCCGGGGAGCTGGGCCTGGTGGCGCGGCTCTATGATCCCGAGACCGGTCGGGTTCTCGAGGTTTTGTCGACGGAGCCGGGTGTGCAGTTCTACAGCGGCAATTTTCTCGACGGCAGCAATATTGGCAAGGGAGGCGTGCCTTATGGCCGTCACGCCGGCCTGGCGCTCGAGCCCCAACATTTTCCTGACTCGCCCAACCAACCGAGCTTCCCTTCGACGATCCTGAAGCCGGGCGAGACGTATCGGAACACCATCCTCTACAAGTTCTCGGCGCGTTAGTCGGTCGCGAGCTCCACATCCGCCATGCACATCTCCCTGAGCGCCGTCGATTACGCGGTGATCGTCATCTATTTTGGCTTCGTGATCGGTGTCGGTTGGGCACTGAAGCGTTCCATGAAGGGCAGCGCGGACTTCCTGATGTCGGGCCGCTCGCTGCCGGCATGGATCACCGGACTTGCCTTCATCTCCGCGAACCTGGGCGCCCAGGAGGTGATCGGTATGGCGGCCTCGGGTGCGAAGTACGGCATCATGACCAGCCAGTTCTATTGGATCGGGGCTATTCCCGCCATGGTGTTCCTGGGGCTGTTCATGCTGCCGTTCTACTATGGCTCGCGCGCCCGCTCGGTACCGGAGTATCTGAAATTGCGCTTCGATGAGAAGACGAGGGCCTTCAATGCCGCCTCATTCGCCGTCATGACGGTCTTCTCCTCGGGCATTTCCATGCATGCGCTCGCCTCACTCCTGCGGCTGCTCCTCGGCTGGCAGTACGGGGCTTGTATCGCGATCTCGGCCGGGATTGTGCTCGTGTACATCCTCCTCGGCGGACTGAGCTCGGCCATCTACAACGAGGTGCTGCAGTTTTGTCTGATCGTGGCCGGGTTCGCGCCATTGGTTTACCTGGGCCTCAAGGACGTCGGTGGCTGGAGCGCGCTGCAGGAAAAGCTGATCCCCGTGGCCACCCAACAAGGGTATGCGCCGGGCACCTGGACGCAGTCCTGGTCCCACCTGGCCACGGCTGACGCGAATCCGATGGGAGTTGAATGGTTCGGGCTGGCGATGGGTCTCGGGTTCGTGCTGTCCTTCGGATACTGGTGCACCGATTTCCTGGTCGTGCAGCGTGCGCTCGCGGCAAATTCCCTCTCGGCCGCGCGTCGGACCCCTCTGATCGCGGCGATTCCGAAGATGCTGTTTCCAGCGCTCGTCATCCTGCCGGGCATGATCGTCATCGCCCTGCCGGCGGTCGGCGGCCATCCGGTGTTGCCGCTCACGGCGGATGGCACACCCGATTACAACATGAGCATCCCCGCGTTGTTGGCCCGATATTTTCCCGCCGGACTGCTCGGCATCGGGCTCACTGCGCTCATTGCCTCGTTCATGTCCGGCATGGCGGGGAATGTCACGGCTTTCAATACCGTCTGGACCTACGACCTCTACCAAAGCTATCTCGCCCCGGGTCGATCGGACCGACACTATTTCTGGATGGGGCACGTGGCGACCGTGGCGGGCGTGCTGCTCGGGATCGTGACTGCCTATCTCGCGGCGGCATTCAACAACATCATGGATCTTCTGCAACTCGTGTTCGGCTTCGTGAATGCGCCGCTGTTCGCGACTTTCCTCCTGGGGATGTTCTGGAAGCGAGCCACGGGGCACGGTGCGTTTTTTGGGCTGTTGGGGGGCACGCTGAGCGCGGCTGTGTTTCACGGCCTGTCGCTGCCGCGCGGCGCTGCCGCTGGCCTCAAGGGCGGCTGGATCACTCCGGAATTCGTCTTCCGCAGCGAGATGGGTCAGAACTTCTACGTCGCAATTGTTGCCTGGACCGCGTGTTTTGTATTGACCGTGCTCATTTCTCTGCTGACACGGCGCAACAAGACCGACGCGGAGCTGCAAGGACTGGTCTATTCCCTGACACCGCAGCCGCCGGACACCGCGGAGCCCTGGTATCGCCGACCGTTGGTGCTGGGGCTGATCGTCCTTACGGTGACGCTGCTGCTGAACATCGTGTTCCGGTAGCCTACTCGAGCGGAGGGCGCCCATGTATTTCGACCTCAGACTTCCGATCGGCATACTCTTCACCGTCTATGGCGTCCTGTTGACCGCCTACGGTCTGTTGGGCGACCAGGCGCAATACACCCGCTCGTTGGGAATCAATATCAACCTGGGTTGGGGTCTGGTGCTGCTCGTGTTTGGCCTGGGTATGCTATTTGCTCGCGCCTGGACAGGGGACGGGAGACGCCAATGATCTCAGACATGGCGGCGCGCGCCCGCGATGCGTTCAGTGTGCACTTCGGCAGAGCACCGCGCTGGCTCGCGAGCGCCCCCGGCAGGGTCAACCTGATCGGGGAATTCACCGATTTCAACGACGGCTTCGTATTACCCATGGCTCTCGAGCGGCGCACGGTAATCGCCGCGGCGCCGAATGACACGGGTAAGGTGACTTTGCGCAGCGAGGCGGCCGGAGAAACTGTCACCATGGACCTTGCAGTGCCGCTGCAGCCGGATGCCAAGGGCCGCTGGTCGAACTACCCGAAAGGGGTTCTGGCCGGCTTTCTCGAGCGGGGTCACCCGGTGCACGGTTTCGATGCGCTCATCGCGACCAACGTGCCCATCGGGGCGGGGCTGTCGAGCAGCGCCGCGTTGGAAACGGCGATGGCGAGCCTGCTCGAAGTGGTGAGCGGGGTCGAGCTCGACCCGAAGGACAAGATTCTCCTGTGCCAGAAGGCGGAGCATACCTACGCGGGTGTTCCATGTGGGATCATGGATCAATACATCTCCACCCTGGGGCGCGCGGGCGAGGTGCTGCTGTTGGACTGCCGTTCCCTGGAGCCCACCTGGTTGCCTTTGGCGGATCCGTTCGTCGCGGTGCTGGTGATCAACACAAACGTCAAACACGAGCTTTCCAGTAGCGCGTATGCCGAGCGGCGCAGGCATTGCGAGCTCGCGGCTCGCGCGCTGGGTGTCGCCTCGCTCCGCGAGGCTACACAGGAGAGGCTGCAGCAAGCTTCGGGCTCGTTGGATGAAATGAGCGTGCGTTGCGCCCGGCACGTGATTGGCGAGATCGATAGGACCGTGCGAGCCGCAGACTGTATCCGCGGCAACAGGTGGCCAGAGCTGGGACGTTTGATGTACGAGAGCCATGACTCCCTGAAGAATGACTACGCGGTGAGCTGCCGCGAGTTGGATGCGGTAGTGGAGATTGCGCACGCCATCGGCGTGGACGGTGGCGTGTTCGGCTGTCGGATGACGGGCGGCGGATTCGGCGGTTGCGCCGTGGCGCTGATCCAGACCGCGGCCCGGGACAGGCTCATTCAAGAGATCGGTGCCGCCTACAAAAGTCACACGGGCAAGGAGGGAACCCTGTTCGTTTCCCATCCCGATGCGGGCGCGGCAGTGGTCTTCCTGTGAGCCGCACGGTGTCAGTGTCCCCCCTCCTGTTGGACCAGCCGCATCGCCGTTTCAACGCTCTCACCGGCGAATGGGTATTCGTGTCGCCGCAGCGGAACCAGCGACCCTGGCAGGGGCGTATCGAGCCGCAGCCTGCTGCAACCCGTCCGCGGTACGACTCGCAGTGCTATCTGTGTCCCGGCAACGCCCGGGCCAGTGGGGAGCACAATCCACCGTACTCCTCGACCTATGTGTTCACCAACGATTTTCCGGCCTTTCTCCCGGATCGACCTGAGCAGGATGCAAGCGACCATCCGCTGTTGCAGGCGCGCGTCCAAGCCGGAACCTGCCGAGTCGTGTGTTTCTCGCCCAGACACGACCTGACATTGGCGCAGATGTCGAACGCGGAAATCCGTGCGGTGGTGGACGCCTGGGCGGGGCAGGTGACGGAGCTCGGGCAACGCTGGCGCTGGGTGCAGGTGTTCGAGAACAAGGGCGAGCTCATGGGCTGCTCCAACCCACATCCTCATGGGCAAATCTGGGCGAGCGATTTCATTCCGACCGAGGTGGCGAAGGAGCTCACTCAACAGGAGCACTGGTCGGCCGCCCATGGCGGCAAGCCGCTGCTGCTCGAGTACGCCGCGCTCGAGGCGCGCGCGGGGCACCGAGTGGTCGTCGAGAACGCCGATTGGCTTGCGGTCGTGCCTTGGTGGGCGGTCTGGCCGTTCGAGACGCTTCTCCTGCCGCGCCGCCATGTGACCAGCCTGCCCGAGTTGACCACCGTTGAACGCGATTCACTCGCCGCGGCTCTCGGCCAACTGCTGCGCGCCTATGACAATCTTTTTGGCGTCTCTTTTCCTTATTCGGGTGGGTGGCACGGTGTTCCCACAGGCTCATCCGGCGCGAGCGCGGGCGTTCAGCTCCACGCGCATTTCTATCCGCCGCTCCTGCGCTCGGCAACTGTAAAAAAATTCATGGTGGGCTACGAGATGCTCGCCGAAGCGCAACGCGATTTGACCGCGGAGCAAGCTGCCGAGCGTTTGCGCCAAAGCCTGACATAAGGCGTGCTAACATGGACGGATGAGCAAAACAAATGGATTGATCTTTACTCTCCTTTGCTGCGTCTTGCTGAGTGCGATCACCACGGCGAGCGCGAAAGGCTCCTCCGTGGAGTCGCGTCTCGCGCAGCAGAACGCGTTGTTCGATGAGCAGTACGAGTCCGATCTCAAGGCGCATCCCGAGGTCGCGACCGCATATGGCGATTACCGCTACAACGACCAGTTGAACGACTACTCGCTCGCGGAAATCGAGCGCCAGCACCAGCGTGATGAGAGCTTCCTGGCGCGATTGAAGGCGATCTCCACTGCCAGCTTCCCGGAGCCGGACGTCCTTTCGCACCAGGTGATGCAGCGGATGTTGGAGCAGCGCATCGCGAACTACGGCTTCAAGGAATTCGAGATGCCGGTCAACCAGATGGACGGTCCGCAGGTTCACCTGGCCGACCTGCCGCTAGCCGTACCGTTCGATACGGTGAAGCAATATGAGGACTATATTGCGCGCCTTCATCAGATCCCGCGGGTGTTCACGGAGACTGAGGAGGTTCTACGGGCCGGGAAGAAAGACGGTCTGATGCCGGTGCGATTTCTGCTGGAGAAAGTGCCGGCCCAATGTCAGGGAGTGATCGCGGCTGATCCATTTCTGAAGCCGACGACGAAATTCCCAAGTAGCCTCTCAATCGAGGATCAACATCGGCTGACCAAGGAAATCACCGAGGCTGTGGTCAAGGAAGTCCTCCCCGCGTACCTCGCCTTCGGCAATTTCATCGCGGCAGAGTACGCGCCGTACGGCCGCACCACGCTATCCGTGACCGCGCTGCCTGGCGGTGAGCAGCGGTATCTCAACGACATCCGCAGCCGCACCACGCTGAGCAAACTGACTCCGGAGGAGATTCATCAGATCGGTCTGCGGGAGATCGATCGCATCCAGGCAGAGATGCTTGCCGTCGCGCACCGTGCCGGATTTGCCGACCTGGCTTCTTTCCGCGAATCGGTGCACAACGATCCGCGATATCGTCCGACCTCCGCGGAGCAGATCGTTGACGACTTCCGCAAGTACATTGGCCAGATGCAACCGAAGCTCCCTGAGCTCTTCGGATTCATCCCGGGCTCGCCGGTGACCGTTGAGCCCATGCCGGACTTCCAGCCGGGGAATGCAACGCACTACCAGACTGGCACTCCCGATGGGAAACGCCCGGGTCGCGTGGTCGTTGCGATCTCCAACTTCGCCCAGCGCTCGCTCGTGGACGACGAGGCGACGGCCTACCATGAAGGCATTCCGGGCCACCACATGCAGTTGTCCGTGGCGCAACTCCTTCCGCAGCTCCCGAAATTCCGGCGGCACGGCGGCAATTCCGGATATGTGGAGGGCTGGGCGCTTTATGCCGAGGAGCTGGGCAAGGAGGTTGGCTTCTATCAGGACCCCGTCAGCGACTATGGCCGCCTATCGAGCGAGCTGTTCCGCGCGGTGCGCCTCGTTGTGGATACCGGCATTCATGCGAAGGGCTGGTCACGCGAGCAGGTGGTGGACTTCTTCCGCAAGTCCGGCGCGGTCGATGAGCCCACCCTGCAGGCGGAGACCGACCGCTACATCGCCTGGCCCGCGCAAGCATTGTCCTACAAGCTCGGCCAACTCAAATTTCGCGAGCTGCGCGAGCGCACGCGCAAGGAACTCGGCAGCCGGTTCGACATCCGCAGCTTCCATGACGAGATGCTCAATGGCGGCGTGCTGCCGCTCGACCTGCTGGAGGCGCGTACCAACCGTTGGATTGAGCAGCAGAAACACCTTGTGCCCAAGGTGGCGCTCGTCAACTAGCGCCTGACGCGCGCTGTCAGCGCGCCCAAACTGAGTGCGCTAGCGCCCATTCCGGGTCGATTTGTGTGCAATCGCGTGCGCGGCTCAGGAAGTTGAGCGCGCCAAAGCCATGTTTCCGATTGGCACGGGCTTTGCTCCAGCCCACTAATAACTATTCACGCCTGACACGGGGATGGCAACTCAACACCATGTCGCACGCATTCAAGCAATCTGTCGGTTTCGCTTTGTTATCGCTTGCATGCGCAGGGACGCTTCACGCCGCCAGCTCCAGTGACGCCGGGCCTTCCGGGGCCGGAGCCGGCGCGGAAACCGGCGGCGCCTCCGACTCCCTGGAGGAGGTCGTGGTGAAAGGCGTGCAGTTGGAGGACCAGGTCAGCCCGCTGCAGCGCCGGGTGAGCTCCGTGTTGGGGCTGGAGATATCGGTGCTCGATACTCCGCGCTCGGTCACGGAGATCAATGCCGCGCAGATCCGCGACGAATCGATCGTCGACGTCACCGATTTCGTGAAGATCGTCTCCAGCGCCTACACCAATTACCAGTTCGGGGGCCCGAACGTGCCTTTTCTGCGCGGGCAGCAGGCGGAAGTGTTCCAGAACGGCATGCTGCGCACGCCGCGCAACGATGGGCAGCCGCTGAGTTTCAACTCGGTCGAGGGATTCGATGTCATCAAGGGGCCGGCTGATGTGGTGTATGGCCCAACCGGAAACGTCGGCGGGTACGTCAACCTGGTCACCAAGCGACCCTATTTCGACGGCATGCATACGACCGCCACGGCGACCTGGGGCGATTACGCGAGCCGCCGGGCGCAACTCGATGTCAGCGGTCCGATCACCGACACGCTGGCATACCGCGTGAGCTACGAGGGAGTGTTCTCGGGAAGCTACTACCGGTTCGGTTACGACCACTCAAACGACATCTACGCGGCGTTGCGCTGGAAACCAAGCTCGCAGGTGACGGTCGATTTCAACACTGAGTTTTACCTGGCGCACTATACGGAGAACACCGGCATCAACCGCCCAACCCAGCAGCTCATCGACAGCGGGCTGTATTATCAGGGGACGGGTATCAGCCCATTCACGGGTCCCGGGCAGGATCCGCGCAATTTCCTGTCCGTTATCGACGTGACCGGCGTCGTACCCATCAACCGTAGTTGGCAGCTCGTCGCGCCCGACGATCACGACGAGGGAACGAACTACCAGGCGCAGCTCGACATCACCGACGTGGTGAGCGATTTCCTCACCATTGCCAATAAAGCCTACTTCGAGGACTACTCGCAGCTACAGCTCGAGTACGCGCAGCGGTATTATAACAACATCAAGGAGTCATACAACTTCGAGGACCGCTTCGAGGTGCGCGGCAAATCCGCGAACAATCAGTTCATCACCGGAGTCGCTTATCGCTTCATTCACACTCTGACCTATGGCGACTTTTTCAACGAGTACCTGAACGCCACCGACATCACCACCAACCCGGCCAACTTTCCGATCACCCAGTTGTTCGGCGTGGTGCTCGTTCCCGGAACCGGCAACCAGTACGCCACCCCGGGAGCCTCCTATCCGAGCGGCGACTACCCCAATTCCATCGCGAATACCCAGAACCAGAATTCCCACCAGTTCGGCCTGTTTTTCCAGGACATCTACAATCTCACGGGGAAGCTCAGCGTACTCCTGGGGCTGCGGGGCGATCTCATCCACGAAAGTCTGACAGACCCCCTCCCGCCGCCCGGTTTCGTGGCGGCGCACGCTACGGCCACTCACGGGGAGGAGGCAGTGGATACCAGCCTTACCTACAAGGCGGCCGCCTGGAATACGTTCTATTTGACGGTCGATTACAACCAATCGCCGGTTGCAACGACCGGCGGCGGATTCTCGGCCTTCACCGGCCAGCGCATTCTCGCCAGCGACTTCCACAACAAGAACTGGCTGTACGAAACCGGCTCGAAGCTGGCATTCTTCGACAATTCGCTGTATCTGACGGGCGCCACTTTCTTTCAGAAGCGCTCCCAGACGGACCAGTTCAACAATACGACCCGGATCGAGTCTCTCGGGGCCGAGCTCGAAGCCAACTACCAGCCTAACAGGAATTTTTCGGCAACCGCCGCATACAGCTACCTCGATGCGTGGTATCCCAACAGCAGCGGGCTGTCAGCGTTCACCGAGAACGTCTATGACGCGTTCGCGGCGCCATACGGCACAGGCGTGGGAAGCCCGAATTTCAACCCCCTGCCGCTCGGCAGGTATCACGTGCCGACCGTGCCCTCCGAGCTGTTCAGCGGCTTCACGAAATACCGCACCGATGTCGGTGTGGGGGCGAGCCTGGGGATCGTGGTCACCGGTCCAATCAAGACCTCTTACCTCGGGAATGTGACTATCCCAACTCAATACTCACTCGATGCCGGCCTGTTCTACGAAAGCCCACGCTGGGCGCTGCGCGCCAACTTTTATAACATCACCAATCAGAAGAACTGGATCGCCGAAGGGGCTCCCGAGGGCAACGACCTCATCACCGCCGCCATGCCGTTTCATTTCCAGATCAGCGCGACCTTGAAATTCTGAAGACGCCCATGAGAAGCCCCGCCAGCCATGTGTGCGCATTGCTCGTTTCCGCCGCACTCACGGTACCAGCGCTTTTCGCCGAGCCGACCGGTGGGGTCCCGACGGCGACGCGCGTCGCTCACCCCATAACCTTCAACGAGGAGACGCGCATCCGCCAGGAGCTCGTCCAGGTGGCCCTGGGCAGGGAGCCGGCTGATCTCATCATCCGCGGCGCCAACGTCCTGAACATCTTTACTCTCCTGTGGGAGCCGAACCAGGACATTGTGGTTCGCGGTAAGCGCATTGCCTGGGTTGGACCAAGCGGCCAGTGGAAAGGCTCGGTGAGCTGCGAGCCGCAATGTCCCAACATCTTCGACGCCAGGGGCTTGTGGGCGGTGCCCGGGTTCGGCGAGTCACACAAGCACATCGAGAGCACCTTGTTGTCCCCCGAGTGGGAGGCTGCCTTGGTCATCCCGTTGGGCAATACCTGGACGACGGAGGGCTCACACGAATTTTCCAATGTCAGCGGCGTCCACAATGTCGAGTTCTGGCTGACACCGGAGCGGCACGGCAGCCCCCTCAAGATATTCCCGGCCCTGGGATCGGCTACTCCACCCTCCGCATTCGAGTTGGGCGGTGGAAACTATGCCTACCGGGAGATTGCCGACAATATCCGTGGCAGCCTCGAGGTGCAGGGCCTGGACGAAGTGATGGACTGGCCCGCGGTTTCCGAGCCCACTCATCCCGGCTACCAGCGCATCTGGGAAGATATCGAGGCCACCCGCGACACTCGTGGTGTGATCGATGGCCACGGCGCGGGCTTGTGGGATATCGATCGGATCAACGCCTTCGCCGCGGCGGGACTCACGAGCGATCACGAGACACGCCAGGCCGAGGAGGCGTGGGACAAGCTCCAACACGGCCTGTTTCTGCAACTGCGGGACGAGAACATCGAGCGTGCCGTGCCTTTGTTTGTGAAGAAGGGCCTCAAGGACTGGTCGAACATCTCGCTGGTCACGGACGACCGCAATGTGGCCGATACCCTCAAGCAGGGCACCATGAACTTCCACATCCAACTGGCTATCAAGATGGGGGCGCCGCCGGAAGCGGCCTACGCCATGGCCAGTCTCAACCCGGCGAAACACGCCCACATGGAGTCGCTCGTGGGCTCGATCGCGCCGGGGCGATACGCGGACGTCGTGCTACTCACCTCCGTGAAGGACGTTGCGATCAAGTACGTCTTCGCCAATGGACAGCTCGCGGCCAAGGACGGGAAATACCTGCTTTCCGTGCCCAGGATCGAGTGGCCCACCTGGGCGACAAACACCATCAACATCGGGCGCAAGCTGACGGCAAAGGATTTCGAGATCCTGGCCCCGCCGGGGAAAACGACCGTCACCGCCGCGATCCAGGCGCCGAACTATACCGATCCAGAGCAAAAGACCGTGACGCTGCCGGTCATCGACGGCGTCGTACAACGTGACGTCGCACATGACGTCATCAAGGTTGCGATCGTCGACAGGTACACGGGCAAGGCGCAACTCGGCAAGATGTTCTGGACGGGGCTCGGGCCCAAAACGCCGGACTCGGCGATCGCGACATCGGTTTCGCATGACCTGCACAACATCACCGTGGTTGGCTCCAGTGACGAGGCCATGGCGCTGGCCGTCAATCGCATTGCCGAGATCGAAGGCGGCATCGTGTTGGTGGACCGCGGCAGGGTGACAGCGGAGATGCGCCTCGAGATCGGTGGCCTCATGACGAGTAGGCCGATTGCCGCTGCCGCGGCCAGCATGGAGAACCTTTACGCGAAGTCCGACGCGCTCGATTGGATCGGCAGTCCGGGTTTCCCGCGGCGGGTGATTTTCGCCATGATCACGTGCAGTCCCTATACCTGGCGCCTGGTGGTCCCCTATCGCGGGAATCCGGGAGGACTGGTCCTCCTGCAAACGGGCAAGACGATGCCGATTGTTTGGTAAGAGCGCACTCTCACTAGCGCTCGCGCTCTGTTTGCTGTTGCCGAGCTCGCGCGCGTGCGCTCACACGATGATGATGACGGAGGTCCTCGTCTCGGTTGGGCAGTCGGGCACTGCGGAAGTCAAGGTCGACGTCGATCTCACGATGTTGCTCGGCTCGCCGCGACGTTATTACGAGCTCGCGAGCGAGCCGGGCGAAAAACAACAGGACGATGTCAGGCGAATCCTTCCGCAAGTGCTGGAGAACATCCAACTTTTCATTGGGCAGGAGCGGCTGTCGCTGAGCTTTCGGGAGTTCACCGCGGCGGTGGCGCCCCAAGCGGAATATCTCGACGCCTCGATGAGCAAACTCTCGACCCTGAGGTTCACGGCGGCGCTCCCTGCGAGAGCGGGGCCGCTGAGACTGGTCGTTCCGGTCGGGGCGCGGATCGACTATCCGGTCGCCTACACCGTGCGGATCCCTGGCAGGCACGTCTCGATGACACGTTGGCTCGAGGAGGGAATGCACGACAGCGGACCGATCCTGCGGGTCGGGTATGAGCCTGAACGTGTGCCGGCCGCGCGCCTCGATCCCGATCTGCTTCCGTGGCAGAGCCAACTGGCGCTCTATTTGCGCCTCGGTTTTCGCCACATCGTGCCCGAGGGCGTTGACCACATCCTGTTCGTGCTGGGCCTGTTCTTTCTTGGTATCACCTGGCGCAATCTGCTGTCGCAGACCACCGTATTCACGGTTGCCCATGCGACTACGCTCCTTCTGTCAACCTACGGCGTATTCCGACTACCCAGTCGGTACGTGGAGCCGGCAATCGCGATTTCGATCGCGGTGATCGCGGTCGAGAACATTCTCAAGCCGAAGTTGGGCCCGGCCCGTCTGGCCGTGGTGTTTGCCTTCGGCCTCGTCCATGGTCTGGGCTTCGCCAGCAGCCTGAGTGAGATCCCGTTTCCGCGGAACGACTTCCTGGTGGCGCTGCTCGGCTTTAATTTTGGCGTGGACTGCGGCCAGCTTTTTGTCATCGCCCTGGCGTTCCTGGTCGTCGGCGCGTTCCGTGACAAACCGTGGTTCCGCAACAGAATCGCCGTCCCGTGCTCGGCGGGGATCGCGGCCATTGGCCTCGTCTGGGCCATTGAGCGGGCCGTGTACTATTCTCACGGCACTTAGCCGGCATGGATCGCTCGAGTGCGGCGGCCCATGCCGGCGCTGGGTCTCAGCTGACCGTGATGCGGCGCGGCTGTGCCTTGGGATGCTTCGGAATCGAGATTTCGAGCACCCCGTTGCGGCCGGTGGCGTTGACCTTTTCGGCGTCCGCCGTGTCCGGCAGGATGAAGCGGCGATAAAAGCGACCCTGCCGGCGCTCCCGCCTCTGCTGTTGGGGAGCGGTGTCGCCATTGCCGGCGCTCTTTTCCTCTTGGCGTTGTCCGGCTACGGTCAGCACGCCGTTATCCAGGGTGATCTCGACCGACCGCGGGTCCACGCCGGGCAGGTCGACCAGCAGCTCGAAGCGGTCGGTGTACTCGTAGACATCCACCGCCGGCACCCACTCGGCGGTCGCGCTGCTGCTCTCGGAATCGTTCAGATTACCAAAGACCTTGTTGATGTCGTTCTGCAGCTGGGTCACCAGGGCCCAAGGTTCGTATCGAGTGGCCATCGAAACTTCCTCCAAGGTTTGGATGATCATTGGCGTCCGCGGGCACGCCCCTCACGGGGCCCATATAGGGCGGGGGCTACAGGTTTCAAGTCCAGCGCCGCGGTCGTGTGCTCTAGCGCCGAGCCCAGGGGGCCGCTGGGCGGGGCGGGGGCCGGTGTCATCAATCCTGCATACTGATTGGATACTGTCGCGGATTTTCCACCCACCCGTCTCGAGGCCCACCAAGTCGAGGATGTCGCGCATCCTATTGTTTTTACTAGCCATCTTGGCCGCATTGCCGGGCGTGGCCCGGGGTAGGCAGGGCGCCGCTGGCTGCCCGAGCCGCCCTCCTGCCGGAAGTGTGGTGGTAGACGCGGAAGATCTACGCAGCTCGCACGGTGAGTTGCGCGTCGACTTGCGGTATCGCCGCAGTGTTGGGGCCGACGGCCGGACACATTATTGTTACGTATCCGCCGACGGGAGTGAGGCGCCCACGCTGCGCGTGAAACCTGGCGACCTCCTCGTTCTACGTCTGAAGAATGAAGAGCCCAAGGCCGAGCCCGTGCATATCATGCCGACTGTCTCGCGTGCCTGCACGAAAGCCGCCATGAGCGCCGCCTCGACCAACATCCATTTCCACGGCTTGTCGGTGCCTCCTGTCTGTCACCAGGATGACGTGCTGAACACGTTCGTTCAGCCGGGCGATGATCCGTTCGAATACCGCATGCGCATTCCGGAAAATGAGCCACCCGGGTTGTACTGGTATCACCCGCACATTCACGGTCTGAGCAAAACGCAGGTACTGGGCGGCGCCTCCGGCGCCTTGATTGTCGAAGGTATCGAGCGCGCCAGCTCCGCTTTGGCGGGGTTGGGCGAGCGGGTCTTTGTGATCCGCGACGGCGAGCTGTTGAATCCGCAGGCGCAGCCGGTGCAAACGGACTCCATGCCGCCGCCCCTGGTGATGCGTGATGCCGAAGGCGACATCCTGAATACCGGCAGCGGCGGCGGCAAGCCAGCCAAGGATCTGTCGATCAACTTCGTGCCCGTCGCTTATCCTGAATACACTCCGGCGGTGATCAAGTTACGACCGGGCGAGCGGCAATTGTGGCGAATCCTCAATGCATCGGCCATCACCTATCTCGATTTGCAGTACCTGGTGGACAACCAGCTCCAGGCGCTGGGGGTAGTCGGCCTGGATGGCGTGCCCGTCGCCATTGGGGCTGAGGGGAATAAGCCCATTTTGTGGCAAGCCCACGCCCTGGTGCCGCCGGCCGGTCGCGTGGAAATACTCGTTCGGGGGCCAAGCGAAGGCGCGAAAGCGAGCCTGGTGACTCGC
The DNA here is from genome assembly GCA_964400085.1 of uncultured Steroidobacteraceae bacterium. Taxonomy (GTDB): domain Bacteria; phylum Pseudomonadota; class Gammaproteobacteria; order Steroidobacterales; family Steroidobacteraceae; genus 13-2-20CM-66-19. Next base: position 95,195 of record CAYNTW010000004.1, on the reverse strand, counting down.
ACGGTCGACACGGGCCCGCTCGGAGAGAACGACCCGACTCGCCCGCTCGCGACGGTGATCGGGGATCCTGATGCGACTGCGCCGACGGCGCGCCTCGACCGCTCACCCGCGCCGCTACCGCAAACTGCATCATCCGGGCTACGAAGTGTCTCGTCCGTGCGGACGCGCCATTTGTACTTCTCCGAGCATCCGCACGACCCCAGCGACCCGCGCAGTCCCACTGACTTCTTCATCACCGTGGATGGGGAGGAGCCAAAGCTCTTCGACCCTGGTTCCGCCGCACCCAACATAGTAGCGCACGAGGGCGAGGTGGAAGACTGGGTCATCGAGAATCGTACCCAGGAGCTGCACGCGTTCCATATCCACCAGATCCATTTCATGTTGCTCGAGTGGAATGGAATTCCGCTGGATGAGCCGTACTTGCGCGACACGATCAACGTCGCTTACTGGGACGGTAAGAGCCCGCAGTATCCGAGCGTGAAGCTGCGCATGGATTTTCGTGATCCCGGCGCGGTGGGCACCTTCGTGTATCACTGTCACCTGCTCGAACATGAGGATGGCGGGATGATGGGCCTCATTCGAGTTGAGCCTCGCCGCTGAGTGTCCTCAGTCATCCGATCGTCATACCTCGCGCGTAGTCTCCCCGGGCTGAACCGATCCTGAGCACTTGCGTCACGGCACCGTCAGCAAAGGCGGAGCCGTGCCCGAGTGCGTCAAACCAACCAAGACGGGGAGACACCATGCTGTCAAAACCAGGTCGCCTGACGGCGGCCGTTCAGCTCGCTTGCGCTGCCGCGCTGGCGTCGCCGATGAATGTGATCGCCGCGAACAACTTCGCGGAGCACGCGGAAACCACCACGCCAATCAAGCACGTCATCGTGATCTTCAACGAGAACATCTCGTTCGATCACTACTTCGGCACGTATCCGTACGCGACCAACCCCAAGGGCGAGCCCGCGTTCCACGCCAAAGATGACACGCCGCGGGTGAACAATCTCATCGGCGGCGGCTTGTTGGACCAGAATCCCAACTCCACGCAGCCGTTCCGCATGGACACCGGTCTGGCCTCCGTCACTTGCGACCAGAACCACGGCTACGAGGCTGAGCAGGCCGCTGC
>CAYNTW010000004.1:0-93978 GCA_964400085.1 uncultured Steroidobacteraceae bacterium | reverse complement strand
ATCGGTGATCCACGTCCGGGTGGGGACGAGTGCGTGTTGACCAGCCCCGCCCTGCAAGGCACCTCGATGATCACCATGTCAGGTAAGAACGTCGGCGATCTGTTGAATGCCAAGCAGCTCACCTGGGGTTGGTTCCAAGGGGGATTCGCTCCTACTGGCCACGATTCTCAGGGCCGCGCGATCTGCGGAGCGCATCATGCGGGTCTCGCCGGCGATGACATGCAGACGACCGTGGGCGATTACATCCCGCACCACGAGCCGTTCCAGTACTACAAGAGCACGCAGAACCTGCATCATGTGTTGCCGAAGGACCCGGCGCTGATCGGCACCTCCTGGGATGGCGCGAATCACCAGTATGATTTGAGCGCATTCTGGACCGCTCTCGGGGAGGATCGCCTGCCTGCCGTCACCTATCTGAAAGCGGCTGCGTGGGCGGATGGTCATCCGGGCTACTCCGATCCGATCGACGAGCAGCAGTTCGTGGTGAGCGTGGTGAACGCGATCCAGAACAGCCCGTATTGGAAGAACACGGCCATCATCATTGCGTACGACGACTCCGACGGCTGGTACGACCACGTGTTGGGACCGGTCGTGAACCAGTCGGCGGTGTCGGATGACGCTCTCGCCGGTGTGGGCAGCTGCGGCTCGGGTACAGCGGCGACGCAAGGTCGTTGCGGCTACGGCCCGCGCCAGCCCTTGCTGGTGATCTCGCCGTTCGCGAAGCAGAACTACGTCGATCATCGCACCACGGACCAGTCCTCGATCCTGCGTTTCATCGAGGACAACTGGGAGCTGGGCCGCATCGGCGGCGACTCCTCGGATGCGAAAGCCGGCTCGCTCATGGGTATGTTTGACTTCGATGACGAGCATCGGGCCGGGCGCCTGATTCTCGATCCGGCCACCGGCGTCGTGCTGTCGCACCACGAGTGACGCACGGCTTCCGTCTCACGGACCGCGGGCGCTCGAGGACGAGCGCCCGCGGTCCCTTTCCTTTCAAACCTGCGCGCTCAGCGCGAGCCCAGGGACGCCGGTGAGATCGGCGGAGATCTGTTGGCCCACCTGTTGGAGCATCGCAAGCCGCTCCCGAACCAATTTCGCCTTGGTGGTCTTGCGCGAATGACTCGAGGTGTTGAGCGCGGCAACCACTCTGCCTTGACCGTCGAGTACTGGAATGGCCAGTGCGATCACGCCGTAGGCGAGCTCATCCTCCACGACCGAATAGCCCACCCGGCGGCACTCCTCGATGAGCTGAGTCAGCCTGGCCGGATCGGTGACCGTGCGCTCCGTGAGGGCCTCCAACCGTGCTACCTGGAAGTACCTGTTGAGTCGCTCCGAGCTCAAGCCGGCCAACAGCACTCGGCCGGTCGAAGTCGCATGCGCGGGGAATCGGCTACCCACGTGAGCTTCGAGCCGTATCAACGTGCGGACCGAAGCACGCGCGACATAAACGATCTCGGCACCGTCAAGAACACAAAGCGCGGCTGAGTCAGCTGTCTTGCGGGCCAGCTCTTCCAGGTGCGTCTTGGTGAGTTGCTCGATGTTCATGGATTCGAGATAGGCGGCGCCCAGCTCGAGCACTTTCGGTCGTAGGAGAAAGGCGCGGCCGCTACGGGTCACGTAGCCGAGCTCCTCCAGTGTCAGCAGGCACCGCCGCGCTGTCGCGGCCGGCATCGCCGCGGCGCGCGCGATGTCGCTCAGCGTCAGTGCCGGTTGTTCCCGAGTGAAGGCACGAATGACCGCAAGTCCCTTTGCCAGTCCTCCCATCGCCTCGCGGCGACGTGGTGTTGTGATGCGGCTGGCCATGGGCGCGCAGTGTATTCGATATGCGAAAAACTCGGGGAGCCCTTTCGTGGCGCTTGACGTGAGCGGGCTCGCGGTACACGATGTTCGTATATCGAAGCATATTTCGATATGCGAAAATTTATGAGGCGGGGAGCACCAAGACGTGAAGATCGGTCGACAGGCGCATCGTACTTCGGCCATCTGCGCCTCCAACGAGGACACCATCGTGGTGCGGGGCCGCGACCTCACCGGCGAGCTGATCGGTCATGTCAACTTCACCGACTACTTCTGGCTCCTGGTGACGGGCGTTGCGCCCTCAGCGGCGCAACGTCGCGTGCTCGATGCAACCCTGGTTGCGATCGCCGAGCACGGCCTGGTCCCGAGTGTGCAGGCGAGCCGCATGACTCTCGCGGCCGCGCCCGAAGCGTTGCAAGGCGCCGTGGCCGCGGGCCTGCTCGGTTGTGGCTCGGTCGTGTTGGGATCGGCGGAAGCCGCCGGCCGGTTCTTCGCGCAGATCGCAAATCGAGTGCAGGGGGCCGGGAATCTCGAGGAGGCGGCCACCACCGTCACACGCGAGTATCACAACGACAAACGGCCTATCCCGGGCTACGGCCATCCTTTGCACAAGGGTTATGACCCTCGGGCGCGCCGGTTGTTCGCGGTGGCTACCGAAGCGGGCTGCGCCGCGCGGCATGTCGAGATCGCGCGTGCCGTCGAGAAGCTCCTGCCCGGCATTGTCGGCAAGTCCCTGTCCATGAACGTCTCGGGCGCCATTCCAGCCGTGCTGCTGGATGCGGGTTTCCCGGTCACTGCGCTGAAAGGCGTGCCATTGCTGGCGCGCACGGCCGGCTTGATTGGGCACCTGGTGGAAGAGATGCAACGCCCCATCGGTTTTGTGCTCGCCGATGCCGCCACGCGCGAGATCGGCTACGACGGGGAAGCGCCTGTTGGTTTCGTGGGTAAGCCATGACGGACACCTCCACGTCGCGCGGTGTCCCGGGCCCCTTGAGTGGGTTGCGGGTGATCGAGCAGGGGACGTTCATCACCGGCCCTTGCGCGGGCATGATGCTCGCCGACCTGGGAGCGGACGTCATCAAGATCGAAAGTCCGGAAGGCGATCCCTACCGCAGCTACCAGGGCGAGCGCTACTCACCGCACTTCCAGGCCTACAATCGCAACAAGCGCAGTCTTGCCCTCGATCTGAAGAGCGCGGCCGACCAGCAGCTGTTCGACGGGCTCATTCGCGAAGCGGACATCTACATCCAGAATTTTCGGCCGGGCACCGCCGGGCGACTCGGAGCGGGTGTGGAGCGCTTGCGCGCCTTGAACCCGCGGCTCGTCTATTGCTCCATCAGCGGCTTCGGAGGAAGCGGTCCCTACGTGGAGCGACCCAGCTATGACTCGGTCGCGCAGGCCTTGAGCGGTTTCCTGAGCGTGGTGGTCGATCCGGCCAACCCGCAGTTCCTCGGCCCCGCGCTGGCGGACGCCATCACGGGCATCTACGCGGCCTACGGAGTGTTGGGGGCGCTCGTGAGGCAAGCTCGCTCGGGTGAAGGCGCGCTCGTCGAAGTTTCCATGTTGGAAGCGATGGCGCACTTCGCGGTGGAGCCGTTCGCCGCCTTCTTCGCCCTGGATGCGATACCCCGTTCGAGCGATCGTCCACGACTGGCGCAGGCATACATACTGAAGAGCGCCGATGGCAAGCTGTTGGCGATCCACCTGTCCTCGCTGGAGAAGTTCTGGACGGGGCTGGTCGCGGCGCTCGATGACGCGGAGCTGGGGCGCGACCCACGCTTCAGCACCCGACAGGCCCGCATAGACAACTATGAAGCTTTACGTAGCGAGCTGGCGGCGCGCTTCGCCAAGCGCACCTTGGCGCACTGGCACGAGCGGTTGAGTCAACAAGACGTCCCCTACGCACCGATCAACGGGATCGACGCTGTGATCAAGGATCCCCAGGTGGAGCACCTGGACCTGATTGTCCCGGTGGAGGGGGCGCACGGTGGAACCAGGTCGGTGCGTCCGCCAGTGCAGTTTGCGGGCGAGCGTGCCCGCTACGTCTATGCGGCTCCGCTGTTGGATGAGCACGGAGCCGCAATCCGCGCGGCGCTGGAGCGCGGTGAGCGATGGCCGAGACGATGATGGGGATGCGCTTGATCGAATAGTGGCGTGGCTTTCGAGGGGGAGTCGACGTGCGCACAAGAAATGCAGGAAGGCTTCTCGCCGTGGTGGTCACTGCGTTGGCCGAGCTCATGACGGCAACGGCGCTAGCGCAGACTGAAGATCTGACCGAAGTCGTCGTGACGGCCCGCAAGCGCTCCGAGTCGTTCCAGGATGTGCCCATGACGGTGAATGTGCTCACCGAACAGACGATCCAGTCGGCCGGAATCCAGTCGCCGCGCGATTTCATCGCGCTGGTGCCCAACATGACGTTGGTGGAGACCCAGAACGCCGGCAATTCCTTCATCACCGTGCGCGGCATTTCCCAGGCGCGCAACAGCGAGCCCTCGGTGGCCGTCCTGGTCGACGGGGTGCTCGAGACGAACCCCTATGAGTTCGACCAGGAGTTGTTCGACATCCGGCAGATCGAGGTGCTGAAAGGGCCGCAGGGTGCTCTGTATGGCCGCAACGCCATCGGCGGGGCAATCATCATCCGCACCAGGGATCCGGCCGACCAGTTCGAGGGCAGTGCGCGGGTCGGAGTGGGCAACGGGGCGTCCGAGCGGGCACAGCTCGCCGTGAGCGGGCCGGTCGACGCCACGGGCACCTTGAAGTATCGCGCCTCTTTCAACTTTTATAACACGGACGGCTATCTGCACAACGCCTATCTCGACCAGAAAGCCGATCCGGTGCGCGACTACTCGGGCAGGGTGCGATTGCTCTGGAAGCCCAGCGACGCGCTGAGCGCCGATCTGCGTGTCTACGCTGACCGGCTCGAGACCCGCGCCTACTACTTCGTCATTCCGCGCGCCGACGAGGCCAATCCGTTCAGCAGTTTCACCACGCCGGCCGACGCCAACAATACCTTCACACCCATCACGGTCAACAATCCCGGCGAAGACAACCGCGATATCCTGGATACCGCGCTGAAACTCGACTTCGACACCGGGCAGGGGACTGTCACCGCCATTACCGACTACGACCGTACGCGCGAGATCGACACCGGCGATGCTTACGACTTCCGGCCGATCAACAGCTCCATCTACAAGGCGCTCCTGAGTTTTGACCTCAACCAGAGTCAGTTCGTGGACGTGCGCGCCTGGAGCCAGGAACTGCGCTTCACCTCCGTCGCGCACGCCGGCTTCAGCTGGATCGCCGGGGCCTATTTCGTGCACACCGAACGCTTCATCTCGACCGGCAACATGAAGGATAACGGGTTGGGAGTGTTCCCGGTGTACAAGGAGCCGCGCCTCGGCGGACCGAACCCGAGCTTTTCCTTCCTCGCCGACGGACAGAACAACAACGCCTGGGCGGTGTTTGGCGACGCAACTTACGAGCTGACGCAGCAGTGGGAGGTCGACGCGGCGCTGCGCTACGACGAGGACTCACGTCATAACACTACCGATACGCCGCCGGCCTTCCTCGCACAATTGAACGATCCGACCGCCTTTACGGGGGAGGTGCGCAAGCACACCTGGAGCAAGCTGCAACCCAAGGGCACCTTACGGTACAAACCCACTGACAACGTCACACTGTATGGCGGCTGGAGCCGCGGCTTTCGCAGTGGCGGTTTCAATCAGACCGGGGTGGGCGCCGTGGCGCACGCGAACGGCGTGCTGGGAGTGAACGATCTGTTCGATGCCGAAGTGGCTGACACGTATGAAGTGGGCGCCAAGGGACAGTTCTTGGAGCGTCGCCTGGGCGCCGACCTGAGCCTCTACCACACCCAATCGCGCAACGGCTACTTCTTCGTCTATCTGCCAGCGAACTCGACCCAGAACCTTGGTAATCTCAGTGCCACATACAAGGGGGTCGAGCTCGAGCTGTCCGCGAAGGCGACCGAGCGACTCGATCTGTACGCGAGCTTTGGCTACACCGGCAGCAGGATTACCGCCATGGAGGATCCAAAGGTCATTGGCAACGAGGCGCCCCTGGTCTCGCGAACGACCTTCAACGCTGGCGTGCAATACCGCCAGCCGCTGCAGGGGGACTTGAGCGGTACGGTTCGCCTGGATTTTCAGAACATTGGGCGCACGTGGTGGGACCCTACCAACGCGACCTCTCGCGATCCCGTGTCTTTGCTGGATCTACGTCTCGGGGTGCAGGGCCAGCGCTGGACCGTGACGGCGTGGTCCAGGAATCTGACCAACACCATCTACAACGCCGAATTCTCGCCCGGAGGCTTCCTGTGGAAGGCCCTCCCTCGACGTTATGGCGTTGATTTCGACTATCGTTTTTGAGAGCTGGAGCCAACCGTGGACACTCAACCCAAGCTGCCCTCCCGTCTGCATCACACGGCCTATGTCACGAACGACCTGGAGGCGACCCGACACTTCTACGAGGACATCATCGGGCTGCCCCTGGTGGCCACCTGGTGCGAGGTGGATGAGCTGTTCGGCGCCCAACGCACCTACTGTCACTTGTTTTTCGGCTTGGGCGACGGAGGCGCCTTGGCCTTCTTCAAGTTCGCCAATCCGGAAGATCAGAAGCTCTTCGGTCCCAAGATGCCGGAGACGCCCTTCCATCACATCGCCTTGAACGTGGACAAGGAAACCCAGAGCGGAATCGAGAAACGGCTGGCCGATGCCGGCTTCACAGCGCCGCGCACGTATGTCCTCGAGCACGGTTACTGTCGGTCGGTCTATGTCACCGATCCGAACGGCATGATTCTGGAATTCACCCTGGATCACCCGCAGGCGGACCAGATTGCCAGGACACGGCGCGCCACCGCGCACGCGGAGCTGCGCCGGTGGATGGCGGGCGATCACACCTCAAACAACACCTATCGGTAGAGACATCCATGCGGCACAGCGTCGATCGGATCTTGACCACTCACGTCGGCAGTCTTCCCAGGAGCCAAGCTGTCACGGACGTCTTGTTCGCGCGGGCGGCACAACAGGCTTCCGATGTCACACAAGGCGATGCGGTGATCACCCACGCGGTGGCGGAAGTCGTCAAACGGCAAGTTGAGGTCGGGTTGGATGTAGTCAGCGACGGGGAGATGAGCAAGATCAGCTACGCGACCTACGTCAGCGAGCGCCTCTCCGGATTCGACGGCGATACACCTCGTGAGCCAGGGCAGGACCTGGTCGAGTTCCCTAGCCTGTTGCACAAGCTCGCCGAGCGCGGCGCGACGGCGAAATACCGGCGGCCGCGCTGTGTGGGGCCGATCGCGGTCAAGGATCTCGAGCCCATGCGCAAGGATGTCGCCAATATGCGGGCGGCGGTGGATGCCGCCGGGCCCGCGGAAGCCTTCCTCAACGCCGCATCCCCCGGCGTGGTCGCGCTCTTCCAGCCCAACGACTTCTACCCGAGACAGGACGATTACCTCGAGGCTCTCGCGGAGGTGTTGCGAGTTGAGTATGAGGGCATCGTCGCCGCGGGATTGTTGGTGCAGATCGATGCGCCCGATCTGGCGATGGGCCGGCACACGATGTATCGCAACCGTACCGTGGAGGAATTCCTGCGCCTGGCGGCGCTCCACATCGAGGTCCTCAACCATGCGCTGCGGAACATTCCCGCGGAGCGGGTCCGCATGCACGTGTGTTGGGGCAACTACGAAGGACCGCATCACCATGACATCCCGCTGGCGCAATTGCTGCCGGTCGTCCTCGAGGCTCGGGCTCAGGGGCTGCTCATCGAGGCGGCGAACCCGCGCCACGCTCATGAATGGGCCGTATTCATGGAGGCCGATCTGCCCGAGGACAAGATCCTGATCCCGGGCGTGCTGAGCACCACGACCAACTACATCGAACATCCGCTGCTGGTTGCGGAGCGGCTCGAGCGCTTTGCCGAGCTCGTCGGGCGCGAAAGAGTGATCGCCGGCACGGATTGCGGCTTCGGCACTTTCGCCGGTTTCGGTCCCGTCGAGCCGGAGATTGCGTACCGCAAGCTCGCCTCCCTGGTGGAGGGCGCGCGTATCGCGAGCTCCCGACTGTGGAGCTAACAACAAAGCGCATTGCGCGGCGCGCATAGCCCAATGCACAGTCTATAGCAAGGCTTGGGTCGTTGCGGTGTGCTGGAGCGAAAGTTGCTTCCAGACATTGTGTCCCAGTGAGCCTGCGTGGCCTTGACTTTGCGCTATGACACTGACCGTGCTCAATGTCGCCTATCCTTTCACAGAGCTCACTCCTGATCCGGTCGGCGGCGCCGAGCAGGTTCTGCTGCACATCGATCGCGCGCTGGTCGAGGCGGGACACCGCTCGCTGGTCATGGCGGCGCAGGGCTCGGAAGTGTCTGGAAAACTGTTGCCGATCCAACTTCGTGGCGCCGGCCGCCTCGATCAGCCGATCTCCGAGCAGGCCCGCCGTGAGACGGAGACCGCGGTCCGACAGGCGGTAGCGCGCGCCTGTGAGGAGCAGGACGTCGATATCGTGCACCTGCACGGCAGCGATTTCTACGCCTATCTGCCGCCTGCCGGTGTTCCTACGTTGATCACACTACATCTCCCGCTGGCCTGGTACCCACACGGCTCACTACAACCTGGTCGTCCCAACTTCTGGCTCAACCCCGTGTCCAGGGCGCAGGCGGCGCGGCGTTGGTCGAGCCTCGATCTACTGGCGCCCATCGAGAACGGGGTGCGGGTCGACGATCTCGCCATTGCGATGCGCAAAGGAAAGTTTGCACTGGCATTGGGTCGCATCTGTCCTGAGAAGCGATTCCACCTGGCTATGGAAGCCTGCGTGCGCGCCTCCATGCCGCTGCTGCTAGCGGGTGTGATCTACCGTTGGCCTGAGCATCAGCACTACTTCGAGGAAGAGATTGCGCCACGCTTGGACGCGGACCGCCGCTGGATTGGCAGGATTGCCGGACAGCGCAAGCGGCGCCTGCTCGGCGCCGCGCGCTGCGTGGTGGTGCCCAGTCGGGACGAGACTTGCTCGCTTGTTGCGATGGAGGCGATCGCCGCGGGGACTCCGGTCGTGGCTTTCCGCGTGGGGGCATTGCCGGAAGTCGTGGATCACGGCGTGACGGGATACATCGTGGATGACCTCTACGAGATGGCGGAGGCGTTACGGATGGTGGATCGCCTCGATCCCGAGAGATGTCGCGCCATAGCCCGACAGCGTTTCGACATCCGGCGGTCGACGGAAAAATACGTTGCGCTGTATCACCAACTCGCGGCGCACGAGAAAGTGGTGTGTCTGAGTTGATTCGGTCGATGGCGGCCGTTGAGAAGCTCCGGCCGCAATGGGACGAGCTCTATGCCCGCTGCGAGCGAGCCACTCCATTTCAAAGCTCGGCATGGCTCCTACCCTGGGCGCGGCACTTTGCGCCGGATCGCCTCGGGGCTGTTGCGGTACGCGCAGGCGGGCGGATCGCTCTCGATGGATTCCTTCCCTTCTTCACGTGGCGCAATCGAGTGCTACTGGCGGGCAGTGGCCCCACTGACTATTGCGACGGGTTGTTTGCCGGTGGGTTGGGTGCGGACGAGGCCCTCGCAAGGCTCGCAGCCTACGCTGAAGAAGTGGGCTGCGAGTGCATCGATCTGCAGCAACTTACCTCGCAATCACCTTTGCTCACAGCCATGACTCCCGAGCATTGGACGAGTGAGATCTCCGCTGGAGCAGCGTGTCCCGTTGCGCCGTTGGATGGCCAGAGCGCGCTCGAGGCGATCTCCCCCAAATGGCGTAAAAACCTCGTGAAAGCTGAGCGCAAGCTCCGCCAAGCCGGGGCAGTCACTCTGGATTGCGCCAGCACGGAGCTCTTCGGGGGCGCTGCTGATGAGGTCATCAGGTTGCACGGCGCGCGCTGGCAGCAGCGCAACGAGAGCGGTGTGTTGGCAGATCCGCTGATGCGCGCATTTCTCGCCGGTGTCCTGCCCGAGCTCAGCGCGGCCGGATTACTGCGCTTGCATACTCTGCGCGTCGACGCCCGGTTGATCGCCGTATTGTTGGGGATCCATCGCGGCCACATGGCCTGTTTCTATATCGGCGGGTTCGATCCGCGGTGGTCGCCCTACAGTCCGGGCACGATCACACTCGGGTCTGCCATGCTGCGGGCCGCCCGCGAGGGTGCGGTCGAGTTCCATTTCCTGCGCGGTGGCGAGGGTTACAAGTATCACTTCGGGGCGCGGGATCGGCCCACTTTCAACCGCGTGTTGGTGCCGGCGCGCGCCGGCTGGCGACGCTCACCGAATGCCGTATGATAGCGCTATCACATTGAGCGCGCTGGCGCGGGAGTGGGCGATGGGGGGGAGCTCGCGTTGGCTATTCTGTTTGGCTGGGATGTTACTTGGCTGCGTGGCGGTCGCAGGGGTACCGCGCCTGGAGGCGCAAGGCTCTGCTGTGCGACTGATGGTTCATGATGCGCCAATGCTGATTCTCGGCGGTGAGCTCGGGAACTCCAGCGCCTCTAGCGAGCGGTACATAGCCCCACACTGGCCGCGTCTGAAACAGATGCACCTCAATACTGTGGTTGCCCCGGTGTACTGGGAACTCATCGAGCCCTCGGAAGGGCACTTTGTATGGGATTCGGTGGACAGTCTCGTTAGGGCGGCGCGAGCCAATGGTCTGAAGCTCGTTGTGCTGTGGTTTGGCGCATGGAAGAACAGCATGTCGACCTATGCGCCGGGCTGGATGAAGCGGGACCAGGCCCGGTTTCCACGTGCCGAGCTTCCTGACGGACGAGGCCTGGATATCCTGTCCGCCTTCTCCACCGCGACCCGGGACGCCGACGCCCGGGCTTTCGCGGCATTGCTGGGGCACCTCAAGAAGACCGATAGCACTGAGAACACCGTGCTCATGGTGCAAGTCGAAAACGAGATCGGCATGCTACCCGTCGCCCGCGACTACGCTCCGGCAGCGAATCAGCTCTTCGCCAAGGCTGTTCCGGGCGAGCTCGTGCGCCATCTCGCAGCCCTTGCGGCGCGGGCGCCATCCTTTCAGCCGTTAGGTGGAGTCGATGTTAGCCAAGTCTGGAGGGAGCACGGCGCCAAGACTGAAGGAAACTGGACCACGCTATTTGGCGCTGGCGATGCCGCCGCGGAAACCTTCACCGCCTGGTATTACGCGCAGTACGTCGAGGCGGTGGTCAAGGCGGGCAAGGCGGTCTATCCGTTGCCGATGTATGTGAATGTGGCTCTGAACCGCCCGGGCAAGGCTCCGGGGGACTATCCCAGCGGTGGCCCGTTACCGCACCTGCTGGATGTCTGGAAGTTGGGCGCGCCTTCGCTCGATCTGCTCGCCCCGGACATCTACTTTGCGAATTTCGTGGATCTCGCCACGACGTACCGCCGCCCGGACAATGCGCTATTCATTCCTGAAGCCAACAACGCCGATCGGCCGGAGATCGCCGCGAACGCCTTCTATGCCATCGGCAAGCTGGACGCGATCGGATTTTCGCCCTTCTCCATCGAGTCCGTCGATGAAAAACAACCGAGCCCGATTACGGCCGCCTACGCGGTGTTGGAGCAGTTGAGCCCCGCCATCCTGGAGGCCCAGGGGCGCGGGCGCATGTCGGGTTTCCGGCCGCGGGTGTTGGAGGATGGCACGGTACTCGAGGCTCCAGTCAGCGAGACGATCGGCGGCTTTCGTTTTACCGTGTCTTTCACCGATCCGTGGGTTCCCAAGGCCGAGCAGAACACGGCCACTCACGGAGGCTTGATCATCCAGACCGCGGCGGAGGACTACCTCGTGGCCGGTCAGGGGATCACCGTGACGTTTGCCCCTGTTGGGACCGGCCCACCTTTGGCCGGTATCGATAATGTGTGGGAGGGCACATTCGATGCGCATGGAGGCTGGGTGCCGGGGAGATTGTTGAACGGCGACCAGACACACCAGGGACGCCACCTGCGGCTGGCGCCGGGGGAATTCCAGATCCAGCGCGCGCGACTCTACCGGTATCGGTGAGAGAGGGCGGCTCGTCGCCACCGCCTGGCCCGAGCTTCGGAACTCGGCGGTATCTCCAGGCGTTGTGGTGGAAACGGCAGCTCATGAGGTGCCCTATGACAGGCACGACTCGCTTGCGCCTTTGGTTCGGCGCTGTTGTTTGCGTCTTCTCCGCGGCCGCGGCCGCGCAGAATGCGATGACCACCGAGCCAGCGGATCTCTACGCCGGCCCTGACGACTCCTACCCGGTCGTCGCGGAGCTGGATGTCAACACTCCCGTTCAGGTGTTCGGATGCCTGGAGGATTGGAGCTGGTGCGATACGGCGGTTGGCGACAGTCGCGGTTGGTTGTATTCGCCGGACATCGTCTATCGATACGAGGGTGGTTACGTCCCTTTCTATACCTACGCGCCGAGCTTCGGGATAGCGGTGGTGCCGTTCTCGATCGACGTTTACTGGGGCCGGCACTATCACGATCGGCCGTGGTACTCGCGCCGTGAGGAATGGGCCCACCGGACTGTGGAGCACCGGCGACCCTCTGGGCCACCGCCGAGCGCCGGTCCACCACCGCGTTCGGAGATCAGACAGGCGCCGCGCGAAGCGGCGCGGTCCGATGATCGGAGGCTGCGATTAGGCAGCGCCGAGCCGCCGCGTCGTGACATGCCGCCGCGCCCCGATGTCGATCACCGGGATACGGAGCGGCGGGGCATTGCTCCCAATGCTACGCACCCAGAACCGCCTCCCGCGGCTCGCCCGGAGCCGCGACCGGAGCCACGTCCAGAGCCGCGGCCAATGCCGCGCCCGGAGCCGCCGCCGTCGCATAATGATCGGGCACCACCACCCGGTGGCGCGCACGCCGGACCGCCGGCGCGGGAGGAGCGTCCGCGTCCGGGGGAACCTCCAGGTCGCGCGCGGGAAGATCAGCCTCACTGAGGCTTGATCTCATTCGGCGGCGCGTACGCTCGGGCGACCATCCTCGCCCTGATGGGATGCTATGGCTGTGCTGATCTTGCAAATGGTGGCGACCATTACGGTCGCCATCGTCATGGGCCTCTCACTGGCGCATGCGCTCGAGCTACCCGGAAAGCTGCGCCTGACCCGTGAGCAGTACCTTGCGGTACAGACGATCTACTATCCAGGCTTCACCCTCGGTGGCGCCGCTGAGCCGATATCGGTGCTGCTCCTGATGGTCCTGGCTTTCTTCATACGCATACAACACGCGCAACAGTTCTGGCTCGTGATTGCCGCGCTGGTTGGGATCGTAGCGGCTCAGCTCGTTTTCTGGACGATGACTCAGCCGGTCAACCGGTACTGGCTCCAGCAAACACAAACGAGCGCGGCCGCGCGCCGATTCTTTGGATCGGTGAACCCCGACGGCGGGGCTCCGGAGTGGACGACGCTGCGCGATCGTTGGGAACGCTCACATCTCTTGCGTGCTTTAGCGGCAAGTGTTGCGTTCGTGCTCCTGGTGATCGCGCTCGGGTTGGGGAACAACTCAGGGTAACGCGGCGCGGGGCCGCACCGGGATGCCAAGGGCTGCGAAGCCCCTGGCATCCTGGCCGGTACGTCGACCGCTCTCAGCCGTTAACGATCATCGCCATCCCGGCCCGTTGAAGCGGGCACTGAAGGGCTGACCGAGGTGATGGTGCCGCTCAATACCCAGGCGCGTTGGGAAGGCGCGAGCCGGGGGGCGAGCAGGCCATCATTGATTTCCCGTGTTACCGCAAAGCGCTTGAATTGGGTGGCAGGAATGTACAAGCGCGAATTGGGTTGGTTGCCGTCCGAAGTTGCCTCGAAGTCTGCCTCGACGAAGGTGAGGACGCCGTCGTGATTGCTGTCGACGCGCGCCACTTCCGCGGCGTAGGCATCGAATAGCCGCTTCTCGGGGTCCGTCGCCCAGGGCTCGAAAGACTTGAGCCGGACGAACACGTCCAACAGGATCTCGTTCGCCAAGCCACTGGGAATGAACCGCAGGCGTGTCTCCTTCTGATCGTCGCTGTTCGTCGTCGGCCGGTCCGGATCATTCGGATCCGCATTCGCCCCGCGATCCGGATCGCGCGGATTGTTGGGATCATCGCCAAACTGTTGCTTCAGCGGGGGATTGTTGTTGGAGATTCCGCGGGGCCCGGAGCCGGGAATAACCGATTGCAGGTCGTATTGCTTGCCCGCCGCGAACGTTCCCGGTATGCCGCCGGTGAACGGCAACTCGTAGCCGGGGAACACCCAGTCCGTGTATTGGTTGAATTCCCAATAGGAATGGCAGTCGCTTTGTTGTAGACAATTGTATGCGCCCATGCTGAGGAAGATCGGCACGAGGTTGCTCTGTTTGTCGGGAAAGTGATCGTTGGCGCTCGGGAGGCGTTCCTGCTCGCCGTCGAGGGTGAACGTGTTTCCGGGCACGTTGTGATGGTGGCCAATCGCCCAGATCGCGGCGGCATCGGCGCTCGTTATGGTGCCGAATGCCGCATGACCGTCCTGCCTGGGTGGGGCCACCGCGGGTACGACGAGGTCATGAATCATCCAGCCCTCGTACCACCCCGATTCGTTGTTGATGACGAAGAGGCCCGAGATGTCGGTGAAAATATCGATGAAGGAGCCGACGTCGTTCGGGTCGGTGGGCAGCCCTGGCTTGGGCTCGAGCACCACGCGCACGGTCCCGAAAGTCGGGCGCTGCCCGTTGGCGGCATTCGCTGCCGTGGGAATCGCGTGATCGTTCATGCCGGGAACGATGCTGGTGAAGATGTTGGGTTGGAACCCTTTGGTGTCGAGCAGATAGTACTGAAACAATTGGCTGGGCTTGTCCGCCTCGTTGAAGGCTTGCAACGGCAGAACGCTGTGCGGCTCTTCCGCGAGCTCCCCGAGCGCGTGCTTCAGCCGTTCCGGCAAGTGCACTACGTCACCGCGCGTTACGACGGTGTGCTCGTCCGCTTCCGCGTTGGGATTGGGATGGGGACCGGAGGCTCCGGCGCAGAGAGGAACGGCGGCAAGACTGCAAGCAGTCAAAAGCCCGAAGCTGCGCTTGCGGACGAGTTGTCCGCGTGTTGTTGTTCCCTGACTCATGAAAATTCTCCGTGGTTAGAATGATGTTGTGACTCGTGCCGAGAGGTGAGTCCTTCGTCGCGGTCAAAATGTTTGCTCGTCACGAAGAATTCATGTTGAAAAGGCGTTCCTTGGAACGCCTTGGGCTGCGCCGCCCGCGGTGTTCGCCACGGGAACCCGCGGCTCCTCGTGGTCATTTCCAATAGGAGTGTCTGCACCGCTCACGCGAATGGCGCGGGAGTCCTCGCCGGCGTGTTGTTCAGTGCAGCACAGAGTGCGGGCCTGCGTAGGTCTACCCGGATCCCTAAAGAATCCTTCCGATCGGTCGATCTAAGAACATGGCGAACAGTGCCCCGAGTGGCGATCGAGCAGTCCCCCAGCCATTGGAGACCATTCTGCGTCGATTGAGCGACTCCTCGGGATTTCCGACCCTTTCCACTACCATCAGCGACGTCAATCGGGTCGTCTCGTCCGATTCGCACAGCTCCCAGCAGATCACGCAGGTGATTTTGCGTGACGTGTCGCTCACCACCAAGCTGTTGCAGCTCGTCAATTCCGCGAACTATGGCCACTATCGCGGCCGCATACGGACCGTCTCCAAGGCAGTACTGATTCTCGGCTGCGAAGCCGTTCGCAATGCCGCGATGACGCTGATGATGCTCGAGTTCTCAAAAGGTCGCTCCCAGGAGCGATCGCTGCAGGATGAGCTCATTGGGGCATTCTTCGCCGGAGTGCTTTCGAAGGTACTGTGCCAGCGACTGGGTTTGCCCAATGCGGAGGAAGCGGTCATCTGCACGATGTGCCAGAACCTCGGCAAGCTGCTGGCGACCTTCTTTCTCTACGAGGAGAGTCGCAAAGTGCGTAGGCTGGTGGAGGAGGAGGGCCTGCCCGAGGAGCAAGCGGCGAGCCAAGTCCTCGGAATCTCCTTCCGTCAGCTTGGGGTGGGTGTTGCACGGCACTGGAACTTCCCCGACAGACTGCTGGAGGGAATGCAGAGCCTCACGCCGCACGACATGACCCCTCCGGGCACGGACGTCGAGAGTCTACGACTCGCCGCCAACCTGGCGAATGATCTTTACGTCACCGCGCTGCGCACTTCGCAAGACGACAAGGCAGCGGCGTTGGAGGCGTTGAGCAAGCGCTACAGCGGTGCGATCAAGCTGGACGCCAAGGAACTGGTCGCTGCGATTGATCAAGGCCTGAAGGAAGTCGCGGAGCGCTCGACGACTCTCAACCTCTCGACCGCGGGCAGTCCCGCGTTGAATGCCGTGCGCGTCTGGACGGGTGGTGCGGCTGATAGTCCCGATACGCAACAGACGAGCTCCACGGGCTCAGCCGATCCGCTGATGGAGGATGCGGCCGCGTTGGATGCGCTCGAGAATGGCACTGGGGCAACGGTCAATGCGCAGCAGGTGATCTCCGCTGGCATTCGCGACGTGACGGAGGCGCTGACATCGGATTTCGCTCTGAACGATGTGCTGCGCATGGTGTTGGAGACCATGCATCGCGGCTTCGGCTTTTGCCGCACCATGATTTTCATCCGCGATTCCAAGCTGAATTCGATGCGCGCGCGCTTCGGCTTCGGCGCCGACGTCGAGCGCTTCATTCCCCGATGTGACTTCCCGCTGGCCTTCGCGCCCGATGTCTTTCACATAGCCCTCGAGAAGAGCGTGGACATCGTGATCGAGAACGCTCACGCCGACAACATTGTCCAGCGGGTTCCCGAGTGGCTGCGCCAGGGGATTAACCCGAAAAGCTTCCTGTTGCTTCCGGTTGCCCTCAAGTCCACCGCCATCGGTTTGTTGTACGCGGACTGCGAGCGCGCAGGGATCAAGCTGGACGCCGAGCAACTCGGCTCCTTGCGTACCCTGCGCAGCCAAGTCGTACTCGCTTTCAAGCACTGCGCCGCCTCGGGGCGGCTCTGACGAGAAACTACTCTCAGTCGGGCCGTCCATTGCTGCGTCGCGTTGAGCCGTGTCGGTACGCGAGAATACGTGCCACTTTTGTCATCCATCATCGTTGCATGATTCTGTCGGATTTCAGATTATTACCGGATGGGTTGGCTCCTGTTCCTGGATGAGTCCGGTCACGACCACAAGAACTGCCCCTATGAGGTTCGCGGTGGCATTGCTGTCCACGCAAGCAAACTGTGGCCATTCGTGCAACGGTTGCAGGCGGCCGAGCTCTCCGCCTTCGGCGGGAATTTGCGGGAGTACTCCAAAGAGCTAAAAGGCTCAAAATTGCTCGACAAGGACCGATTCAAGTGGGCAAAGCAGGCTGAGTGGATGGCTGACGGCGCTCGTCGGAAACACGCACGAGGATTTCTGACGAAAGGTTTGGAAAAAAAAGTACCCACTCGGGACGAATTCACCGGTTACGGGCAGGCCAATATTGAGATGGCCCGATCGGTGTTCGAGTCGCTTCGCGCGTGCGAGGTGCGCATCTTCGCGTCCGTGATCCCTCGAACGATCAAGAAACCAACGCCGTTTTTGGCTGAGGAGTTCCTGCGCAAGGACCACGTATTTCTCCTGGAGCGATATTTCTATTTTCTGGAGGCTCAGGGCGATCACGGGCTGTTGGTGCTCGACGCCGTTAACAAAGGAGCGGACCAGCGGTTCGTCCGACAATTGGAACGTTATTTCACAAAGACGCAGACAGGTCGTTATAGGACGGCTTGGATCGTGCCAGTGCCGATGTTCGTGGCATCAGACATGACCATAGCCGTGCAGGCCGCGGATTTGGCAATCTACTGCATCAACTGGGGGTTTCGCTTGCCTACTGTCGGCATGAACGAGCCGGTACGCCCGGAGATTGCCGAGGAGTTCGGTCCTTGGCTGCACGAGCTTCAATACAAGGGGATGGCTCAACGCGATGGCCGCACGTATGACTCTTACGGCATCACTTACGTGCGGAACCCATATGGAGATGGGCGGGCGTAGAAAAAGAAAAGGAGATAAAGCCAGCCAGGCCACCCCGAATGAAGCCGCCCAGCGACAGAATCTCCAAGATGAATAGTAGCACACCATCGCTGCCGAGCGACCGAAGCTGCTTGGTGGGGTCCGTAAGTCGTTGAATTGTAGAGGTTTGCGCAGCCTGCGAGCGTCAGCCTGACAGGCCCCACTGCTCGAGCCAGGTGCGCATCCTGGTGATCTCGGCGCGTTGGGTGACGAGAATGTCGTCAACCATCACGTCGATCCCGTAAGGCTGGCGGCCGGTTTCGAACTGCCGCTGTTGCTGCGCGCGTGCCATGTCGAGCGCACCCTGGTGGTGGTAGATCATTCCCTCCAGCCAGAGTCGTTCAAAATCCGCGCCGGTGGCGGCGGATAACGCGGCCATCTGCGCCTTGGACAACATGCCAGCCATCGGTGGGTCGCCGAGCATTTCGTGATGAGGCGCTTCGATGCCGCGCTCGGCGGCCATGCGAAGCAGGGATCTCATCTGGTCGATCTCGGCGCGTTGCGCCCCGTCGACATAGCGCGCGAAACGAATGAATTCTTCGCGGTGCGTTCGCGATGGCACCAGGGCAGCCATGTCCAGCGCCTGTTGGTGATGCATGATCATGTGGGTCAAAAATAACAGGTCGTCCTCGGTGTAGAGGGGAGGCGGCGTTTGAGCCACCGCCAATCCCCACACGAGCACGAGCAGGGCGCGTCTCATCCTTTGCCACCCGGCCGCGCCGGTCCCGACGGATGAGGGCTGGTGCGGTTGGATGAGTAGACCGCATTTTTCGGTACTTCATCCGCGTGCGGTCCTGTGTATTTCAATACATGCAGGCCCGTTTGATTGTCGCCGACGTAGATCAGTCCGTTGTGGATGTCTGGATATGTCATGATGTCACCCCACGGCACCGGTCGCGCATGCCCCACCTCGCGCGGATTGAACGGGTTGGAGATATCGATCGCGCGAACTCCGTGACCCAGCCAACCGACGAAGACGATGTCCTTCAGGACCGTTGGATTGTGAGCGTGCATCATCGGTCGGATCAGCGCGCCGGGCGGCTTCGGCTGGGCCAGGCACTTTTCCACCAGGCTGTCGGATTGCGCCAGCGCGCCGACCATCATGGGGTTGATCTCCGACTCGACGTTGATGATCCGCAGTCCTCGTTCCGGACAAGGCCCGAAGGGCCACTCCTCCGTGATCACCACCCACGCCGGGCGCTTTTTCGTATTGCCTTTGGTCAGGGAAGGCCGATCGGGAACAGGCACCGCGCTATGAACACCGACCATCGCGACCATCGGTGGCGTGAAGCTGAATCGAGAGCGCGTTTCCAGTCGCGTGTACCGGGCGAGCTTGTCCGCATCGGAGCGATTCGAGCGCAGCATCGCGAGCACGCCAGGGTCGGAGTTGAGCACCGGGTGGACGCAGTCGTTGGCAACCTCAGGCAGCTTCTTGACATCGACCACGCCGCCCACCTTGCCATCGATCCACGCGTTGCTCGAGCGCTGGTTGCACACCTTTCCTGAGGCGATCTGCGCGTTGGTGTTCTGCGCGATGTACTCGGTGTTGAGGATGTACATTCCGGCCGTGGTACCCGCTACATAAAAGCGCTCGCCATCGTCCGACATCGTGCCCGAGTGCAGGCTGTTCACCATGGAGGGCTCCGACGCACCGGGACGTCCCCATTTGTCAGTCAGGTGGCTGTAATCGGCGAATCTGCCGGAAGCGTACAGCCCGGTCTCATCCGGGCGCTCGTTGCGTACCGGGCCGCCGATATTTTCCAAGGTAAACGAGGCAAGAAAGGTCGGGTCCTTCAGAACCTGGCCCGTTTTCTCATCGGTGATGGCTGTCACGATGAGGTCCTCATCCTGCGATCCATAGGTTTGCGAGATCACCAGCAGCCGGTTCGGGTTGCGCTGGTCGTGCCAGAGATAGAACTCGTGCGCGAGCACTCCCTTGGCCGTCGCGCCGCTGTCGACGGGCAGGCAGGTGTTGGGATCGAGTGTGTAGGTGATCACGTCACCGCCGGTGCCCGTGGCGGCGCTGCGAACCATCAGCATGCGCTGCACACCATCGGTGGAGGTGTAGTTATAGGGACGCAACTCACGATCGCGGACCGCCGTCTCGCCGTTGTCAACCGTGAGCTGGGGCATACTGCCCACCTCGACCGGCGGGTTCTTTTCCGGGTCCGGTTGGATCTTGAAAATCTTCACATCCAGGGTCACACGCGGGCCGGTGGTGTTGGTGGAATTGCTGCGGCCCCAGTACAGGCAGTCGCCCGCGATCCCCAAACCGGTCGACCCCCAACCCGTCGGAAAGCCGTCGAGATCGCCACCGTGCCACTTTCCCGTCGCGGGATCTTTTTTGGATGGCGCGGTCGGGACCCAGTGGACCCACTCGAAGTTACGGAACAACCCGAGTTTCCTGGCCGCTACGAAGGCGCCCTTGTGCGCATCCTCGGGCGAGGAGGTCGGATCCAGCTCGCCCTTGGCATTCATCCGGCCGCCGGGCAGCTTGTCGAACGGGATGTCAAAGATGGTGTAGGTGGCGGGTACACAATCGACCGGCTTGCCGCCTGGGTCTGTGCACTGTGTGCTGTTCCGCTGCGCATCGCCGGCAAAAGTGAGCGCCGAAAACAGGGCCACGCCCATACATGAGACAACCAGCCTGCACACCCTCGATCGCATGGAGCTCCCCTCATGTGACGTTCCGTTGCGATCTTAGCGCGTCACTACCCTGGAAATGTAGGAAGTCAGATGCACGGGCGACTGCAACGAAGGGGTCGAGGTGAGCGAAGCCAGGTACATCGGCTGCGCCCCCTGGCTGTTGGCGGTGAGCACGTCGATGAGCTGCAAGCTCGCGTTGGCCGGGGCTGATCCGCCACTCTGGCCTTCGCTGAGCGTGACCACCCCCTGGGCGAATCCAGACACATCCACTGCGTAAGCGACGGTACCCGCGGGGGTGACCGGAACTGGAGAGCCGAACGGGCGGGTGTTATAAGTCAACGTCGCTCCGGCGGAGCCAGGGCTCTCGATGAGCACGATATTGCCGGACGAGTCATACCAGGCCTGGTTGCCCGTGCCGACCGGCGTGCCGGCGCCGCCCGCGGCGGCGGCGATTTCCGCGACCTGCGCGGAATCAGTATAGAGCAGTTTAGAGTTGTCGGGGCTGAAGCCGAGGACAGACTCGAGCGGAGTGACCAGCTGCGGATCCGGCGTGTTGGACACATTGGCCACAAAGATCCCGGTCGATGTCGGAGCGCTCCCGGGCACGCCCACATCGTAAGCCACCACCTTGCCATTGTTACTGCCCCCCAACCCGGGTGGCAGCCCGACGGTGCTCGAAGTCACGGCGACGCCGGCAGTGGGCGTATCGATCTCTGTCTCGGTTCCCAGGGCTTTGGCGTAGACATACCAGATTCCCTCGCGGCCGTTGCGGTTCGCCTGGCTCACGATGGTCGATTGGTCCGAGGCCACGGTGAAAGCGCTGATGTCGTCGCTCGTCGCCGGGTCGCTTTGCTTCGAGACCAGGACGGGCGCCGCGGGATTGGTAACGGAGGTTAGATAGATCGACCGATGCTGGCCACCCGAGCCGGCGGCGAGGAAATACAACGTGTTCGAATCATCCGTGAATGTCGGCTGGGAAGCATATGCCGCGGGCGCGCCTGAGATCGTCGGGCTCACGAGTGATACGGCGCTGGGATTGGCGACGTTCACCAGGTAGAGGGAGTTGTTCGCGGGGGTACCCGCGATGATCGCGATCCACTTGCCATCTGGACTGACCACGAACTGATCCCTGCCGCTGCCGTCGAGGAGTGGCGCTGCGCCGCCTGGCAACGAGATGGAAACCTGTGTCGCCGGAGAGGCCGTCTGGACAAACGACAGCTTATTGCTCGCTGCGTTTGACGTGTCCATCGAGCGGTACACGATCGTCGCTCCGTTGTTCGACACGGCGTAGCCCTGGAGGCGCACGTTACCTTGTGTGGCCGCCGTCTCCTTGACGGGCGTCGCCGCGAAATCGGTGAGATAAACCTCGTATTGCCCGGTGCCGCTCGGATCGGCATCCGCCACGAACGTGATCCTGAAAGGGTCAACCCCGACGAAAACCGCGGCGCCGGCGCTGGCCGTCTTGCCACTTGGGTCCGTAACGGTGTAACCGAAGCGAGTCAGCCCCTTGAAGTCGCTAGGCAATCCGGCGATGCGCACGGTACCGTCACTATTTACGCTGGCCGTGCCCACACTCGCGGGCGTCGTGATAGTCACAGTCAACTTGTCCTTGTCAGGATCACTGGCATTCGTCAGAACGTTGATGCCGTTGGTGGTCGCGCTCGGTGTGTCGTCGCGGATGATCGTGCTGCTCGCTGTTGGCGGTTGGTCCACAGTCACCGTGATGCTGATCGTGCCGGTCGTGGCATGCCCTCCGGCATCCGTGGCCGTGACAGTGAACGAATCGGCGCCGGTGAATCCCGGGTTGGGGGTGTACACGAAGGCGCCGGCTGAAGTGAAGCCACTCAGCGTGCCGGATTTCGGGCTGGCTCCTTGTGTGAAGCTGACCGCCCCGCCGCCGGGGTCAGTCGCGGAAAGAGAGCCGGTCAAAGCGACATTCTCGTTGGTCGTGAAGGCGGTGGTCCCCAGCACCGGATTGAGCGATCCGCCGCCACCGCTACCACCACCGCCGCCACCCCCGCAGGCGGCGAGATTGGCGAGCATCGCGGCAGCAACGGCCCCCTGGATCATCAACCGTAGCTGTGTTGGTTGCACTATCACGCTCCCTGGTGGCAATAAGCCCCATACTGCCACAGCTTCGGCGGGCGCCAAACAAACGTGGCGCAACTACAACATCAGACTCAGTAAGCTTGGGCCTGACCGCAACGCGCGTCGCGACGCGATCGTTCGTCCAACTTCAGACTCGTCCGGAGGACGATCCAGGGGCTATGGCACGCTGCGAGTCCGCAACGGTGTTGGGTGATCCGACGCGCGCGGGTGCCAGCTGCGGCGAAAGTATGTGGACCACGAGCAGCGCCAACAGGTAAGCCGAGCCGCCTAGCGCAAAAATTGGCGTGAAGCTTCCGATACGATCGAGCACCCAGCCCGCATACTTCGCGATCAGCATGCCGCCGACCGCGCCGGCCGCGCCGCCGATTCCCACGAGCGACCCTACCGCACGGCGAGGGAAGACGTCAGATGGCAAGGTGAACAGATTGCAGGAAAATCCCTGATGCGCGGCCGTGGCAAGCGCTACGAGCGCGACCGCTGCCCACAGGCTGTCCACGTACGCGGCCGCGACTACTGGGAGAACCAACACCGCGCAGAGCAACATCGTCAACTTACGGGCGGCGTTCAGGGTGAAGCCCGCGCGCAACAGGCGCGAGGACATCCAGCCGCCGGCGACACTCCCCAGATCCGATATCACGTAGATCGCAACGAGCGGTGGGCCGAAGGTCTTGAGGTCGAGGTGATGCCGCTTGACCAGGAAGTCGGGGAGCCAGAACAGGTACATCCACCAGATCGGATCGATCAGGAACTTGCCGATGGCGTACGCCCAGGTCTCGCGCACCTTCAACAGACTCAGCCACGGAATCGAGACCGGCGGGTCAGCTGGATCGCTCTCGATCAGTGCGAGCTCGGCCTGGCCCAGCCGTCGGTGCTGTCGTGGAGAGCGGTAGAGGGCAAGCCAGACGAACAGCCACACGACGGTGAAACTGCCCGTGATCACGAAGGCCGCGCGCCAACCGAGGCTCAGGGTGATTGCGGGGACAATGAGTGGCGTGACAATGGCCCCAACATTGGCTCCAGCATTGAAGATGCCGGTCGCGAGCGCGCGCTCCCGCTTTGGAAACCACTCCGCGACCGCCTTCAGTCCGGCCGGGAAGTTGCCCGATTCTCCGAGCCCGATGGCAAAGCGCGCGACCATGAAGCTCGACAACGAGCTCGCCCACGCGTGCGCGATGTGCGCCACGGTCCAAATGCAGACCGCGAGTGCATACCCGACCCGCGCCCCCATCCGGTCGATCAGCTTGCCAAAGACGATGTAGCCGAGCGCGTAGGCGAGTTGGAACGCGAACACGATGTTGGCGTAGTCGGTTTCGGTCCAATGCAGTTGCTGCGCGAGGCGCGGCTGGAGAATGCCGATGATCTGGCGATCGATGTAGTTCAGTGCCGTCGCGGCAAACAGCAGGCCGCAGATCAGCCAGCGAAACCGGCCAGGCCGCTCCAGCTCGAGCGGCTGACGCGCGGTGCTCATGTTTGCCGTGCGGGATCGCTGGCCATCGCCACTGCGGCCAGCGCGCCGCGCCTGGCGATGCGGTCGTAGGCGTCACCGACGCGCTGTAGGAACTCGGCATTGCGCGCCAAGTCTGCCGTGAACACTCCGGGCAGGGCGAGAAACAGCGGCAAGTCGTGCCGCGACTCACCGGTTGCGCGTTGCCCGCAGGCGGTGAGTTGCTCACACAGGGGATCGACGATCGGCGTGTTCGAGACGGCTCGGGCGCGGATGAAATGCATCCAGGCGGCGATCGGCACAGCGAGGCGTCCAAGCGGGCGCTGCGCGCGAATCGCATCCGCTACCGTACCGAGGATGCGAATGGGCAGCTTCTGCGAGCCGTCCCAGGCGATCTGCGCGAGTTGGTGCCGCATGGCCGGGTTCTCGAACCGTTGCAGGATCGATTGCCGATAGGCGGTGAGCTCAGCGCCTCGCGGGCTGGTGAGTGTGGGTTGAATGTCCTCCACCATGAGTCGCTCGACGAAGCCACGCAGCGCCGGCTGCGCCATCGCCTGTCCCACCGTCTCGAGCTCCGCGAGCAAACCAAGATAGGCGAGAGTGGAGTGCGCGCCGTTCAGTAGACGGAGCTTCGCGCGTTCGTACGCGGACACATCACGGCTCGACGTCACTCCCACCGAGGCCCAGTCAGGTTGTCCCGCGAAGTCCGTTTCCTCCACAACCCATTGCACGAACCGTTCGCGCTGGATGGGCCATTCATCATGCAGCCCGAGTGTCTGGTCGACGCGCGAGCGCAGCGCCGCGTCTGTCGCGGGTGTGATGCTGTCCACCATGGTCTGAGGAAAGCGCGTCCGTTGCTCGATCCAGTCGGCCAGGGCGCGGTCACGGCGCGCGGTGAAGGCCAACACCGCCCGCCGCAGCGTCGGTCCATTGTTGGAGAGATTGTCGCAAGAGACGACGAGCCAGGGCGGCAATCCACGCTGATGGCGTAGTTGCAATCCGTGCGCGAGCCAGCCAACCAGGCTTCGAGGCGGCGCTTCGGGATTGCGCAAGTCATGGGCGATGTCAGGATGGTCGAAATCCAGCTCGCCGGCGCCATTGAGGCAGTAGCCCTTCTCGGTGACGGTGATGGTGATGAGTGAGGTGTCGGGAGCGGCGAGGCGGCTGCCCACGAGGGCCGCATTCTCCGGGGCGACGAGCACCTCGCGGATCGCGCCAATGACGCGCGCAGTTGGTGTAGCGTCGAGCTCCATCAGCGTGTAAAGACCGTCCTGCGGCGCCAGAGCCTCTCGCACCGAAGGTGTCTTGAGGGAGACGGCGCAAATGGCTCGGCCCTTGTCACGTTCCAGCAGGCGATCGAAGTAGAACGCCTGGTGAGCCCGGTGGAAAGCGCCAGGCCCGAAGTGCACGGTGCCAATGCGTGTGCTCGCTCGGTCATACTGGGGCCGCAACACCTGGGGCGCTACTCGCGCGATCGTACGATCCGAGAGGCGAAGCGTCAAAGGGTCACTCCCGTTTTCCAGATCGCGAGCTCCCGTTCGCCGTTGCGCTCAGCGCAAGTTAGCCGACCGGAGGCCGTGGCAATCACCAGATCGAGCAGCGCCTGGGCGCGCTCGTCCATGCTGGCCCCTGTCAGCAATACGCCAGCGTCAAAATCGATCCAGCGTGGCTTGGCTTGCGCCAGCGCGCTGTTGCTCGATATTTTCAGCGTCGGCGCCGGGAAGCCCAGCGGCGTGCCTCGTCCGGTGGTGAACAGCAGCACCGTGGCGCCGGCGGCCGCGATCGCGGTACTGGAAACCGCGTCATTGCCGGGAGATTCGAGCAGGGCCAAGCCCGGTCGACGAATCCGCTCGCCATATCTCAACACCTGGGTGAGGGGCGCATCGCCCGCCTTCTGCACGGCGCCGAGGGACTTTTCCTCCAGGGTGGTGATGCCGCCGGCCTGGTTGCCGGGCGAGGGGTTTTCGGATACGGGCTGTCCCGCGGCCGTGAAGTAGTGTTTGAAGTCGTTCACGAGCTTTGCGGTGTCGTTGAATACCGACTCGTCGACGGCGCGGGCCATGAGGATCCGTTCGGCGCCGAAGATCTCCGGGATTTCCGACAGGATGGGCGTGCCACCAGCCTGCGCCAGCGCGGTGCTGATGCGACCCACGAGCGGGTTGGCGGTCAGACCGCTGAACGCATCGGAACCCCCACACTTCACCCCCACTACCAGATCGGATAGGGGCCGCGGTACGCGTCTGTCCTGCTCGAGTCGCTCAGCGAGCTCCTCGAGCGCGCGCACGCCTTCTGCCACCTCGTCGTCGACCGCCTGCGCGTTGAAACTGCGCACGCGACTCGAATCAAGGTTAGCCGCCTCCAGCAACGCGGCGAGCTGATTGTTTTCGCACCCGAGTCCGACCACGAGCACGCCACCAGCATTGGGATGGGCGGCAAGGGAAGCCAGAACTCGCCGTGTGTGCATGAGGTCATCGCCCAACTGCGAGCATCCAAACGGATGGGTCAACGCGTGGACGCCGTCTATCCGACCTTTGAGACGCTCCCCGGCAATCTCGGCGATTCGCCGTGCAGTGCGTGCCACGCAGCCGACAGTGCATAGGACCCAGATCTCATTGCGCGTTCCGACGCGGCCGTTGGGTCGTGGATAACCAAGGAAGGTGCGTGTGTCAGCTGGCGCGGGTAGCGCAGCGCCGGTCGGTGGCGTGTATGTATAGTCCTCGTGCACCGTGAGGGCAGTTGCGACATTGTGGGTGTGCACGTGTTCGCCCGGCGAAATCTCGCGCGTCGCCCGACCGATTGGCCATCCGTACTTGTGTACTGCTGAGCCTGCGGTGATTGCGGTGGCGGCGAGCTTATGCCCCCGCGGCACTGACGTTTTCGTGGTTAACGTCCCATCAGGGGATCGCACGGTCTCCCCCGATTGTAGATCGCGCAGGGCAACCAGCACGTCATCTCGGGGATGCACCCGCAGCACGTCGAGCTTGTCTTGCGGTTCTGGCATGATGGTGTCGGTAACCGGTATCAGACCGTATGGTAACCGGTATCAGAGCGCGTGCAAACCGGAATGCGGCGGTTCCGGTCTGCTACACTCCCCCGCAAAGAAAAAGGCCCGATGAGCAGCCGCCTCAAAACATCCAGCCGTCTCGTGAGTGGCGCGAGGAGATCCGCACGCCGCGGAGCTGTTCGCGCCGAACCCGTTGCGAGCCGCGCCCGGCTCACTATAACCGATATCGCGCACCTGGCCGGGGTGTCGAAAAAGACCGTCTCGCGCGTGATCAACCAGGAGCCGTACGTCAACAAGAAGACGCGCGCGCGGGTCGAGGCCATTATCACCGAGCACGGCTATCAGCCTGATCCGCAGGCCCGTGGCCTCGCATTTCGCCGCTCCTTCCTGGTAGGGCTCATTCACGACAATCCCAATTCGCAGTATGTCGAGAATGTCCACCTCGGAATTCTCGATGCGCTCGCCGCTCGAGGTTATGAGCTGGTGATCCGGCCTTGTGACCGCCGCAGCCCGACCTTTCTCGAGGATATGCGCGGCTTCGTCGAGCGGCTGCGGCTTTTCGGCGTCGTACTGACTCCTTCCGTATCAGAGGACGACCGGCTCGCGAAGCTGTTGGAAAGTGCGGACTGTCCGTATGTCCGCATCGCTTGCACGACGCTCGACAAGCCCACCCGGCTCGTGCTGACCCACGATGCGCATGGCGCCGCGGCGGCCGCCCGCCGCCTCGCGCAGCTCGGACATCGTCGCATCGCCTACCTCTCTGGGCCTCCCTTGTTCCGTTCCACGCATGAGCGGCGGGCAGGGTTCATCGCCGGATTGGCCGAATATGGGCTGGAGCTTGCGCCGGAGCTGACCGTGCTGGGCGCGTATACCTACGAGTCGGGATTGGCTCGCGGTCGCGAGTTGCTCGCGCGGCCGGATCGACCGACGGCGATCTTTGCCGGTAACGACGAGATGGCGAGCGGCGTCTACGGCGCGGCCCACGAGCTGGGCATCCGCATCCCGGAAGACCTGTCAATCATTGGCTTCGATGACGCGCCGATTGCCACACGCATGTGGCCGGCGATGACCTCCGTGCGCCTGCCCGTGCGGGAGATGGGGAGAGCGGCGGTGGAGAGACTGTTTGCGAAACCCAAGGAGGCCGCGAAAGCTCCGGCGGCGGAGTTCACTCCGACATTGATCGAGCGCCAGTCAACGGCTCCTCCACCCGGCACGCAACCGCGCCGTGGCTGAGCGCAAACGTTGCGAAATCTGACACCGGTTACCTATACTGGAGCCTTATGTCCCGTCCGCTCGCCTTGAATCCTGATCGCCTGTTTCCGGCCGACCCCGGGGTTCGCGCACTGGCGCGCGCGCTTTATGCGCACGTGCGCGGCCTGCCGATCATCAGCCCTCATGGGCACACCGATCCAGCGTGGTTCGCCTACAACGAGCCCTTCGGTAATGCGGTCGACCTGTTGCTCGCCCCGGACCATTACCTGTATCGCATGCTTTATAGCCAAGGCGTGCCGCTCGAGCAGTTGGGTGTCAGGTCGCGGCAGGGTGCTCCGGCGTTCGAGCCACGCTCGGCCTGGCGGCAGTTCGCGAGCCACTACAAGTTGTTTCGTGGCACCCCCTCGGCGCTTTGGCTCGACCAGGTGTTTGCCGAGGTCTTCGGGCTGGAGGTGCGCCTGGAGGCTGAAACGGCGGATTTCTACTTCGATGCGATCGGCTCGGCACTCGCCTTGCCGGCTTTCCGGCCGCGCGCGCTGTTTGAAAAATTCAACATCGAGGTTCTGGCGACGACCGAGAGCCCGACGGATACCCTCGAGCACCATCAGGCCATTCGGCGCAGTGGTTGGCGCGGGCGGGTGATCAGTACCTATCGCCCCGATCCCGTGGTCGATCCCGAGCACGAGTTGTTTCAAGTGTCTCTCCAGGAGCTCGGCAAGCTGACCGGTCTGGATGTCTACTCCTGGCGCGGCTATCTCGAGGCGCACAGGGTGCGTCGCGCGGCATTCGCCGCCCTTGGCGTGACAGCGACCGATCACGGGCATCCGAGCGCGGCGACCGCGGATTTGTCGGACAGTGAGGCGCAGTCACTGTTCGGTAAGATCGTCGCGGGGCGCTTCACACCGGCCGAGGCGGAGTTGTTCCGTGCGCAGATGCTCACGGAAATGGCCAACATGAGCCGCGACGATGGGTTGGTCATGCAGATCCATCCCGGCGCGTTTCGCAATCACAACCGGGCGCTGTTCGAAAGCCACGGCCGGGACAAGGGAGCCGACATCCCGCAGCGGACCGACTACGTGCGGGCGCTGAAGCCGCTGCTCGATCGGTTCGGAAACGATCCGCGGCTGCGGGTGATCGTGTTTACCCTGGATGAGTCATCCTATAGCCGGGAGCTCGCTCCACTGGCAGGCCACTACCCGGTGCTCAAGCTCGGTCCCGCGTGGTGGTTCCATGACAGCCCGGAGGGCTTGCGGCGATTCCGCGAGCAGACGACCGAAACCGCCGGTTTCTACAACACGGTGGGTTTCAACGACGACACCCGCGCCTTTTTGTCCATTCCGGCACGCCATGATGTGGCGCGGCGGGTCGACTGCGCGTTTCTGGCTCGCCTGGTCGCCGAGCACCGCATGGACGAGGACGAGGCGGCGGAGACCGCGGTTGACCTCGCGTATAGGCTGCCGAAGCAAGCCTATCGACTTTAGATTTCGTTTGCGTGGTCAGAGAGGCTCGATTCCAGGAACTCCAGAATCGTCTCCATGTACTCGGCCGGACGCTCAACATTAGGCAAATGGACTGTGGGCATCACGCGGAATCTTGCCCCTGGAATCGTTTCCGCAATAGCCTTTGCGTGACTGACGGTTGTCACGCTGTCGTGCTCGCCGGCGATGACCAGAGTGGGTCGCGGGATGAGCGCGATCGTGCGTCGCATGTCAGTATCACGGATTGCGGCGTACGCGCCAGCCAACCCCTGTCGGTTGGTGCTGAGCACCATGGACCGGAAAGCCTCCACGATCTCGTGTCTGTTTTGCAGCATGTGCGCCGGAAACCAATTGCGCAGGAACATGTCCGCTATCTGAGTCATATCAGGAGCCGCCAGCGTCGAGGCGATGATCTCGTCCCACTGGTGAGGTGGACCGAGGTAAGAGGCGGTATTGCTGAGGATCAGATGGTCGATGCGCTCCGGGGTATGGATACCGAGCCACTGGCCGACAAAGCCACCGAGTGACAGCCCCAGGAAATGGGCGCGCTCGATTCGTAGCGCGTCCAACAATTCGAGGACATCGCGACCCAGCCGGTCGATCGAGTAGGCGCCGGGATTCCTTCCTTTCCCCGTGACACCTGCGATCTCGCCAGAGCAGCTGCGCGAGCTCACTCAATGCATCATCCGCGATACGGCCCGGCATTCTCCGGGCCGGAGTTATTTCATCCTGGAGGGTGCGCATCAGTTCACGGTCGCCGATCACCAGATGAAGAAAGAAATCATTCTTCAAGGCATGGCCTGGGGGCACCTGCCGCGCTTCGTGATCGCGGATGAGCTGCGTCGCCAGCGCCTCCTGCCGATCACCGGGCGGCACTTTCCCGGAGTGACCGAGGAGTTGGTCGCCGCCCGCCGGCGGGACAGGCCGCACGGCCCAGTTGCCAATGCGCTCTGGAAGTACCTCGAGACGCAAGCGTCCGAGATCCGATCCGTCATCTCATCGGGCGAGCGCCGACCTATGGCGCTGCGCCGTGGACGACGGTCCAAGCGATGATCGAGATGGGAAAGGTGATGTGAATACCGTCAGCTTCCCGTCGGGCATGGACTCCGGTCCGGTCCTTACCGCCGGCGATATCATCCTCCAGCAGTCGGGTCAGGGCGGGCATGTCTTTCTCATCAGCGAGGGTGCTCAATAGCGCGTCGAGACGATAACCGTCGATTGCTTCTTCCAACAATCCAGCCTCGCGGCCCATAGCCCGTAGTTGGTCCAGGGTCAAAGCGCTGACGTGGGACGGGTCGCGCGTCAGCTCCATTCGGTCATAAGCGGCCTGCGTTTCGGGAGACGGTGTTGCGTCGATGACGGCCACTCGGCCCCCGTTGCGACACACCCGTTTCATTTCACCCAACGCCGCCGCTGGATTGGGCATATGGTGAAAACTGTAGCGCGTGAGGACTACGTCAAAACCGCCGTTCGCGAAGGGGAGCCGCGTCGCGTCCCCTACACGCCAGTCGAGGTTTTCGATTTTCAAACTCCGCTGGCGCTCGCGCGCCTGCTCGATCATTGCCGGCGTGAGGTCGATGCCGGTAACGTGGGCGCCCCGTAATGCCGCTGCGCATGCGACGATGCCGGGCCCACAAGCAACGTCGAGCACCCGCATTCCGGGTGCGATGCCAGCCATCGCCAACGTACGTGCCATTGCATCCGCCTCGGAATGGAGGGGCAACTCGGAAAACGGCTTGGCCCAGCGGGTGAATTGCGCGACGATTTTCTCGTCGTGAGCGCTGCGATGATCCATGAAACAGCTCCGGCAAAAGGTGCCGGGCCAGAATAGAATCACCGCTGGTGGTGCGGCTAACGCCCGCCGGCCAAAAATCGACTCGAGACGGCCATGAGACGCCTGGACGAACTGGAAACAACGGCACAGCTGCGCAACTACCACCTGGACCAGCCCCGCGGTCCCGGGTTTGCGTTCCGCGACCGTGCCCGCAACACCTTCTACGATTGGCACACCCACGACTATCACCAGCTCATCTACGCCATCTCGGGCACGACGCAAATTGAAACCGAGCGCGCGCGCTATCTCCTGCCCGCCGGCCGCGCCGCCTGGATTCCGGTAGCTGTTCGGCACCGCACGCTGATCGCCGACGTGGATGGCGCCTCACTGTACTTCGCGCCGGAGACTGTCCACGATTCTCACAGGCGTGTCCGCATTCTGGTGGCGACTCCGGTGATGCGAGAGATGATCCTGCACGCCTTGCGGTGGCCGCTCGGGATGAGCGAATCTGACCCGGTGGCGGCGAGTTTTTTTCGCACGTTGGGTTTGATGTGCTCTGAGTGGCTCGAAAGCGAATTGCCCCTGTCACTTCCGAGCTCGGCGCATCCCGCCATGAAGAGGGCGATGGATCTTGCCGCCGCGGATGTGAGCCAAGCCACGCTTGCCAGAGTGCTGGCCGTTGCATCGATGTCGGAGCGCACGTTTCGGCGCACCTTCGTCCGCGAGGTGGGCATGACCTGGCAGGCCTGGCTCGCACAGGCGCGCATCATGGAGGCGGCGAGTCAATTGACCCAAGGTGGACGCATTACGGACGTTGCCGCCGAAGTCGGCTATGCTTCCCTGAGTGCCTTTGCCAAGGCCTTCAAACAACTAACTGGCGAAAGCCCCGCGGCTTTCCGCCGGCGCTCGAGCAACCCGGCTCCGGGGGCGGTCAGCCGCTCTCATTTATCCTGACTGGGGAAGAGCCCGGGACCCTCGCGTGCTACCGATTCGAGGTGGCCAGCAACCGCGAAGCCGAGGTCCTCGCCGTCGCCGGACGCGAGATCGCGATCTCGCACCCGGGGAAAGTGCTGTTCCCGAAGCCGAAGCACACAAAACTCGATCTGGCGCAATACTACATTGCCGTTGCGGAAGGCGCGCTACGCGGAGCGGGCGGGCGTCCAAACATGCTCGTGCGCTATCCCGATGGAATCGAGGGCGAGCACTTTTACCAGAAGCGCGCGCCCAGAGCACGCCCACGCTGGATCGAAGTCGCCGAGCTACGCTTCCCCTCGGGCCGAGTGGCCGAAGAGGTTGTGCCGCGTGATGCGGCGGCGCTCGCCTGGCTCGCGAATCTCGCTTGTCTCGAGCTCCACCCGCACCCGGTGCGAGCTGAAGACCTCGAGCATCCCGACGAACTGCGCATCGACCTCGACCCGGTGCCCGGGGTCAAGTGGAAGCAAGTGCAGGAAGTGACCGCGGTCGCCTGCGGTGTGCTTCACGATTTCAAACTCGTGGGCTGGCCCAAAACATCCGGCTCGCGTGGCATGCACATCTGCGTGCGTCTCGAGCGGCGTTGGGATTTCGACCAGGTGCGCCGTGCCGCGCTGGCGCTTGCGCGGGAAGTTGAGAGCCGTGCGCCCAAACTCGCGACCAGTAAATGGTGGAAGGAGGAGCGTCACGGGGTGTTTGTGGATTACAACCAAAACGCCAAGGACCGCACCGTCGCTTCCGCCTACTCCGTGCGACCCACGCCAGACGCCCGCGTGTCCGCGCCGCTAGGTTGGAAGGAAGTGGAGGATTGTGATCCAGCGGACTTCACGCTAGCCTCCATGCCGGCGCGCTTCAAGAAGCTCGGTGATGTGCACGCACCCATCGATCGGCACCCTGGCTCACTGGAGGGACTGCTCGAGTTGTTTGAGCGCCAGGGCTTGGGTGATGCGCCCTGGCCACCGCATTACAGGAAGACAGCTTCAGAGCCGGCTCGCGTGCGACCGTCCAGGCGCAAAATTCCGCTGGTTGAGATCGGGCGCGCGCGTCACAAGGAAGACGCGTTGGCGGGTCTCGCGCGCTGGAAGACGCGTCACCCCGAGGCGGCAGCGCATCTGGAACCGGCCGACGTGTTGGTTGACGCCATGCGCGGGCGCTACAGCACGTGGACGCGGATCCGGGTCAATCTACAGCACGTACCCGCGGAGCTACGCCCAACTCAGGAGGCGCTCGACCCGGATGAAAAGATTCGCTCGAGCTCGTAAGGCTTTGTGACTTCGAGCTGGTCGTAGCGGCAGTCCTGCGGCCGCTTGTCGGGTCGCCAGCGCAGGAAAAACGCCGCGTGGCGAAAACGATCGCCTTGCATGTGGTCGTACTTGACCTCGCAGACGCGCTCGACTCTGAGTGGCTCCCACGAGAGGTCCTTCCCCGCGCTCCAGCGGCTTTGTGCGCCTGGCATGCGACTCGATTCGGAAGCTGCGCCCGCCCATTCGCGCCAAGGGTGCTGGTCGATGGCGTTCTTGCGAAGTGGCGCGAGCTCCTTCACGAGCTGCTTGCGCATTGCCGTTGTGAAAGAAGAGGCGACACCAACATGCTGAAGCAGCCCGCGCTCGTCGTACAACCCGAGTAACAGCGAGCCGACCGCATCCTTGCCGCTTTTGTGCCAACGGAATCCGGCCACCACACAATCGGCCGTGCGGACGTGCTTGACCTTGATCATCGCGCGCTTACCGGGGAGGTATGTGCCAGACTCCAACTTTGCGACTACGCCATCCAACCCGGCTCCCTCGAAGCGGGTCAGCCAGTCGAGCGCGATTGCGCGCTCGCGTGTCATCGGTGTGAGATGGACA
This sequence comes from uncultured Steroidobacteraceae bacterium, assembly GCA_964400085.1. Classification (GTDB taxonomy): domain Bacteria; phylum Pseudomonadota; class Gammaproteobacteria; order Steroidobacterales; family Steroidobacteraceae; genus 13-2-20CM-66-19. The sequence continues at coordinate 59,729 of CAYNTW010000004.1, read as the reverse complement.
GGACGCGCGACTTTGCCGAGCAACTGCTCGAGGGCTGCCCGGCGGTCTCCTTGCGGCGTGGACATGAGACTACGTCCTGCGATCGCCAGCACGTCGAAAGCGATGAACGAGGAGGGTGTCTGCCTGGCGAGCTTGTCGACCCGCGATGCCGCTGGGTGAAGTCGCAATTGCAGCGCTTCGAAATCGAGTCCATGGGCGGTCGCGATCACGATCTCCCCGTCCACGACGCATCTCTTTGGCATATGCTCGAGGAGTGTGTCGTGTAGTTCGGGGAAATAACGGTCCAGAGGGCGTGAGTCGCGGCTCTGGATATAAACCTCATCTTCACTGCGGAAGACGATCGCCCTGAAGCCGTCCCACTTCGGCTCGTACAAGTAAGGGCCCACCGGCAGCTCGTCCGCAAGCTTCGCGAGCATAGGCTCGACTGGCGGCTTCACACCAAGTCTTGACGAGCCCAGCAATGGTGTATCGCTTCGCTGTGGGGCACCGACTGTCGAGATTCTGCGCGTAACTCGTGCTCCTTTCGGATAGAACGTTCATCTTGCGACGAGGTTTCTACTCGCCTCTCGATCACTATCCGGCAAATGACGGATGGCCTCCCAAGTCCCGTCAGGGCGAAATGCCGCCATGTCCATTTCGCTCCGCCAAGGCATTCTGCAAGTGCATCGTTGGGCTGGTCTCACTCTGGGACTCCTGGTGGCCTGGCTTGCCCTGACCGGCGCCGGAATGCTCTTCGCCCCACAGCTCAGGCCCGTTGTCGATCGTGACTTGGAGCGGGTGCCGGCGTGTACCTCGCCACTCCCGCTGGACAGCTTGATCGCCAAAGCCCGAGCCGTGCAGGATGGCGGGACGCTGCGATTGATCGGGATTCGCGCGCGGACGGATTCATCGGTGCTGGTACGGTTCGCAAGTGGCGATACCGTGTACCTGAATCCCTGCACGGGACGAGCTCTGGGCGAGCGGAACAAATCGGCCGGCCTGTTCGGCACGCTCGAGTACTTTCACCGCTTGAAATGGTTCCGGATCGGAGGAGCCATTGTGGGTGCGGGCGCCCTGCTGTTTGCCTCTCTGGTCGTCATTGGCGGCGTCGTCACGTGGTGGCCCGTTTCCAGACGGGCTCTGCGCCCGAGTTTGACGTTCTCGCCCAGACTCATCGGGCGAGCACGTCTGACGAATCAACATAGAGTGGTGGGTATCTGGATCAGCCTCATCCTTCTCGCGAGCGCGCTCACCGGGCCCGTTGATTCCTTCCTCTGGTACCGCCGCGCAATCGAAGTCATCACGCGGTCACCAGCAGCGGAGGTCGCGCCGAGCTCGCGGGTGACCGACGGGCCGCGGCTATCGATGCAGGCGCTCTGGGACCGGGTCCGCGCGAGGAGCCCAGAGCTGCTAGAGGCTCTGATCGCATTTCCCAGGCAGGGAACCAGTGTCGTGCAGGTCGACCTTCTCGAGCGCGGCGCGCCACATCCGGAAGCGCGCAGCGTGATGTATCTGGATGCGTGCAACGGTGCGGTGCTGAGTTTCAGGCCGTATGCCGGCTCCAGCACGGCCAACAAAATAATGGCTTGGGGGCTCGCCATTCATAAAGGCGAAGTCGGGATCATCGCGCAGGTGCTGTTGCTGATTGGATCCGTGGGAGCGCCTGTTCTTCTCTACACCGGTGTATCCAGCTACCTGCGCCGACAGCTCGCGCGATCGGGCAGGAATGCCTGGGCGGTGAGTTGACAGAAATTAACCCGCCTAAATGATTGATTTCCAAGCGGTTGGCCAAAATCTCCGGCCCAAGGCCTGCAGATTTATCCAGTTGACTTAATGCTGTGGGCTGGCGGAATCTAGGGCAAATCCAACGGAAGTCACAAGCCGCAACATCCATCGGGGGATCGGGGAGTGCGGGACCATCGCGAACCTTCGCAGGAGTCGGATTGCGCGGCGATGGGAATGCTTGGGAATTCCCCAGTATTCCACGACATGTGCGGCTTGCTCGCCCGAATGGCTCGTTGCGACGCAGCGGTGCTGATCGAGGGTGAGACGGGCACCGGCAAGGAGCTCGCGGCGCGTGCCATTCATTATCAGAGCTCACGACGCACCGGGCCCTTTGTGCCCCTCAACTGCGGTGCGATTCCTGACAGCCTGGTGGAGAGTGAGTTGTTCGGCCATCGGCGCGGCGCGTTTACCGATGCAAAACAAAACTCGCCGGGTGTCATCGCGCTGGCGGACTCCGGCACCTTGTTCCTTGACGAGATCGACGCGCTTTCCCCGAAGGCCCAGGTGACGTTGCTCCGCTTCCTGCAAGAGCGCAAGGTGCGCGCCTTGGGCTCGAGCACGGAGCAATCAATCAATGTGCGGATCATTGCGGCATCCAACCGCAAGCTCGCCGATCTCGTCGGGCAGGGCTCGTTTCGGCGCGATCTCTATTACCGCCTGAACGTACTGTTCGTCCAACTGCCGCCACTGCGATTGCGTGGCAACGATGTCCTGCTGATTGCGGAGTCCCTGCTTCGCGAGCTCGCGCAGCGGCACGACCGTCCGGTTCTCCGCCTGACCGAGGACACCAAATCTTTCCTGCTTCGTTACGACTGGCCGGGCAATGTACGGGAGCTGGAAAATCTCATCGAGCGCGAATTCCTTCTGTCCGATAGCACGCAGACTCTGCAGATGACAGCCACACCAGCGCTCACCAGAGAAGACTCCGAAGAGCGACGCGCGCTGACACGCAGCAACCTCAACTATCGCACTGCGAAAGCGGAGCTCGTCGCGGCATTCGATCGGCGATTCCTGCACAAGTTGATGCAGGACAGCCGCGGCAATGTCAGCGAGGCCGCACGGGCCGCCGGTAAGGAGCGGCGCGAGCTCGGGCGCCTGTTACGTAAATACGCCATCCGCCCGGAGAACTTTCGCGGCTGAGCAGGGCTGGGTGCTTTTGCACCCCGTGGTGTCATTTTCCCCCCACCCTCCCTGCGGGAAAAATCTCCCACCCACCTCGACACGTGCACGTAGGTCGTTGATTGCAGCGACTGCCGTCGGCTTCGAAAGCTGGCATGGGAGCTGCAACGAGCGTCTTCAGCGAGTCAGGACACATCGCGGCCAACTCCGAGGCTGTCTGCATGAGTCTGAAGTCAGACATCCGGCGTTACATCCTCGAGAACGAGGCTTCGGCGGAGACGAAAGAAGGCGTGACCCGCGTATGGTTGAGGCGACCGTCGAGCCCCGAAGTGATCGCCGACGTGGAACAGGCGCTCGAGGAGTTGGTGGCAGAGAAGGTTCTGGAAAGGCATAGATTGCCAGGCGGCGCGCTGATCTATCGGCGCGCGCGTGACAATGGAGATGATGCAGGACGCGAGCCGCGCTGATGGGCGGCCGTGGGGTCAACAAACGTTCCGGCAGTTGAGGGCACCTGATGTATCAGGCGCTGCACTCGGTGAGCTCGACGCTCCAGCAGTTCGTCGATGGCCAGATCAAGGCGGACACGTTTCTATTCGCGCCGGGAGCGCCGTTCCGGCAACGGGGTATGGTGATTTCGCTGAATACACCGAAGGAGATGGACGACGCCGGCAAGGAAGGCGTGTCCTTGTGGCTCTATCGCGTGATTCGCGACGAGCAGCGCTTGAACGATCCGCCCGTTCGCATCAATGCAACACAACTGCGCCCGGCGCCCTTGCCGCTGCGGTTGCACTATCTGGTCACCCCATTCACGACACGCGCCAACCTGGGAGACCCCGATACCGAGCAATACCTGCTGGGCAAGATTCTCCAGTTGTTCCATAGTCACAGCGTGCTACGCGGCGCGGATCTGCGCGGCGAGCTTGCCGGGTCCGGCGCGGAGCTGCACGTACGACTCGAGACTCTCGGGCTCGACGAGATGTCCCGTATCTGGGAGGCGCTCGACGGCAACTACCAACTCTCGGTCTCATACGAGGTCGCTGTCGTCAACATCGATAGCGCACTCGAGCCCGACAGCCTGGTCCCCGTTCAGGAAGTGCTGGCCGAGGTTGGCCAGATCGTCGGTGGCCCGTGAATCGCCACGCCGTCCTGGTGGGAGATGACCTGTTCACCCTGGCGGTCGATGAGCCCGCACCGGCAGCCGAGCACTGGTGGGCCATCGCAAGCGGCCGCACCCAGGACGAGATCACGGAGTCGCCTCCGACTGGCGCCCTGCGCGTCAAGGTCGCTGAGCCACGGCTAGCTATCAACTACGGAGATGACGGCACCTTCTGCCTGGTAGCGCGACCTTGGTTGCGCTTCCCACCTCTGGCCGCGCCCGCCTACGATCTCCATCTCAACATCGTCTCTGACGGGTATGCGCCGCTCGATCTGACAGCCGTCGTTCCGAGCCATCAGCGCGCCATCGCGGCGCTCGCGCCGGCCGGAGCGACGGTGCTCACTCTGAACAGCGTCGCCGGTCTGAGCGCAGGGCAAGTGCTCGTCATTGGCCCGCTGAATCGGCCAGCCGAGAGACGGCGCATCGGCAACGTTGGGCTCGGTGTGGGACAGGTTACGCTCGACAGCGGACTCGACGTGGGGCGCATCGTGGGTGATCCCGTAGTCGCTGACGAATGGCAGCCGGTGGATCTCGGAGTCATTGGTCTCAGGCGCGAGCCAGTCACTCTCATCGGTCGCGCTGTCCATCGTGATCAGGCCACTCAGACCGACACACCCATTGCGAACGCGACGATCACGGTTACCGATTTCTGGTGGACCCTCGCGGCCCTGCGCGCACAACAGCCCGGACTCATGACACAGCCCCCGGCAACCCGGGCTTTTGCGGTGAGCGTGGAGCCGGGGCTCTACGCCAACCGGCCGGCGCCGGCTGGCCAGCTCGCCCCGATCGTCCTCGCGGTGCCACCGGGCAACGACAGGCTTCTGGTCGACAGCGTCACGGCAGGCAGTACCGAAATCCTCCTCTCCAATCGGCAGGCGCTCGCCGCCGGAAGCTTGCTGCGCATAGATCCGGACGCTGGCGACGCCGCGGAGACATTGGCGATCGCCGGCATTGTCGGATACGGGCCACCCGATCAACCAGGTACTGCAACACTGGCGTTTCCCCTGCAATGCGCTCATCGCGCGGGAGCGCGGCTCATCCCTTTGCCGCCGCCACCGCCGCCAGGTGCCGCGCAGACACTACGCAATACTGCTGCCCCAGGGGATCGCTGCGTGTTTGTCGACGGGCTTGGCGGTTTGATTGCTGGAAGCGACATCCAGCTCACGGGTGGGATAGCGGGTCCCGAATACCAGCGGATCGGACTGCTCCAAGCGGTGAGTGACCCCGCCGGGTACTTCCGTTTCCCGGCGATCCAACGCATCGCCGCGCTCCAATTTCACGCGATCGCCGCGGGTTTCGCGGCGGTCGATTTCACATTTCAACCTGACTATACGCTGCGCGAGAACTCTCTACTCGTGGTGTTCACCTAGCACGACGACGCAATCCTCGACAGGAGATGGGCCATGCCGGAATACCTTGCCCCAGATGTCTACGTGGAAGAAGTCGACACGGGATCCAAGCCCATCGAGGGTGTCAGCACCAGCGTTGCCGGTATCGTCGGCGTGACCGAACGTGGACCTCTCAACGTGCCAATCCTGGTCACGAGCTACGGCGAGTTTACCTACTGGTTCGGCGGCGTTTTGCCGGAAGAGGACTTCGCGGCGCACCGTTTCCTTCCGCATGCGGCGGAGGGCTTCTTCACGAATGGCGGCAAACAGCTCTATGTCACGCGCGTGCTCGACACGCAACTGATGGCCTCGGCCACCGCGGATTTGTTCGATCGGACGGCTCCGGCGCCATTCGCCAATACGGTATTGCTTCGAGCGGCATCGGAGTCGACGGGTACCGCGGCCAATCCACCTCCACTGGTGGTCATGCCGGACGCCAACCTTGGATTGAACGATTGGCTGCGCATCGGCGATGGCAGTAACGCAGAATATCGCCAGGTCGCGATCGCAACAACTCCTGAGACGGTTCTCGTGCCGTTGCACCTGCCGCTTGGACACTCGCATGCCGATGGCGGCGCCAACAACGCCGAACAGTTCCCGCGCGCCGCGGCGGGCGGTGCGATCAATGTGGCTGCGGCTTCCAACCCGGGCGCCTCCGTGCTGGACATCGAAGGGGCGATCGCGGATGTGAACGCGTTGGCCCCGAACGTACTCGTGGAGATTGGAGGGGCTAACACGGGAGAGTATCGCTTCATCAATGCGATCAACGGCATCACCCCGAGCAGTCCGGGTAACCTGCGCGCCCGGATTACGCTCGATGCGCCGCTGGCTTTTGGATACGCGGGCGCTCCGGCTCCCGCGCAGGTACAGCGGCTCAATATCGTGCCCGCCGCAACCGTGGGAATCACGCCCGCTGTGCGCGCCGGCGATAGCTTGTTGTTCGTCAATGATCGCGGCGGAAACTTCAATGATCGAACCACTCTGGTCCGGCTCGATCAGGGTACCCCCGTGCAAGAGGTGCGGCGCATCGGCGAGCTGAGTCAGTTGCAGATCGCCTCGGCTGCCCAGGAATTCTATGGCGCAGGCTCACTCGCACAAGTAGTGACACTCGGAGATGACTCCACCATCCAACTCACGGCTGCTGTTGGCGCCGGACCCAATCCGCTGCCGGTCAATGATGTACGACCCTTTCACGTGGGCCAGCACATCATCGTGGGTTTGCCGGGAACATACGAAATGCATGTTATCGCCAGCATCACCCCCGCAGCCGCGCCTGCCGGCAACATCAGGACTGTCGCGCCGCTAGCTGCCAACAAGAACGCGAACGACTTCGTTATCGCACGTCATGGCCTAACGGTCGACGCGCAGCCGGGTCTCACGTTTTTGGCGCTCGATGATCGCGGTGGCCTCGCCGTGGGCGACGTACTCCACTTGGTCGATGGCGCCACGGAGGAGTTCGTCGAGATCTCCGCGCTACCCTTGCCTGCGGTGCCGCCGGCCTGGCCCGATCCAGGTAACGTCGTGATCCGCACACCGCTGAGCAATCGTTACGCGGCAGCAACCGCACAGGCGATTCGGCAGAACCTCCCTGCAGCGGATCCGGCGTTACAACCATCGACTCTGGCATTGGATGCCGCGGCCGGCGCGCAGAGTCTGTTGATATCCGATGCGCACGGCTGGGCACCCATCGCATTGCCGGCGGGACGCTTTATCCGCGTGCTCACGCCAGCCGGAGGGCATTTCTACCATCGCATCACGAATCTCGGGCCGATTGTTTCGCCGAATCCGGCGGCTGGCAACGAGGCTAGGACCCTCACGCTCAGCAACCCGTCGCTCGAGCGCTCGCATCCACTGGGCTCGGTTGTAATCGGGCGGCAACGACTCTTCCAGGTGCAAGCCCTCGATCCTGGCGCGTGGGGCAATCGTCTGCGAATTGCCATTGAGGATGAGGGCGGTGGACTTGTCACCAACACGAGATTCCGTTCGGTTACGAACGCGACGCATGCCCATCTGGCCTCGGTCGCCGGCGTGGAGCCCGGCACGGTGCTCGAGCTACGGCAAGCGGACGGCACTGTGCTCGGCAACCCCGTGAAGGTCGCGAGCGTCAACCGCGGCAGCGGTGAGGTTACTCTTGACGCCGCGAATCCATTGTCCGCTGCACAGCTTGGGGCGGCTCTCGGCCTTACGATCCGCTCGCGCGAATTCCGCCTCTCTGTATTTCTGTATGGCCGGCCTGACCCCTCGGCGCCGACGCGGACCGAGCCGCTCCTTCCAGCCGAGGTTTTCCGCAACCTCTCGATGGACGTCCGCCACAGTCGATACTTTCAGGCCATCATTGGTGATATCGGCGGCCCGCCGCGACTCGCCGATCATCGCCCAGAGGGCCAATCGTGGTACATCCGTGTGCACGACCCGGCGCAGGACCTCCCCGAGCCCAATCGCACCACGACGTTGCAGGCTGTGCGCCTCGGGCCCGAGACACTGATCGACGTTCTGCCGGATGGCCGCGTGCGCGCCGCGCGGCATGCGCTCGAAGGTGGCGATGATTCCATCGCGACACTTCTCGACGCTCACTACATCGGCACCGATGCCGCCGACCCGGAGCAGCGAACCGGCATCTACTGCCTGCGCAATATCGAGGATATCAGCATCATCGCCTGCCCGGGCCGCACGTCCGCAGCCGTACAAGGCGCTCTGATTCAACAGTGCGAAAGCCAGCGCTATCGCTTCGCCGTGCTTGACGGTCCGGCGCCTCCCGACGATAGCCTCAACGACGTACAAGTGCAGCGCCAGCAGTTCGACACGAAATATGCGGCGCTGTATCACCCCTGGCTGTTGATCGCGAATCCGTTCCCCGGCACACCTGGGACGAGCGCCGATTACCCCGTCCCGCCCGCGGGACACATGCTGGGCGTCTACGCTCGCACTGACATTGAGCGGGGAGTTCACAAAGCCCCAGCGAACGAAGTCGTGCTCGGGGTTACGGGCTTGAACCGCATCCTCAACAAGGAGCAGCAGGAGGTGCTGAATCCGTATCCCGTCAACATCAATGTCATCCGCGACTTCCGCAACGCGAGCCGGGGCATTCGCGTGTACGGCGGGCGGGTCATCACGAGCGATTCGGACTGGAAGTATGTCAACGTCAGGCGGCTTCTCATTTTCATCGAGGCCTCTCTCAACCAGGGATTGCAATGGGTCGTGTTCGAGCCCAATGCCGAGCCGCTGTGGGCGCGCGTGCGCCGCTCGATCAGCAACTTCCTGACCTTGGTATGGCGCAACGGCGCTCTCGAGGGCACCAAGCCGGAAGAGGCGTATTTCGTAAAGTGCGATCGCACGACGATGACCCAGACCGACATCGACAGCGGGCGGCTCATCTGCGTGGTCGGCGTGGCGCCGGTGAAACCGGCCGAGTTCGTGATCGTGCGGATCGGACTGTGGACCGCCAATGCCGACCAATAGCCGCGAGGAGAGTTGAATTATGGCCACTGCAGATCGCCGCGACCCTTACCGGACTTTTAACTTCCAACTCGAGATAGACGGGGTGCCACTCGGCGCGTTCAGCGAGGCGGCCGGCCTCACTGCCGAGGGAGACGCGGTGGACTACCGCGAAGGCACCGATAAACAATCCAACGTGCGCAAGCTCGTGGGGTTGCGCAAGTACACCAACCTCACGCTGAAGCGCGGGTATACCCAGGACAAGTCGCTGTGGCAATGGTACGGCAACATCGTGAACGGCGCGGCAGACCGGCGCAATGTGACGATCGTTCTCATGAACGAGGCACATCAACCGGTTCTGCGCTGGCACGCGGAGAACGCGTGGGTGAACAAGATCGAGGGCCCGAGCTTCAAGGCGGCCGGCAACGAGATCGCGATGGAGTCGGTCGAGCTCGTGCACGAAGGCCTCACTATCGAGACCTAGGTAACTGGCATGCCCACGTACAGCACACCAGGGGTGTACTACGAGCGTGTCGACGCGGGTGCGCCGGCAATCTCGCCCCTGCGTACCGACATCATCGGCTTTGTGGGAATCGCGCGCTCCGGTCCACTGCATCGCGCGGTGCCCGTGGACACGTGGCGCCAGTTTCAAGCCTGGTTCGGTGACTTCACCGGTGCGGGCTATCTTGCGTACGCCGTGCGTGCATTTTTCGAGAACGGTGGCCGGCGCGCTTGGGTAGTGCGGGTAGCCTCGCCTGCCGCGCAAAGCGCTCGATACATTGTCGACTCCGTCGATCCCGTCACCGGTAACGCGACCGGTCCTGCCTGGCGGATCACTGCATCGAGCGAGGGTGTTTGGGGTAACGATCTCGATGTGCGATTCGTTGCGACCCACCGCGCTCAGACACGTCTGCTACCCGGAGATTCGACGCCACTCTACGCAACAGTCAATTCCGTGAGCGGCTTCCAGCGAGGCACGTTGGTGAGGGTGCCCATTGCACCCGCCCAAGTCGCCTATCGATGCGTCGCCTACGTGGATGGGGATACCTCCCGACTCTACTGGGTCCATCCTATCCCGCGGCTCCGTGAGGACTGGGAGCAGCCGCTCACCGGGGTCGACCCGGACGCCACGCTGATCATCGAGAGTGTGGAATACACGCTGTTGGTCCGACGCCTTGGTCAGGTGATGGCAGTCTATGAAGAACTGGCGCCAATGCCTGCGCACCCGCGGTACGGACCTCAGGTCCTCTCCGGTTTGCCACTGCCTCCGGAAGATGCGCGTGGCTGGAAGTTAGCCGATGCGCCGGAGCTGGTGGCGATCCTCGAGCTGCGCGATGAGGTCGCAATCGCGCTCGTCAGGCCGCTTGCGCCTTCTGATGTGGTGCCTCTCGAAAGCGGTACCGATGGATTGGCTGCGCTCACGGAGCGCGACTTCGTCGGCGAGGAGAGCTCGCCATTCGATCCCGATGAGGTCCGGCAGCGGGCGTGCCGCGGAATTCGTGCACTCGAGGTGGCTGACGAGGTCGCCATGGTGGCCGTGCCTGACATCAACATCCAACCGCAGCCGCCACCCGAGAAGCAGCCTCTGCCGCCGTGTATACCCGATCCGTGCTTGCCGCTGCCTCCACCAGGGCCCGCCGTGCCGCGTCTGCCGGCCGTGGGCGATCTGCCGTCTGCCTTTGGTCAGGAGAGCGTATACCGCGTGCAGGCTGCACTCGTCGTCCATTGCGAGCGCCGGCGTGATCGCGTGGCCCTCCTGGATGTCCCTTACGTAATGGCGCGGGATCCGCGCCTGGGTGTGGCCGAGGTCCGAGCGTGGCGGCGACGTTTCGACTCGAGCTATGCGGCGCTGTACTTCCCTTGGGTCAAGGTCAGCGACCCCTTGCGACTCGATGGGGCGCTGACTCGCGATATCCCACCGAGCGGGCACGTCGCCGGTTTCGCTGCCGATACCGATTTGCGGATTGGTGTGCACAAGGCACCAGCCAACGGCGCGCTCAACTGGATTCAGGATCTGACGATCGATGTGAACGCCACAACTCATGGTCTTCTCAACGATGAGCAGATCAATGTGATACGGGCATTTCCGGGTCGTGGCCTGCGCATCTTCGGCGCACGCACGCTGTCGAGCGACAGTGATTGGTTGTATCTCAACGTGCGGCGCCTGCTGTTGATGATCGAGAAGGCCATCCTCGTTTCGTGTCAGTGGGCCGCGTTCGAGCCGAACTCGGCCGCGACGCGCAGCAAGCTGCATCTGGCGCTCACCAGCTTCCTCATCGCGCTATGGCAGCGTGGGGCTCTGGCCGGTGCCAGCGCCCGCGCCGCCTTCTTCGTGCGTTGCGATGAGACCAACAATGGCGCGGCACAGCGCGCCACGGGTCAACTCGTCGCGGAGGTTGGGGTCGCTCCGGCCAAGCCCTTCGAGTTCGTGGTGTTGCGCGTCGGTCGTGTCGACAATCAGTTCGAGGTGAGCGAAGTGGGTATGGGCGCGATGGTGGGAGTGGCGTAATGGCCGGTAACGGTGTGGGCGCGCGCTGGGATCCGCCCCTCAATCACAACTTCATGGTGGCGCTGGTCGACTCGAGCAGCCCACTCGCCTCGATCGGCACCTTCGCGCTGGATGCGATCTTCAATGTGCCGATCGGCGGCTTTGCCGAATGCAGCGGCATAGAGATGACGATGCAGCCGGAGGAATACAAGGAGGGCGGCAACAACGGCCGGGTGCTCAAGTTTCCGAACCGCGTGAGTTGGACCAACCTGACCCTGAAGCGAGGTGTCGGCTTCGATACGACCTTGTGGGACTGGCACTACGGCTTCGTGACAGGCGAGGGGACGCGCCGCGACGGCACTATCACGCTACTCGACGCCGAGCGCAATCCGAGCGTCATCTGGTTCTTCCGACGCGGGCTGCCCATCAAATATACCGGGCCGGGCCTCAATGCAACGCAGAACACTGTCGCCATCGAGACCGTCGAGATCGCGCATGAAGGCATATATCAGGTTGGGGGCCTGGGTGTCGCGAGCTCGGCGCTGAGTACGATCGCGGGCGTCGTGGGGTGACTATGAACGTGGAAATCGGCGAGGTAACGAGCACGGTGCGCACTGTCGACACACAGGCGCTGCTGTCGCCGCGTCTTCTGGAGCGCATCGTAGCAGCCGTGGCCGAAGCCCTTACGGAGCGCGAGCGCCATGAGCAGCGTGTCCGCGCTGAGCGCCGCGTCACCGGGGGTGTCAGCGCCGAGCGGGACGAGGAGTCACAGTAGTCATGCAACAGTTGCAAAAAGCGCAGTTGCTCGCGACCTACAGCGATGGCTCGATCGAAATCTTCGACGTGCAATTCAATCCAACGGAGTTCACGCTGGAAAAGGCGGCGCAACTCGCCGAAATCACCATTCCCGGTCTCGACTCGCCGCTGCTGCAGTTTGTGCGCGGACAAACCGAGAGGCTGACGGTGGACCTGTTCTTCGACACGACAGAGAATGGGACCGGCGCGGGCGCCACGAGCGTGACGACGCTGACCGACAAGGTCTACTCGCTCGTCAAGATCGAGCCGTCGGGTCACGCGCCGCCGATCTGCACGTTCATCTGGAATGCGAGCTTTCCGGGCGCCGACCTGAGTCCCGCCGCGGGCAACCAGCGACGCAACGAATTTCAATGCATTGTCGACAGTGTCCGGCAGAAGTTCACGTTCTTCAGCCCGGAAGGTGTTCCGCTGCGCGCAACACTGACGTTGTCCCTACGTGAATACAAGACATTGGACGAGCAGCTCAAGCAGCTCAATCTGAGCTCGCCGGACCGCAGTCACAGTCATGTGACCGAGCGGAACGATAGTCTCGCGAGGCTCGCGGCGCGCTACTACCACAAGCCCGGAGAGTGGCGTCCGATCGCGGACGCGAACGGTCTGAGCGATCCACGGCGCCTTGGTGCAGGCCTGTTCCTCACTATTCCGCCCTTGCGTTGAGAGGCCCCTCGTGAATCCAACCACACTCGCGCAGGAATCGATACGCCAGAACAGTTTCTATGTGCCGCAGTTCGAAGTGCGGATCGAGGGCGTCGGATTGCCACGGGACGTGTTGCGAGACGTAGTGCAGCTCACCTATAGGGACAACATCAAGGAGATCGACGGCTTCGAGCTCACCGTCAACAACTGGGATGCGACCACGCGTGCCTTCAAGTACTGCGGCGGGGAGCGCCCGGCCGATCTCAAGGGGTCCACTCAGGACAGTCGACGCTACAAGCTGTTCGAGCCGTGCAACAAGGAAGTGCAGGTTTGGATGGGCTATGCAGGCGACTTGCGCCAGATGCTCAAGGGTACCTTCACGACCATGGAGCCGCGGTTCGTGCCCAGCGGTCCGCCGACACTCAATGTGCGGGGATTGAACGGGTTGCACCAGTTACGCCGCAAACAATACAGCACCACCTGGGGCGACAAGCGCGACAGCGAGATTGCACAAAATATCGCCACACTCACCGACAAGGACCTGGGCAAGAACAAGAAGCGCTTCCCGATGCCGATCGTCATCAATTCCAAGGCGCTTGCGGCGGAGGATCCCTTGCCCTACGTCGCGCAGAAGAATCAATACGACATCGACTTTCTTCTGACACGCGCTTTACGTCTGGGCTACGTGGTGTATATCCGGGAGGCCGATCCGGCGGCGGCCAGCGCCGATGAGAAGCAGACTCACTTGTACTTCGGGCCCTCGGACGGGCTGCAGCCCGGTCAACGGGACGTAACCTTTCAGCTCAAGTGGGGCGCCTCGCTCGTGGATTTCACGCCCACGCTCACCACGGCCAATCAGATCAAATCGGTCACGGTCAACGGCTGGGATCGCGCCAAGAAGAAGCCGATCTCGGTCAAGGCGACCCTCGAGGACAAGGAGCTCAACATCAACACCGACCTGCACGAGCTGTTGAGCTCGTGCGATCCGCGCGAGGAGATCGTGGTCGACAAGCCGGTCTACGCGCAAAAGGATGCCAAAGCGCTGGCGCAATCGATCCTCAAAGATCGCACCAAGGAGATCGTCAAAGCCAGTGGCACCAGCGTGGGACTTCCTGATCTGAGGGCGGGCCGCAAGGTGGAAATCCGTGGGCTCGGCGCGCGTTTCGATGGGGTGTACTTCATCACCGACACCACACACACGATCAACGACTCCGGCTACATCACCAAATTCAACGCGCGACGTGAGCAGGTCGGCGCACTGGGAGGACTCGAGTGAAGCAGATCAAGGGTGTGGTGATCGGCACCGTCAAGGAGATCGACGCGAATGCGGGGGCCGTCAAGGTGGACTTCCCCTGGATGGACCCGCCGCAGCGCAGTCACTGGGCCCCCATCGCCACCTTGATGGCTGGCAAGGAGCGGGGCTGCTATTTCATGCCGGAGATCGATGACGAGGCGCTGATCGCCTTCGAGCAGGGCGAATTCGACCATCCCTACGTGGTCGGTTTCCTGCACAACGGTGTGGATGCGCCACCGAGCACGGAGCCGCACTTGCGGCTGTTCCACTCGGTGAACGGCCACGAGATCGGCATCTACGATCCGCCAAAAGTGATGGGCGGGGACAAGGGGTTCATCCGTATCCAGGATGCGCACGGCAACGTGATCGAGCTCGGCAACAGCCACATCACCATCAAGGGGAAGGGGACGGTGCAGATCATCGGCGCGAACGTCACTATCAACGGCCGGTTGGTGGCGCCGGTCGGACCGCCGATCTAAAGGCTACGCCAATGGACATCACAGCGACCATCGATGTGCCGTGCATAGAGCTGCCGAAGATCACGGACATGCCGAAAGTCACGTTGCTGGGCGGCATGGAGCTCAATGCCTTCATGGATGTGGCGAGCAGTCCGCCCACCGACTGCAAACTGGCTTTCAGCCTGTTGCTCCAGCTTGGGCCCCTGTTTGGCAGCCTGGAGTGCCTTTTCAAAGTCTTCAATGTGATCTCGAAGCTCAAGGATTTTGTCAGCGCCGCCTCGCCGCCGTTCGCCAAGCTTCCGGGGACCATTCCCGCTCTCATCCAGGCGATCACCGACCTGCAAACCTGCATTCCAGCGCTGCAGATTCCCAACCTGTTGAAGATGCTGAAAGGGATTCTATTGCTGATCCTCAACTATCTCGCCTGCGTGCTCGAGCAGATCGACAGCATCCTCAAGTTTCGAGCGACGATCGATCTCTCCACGGCGAGCGACAATCCCGCACTCATGCAGAGCTTCACGTGCGCCCAGGCGAGCGCGGACGCGGCCATGGGCAACATGATGCTGTCGCTCAAGCCGCTCGCGCCCCTGATGTTGATGGTGAAAATCATCGCCGACATCGCCATGCCGAGTCTGAAGATTCCCGATCTCGCCTCCCTTTCCGCCGAGGGGAGCGATGTGGAAAAGACCGTCGCGGGCATCGAGTCGATGGTGAAAACGCTGCGCGACCTGGTCGAGACCATCCCGGGCTGAGGAGGAAACGATGGCGACCTACGACACGCGCGCATTTCTCGGTATCGGCTGGAAATTTCCGCTTCAGGTCACAGCAGGCGGACAGATCGCGCAGTCGCGCTACGAGCAGCGCATCGAGGAGTCGATTTTTCTCATCCTGTCCACTGCGCCGGGCGAGCGGGTGATGCTGCCCGAGTTTGGCTGTGGGATTCACGACCTGGTGTTTACACCAAACAGTCCAGCCACGCTGTCGCGCGTGACCTTGTCCGTGCGCAAGGCGCTTACAGCGGGTGAGCCTCGCATCGATGTGCTCGACGTAAGCGCCGAGAGCGCTCCGGGTCAGGACAACCTGCTTCTGATCCGGGTCAGCTATCGGATTCGTGCCAACAACGCAATGGGCAACCTCGTCTATCCGTTCTATACCCGGGAGGCATCCTGATGCCGCTCGCGGACTATCTTCCGCAGATCGACGATCGTCGCTACGACGATCTCATCGGGGAGATTCGCACCCGAATCGCACGTTACGCCCCCGAGTGGCGGCCGGGTGAGTCGGCGTGGACCGATGTCAACGACAACGACCCTGGCATCACCTTCGCTCAGGTCTTTGCCTGGCAGGCGGAGATGCTCCTCTATCGGCTCAACCTGGTACCGGCACTCAACTACATCAAGTTTCTCGACCTGCTCGGTATCGAGCTGCGCGCGGCGGAGCCGGCGCACGCCGAGGTGAGCCTGCCAGTGAAGGATACCTACCCGAATACAACGCTGCTCGTGCCGGAACGGACTCAGCTGAGCGCCGACCCAAAAGATGGTGGACCGCCGCTCATTTTCGAAACGGTCCGCGGGCTGACCGCATGGCGGGCGAAGCTCGACGCGGTGCTGGCTTCCGATGGATCCAACTACACGGACGTGACGGCCGAGAACACTGACGCGAGCGACGGCTTTCAGCCCTTCGGACCTCAGGCTCGAGTCGACGCGGAGCTCGCGCTTGGATTTGTGGACGCGGCGCCGCTGCCACCGGGGGTGCTCGACCTCTCGTTCATTGTCCAGCGCGATACGATGACATCGCAATTCCTTGCCTGTGGGCTGCCGTCGTATCCCCCGGCGACGCTCGTGTGGGAGTATTGGGACGGCGTTCGCTGGCAATCACTCAACTTGCTCAAGGACGAGACACTTGCTTTCACCCGGACGGGCCACGTCCTGCTGCGCCTGCCACCGGGTGGTGTCGCGGCAAAGACCAAACTCCTTGGAGATCCCCTGGAGCCTGCGCGGATGTGGTTGCGCGCGCGTTTGTCTGTCAGTCAATACGAGCGTGCGCCGCAACTGCTGGTCGTGCGGACTAACACCGTGGCCGTGGAGCAGGCGGAGACGATCCGCGATGAGGTTCTCGGCGGCAGCGACGGCAGCCGCAATCAGACTTTTCAACTCGGCAACAAACCCGTGGTGGCGGGCTCCTTGAAGCTGGAAATCGAGCAGAGTAGCCAGGGCTATGACCTGTGGACGGAGGTCGATGATCTCTCCGGTGCCGGCCCGCAGGATTTCGTCTACGTCCTCGATCGGAGCACCGGCACCATTCGCACCGGTGATGGTGTGCACGGAGACATCCCGGTTGCGTACGTCGCCAATCCCGCTGCAAACGTGGTGGCGCGCGTCTACCGAACCGGCGGTGGAAAGCGGGGCAACGTTGCCGCCGGCGCCATCGACACGCTCGTTACAACGGTGGAGGGCATCGATGATAACGCGATCGGCAACCTGCTGCCGGCATATGACGGCCGAGAAGAGGAGACCCTTGACGAAGCGAAGGACCGGGCTCCGGGGACGATCCGCAGCCGCGAGCGCGCGGTCACCGCCGAGGATTTCGAATATCTCGCGGGACAGGCGGGCAATGTCAAGCGCGCCAAAGCGCTACCGATGTTCCATCCCCAGTTTCCGACCACTCAGGTGCCCGGCACAGTCAGTGTGATTGTCGTACCCGACTCCGATGATCCGGCGCCCATGCCGAGTGAGGGTTTGTTGCGCACCGTGTGCGCGTACCTTGACCAGCGCCGGCTCATCACGACGGAGCTCTACGTGATGAAGCCGGCCTACCAGCAGGTGTTGATTCAAACCGAGATCGTCGTCGCTGATGACGCGGATCTAGCCGAGGTGAGCTCGGCCGTCGCCACCCAATTGCTGCAGTATTTCCACCCGCTGACAGGCGGCGAGGACCGCAGCGGCTGGCCATTCGGCGGCACGATCTACTACTCGCGAGTCTATCAGCGAGTGTTCGGTGTGGAGGGCGTGGCCAGCATCACGAGCCTGACGATCAACATTGATGGGGACGCGAAGCCCCCTTGTACCGACGTGCCGATCGCGCCCCACGCGCTCGTCTTCTCCACCGAGCACACCGTGACTTCTCACTACAGTGTCCAGGTGGACTCATGAGCGCGCCCGGCTCCAGCATCGCCTTCCCATATCTGCCGCCAGTGCCGGAGCCACCGTCGGACCCAACGTCGCTGCTTCTGAACGCGCACGTCGGTTGGCATGCTCAGACGTTGAGCGGAGTTGAGCTGACGGCTTGCGAGGGCGCGCTCGTGCTGTCCCTGCGCCCGGAGGCGCAGCGAGCGTTCACGGAGAGCTCGGGCAGCCTCGGCGGGTTGAAGACACCAAGCAATGTTGCCATCGGACCGGACTGCAGCATTTTCCTGCTGGATTGGCAGACGGTCACGCTTAAACGCTTCGACCCGTGTTGCTGCCGCTTCGAGCGCGTTGTCTGTTTCGGAGGCCGCGGAGGCAGCGCTCGCGAATTGCGCGACCCACATGGCATTGCGATCTGCGGCAATACTCTCTATGTCTGTGATAGCGGACTAGACGGACTGACAGGGAACGGGGATCCGCAACGCGAGGCACTGCGCGCTCGCATCCGACGTGAGAATCATCGGGTTAGCGTATTTACCCTCGACGGGTACTCGTTGCGCGGTCACCTACGCCCGCCTGCATCGCAATACCCACATTGGCGTCCATGGGCGGTTGCCTGCGACAGACGCGGTTGCGTGTGGGTGGCGGACCGTGCGGGCGGCGCCTTGCATCGGTTTACGCCCGCGGGCCGTTGGCTGGAAGCGCTTCCGGGATTTCAACAGCCGATTCACATTGCCATCGACGCTTGCGATCGGGTCTATGTTGTCGAGGAGCCTGTCGGCGCACCAGCGAGTTTGACTGTGCTCGATTCCAGTGGCACGCGCGTCCCGGTACCAGTGAGCGTCCCCGACGCCGCGGGCCGATTCGCGCCGCTCAGCTTTATCGTGATGCCTGACGGTACGCTGGATCTACGCACTTTGTGTGTGAAGGCGCCGCCTGGCTCCGGTTGGTTCGATCTAAAGGGTGAGCCCGTTCTGCCGGCCAGCCTGCCCAAGCCGCTCCCCAATCCGGTGCTTACCAGCGGAACTTTCTTGTCGGAGCCGCTCGACAGCAAGACCTACCAGTGCCAGTGGCATCGCGCGCTCCTACACGGAGACATTCCTTCGGGTACTCGCGTCCGTGTCGAGACCTTCTGCGCCGACGAGGCGTACGATCGAAACCAACTCGATGGCTTCGCCGTCTGGTCGCGGCAGGAGCTTTCACGCCCGGCAAGCGACACTCGGGCTGGAAGCTTTGACTGTCTGATTTTCAGTCCTCCCGGGCGCTACCTGTGGCTGCGACTGACTTTGCTCGGGAATGGTAGCGCGACGCCGCATGTCGACGCTATCGAGCTCGAATTTCCTCGGCTGACCTCGCTCCGATACCTGCCTGAGGTGTTCGCTGCCGAGCCGACGAGCGCGGACTTCACTGCGCGTTTTCTATCGCTCTTCGATACGACTCTGAGGGGCGTGGAGCATACCGTCGATACCCTCGGCGAGTTGTTCGATCCGCGGTCCTCTCCGGCAGTGCGTATTGGTAACGCGCCAGTGGACTTCCTTACGTGGCTCGCCTCGTGGGTTGGCGTGCGCTTCGACCGCAGTTGGGGCGAGGCGAAACGTCGCCAGTTTCTTGCACGCGCTGGGGCGTTGCTCGATTGGCGCGGAACCGTGCGTGGCTTGCGCGAGCAACTGCTGATCCTGCTTGGTTGGTGGGACCCGAAGTATTGCTCCGACTCGCGCCCTCGCAGCACCTGCGCGTGCGAGCCGCTCAACTGTGCTCCCAAACCGCCGCTGCGGCCCTATCAGCCGCCCCCGCTGATCCTGGAGCACTTTCGCCTCCGCCGCTGGCTTCTGCTGGGTCACGCTCGTCTGGGCGCCCAGGCGATGCTTTGGGGGAGCCGGATCGCCAACCGCAGTCAACTCGGAGCCAACGCCAAGGTGGGGCATACGCAGCTCGCCATGACTCCTGATCCGCTGCACGACCCGCTGCGCTTCTACGCGAATCGCTTCACCGTGTTCGTGCCGGCTTGCTATCGGAATGAGTCGGCGCGCAAGGCGCTCGAGAACCTGTTGCGTAACGAAAGTCCGGCGCCCGTGCGCTGGAACATTGAATACGTGGAGCCGCGCTTTCGGATCGGTGTGCAATCGATGATTGGGTTCGATGCGGTCGTTGGAGAACTGCCTGCGGGCATAGCGCTTCACCAGGCGAAACTCGGCAAGGCTACGTTGCTCGCGGGGGCGCCGGCACCGGCGATCCGCATCGGCCGGCGCGGCCGCATCGGCACTGGCGCGCGCATTCATTGACGCGGGGTATCTGAAGGAGATTTCTGACATGGCGCACGATCACCAGACCCAATCCCAGGCGCTCTGTCCGGCTTGCGATTTTGGGCCCTTCACGCGCAATGCCTACTGGACCGGCAAGCTCATGCTGGCGCGCGACTTCATCGACGAGCAGCGCTACGTCATCGAAAAGCTGCGCCATCACAACCAGCAGCTCCACGGCTGGGGAGTCGTGTGCGGGCTCAAGGTGGTCGCCCATGACAAGGATGCGTGCCGTGACCGCTTCGTATGTGTTGAGCCCGGCACGGCGGTTGATTGTTGTGGCTACGATATTGTGGTCAGGGAGAAGGAGTGTCTGGATCTGTGGTCGGTGCCCGAGATCAAGGCGCTGCGGGATAAGGGCGACACGGCCTCCCACGTGCTGCAGGTCTGCATCCGCTACCGCGAGTGTGCAACGGAGGATATCCCCGTCCTTTACGATGAGTGCGGTTGCGATGACAGTCGCTGCGCACCCAACCGGGTTCTCGAGTCATACGAGCTCGGTGTCATCCTCGATCCGCAGGCTCCCGCGCCGAACCCCCCACCGGCGAAATGTGGTGATCTGTGGGTCACGAGCATCGACGGCTGTCCGCATTGTGACTTGCCCGATTGCATCGTGCTGGCCACCATTGGGGGCTATCACGTTGGCGACAAGATCCTGGATCCGGCGGCCGGCGCCACGTACCCCATCGCCGACCCGGACGTCATCGACAACCGCACCGATCGTCACCTGTTGCCTAGTGTGCAACTTCTGAAATCCGTCGTGGACTGCATCCTGCAACAGCCTTCCGGCGGGGGAGCCGCCGGCCCCACGGGTCCGACAGGTCCCACCGGCCCAATCGGGCCTACGGGGCCGACCGGCGTTACAGGCCCGACTGGGGTTACGGGTCCGACCGGGCCGACCGGACCCACGGGCCCGACTGGCCCGACGGGTGCGACCGGGCCAGGGCTCGAGAGCGAGCTGACACACATCGTGCGGTTGAGCTGGCGGCATGCGACTCCGAGCCCGCTGGCGCGCATTCAGATGCTGTCGGGCCTGCAACGCCTCGGCTTCGTAATCGAGTTCACCGGGGATGTGGCTGTGGGTCCCATCGATGCCGCGCACGTGTTTCAGGTGTTGATCGAGCACACCCACGAGGAAAACGCCCGCGCGCTGATGTGGTGCCGTTGTCCCGTACAGGGCGAGGTCGTCGCGGTGGGCGCGCTGAAGCTTGCCGGGGGGGTGATCACGAGCGCCGCGCAGATCGCCGCTCCGACAAGCAGCGCGATCGCGTTCGTTCTGCCGAACCAGGCCCCGGACGGATCTCCGGTGTCGTCGCTGCTGCGCGGCGCGTGGGCTGACGGAACACCCGTCGATGCCTGGATCATGCTGCGCTGTGACTTCGTCCTCGACACTCAGAACAAGGCAGTCGATGGCGAGTTCGTTCGACACGAGTTCTACACGGGTGACGGCCCGCCGCTGGCTCCGCCAGGCGATCCCAAGGGCAAGCCCGGCCTGCAGGGCGGTTTGTTCGAGAGTTGGTTCACGGTGAAGGGGGGCTAGGCCCGCCCGCCGCCGCCCGCATCAGTGAGGTGAATGACATGGCCACGGACCTTTCCTTCTTTGCCAGAACCAACACCAACCTGCCGGACTGCAACGGACGGGTCACCTGCTTGCAACCGCCGGTGTGCCCGGCCTGCGGTGGGCTGGAGTGTCTGTGTCGTCCGCGCTTCTTTGCCGGTCAGCTCCTGACCGAGGAAGACCTCAATCGACTCGATCACTACGTCGTCGCCAAGAACCGTCTGCACAACCGCTACCTGGTGGGCTGGGGCGTGGCCTGTGGGCTCGAGGTCGTCTGCAACGCCTGTACGGGAGTGGATCAAGTCGCGACCGGTGTGCTCGTAAAACCGGGGTATGCGCTCTCGCCGTGCGGCAATGACATTGTGTTGTGTAAGACCGAGCCGGTGGATATTTGCGCACTGATCAATGCATGCAGGCCGCCGCAGGATCAATGCTACGATCTCTTTACAACACCGCAGGCGACGCCAACCGGCGCGGCGTACAGCCCTGCGAGCACGCTGGGTGGCGTTCGTGGACAGCTGCCCGAGTGCGATGGCGGTAGTGACGACTGGGTGCTAGCCGTCTGCTACAGCGAGAAACCCTCACGAGGCGTCACGGCGTTGCTGCGTGCGGCGACCAGTTGCACGGCCTGCAAGTGCGGCGGAAACTGTGGCTGCGGCGGACAATGCAGTTGTCAAGGAACGAGCGGCAAGTGTAGCTGCGGCACGAATGCGGGCGCCGCACGTTCGAGCACCAACTGCGGCTGCGGTAACGGAAAGCCCGCGCCGAATCCGAATCTGGCGAGCGCATTGCCCGATCAGTGCGAGCCGACCATGACGTGCGAGGGTTATCGCTTCGTCGTCTACAAAGCGCCGACGAAATCAGATGTCAAGAAGAAGGATTACGGCGCCGCCGCCAAGCGCTTCCTATGCTGCATCCTGCCTCAGCTCCAGAACGTAGGGTCCCCCACCCAGGCTGGGGTTCGTACCCCGCAGCAGGCGATCGATTGGGTGTATACGCTGCGTGATACGGTGCGCGACTTCATCCTCAACGAGGGCTTCTATGACTGTCAGATCGCAGCCAGACTCATGGCCGTCGGGATTCCGACCTACGTCAACACGATCCCGGCCGATCAGTTCACCACACAGATCACCGCCGCCGCGTACGGAGTGATCGGCGTCGGACTTCTCGTGCTGCAGAAATGCCTGTGCGCGGCATTCCTGCCACCTTGTCCCGACCCCGCGCAGCTCGACTGTGTTCCTCTGGCAACTGTGACCGTAACGCGCGGTAGTTGCCGCGTGCTTCGAGTGTGCAACGTTGGTGTTCGGAAGTTCCTGGTTACTATTCCAAACATCACGTATTGGCTGTCGTTTTTTACCAGCGGTAAGAGCTTTCTGCGTCCATTGCTCGAGGCGATATGCTGCACTCCGCTCGTCGGCCGGTACACCGGCGCGTCGATCTCGGAATTGAATCTGTTCCGCCAGGGTTTGCGGTCGCAGGCCGCCACTCCCGGCGTGCGGGAAGCCGTCGCGCCTGGGACGGCGCCCGATCAGGGCGCGGTCGGGAGCACATCGAGCAACGGCAGCGCGTTCACCAACCTCTTCCTGGAGGCGCTGATGAATCCCAACCGCAACGTTACGGTCGAGAATCTGCTGTTGGCCGCGCTCGATGCGCGGGACGCCGATGGCAATCCGTTCGCGACGCCGGAAGAACTGGCCAACCCGACCGAGTTCATACTACTCAACGAGGTCGTCGCGCCATTGCTGCGGCAGTTCGCGCCGACCGATCGGCTCGGGGTGTTGGGCGCGCTGGGCGACCTTGCTGGAGGCACAACTGAGACGGGCGCGACGGGAGACCTGGCGCGCGAGGTGGAGGATCTCAAAGCGCGAGTGGCCGACCAGGAGCGCATGATCAACGAGCTCCGCAACCGTAATCCCTGAAGTCGCGCAAGGGAGGAGTCCTCATGGACCAGAACCAACGCCCCCTGTACTACGAAGGCCAGTATCTCGGCGCCGATGACCTGCAAGCCGCGGTTGATTATGAACGCAGTCAACTCTCACGGCATGAGCTGGGTGCGCACCTGTGGGGCATCGGTATCGGGCTGGATCTGCGCGAACGCTTGCTGCCGAGCGGGGCAGTTGAGGTCGCAGTGATGCCCGGCATCGCCTGGGATGGCTATGGGCGCACGCTGCTGGTCGCGGCGCCAGTCAAGATTCCCGTCAGCAAGTTCGCCAACTTTCAAGCCGATACACCGGCACAGGGCCTTCTCATAAAGGTTTGGTTGCGCTACGACGAGGGCACGACAGGAGGACCTGCAGCGGGGTTTGAGGCATGTACCGCGGGCAGTCAGTATTCGCGTGCTATCGAGACGTACGCCATCGAAGTGGGGGAGCCGCCGCAGGGACCCCACGGTCCGGTGAGCGTCGCCGGTTTCAGCATTGATGCCCGCACGGCACGCTCACGGTTTGTGCCAACCGCACCACCGCTATACGACGAATCAGTCCCCTACCAGGCGCTTCCGGTGGGCGGTAGCAAACCGCAATGGTGGATTCCAGTCGGCTATGTGCGGTGGCTCAAACTGCCCGGCCAGCCCGGGGTCATCATTGCCCGGGATGACAGCGGCAGCGGCGGACAAATTCCCGACTCCGATCTCATTCGGGGCTTTCGCCAGTACATCGGCGTAGTTGCCGAAACGATTCTGGCCGCCGACGGCGCGCTGCGTCTGCGCCGCCGTGACGCGGACCCCACCAAAGCGCATTTCCAACCCCCCAGGATCACGGTGGACCCCAAGAACCCACCAGAGAATGATCTCGTTTGGATCGAGGGTAGTGCGCGCGTGTTCGGTGATGCACGACTCGCGGGCGGTCTGCTCGAATGGCGCAACGATGATGGGCTCAGGGATGCGGTTCCCCAGGTGGCGCGTCGACTGAAAAATCCGGAAGGCGGACTCGACCTTCAGGTCGCGTACGCGAGCACGGTGGCGCCGGCGGGCGCCAACGCCTTCGCTGTTGGAATCATCGACGTCGATGCGACCAGCGGCCAGCTGAAAACGCTACAGAAACAACTGGTGGTGCGCGACAACGGCAACGTCGGAGTCGGCATCGACGTTCCGCCGCAACTTCTCACTCTGGCCGGAGATGGACAGACTCGCCTCGAGATCGGCAAGGTATCGGCGAGCTTCCCGTGGTCGAGCAACACCGCGCAGAACGACGGCGCCTTCGCCATCAATCAGCAGTCCAAAGGTTCCAGCCACCCTGGTGCGGATTTCGCGCTCAAGCGCGACGGAAAGCTGCGTGTGACGTTAGGTGACGCGAGCACTTTTGTGAGCGGGCAGGGTGGCGCCGTCGTGATCATGCTCAACCAGGGTGAGCCCGGTGAGGCCGAGGCGATGCGTGTCGATGTGACCGGCAACGTCGGCCTCGGCGCCGCGGGCCCGGTCGCCAAGCTCGACCTGGCGGGTGATTTTGCCCTGGAGAAGATTGGCAATGGCGGGCCACGAGCGCTGCCCGCGGGCGCGACACTGGTCTGGAATGATGGTACCTGGTTGCGGCTCAACCAGAATCTCGATTACAGCAAACCGATCTTCGGTGTCCACACTCCCGGGGTGTTGGCGCCGTTGTCGCTCAACGTCGGGGGTGTCAATGCCTGGGGTGATCCTGGCGGCGGCAACATGTGGGTGGGTGGGGACGCGACGATCAACGGTGCCGCTATCTTCAATGGGACCCTGTCCGTCGCGGGTGCTACGTCGCTGAAGGGACTGTTGACCGCGACCGGCGGTACCGCGCTCACCGGAAATCTACTCGTCGACAACGCCGTTGTGACCGGCAACTTTGCCGTATGGGGCTTCAAGTCTTTCGTTACCGAGCACCCCAACTCCCCTGATCACGTTCTGGCCCATGTATCCCTCGAGGGACCCGAGGCGGCGGTGTTCTATCGCGGGACGGGTCAGCTCAAACAAGGCGCGGCCACCATTCGGCTACCGAGTTACTTCACTGGGCTCACTCGGGCTGGCTCCTGCACCGTCCAGCTCACACCGGTTTTCAGTGGCAAAGAAGACCTCGTCGCTCTTGCGGCGAGCGAAGTGGTCAACGGGCGATTCAAGGTGCGCGCCATCGGGACTGGTAATCCTTCCCAGCGCTTCTACTGGGAGGTCAAGGCCGCGCGGGCTGATGTGCCGGAGTTCGTTGCCGAGCAGCCTGTGACGCCCGAGGTGCAACGTGTGCTGGACGCGCGCCGCGGTAAGCGCGGATGAACGATGAGTCCAACCGCACCCATCGAGTCGCCGTGCGGCGCTGGCGCTCCGACTACCTTGTGCCGGTCGAGCATCCGGCGCCGGAGGCCGTGCGACTGCGTCTGGATTCTGTGGTGCGTTCCGATATGCCGGGATCGTTGGGTACCCAGCTGCGGCGAGTACTCGATCCGACTGACTCAGGGCTGGTGTGGATACGTCGACTCGCCTTCGAGGTGGCCGTGAATGCCGCCTGCAGTCCGGAGGATATTGCCGCGCAGTGCGCCCGCGCGCTGGCGGTGAGTCTGTCACGGGAGCTTGCCGAGGGTGATGGCGCCAATGTCGTGCGTTTTGCAAGTCCGACGGAGCACCTCGCTCATTTTTTGGTCGACACCGCCATCGGTGTTTCGGCCGGATGTTGGTATTACGCCGAGTTCGCAGGACTTGCAGGACTGCCGGCGAGCGCCGCGATCCGCACCGCGCTCCTGGCGAATTGGCCTGCAGGTATCGCCGCGCTGAGAATGCTGGATGACGGCGATCTCGTCCGAGTGGTCGCGACGCTGGGCCCACGCGAGAGCGATCGGGTTTGCGAGGCCGCGGAGCGCGTCACGGCTTCCGGAGATCCAGTGTCTCTCTTGGAGGAATGTGCGGAGGTTTGGTGTCAGCATCCGCCGCCTGTCAATTGGGAAGCCGCGCCTGAATTGGCTCTGTGGCTCATCGCGCGGAGCGCGACCTCGCCAGATCGAGCGTCGGTAGCTATCGCGCGAGCCTGGGCCGCCTTGGCCGTCGCGCTTGCTCGGGGGCAGATGACACTCGCAGGTTTGGACACCATGTTGGACGAGCGCGGACCCGCTCCGCAGGCGCTCTCCAGGGAGGCGATTGAGCTCTTGCGCGCTTGCCCGCGCGCACTATTGCGCACCTTTCGCGGCAAAGAGGGTCTCTCGTCCGCGGCGCCGCTTCCGGGTGTCGAGTGGTTGGGCTCGACACCTTTCGGTGGAACCTTCTTTGTCCTCGACGATCTGTTCGCTCTCGAGCTCGAGAGACATACGGCGGGATGGCCCGAGGTTCTCTCGACTTCACCAGCCCGAGCTCTTGGTCTTCTTGTGCTGGGTTGCGTTTGCGCCGGAGAAAAGGCGTCGGGGTTATTCGCCGATCCGCTGTTGCGAAGGTTGTTCACCATACATCCTGGGTTGACGTTCGAGGCGGCGATGGCCTGGCTGGAAATGCTCGGCTCGGCACGCGCCCGTGGCTTGGAGCGGATGATGCGCCAGCGGTTGCGCGTCTCGAGCGTGGCGGCGACTTCCGATGCCGCGAGGCTTCCAGCCCTGTCCGCGGCTGACAGGCGTGTGTTGATGCTGCCACCGCCGATGTCTCGCGAGTGGTCGCGCTGCATTGGTTTCGCTGCGCAGCGCGTCCTTTGGAGTTTTGCCCAGCGTATCCCGGGTTACGCCCGATCTCACGCCGAATATCTCCAGCGCAACTTTCTGGCAGCCACAGCGCGTGTGGAGGCCGAGACAAGTCGCGTGGTGGTGCGCCTGAGCCGTCCGCCGCTCGCGGTGATGCTGAACCTGGTAGGTCTGAATCGTGGCGCTCGCAAGTGGCCCGCGCTGGATGACCGCCCGTTTGCGTTGTTCACGGAAGACTGACCAATGGACGGCTGCAGCGATGCAGGCTACACATCGGTCCTCGCGCGGCTGGACCTGCGGTTGGAGCGCGAGATCCACCGTTTGCGTATCCGTTATCAGCTCTCTTTGGATGAGTTCCGCGGTTTGTATGTGAGCGACGAGCAGGTGGATGCGCTCGTGCGTGCCGGGAGCAGTCACGTCGATCTTCAGCCCGACAATGACGGTCCACTCACCGCGTGCGCCAGCCTCGGCGAGCCCTGGTCGGTGATGTGCAAGACGTTCTCACTGACAGAGGTTGAGCAGGACATCGTTTTGCTCGCACTCGCTCCTGAGTTGGATCTCAAATACGAGACACTCTATGCCTATCTCAACAACGACGTTACCCGCAAATGGCCGACCGCGGAGCTCGCGCGGCGAGTTCTCTGCAATCGAGTCATCGAGGGCGGAGCGTGTGCTGCCGCCCTGGCGCCCGCGGCGACGTTGCGCGCGGAACGCCTGATCGAAGTCATCGAGCCGCCGCCCTTGCGCCCGTCTCAACTCAACATGGCGTTCGTACTGAATCCCGCTGTGGCTCGATTTCTATCCGCTGCCCCGTCCGGCCCGACAATCGCCGCCCTTACAGAGCCGACGCCTTTGTCGGAGCCGTGGAACGAGCTGCCCTTCACGCCAGAGCAGGTTGCGAGGCTGCGTGGCCTGGTACCGCTGTTGGCTAAGAACCGGCGCGATCGACCGGCGGTGCTGTTGCTGGGCGAGCGCGGATGCGGTTGCGAACAGGCAGCGCGGGCGCTTGCGGACGGTCTGAATCTACGCTTGCGTGAGCTCGATTTCACACGTAGCCGGCGTAAGGGCGTGACACCTGGCGCGGCACTCGAGCCCCTGCTGCTCGAGCTGCGCCTCGAGCCGGCGGTGCTGTGCGTGCGCGGTCTGGATGCCGTGTGCGATGGGGAGGGACACCTGCTTCCTGAAGCGCGTGGGTTGCTCGATCAGCAGCCGCTCGACGCGATTCCCCTGGTGCTGTTGGTCGAGGGTAGGGTTGCTTGGCGAGACCTGCTTGGCGAGCGCCGTGTGTTGGCGGTCGAGTTGGGTTTGCCTGACTACCCGCAGCGGTATCGGCTGTGGCAGCAGGAGTTGAGCGCGGCCGGGATTGCGCTCCAAACCGAGGAGTGTGCGGGGCTCGCCAGCCGCTTTCGCCTGGCCCCCGCGCGCATTCGAGATTGCGTCGCCACAGCGCTCGATTGGTCCGCGGTGCTCGGCAGTACTCCCGATGTGGAGTTGCTGAGCACGGCCGCACGCTCGCAATCGGATGAGCGCCTGGGTGCACTCGCGACGAAGGTCATGACGAGGTATGACTGGAGCAATCTCGTGCTCCCCGCGGAGACACTCGTACGGCTCAAGGAGCTATGTGACGCAATCCGCTGCCGTCATGTCGTATATGCGGATTGGGGTTTCGGTGATCTCGTGTCTCGAGGGATGGGCGTCAAAGCGCTGTTCGCGGGTACTTCGGGCACTGGCAAAACCATGGCGGCCAGTGTAATCGCACGCAAGCTCGCGCTCGATCTGTACAAGATCGATCTCGCCGGTCTCGTGAGCAAATACATCGGCGAGACGGAGAAGAATCTGGATCGCATCTTCGCGGCGGCCGGAAGCGTCAATGCCATTCTATTCTTTGACGAAGCGGATGCACTGTTCGGGAAACGTTCCGAAGTCAAAGATGCTCACGATCGATACGCGAACGTCGAAGTGGCCTACCTGTTGCAGAAACTCGAGGACTACGATGGCGTGGTTATCCTTGCGAGCAACCTCAAGCGAAACATCGACGACGCATTCGCGCGTCGTCTGCACTATGTCGTCGACTTTCCGCAGCCCGATATTTCACAACGTGAGCAGCTATGGCGCGTGATGTTTCCGCAACGGGCGCCGCGTGCGGCGGACATTGACTTCAGCTTCCTCGCGCGGCAATTCGAGCTGGCCGGCGGAGATATTCGCAACGTTGTGCTCGATGCGGCTTTCCTCGCCGCGCACGACGGCCGGTCTATCGGCATGCCGCAGCTCGTACAGGCACTGGCCCGTCAAATGGCCAAACAAGGTAAGACCGTGACGCTGACTGACTTTCAGCGCTACTTCAAGCTGTTGCAGGGCGCGAACGGGAACGGTGTCGTGCCGCAACCGCGATAGGCATGGAGTACGGTTGTGTCGTCTACGCACAAAGCTCAACGCCGCGGCAAATTGCCTGAGTCACATCAGGAGCGGACGCGCGCGCGCTCGGATGCGCAGCAAGGCAGCGCTCTCACAGCAGCGGACCGGGAAGTTGGCACGGGCACGTTTGAGGCCGCAGCCGCGGGCAATCTCGCCGTTCAGAAGTGGCTGAGGCTCAACGGAGTTCAGGCGAAGCTCGCCATCAGTCAGCCCAGTGACCCCGATGAACAGGAAGCCGATCGCGTCGCCGATGCAGTCGCAGGAGGCGGCTCTCCCATCACCCTTCATAGGAAGTGCGCGTCCTGCGCGAGCGGCACGCCTTGCGGCAACTGCGAGCAGGAGTCGATCCAGCGAAAATCCACCGAATCGGGTGGTGGGCACCACGCTGACGGCGCGCGGAGTGCAGTGGCCGCAGTGCAAAGTGGCGGTCAACCGCTGCCGCGCGACGTACGTGCCGAGTTTGAAGGCCGATTCGATCGCGATTTCAGCGCGGTGCGTGTACACACTCATGCCGCTGCGAACGAGGCGGCGCGCAGTATCAACGCGCGTGCGTATACCCACGGAAAGGATATTGCCTTCGCGCCAGGAGAATTTGCCCCAACGTCCTTCGAGGGACGGCGGTTGCTCGCGCACGAGCTGACGCATGTCGGCCAGCAAGCGGCGGATGGACAGATCCGGCGCGCGCCTGACTTCAAACCGACACCTGGTAATCCTGGTCCTAACTACTACTTCTTCCGTGGCGTGCGGATGAGCGCGGATCCTATCGCAATGCGCACTGAGCTTCACAATGTTGTGCGCTTCCATGGAATCCAGGGACTCGATCTGTGGCACGACGCCTTGATGGGGCGCGGATTCGATGTCGATCTACCGTTCTCGGCGCACGCACGCGCCTTCGGGGGCCTGCGCGCGCGCACGCCCTTGGATGTGCAGCGGGAAATGGAAAACGACGCGTGGAAGAATCAACTTGCCCCCATAGCAGTCCCACTCGCGGATGGGCTTTACCCCGGCGTACGGCAGGAAGCGGTCGATCTTCTCGCGCAATTCGAGCGGGCGATGGGCGCCACTCTCGAGATGGTGTTGGGAGAAAGCGAAAAGCGGATCAACGCCGAGCGGGTCCGATACGGGCTCAAGGAGAAGGGTGGTTTCCTATCGAAGGATTTCCAGGCGCAGAACACGCCGGATTTCCAGGCATTGGTCGGCGCCGCGCAGGACCTGCTCGCGCTGCGAAGTAGGCTCGATGCGTTGGAGGCGCAGAAGGCGCGCATCGTGATGGGTAGCGCCTATACGAGCCCACCGAAGGACAAGCTCGATCAGATCGACGCCAAGATCGCCCCGTTGGAGGAGACGTACAAACACGCCAAGGCCGCCGCCTCCCTGCGGCATCCGGCACTGGGCGCAGTGCTGGACGAGAGCAGCCTGATGCAGTCCGAAACGCAGCGACTGAAGTTGCTCGCGGGCGGACGCAGAGACAGCTCCGTCGTGATGGATCCTCTCATGGGTACGCTGAATCCCACGGGTGCTTCGGCAATTCTCGGGCAGGTATTCGCGGCCCGGCAGGATGCGATCGACACTGTCAGATCGAGGGCTAAAGACCCCGACAAGCTGTGGACGATTCAACCGATCATCGACTTGACACGCTCCTTCATGGCCGGCGAGCCGACCGGAATGCTCCAAGGCGTGGTCGAGGAAAAAATCAAACAGCGCCAGTTCGATCAAGCGCTCTGGAGCTCCTTCCTGCTCGTCGTTGGCCTGGCTCTCGCGCTCCCGACCGGTGGCTCCAGCCTCGCGGCAGCAGGTGTTGCGGTCGCCGGACTCAGCCTCAGCGTGTATCAGGCCGTGGAGGGCATCCGCAAGTACCAGTTCGAGATGGCCCTTGCAAACACTGATCTCGACAAGCGTGCCTATGCACTCGCGGCAGAGGAACCGTCGGCGTTCTGGGTGGCGCTCGATGTGGCCTTCGTGTTCCTCGACGCTCACCAGGCAGTTGGCGCTTTCCGGGCGCTGAAGAACGAGGCACGGTTGGCACTCACGGCGACCGAGGGCGCCGAGGCGATCGCGGCCGAAAGCAAGCTGCTGGAAACCGCGGATAAACTGGAGGGCGCCGCCAAATCCAGGCTCGCTGAGCGACTCAGGGAATCCCTCGCACGGCTGCGCAAACAGGGTAGAACCGAGCGCGCTCTAGGAGGCGCGGGAAAATCCGAAGCCGAGGCCTTCGCGCACGCGGCACATGCGGTGGAGCAGGAGGCAAAAACCGCCGAGACCATTGCGGTCGTCGCCGGACACGAGCTCAAAGTGACTCGCTCCGGACATATCGTCCTGTGCACCGAATGCACATGGCTCCGGTCGGCGTACTTCACCGAGCTCGGGGAGCGACCCGAGTTGCTCGCACGTCTCGAGAGCGCCGAGCAGAAAGTCGTCGCCGGCACCCTTGACGCCGCGGCAAAGTCAGATCTCAAGATGCTCACGATCGAGCTCGAGCAAGCGCGCAAGCTGCGTTTGACACCAGGTGCGACGACATCGCTGCCTAAAGAGCTCGAGGAAGCTTCAGCACTGGCTCCGAAGGCAGCATCGAAGGACGCGACCCTGGTATCCGGAGAGTCGGCAAAATTTCTCGAGACCACACCCAGGAGACGTGGGGTCGTGGGCGACAGGTTGACCGGCGATCACATTCCCTCGCGCGCCGCGCTCGTCGAAGCGAAGCAGAATGCGTTGTGGGAGGCTGAGGCGGCACGATTGGAGCGCCCGCTGACTCCCGCGGAGAAGGACGCGCTGTTGCTGACCGACGCGGAAAAGAGGCAGATCAATGAGGAAGGACTGACCCTCGTCAAAGGCGAGGCATTCCACCGAGACGTCAGCCGAACATACTTATACCGGAACAGGGCCGAGCAGATCGCACTGGATGCCGCGGACCTGTCGAGGGCTGTTCACAGCGATTTCTTGACCGATCTCAAAGCATTGGAAGGAGCCGGCGAGCTCACGCGCGCCAAGGTTGCCGAATACATTCAGCACTATCAGAACCTGGTATCGCACGGTATCATTTCTTATTCCGAGGGGACCAACAACCTGCTGCTCGAATACCTGAGAAGGGCGAAGCCGTGAGGTGCGCGCGATGAGTGAGCCTTCCATCGAGGCGATCGTCGCCGATCGCAGTCTATCAGTTTCCCAGAAGAGCGAGCGTCTGACCAACACTCTGTACTCGACGCCGGATCACGGCGTGTCGAGCGCCGTGGAGGCGCTATGCAATACCCGGGATTCGCGCCTCGCCGCCTTCTTGGGCGACTATCTGGCGTTGTTGCCCGGTAGGCGAGCCGAGAAAAACCATGCGGCGGAATGTCTACGTCGCGTGTCGGATCTCGCGGGCGGGGCCTCCCGGATGGTGCCGTGGCTCACGCCTGAGCTGCTCGACCGGTTCGTCGCGGACTATCTGGCCAAACCGGACAAACGCTCGCCGCTGTATTCGGTCATGTTCGAGATCGCGACATTCTTTCCCGCCTTGTTGCGACCCCGGCGGGACGCATTCGATTCCCCCTCTCTCCATCGTGGGTTGTTGTCTGGCGCGCCCGATACATGGATCGATGATTTTCTGTCGCGCTGGCGCCGTGATCGGGAGATCGATGCGATAGACTCGATCGCACGCTTTCGCACGCCTCGGGCAGCGGATACGATCGCCGGCTTGCGCGCGGAGGTCCCGGATCGCGAGCAGTGGGAGTGCTGGCTCGAAATGGCCGGCCGCTTGCCGAACGGCTCATCGGCTAACTTCACCCCGTCATTTCTCGGGTTTGTCGTTCAGCAGGGTGAAACTCCCCATGTGATGGGCGGAACGGTCGCGGGGCAAGTACCCCTCTGTCCCGTGTGTCAGAAGCCGGCGGAGCGAGTCCTCACGCTTGCGAAGGACGCAGCGCCGTTTACCTTGCATTCCAACCCGTCGTTTTTCTGGTATTCGTGCGATTGCAACCAGCTCGACTTCACGACCGTGCAGGAGCGAGGCGACGATCGGCGCGTCTTCTTCGGGCCGGCGGGGAGCGGCGGTCCGGGCGGACATGTAGTCCCCACGAAGTGCTCGCTGGAGCTGGAAACGCATCCCAACCAGGTCGGCGTGAGCATCGACGTGAGTTACGGTTTCGCGCGCCACCAGGTGGGTGGATCACCGGTATGGATTCACGCTCGCGCGTTGCCACACTGTCCGGTTTGTCAGGGCATAATGAGATTCCTCGCCTCGGTCGATAGCGGCATGACGCCATTCGGGCGGCTGGGTTTCACGGGAATGTTGTTCGGCTTCTGGTGCGACGCGTGCGCGGTCGCAACGACTATTCGCCAGGCCTGACGCGCGGGGCCCAGGTAGTGAACCATGGCTGACGCCTCGGTCTGCCTCAACATGATCGTCAAGGACGAGGCGCCGGTGATTCGGCGCTGCCTCGAATCGGTGCGCGAATTCATCGATCGCTGGGTGATCGTCGATACGGGCTCGAGCGATGGCACTCCGGAAGTGATTCGCGAGTGCCTGCGCGAGGTGCCTGGCGAGCTGCATCACCGGCCCTGGCGGAACTTCGGCCACAACCGCACAGAGGCGCTGCGTCTGGCCGAGCGCACAGCGGACTACCTGCTCTTCGTGGATGCGGACGAGACGCTGCTCGCATCCGCGGGATTCAAGTGGCCGGAGTTGAAAGAGGATGCCTACTTTTTGAGGACGGAATATGCCGGCACCACGTACGCTCGCTGCGCGCTGGTCTCCACCAGGCTCGCGTGGCGTTGGGTTGGTGTGTTGCATGAGTACTTGTCGTCGATACCCGAGGCGCAGAAAGTCAGTCTGCCCTGGCCCAGAATTCTGGTATGTCACGACGGCGCTCGATCACGCGACCCGCAAACCTACGAGAACGACGCGCGAGTGCTCGAGCAGGCGCTTCGTGACGAACCACACAACACTCGCTATGTCTTCTACCTCGCCCAGAGCTGGCGCGATGCCGGTCATCTCGAGAAAAGTCGGACCGCCTATCTCGCGCGTGCTCGCATGGGTGGATGGGACGAGGAGGTCTGGTATGCACTGTACGAAGCCGCCCGCCTGACTGAGCGATTGGCACAACAGCCGGCTGCCATCATCCATGCCTACCTCGCCGCCCACCAGGCTCGCCCCCAGCGCGCCGAGCCTCTCTACCAGCTCGCCCGTTTCCACCGCGAGCGGCGCGAGTTCGCTCTTGCGTTCATGTTCGCGCAACGCGCCGCCTCCATTCCCCGCCCCGCGGACATTCTCTTCGTGGAAGAGGACATCTATCGCTGGCAAATCCTCGACGAAATCGGTATCTCGGCCTACTACGTGGGCGCCTACACCGATGGACGAGAGGCCTTGCGCCGGCTTCTCGGTCGCGGCGACGTACCGGAGGTCCATCGTCCGCGCCTCGACCGGAATCTGAGATTCTATGAGGGTCATTCGACAGCAACGACGCTCGATCCATTGGCCGATTGAGCGTACGTTGCTGCGCCTCTCCTCATCGTCCCTCAAACATGCGGGAGAACGCCTCGCCCGCGCGGTCGATGACTTCGCTGAATTGCTCTCGGGCCCGTGGTGTCAGCCGCACCAGCCGCGAGCGGCCGTCAGTGGGGCTGGGAAGCTCCTCGAGATATCCCTGAGTGATCGCTTTGCGAAGGTACTTCATTGCCGTTTGAGGAGTCACGCCCTGGACGAGCGCGTAGGCCTCCGTCATGGGAACCGCGGCACCATCCCGGAGCCACAGTTCCGTGAACAGCCGCGAGAAGTACACGTCACCGAGTCCGGTCTTGTGGAACGCCGACACCCACGCATCATCGAGCTCGCGTAGGGCGAGCAAGAATCGGCTCCGACGCTCGTGCAGCTCTTGTGCGCCGGGTAGCTTCGGCGCGCGCGCTGATTTTGGCAATTATGACCCTCCTCGAGACGGGGAGGGTAGCACAGAAAATAAATACAAAATTACATGTAAAAGTATAGGTTTCCGTGCGCTTGGGTGGTATACAGGATCACAGCACGCGCAGGAGAAGAGCATGACGACTCAAAGGGCAACCGACATTGATGCCTCGCTTGCCGGTCGGGTGGGAAGCCTGCCTGATCTTCTGGCGCTGCTTGCCACGGCGGCGGCCTGGCTCGGGTCTTTTCCTCTCATGGCCCAGCCCAGTCTGTTGCTCGAGTTGACGGGGGTTTGGCTTTGCGCGCACGCCATGCTGCTCGCAGCCTATCTCGTTCACGAGGCGGCCCATCAGACTCTGTTCGCGAGCCGGTGGGCCAATCATTGGATCGGGGAAGTCATGAATTTCATGGCCGGGACGCCGTACGCCTCCTTCGAGCGGATCCGTCACATGCATATCCGTCACCATGTGGAACGGGCGGATCTGACCTGCTTCGATCCGAAGGAGCTGATCCGGGGACATCCGGTGCTCCGGCGAGTCCTCGAGAGGCTCGAATGGGCCTATATTCCGGGAGTGGAAATCTTGATGCGGCTGCAGCTCATCTGCAGACCCGTGTTCGTCCCTTCCCAGCGCCGATATCTGCCGCGGGCGGGCGCCATGCTGCTGTTGCGCGCCGGGCTCCTCGTTCTGTTGGGGCTCTATTCCGTGAAAGCCGTCTTGTTATACGGCGCGGCCGTGCTGTTGCAGATGCGCGCTCTCAACTTCTTTGACGCCTTCCATCACACGTTCGAGCAGTATCGCGTGTCGCCCGAGGAGCCGATCCCGATGAACGGCCGCAGCCGTGCGTACGAGCAAGCCAACACGTACAGCAATCTGATCAGCACGCGCTCACCCTGGCTCAACCTGTTGGTTCTCAACTTCGTTTACCACAACGCCCATCACCACCGCCCATCCGTGTCCTGGTGGCGTCTGCCCGCGGTGCATCGCAGTCTCTACGGCGAAAACGACACGCCGGCCTTGCTCACGTCCCGTGAACTGCTCACGACTTGGCATCGCAATCGAGTCCGCCGCGTGTTCGCGGAGGACTACGGCACGGTGGGTGAGGGACCCCGTCGAGGAGATACTTTTATCGGCGCGCACGGCGCGTCGTTCCTGACGGTTGTCTGAGGAGGAACGCTCGGCGATCAGCTTCCCGCCGACCAGGCGGCCACGAGCGCGTCCGTGCTGACGACCCGTCCCAGAATTCCTCCCTCCCCATCGATGCATGCCAACATGGCCTCATGGATCGCAGGGTCGCCGGCCGCGCAGGCGTCTCCAACCGTGAAACACTCGAAACCGCGATCGACCGCCTCACGTAGCGTGGAATGCACACAGATGTCTGTCGTCACACCGCTGATGACGACTGTCTGGACACCTGCCACACGCAACGAGTGCTCCAGGTCCGTCGCATGGAATGCTCCGAATCCCGGCTTGTCGATCACGGGTTCCGTGGCGAGCGGCTCGAGGTCCTGGATGATGGCGTGGCCAGGCTCGCCACGCACGAGCAGCCGCCCGAGCGGTCCCATACTCCCGATCGGCGCACCCGCTCCGGCTGCGCGCCGCGCTTTTACAGCGGGCAGATCGGACAGATCCGGGCGATGCCCTTCGCGCGTGTGAATGACCCGGATACCCTTTGCGCGAGCCGCCTCGAGCAACCGTCTGGCATTTGGAATAATGGCGCGCAGCCCGCGCACGTCCACGCCGGTGCGCGCGATGTAACCCTCGGGATCCAGGAAGTCGCGTTGCATGTCGATGATCAACAGCGCGGTCGTGTCGTTCGCGAACGTCAACTCATTGGTTCGGTACTCGCTCATCGCAGATCCCCGGGCCTGGCCTGCACGTCCAATACGAACCTCGCGTCATAAGTGTCTTCGATTGAAGGTACGCGCTCGATCTGACCTTCCTTTTTCAGAATGTCGCCAATGACCGCTCCGCTGGCGTGAAACGATGGCAGGCGGGAGGTCTTCTGAAAGACCTCCCCTAGCTGGGTGAGCGGCGGGTTCTCCACGTTCGGCAGCTGCGCCCGAACTTCATCGCCACTGAGTTCGAGCGCTTGGCCGATGATGGCGATGGCTTTGTCCGGTTGCTGTCGCATGAAGGCGAGCCCGTCCAGGGTGCCACGAATCAGTCCGTCCACCAGCCTGGGATCCTTTGCCAAGGTGCTTTCCCGGAAGGCCAACACGTCGGTGATCATGCCTCGGGCATCACGTGAGGACAGCAACACGTGATAGCGCTTGCCGCCATCCAGCTTCAGGATCATGGAAACGCTCGGCTGGTACGTCACGCCGGCGTCCACCTGGCCCGTTGCCATGATCGCGACCACACCTTCCGGCGTCGAATTGACTGGTTGGATATCCTTTTGGGTCAAGCCCACCTGGGCGAGCGCGTAGCCCAGGAGGAAATCCGAAGGCGACAGCGGTTGAAACGCGACCTTCCGACCTTTCAGGTCCTTGACCACGCGGAGCGCGGCGGTCGAGACAATCGCGTCGCCGCCAACCGAGTAGTCGAGCGGCATCACGACCTTCAGTCTCCAACCTTTCGCTGCCGCCGCGATGACCTGGTCATAGGTCAGCGTCGAGGCATCGATCTCGCCGCCCTGCAGCGCACCCGGCATGAGGGAGTTGTCGCTGAAGATAACCAACTTGACGTCGGCGCCATAACGTTTGTAGAAGCCGTTGGCCGCCGCACAATATACGGGTCCGTAACCGATCCAGTTGACCACACCCAGCGTGATTTTTCCGGCCGCACAGGCAAATGGGGAAATGACCAGGAGTGCCAGAGCGGTGAGCGCGGCACACAGCCGCTGGCGGCGACCCATGGAGCCCGAGCTGATCATCTCGTTCGCCTC
Organism: uncultured Steroidobacteraceae bacterium; assembly: GCA_964400085.1. Lineage (GTDB taxonomy): Bacteria > Pseudomonadota > Gammaproteobacteria > Steroidobacterales > Steroidobacteraceae > 13-2-20CM-66-19. The sequence goes on along the minus strand of CAYNTW010000004.1, from coordinate 21,403 downwards.
GCGAGCCGCTGCAGGAGCTCTACATCGGTGCGCAAGCCGGTGGTGTTGCGAATGCGCTCGAGAATCCGTGATCTCAACGTGAGGAATTCTTGCGAGTGCTTCATTTCGACCGTGCGGTTGCTCGGGAGCGGCACATCGTAGGTGGAGTCTATCCGGCCCGGGCGTGGGGCCATGAGCACGACACGCTGGCCGAGATAGATGGCCTCCTCGACATCATGCGTCACGAACACGACCGTGCAGCCCTCGAGTGCGCAGACGTGCAGAATCAAGTCATGCATGACCTCGCGGGTCTGGGCGTCGAGCGCGCCGAAGGGCTCGTCCATGAGCAGAATCCGCGGTCGAGTCATCAAGGCTCGGGCGATCGCGACACGCTGTTGCATGCCGCCCGAAAGCTGGGACGGAAAGGCGTCTGCGACCTGCTCGAGGCCCATGAGTTGTAACAACGCATCCGCGCGCCCGCTAGCGACTTCAACATCGACAGTGGTGCGGTCGCGGGTATGCGCAGTGAGCTGGCGGGGAAATTTGATATTGCCCATCACAGTGAGCCAGGGGTACAGGCTGTAGTTCTGGAACACCATGGCACGATCCGCGCCCGGACCCCGGACCGGAGAGCCGCAGGCCTCGATCTCGCCACTGCTCTGCACCTCCAGGCCAGCCAGCGTACGCAGCAGGGTGGACTTGCCGCACCCGGATGCGCCCACCAACGTGACGAACTCTCCTTCGGCAATGTCGATGGAGATGTTCTCGAGCGCCGTTACGCTACGAGCTCCAGTGCCGAACACTTTGTACACCGCACGGCAGCTCAGCGCGCTCACGAGTCAGCTCCTCGCATACAGGTAGGGGAAGGCGAGCCGATGCACTAACCGGAACGCCTGATCCATGCCCAAGCCGATCGCCCCGATCAGGAGGATGCCGGCAAAGATCTTGTCCGTCTGCAGGAAGCGCTGCGCCTTGATGATCGCATAGCCCAGACCTGAGTTGGCTGCCACCAACTCGGCCACGACGAGGTAAGTCCATGCACAGCCCATCGTGATCCGCAGAGTGTCGAGCAAGGCCGGCTTGCTGGAGGGGATGATGACTTTCTCGATGACCTCGACCCGCGAGGCGCCCAGGGTTTGCGCGGCTTCGATCTGGGCCATCGGCACGCGCCGTATGTCCTCGGCTACCATCAGCACCATCTGGAAAAACGTACCGATGAAGATGATGGCGACCTTGGCGCCTTCGTCGATACCCACCCACAACATCACGAGCGGAATGAACGCCACCGCCGGCATGTAGCGCACGAAGTCCGTCAACGGCTCGAGTAGCGCCTGCACGACGCGAAACGTGCCGATCAACAATCCGAGCGGCACAGCCAGCACCGCCGATAACGCCCAGCCGGCGACCACCCTGAAACAACTGATACCGACATCGGTCAGCAGATCGTCGTTGCTGAGCCACCTGAGGAGCCGGTGTGCGACATCGCCAGGAGCGGGGAGAAAAACCCGGTTCACGGACCCGAGCGCGGTGAGCATCGTCCAGCAGGCCAGGGGCACGGCGAGCCCGACCGCTGCAAGGATCCAGTACGTTCGTTGACTCAACCAGCCGCGAATCGTCCAGACCGGCGCCGGGCGACGGCGAGCCCGGCGGCTGCAAATTGCGGCGTCGTTCGCGGCCTGGCCGGCGCCTTGGGCAGCTTGGGTTGGGTCGGTCACGGGCTGGCCGGCGCGTTGGCTGGCGATGGCTGTCTCGTTCATGGTTTTCCTTGCGCGCGCTCTGGCGCACCGCTTTCGCTGAGAGCCTCATCGAGCAGCGAGCGATCAATCGCCCGCGCGGCATCCGGTTGGCCATCGATCAGCTTGTTGGACAGCAGGAACGCGGCGATCGTGGGCGCCACATTGACCAGTGCTCTAGGGTTGTGTGCATCGAAAGCGTCCTGGTTGGCCGCGGCATCGAAGAAGCGCGTGCCGGGCAGGAACACACGGTATTGCTCCGGCGACATGCTGACGACCTTCGACATGATGGCGACGGCGCGATCGGGTTGGGAACGGATGAATGCCACGGTGTCGAACCAGGCGCGGATCATGCCTACAAACTCCTTGCGTCGGCTCTGAAGAGGGCGAGCTTGCGCGACCAGCAGATCCGGAATCAGTCCGGGCATCTGTGCGGACGTGAACAGCGCGGTACCCTTGCCGCTCTTTTCGATTTGGCTGATCCAGGGATTCCAGACCACGGCGGCATCAACGCCACCGCTCATGAAGGCCGCGGCGGCATCTCCGGCCGAGAGGTTGACTACGTTCACGTCGTTGGGCTTGAGCCCGTTGCGCGCGAGTGCCGTGTAGAGCACGAAATGGGAGATGCTGTATTGTTCGAGGGCCACCTTGTGCCCGCGCAGATCGGCAAAGGTCCTGATCCTGGGGCCCACCAGCAATGCATCGTTGCCGGCTGAATTGTCATTCACCAGCACCACTTTGAGCGGCAGTCCTTTGGCGAGCGGTCCGAGCGTATCCGACCAGGTCTGACTGTTGGCATCGAGTTGTCCAGTTGACAGCGCCGCAATGGAATCGCTGTAGTTGGCGAACCAGACGAGCTTCACGTCCGCGCCATACTTGCGGAAGTAACCCTGATCCTGCGCGACGTACCAGGCGACCCAGCCAGTCCAGTCGGAAACCCCAACCCTGATCTCGGCTGCGGCGCAGGGCGAATGGACGAGTCCTGGAGCGAGCAGAGCGCCCAGGAGGAGTTTGATTGGGAGTCTCATGGTCGAGTTACCTTTCCGCAAAGCTCAACATACGCGCGCCATCCGCCGTGGGCCGTGATGTCGAGCGCACCGATGGTGGCCCGCGGCTCGGCGACGAATCCGCAGACACTCGTGCCGTCTTCGAGCAGCACCGTGCCGATGGCGAGCGGTGGACGCACTTCCGCGACAAAACTTCCGAAAGCGCTCACTTCGAGCTCATAGATTTCGAGCTCGATGCGGCCGCCACCAGGACCGCAATGGACCAGGGCCGGACGCAATGGTCTATCGGCGGTCATTGCAAATAGTTGATAACAATCGGCAGTGTGTGTTCGGCGCACGAACCGGGCCGCGCGCGCGGTGAGTTGCCAATGAAGCGGCATTCCCGCAAGGTGCGCGCCTACGACGGCGAGTCGCACGTGCTTGGGTGTTGGCCGGATGTCGAGCTCCGGCGCCGCCGGGAGCGCACCGACCCGTGTATAACGGCCCGCGAGGTCGAACAGGGCGGCGTCTGACCATGCTGGCGCGATGAGGCTGATACCCACTCCGGTGCCGTTGTGGCGGAAACCGGCGGGCAGCGATATGGCGCTCATGTCGAGCAGATTCACGAAGTTGGTGTAAACACCCAGATGGGCATTCAGCGTTACGGGCTCCGCAAGGACCTCGCTGCGGCGATAGATCGTTGGGGTAGTTGGCAGCACGAGCACGTCCACCCGAGCCCACAGTTCCTCGGCCGCACGGGCGTACTCCTGGAGGAGATACATGCCCCGGAAGGCATCAACGCCTGACACGCCTTTTCCGGCCTGAACGATGGCGCGCACGACGGGATGGATCGCGGTCGGGTTGGTGTCGAGCAGCGATTCGAGGGCGGCCGTGCGCTCGGCTACCCAAGGTCCGCCATACAAGAGCCGCGCCGCCTCTAGAAGCGGAGTCACATCGAGCTCGAGGGGAGACGCGCCAATATCACGCAAACGTTCGAGCGCTTCCTGGAAGCGGATTCGATCCTCTGCCGCAAGGTCCCGCAGTTGCCCGGACGCCGGCACTCCCATCCGAAAGCTCGCACCGAGGACTCGGTTTTGTGCCGGTGCGCGCCGGGAGTAGGGGTCGCCGGGGTCGAAATGCGTGAGCACAGAGTCGACGAGCGCCGCATCTTCGACATCCATCGTGAGCGACGTAATGCAATCGAGACTGCGGCAGGCGGGCACGAGACCTCGCGAGCTCCAGCGACCGCGCGTAGGTTTGAAGCCCACGAGGTTGTTGAATGCCGCGGGCACGCGTCCGGACCCTGCAGTATCTGAGCCGAGCGCGAGCGGCACGACACCCGCCCCGACCAACACCGCCGACCCGGAACTGGAGCCTCCGCTCACGTACTCGCGGTTGAAGACGCACCCGAGACTTCCGTAAGGGCTGCGCGTTCCGACCAGCCCGGATGCGAACTGATCCAGGTTGGTCTTGCCTACGACGATCGCACCCGCCGCCAGCAACCGTTCAACCACCGGAGCGGAGCTCTCGGCACGGTAGGCGAACGGTGGACAGGCCGCGGTGGTCTCGAGACCGGCGACGTCAATGTTGTCTTTGACCGCGATGGGCACACCCGCTAGCTGCAGCGATTCTCCGGAGGCGACCCGCTCGTCGATCAGTCGCGCTTGGCGTAGCAGCTCCTCCTCCGGCACACGGCTGATCCAGGCTTCCGGCTGAATCTCCTCGTAAGCCGCCGCCCGTTCCAACGTCTCGCGCGCGATCTGTTCCGCGCTGCGGACTCGAGCGTTTACGTCACGGGCGATGGCTCTGACGTTAGTCCCTCCCACGCTATTCGCCTCCAGACTGGTGCACGCCCGATTCGGGTTCCAAGGCGATGATCGGCATGCCTGGAGCAATCTCCTGGCGCTCCCGGACATACACGGCGCGTACCTTACCGGTACCCGGGCTCGGCACATTGCATTCGGTCTTCATGGCCTCGATGACGGCTATGACGGAGCCTTTTTCGATCCGATCTCCCGGGCTGACATGAATCCGCCAGATGTTCCCACCCAGGGGCGCCTCGACGAGATCGGCGCCCGGGGGCGCATCAAAGGTCATGGATGCGAACGAGCTCTCCGCCGTCACGTCCTCGCGCGACAACTCCTCGCGGCGCGCCCATTCCTCGCGCTCGGCATTGAAGGCCGCTTGCCGAGTAGCCTGAAACGCTTCGATGCTGTCACGCTGCTCGTGGAGGAAACGCCGATAGTCTGAAAGCCTGAACGGCTCTGCCTCGATCCGTAGCGGACGACGACCGTGGGGGAATTCGCGCCGCCATTCGGTGAGCTCCGCGTGCGTGACCGGAAAGAACCGGATCTGATCGAAGAAGCGCAGCAGCCAGGGCTTGCCGTCGCGAAAGTCGCGGGTTTGGCCGTACGAGCTCCAGACCTGCACCGTGCGTCCGAAGAGTTGGTATCCACCTGGTCCTTCCATGCCATAGATGCACATGTAGGCGCCGCCGATGCCCACCACGTTGGGAGGTGTCCAGGTGCGCGCCGGGTTGTATTTGGTCGTGACGAGCCGATGCCGCGGGTCCAGCGGTATGGCGACCGGCGCGCCGAGGTAGACATCCCCCAACCCCATGACCAGATAGCGTGCATCGAACACAATCCGGCGGACATCCTCGATCGAGCCGAGTCCGTTGATACGCCGAATGAACTCGATATTGTCGGGGCACCATGGGGCGTCCGCACGTACCGAAGCCATGTAACGGGCAATCGTCTCCGCGACGGTCGGATCGGCGAACGACAGGGGCAACCAGATGACGCGCGAAGGGATCTCGAAATCCTGGAGCTCCCCGAGACTGTCTTCCGCATCACCCAGTGTACGCAGCAGTTGTTTGAGGGGCAGCACGCGCGGATCGTAGTGAACCTGCAAAGAGCGAATGCCCGGCGTGATGTCGATGATGCCGGGCAGTCGCAGCCGCTCGAGCTCGAGCATCAAGGCATGCACGCGCAGCCGCAGCGTGACATCCAACAACATCTCACCGTACTCGACGAGCAGGTGACGGTCGCCCTGGCGGCGATACACCGCCTTGGGTCGGGTGCCGCGCGCGGCAAAGGTCCCAACAATTGCCGCCGCGCTGCCGTTGCCCCGCGCTGGGGGGGCACTGCTCGTGCAATAGTTGGGTGAGGATTCACGCAGGTGTGAGATGAGCTCGTCCTGACGCCGCTCTGCCTCACTCGCAGTGGCCTCGCTCACCGATTCGAAGCAAACGCGATCGCCCGGCGCGAGCTGACCGATTTTCCACAGGTCCGCGGCAATCACCACGAAGGGACATACGAAACCGCCGAGCGAGGGGCCATCCGGGCCGAGGATGATCGGCATGTCACCGGTGAAGTCGATCGCACCCACCGCGTAGGCGTTGTCATGGATATTGGAGGGGTGTAGCCCGGCTTCACCGCCGTCGCGCCGGGCCCATTGCGGTTTGGGGCCAGTCAGCCGCACGCCGGTGCGGCTGGAGTTGTAGTGCACCTTCCAGCTCGCGGTGAGAATGGCGTCGATATCCGTCTGGGTGAAGAAGTCCGGCGCGCCGTGCGGTCCATAGAGCACGCGAACCCGCCAGTCGTTCGAGAGCTGCGGCCTCAGGTGGACCGGGAGACTCTCGGCGGAGCGTGCATCGGCATCCGCCGGTAGATGCAACACATCACCTGCGGCCAGGTTGCGTCCTCCATGGCCGCCGAAGCGCCCCAGGGTGAATGTCGAGCGACTGCCGAGGTAAGCGGGTACCTCGAGTCCGCCCGAGAACAGAATATACGCGCGAAGCCCCGGGCCGCGCACGCGTCCGAGCTTGAGTGTCTGGCCCGGTACGACGCGAACCGGGCAATAGCGATCCAACTCCCGTCCATCGAGCCGGGCGTCGCAGTCAGCGCCGGCCAGACAGACAGTCGTGGCCCGATCGAACCGCAGGGTTGGTCCGAGTGCCGTGACTTCCAGACCGGCGACACCTTCGGGGTTGCCGAGCAGACGGTTGCCCAAGCGGAAGGCCAGGCTATCCATTGGACCCGACGGCGGTACACCTATGTGCCAGTAGCCGCACCGCCCCGGGTAGTCTTGTACGGTTGTGGCGAGGCCGCCTGCGAGCACGCGGACTGCACAAGGCTCGTAGGGGACGTTGGCCAGCGCGCGCGTGGAGAGCTCACCCTGAACAAACATATCACTGCGCACGATCTGGCGCAGCCACTCAAGGTTGGTCTCGAGTCCCGAAACACGCATCGCCCCCAGCGCCTGCTGCATAGCCGCCACCGCCCCGGCGCGATCGGTCGCCCGCACGATCAGCTTCGCTAGCAGAGGATCGTAGTACGCGCTCACTTCCGTGCCGGTCGTGATCCAGGTCTCAATGCGAGTTCGCGGAGGGAATATGACCTCGGTGATCGTTCCGTTGCTGGGACGGTTGTCCTCGCCAGGGTCTTCCGCATACAGCCGCGCCTGAATCGAGCAGCCGCCCGGTGTGCCCGGGCGGTGCCCCCATGCGTCGAGAAAGGAATAGTCACCCGCGGCGCCCCGTATCATCCATTCAACCAGGTCCACACCGGTGACCTCTTCGGTAATACCGTGCTCGACCTGCAATCGCGCGTTGACCTCGAGGAAGTAGAATTCGTCACGGCTCGCATCGAACAGGAATTCAACGGTGCCGGCGGAAGCGTAGCGCGCGGCGCTCGCCACGCGAACGGCGCAATCCAACATGCGCGCACGGGTTACGGCGCTGATGTTCGCAGCGGGGGTCTCCTCGATGATTTTCTGATTGCGCCGCTGGAGTGAGCAATCCCGTTCACCGAGTGCCACCACGCGGCCCGCACCATCGCCGAAGACCTGGACTTCGATGTGTCGGGCGGCCGGAACAAATCGCTCCAGAAACACCCCGCCGTCTCCGAAATGGTTGGCCGCGAGGCGTCTCACCTGCGAGTAGGCCTCCTCCAATGCCGGCGCGTCGGCGCAAACGCGCATGCCGATGCCGCCACCGCCCGCTGTTGCCTTGAGCATCACCGGAAAGCCAATCTCCGCGGCCGCCTTGTGGGCCGCGGTCAGATCCGACAGCACGCTCGACCCCGGAAGCAGGGGCAGATCCGCCTGGCGGGCCAACTCGCGGGCGCGGTGCTTCAAACCGAAATCCTGCATGTTCTTGGGGGTCGGCCCCACGAACGTGAGGCCGGCATCCGCGCATTGAGTGGCGAAGTCTGCATTCTCACTGAGAAAGCCGTACCCTGGGTGAATCGCCTGAGCGCCACGACCGCGCGCAGCGGCGATCAGTGCGCTGGCGTTCAAATAGCTCAAATGGGCCGGCGCGGGTCCGATACACACCGATTCGTCCGCCTGCGCCACGTGCATTGAGCCCGCATCGGCTTCCGAGAATACGGCGACGGAGCCGATGCCCATGCGCCGCAAGGTCCGCAATATACGGCAGGCGATGGCGCCCCGATTCGCGACCAGGACCTTGTCAAACACGCGATGGTCCATCGTTGGCGATCACCACGCGCACGGGCGTCGGATTGAAGCCGTTGCACGGATTGTTGATCTGTGGGCAGTTCGAAATGACGGCGACCACATCCATCTGCATCTGCAGATCGACATACAGCCCTGGTGCGGATATGCCATCGACTATGCCGAGGGTGCCATCGGTCTCCACCGGGACATTCATGAACCAGTTGATGTTGGAGACAATGTCGCGCTTGTCGCGGCGGTGACGGGCATGGGAGATGAGGAAGTTGTCCACGCAGGCATGCTGTGACTTGGTGTGGTGACCGTAACGCAGTGTGTTGCTCTCGCAGCTGCAGGCTCCGCCGATCGTATCGTGGTAAGCGACGGTAGTTGCGCAGATCCGCGCCATGGGGCGGCCCTCGTTCGACATCAGCACTGAGCCGGTCCGAAGGAAAATGTTTGCTTGCGCCGCGATGGTGTCCTGGGCGCTGTACCGTTCGGCGTCGTCATGCGCTGCGTACAGCAGAAAGTCGACGGCCTGATTGCCCTCGAGGTCGAGGATCCGGAGCGTTTCGCCGGCTCGCACCAGAGCGTCCCAGGGTGCGCGGGCAGCGATGACTTCGTCGACCCGAATGGTGCGTGGCAGGCCATCGTATGCGGAGTTGTTCATCGGCGGAAGTACTCCTCGACATTGAGGAATGCGCGCTGGGATTCGGGGGTGGCGTTGCGAATAGCGTCGTCGGGCGGAGTGATCGGGCCGCACCAGGCGCTGATCCGGACGGGTGTCGCCTCGTACGTGGGGCGTTGGTCCAGCACATGCGGGCAGTTGGCGAGTACCACGATGATATTCATCTCGGCGCGTAGGACGACCGCGCGCCCGGGAGGGAAAGGTCCCGCATCCAGTATTGTCGTACCGTGCGGATCGATGCGAACGCCCTTGAACCAATTTATGCACGGATGGACGTCCTTGCGGCCGAGTCCAACCTTCGCAACCCCGAGCAGCAATCTCCCGCGAGCGCTGGGATGGCGGCCCCATGCGCCGCAATCGCTATAGTCTCGTGGTGTGCGTTCGTTCGAGGGACCACAGAAGGCGTCGTGCGTTCCGGCATCGTCTGACAGGATGCTCATGAGGGGGCGGCCCATGTCCGAGAGCAACAGGCGCCCGGGCTGCAGATAGGCGTTCCACTGCACTTTCATCGTGTCGGCGACGTTCAGACGCTCGATCGGGCGCTCTGCGTTGAACACCAACATGGAGATGCAGCCATCGCCGCGCAAGTCGATCAGGCGCAGGCGCGTACCGCGATCCAGCTCCTTGGCGCCATAGCCGCCGGTACCGAGCGTTTCTTCCCAAACCATGGACTCCGGAGTGACACCCGAAGGCAGGTCGGTTGCGCTTACGGCGGGTACTGTGGGCATCGCCTCCACTCGAGTACCGGCCATCGCTCTGGCGTGCGCGCGGGCACCCTGCGGGTCGTTCGTAGGTATTGATTGTGCGGTCACGCGTCATCACCGTTTCAGGGAGTAGGACACGGTCAACCCCACAGTGCGCGGTTGCGAGACGATAGCCTGGGCGCGGTTTCCGAAGATCGCAGGATCCTGGTACGAGGTGATCCCGAGGTTGTCCGTCACGTTGTTGACGTATAGCGTCGTGAGCCATTGATCGTGGGAATACGACATTCGCGTGTTGACCGTGACGTACCCGTGGACGGTCGGGACGGTAGCCGACAGCGCCGGCAATACCGCACTCTGATAGTGACCGTTGACACCAAACTGCAACTCGCCGACGGTCAGCGGGAAATGCGTTTGCAGACCCAGAGCCACGCTGGACTTCGGTGTGCCTGGCAGAGGACTACCGACCGCCGGCGGCGGAGCGGATGTGTTGGGTTGCACGAAGAGCGGGTTCAGTGAGGTGAGGCGGGTCCGATCGTACGTATAGTCGAGCTGCGCTTCGAGGTATTGCGAGAGCAGAACGTCGAGCTCGGTCTCGAGCCCGCGGCTGTACGCCTGTCCGATGTTGAGGGACGCCGGCAGCACGAGGGGAGTCAATTGCAGCCCCTCCTGCACGTTGTGCCACTGAATGTCGAAGATCGCGGCGGAATACCGGAGCCGGTTCTCCACCGTGCCCTTGATGCCGATTTCGTAGTTGTCGGCGGTGTCGGGCGACAGATTACGCAGCTCTGGCGGAGTCGTATAGTTCAGGCCCGGCTCGCTCGGGGGCAGGGCGTTGACGCCGCCGCGCCGGAACCCCTGTGACCAGGTGGCATAGATCAGGTTGTTCTTGTCCAGGTTATACGAGGTGTTGACCTTCCACAGTGCCTTGCGCCACTCATGACTCAAGGTAATGTTCGCGATCGGCGCCACGGGGCCGAACAACGGGCCGCCATCGAACAACAGCCCCGTCTGTTGAGAGGCGGTGATCGACTGTTTGAATACCCTGGCACCTCCGGTCAGGTTCCATGCGGAGGTAACGTGCCAGGTGATCTCGCCATAGGCGGCGAGATCCTTGAAGTGCGTCTCGAAGTCACCGATGTAAGCCTGATCCTTGAGGATCGGAATACCCTGGATGTACGTGGTGGACCCTGGGGTATAGGCGGTCTCACCAACGCCGCAGTACGACGGGGTCACGCCATCGCCGGAGCTTTGGCCGTAGATCGGCTGGCAGGCGTTATAGAAGTCGAGATAACCTCGGTCGAAATCGTGCTCCCGGATGTCAGTGGTCTGGTCGTTGTAGAACAGGCCTGCAACCCAGTCGAGCCGCCCACCCGTCCTGGACGTCAGCCGCAGCTCCTGAGTCAGGGGACGGTCGTTCAGCCCTTCCAGCCCTTGGACGAACGTGCGCGGGTTCTGCCCATACAGGTTCTGGAAGAACGCGAAGTTGATGTATTGTCCGGTCTCATCCGCCACCGTCTCGTTGACGTGGCGAGCCCATGAGCTCGTCGATGTGAGGGTTGCGAAGCCCATGTCGTATTCGAGCGTCAGCGCGGCGAGATCGACCCGATCGCGCGTCGTCGTGGGGCCGTTGCTGGCGTCTGAGCGGGCGTCAACGCCGGGAGGAACCGGGGCATCGTAGAGTTGAGGCAGCAGGGGTGGGTTGCTGAAATTGCCCTGCGGCTGGGTGGCCGGACTGATCGGCCGGTTGAATGCGTCAGTACTGGTCGCCGCGTATGGGAAACCGTTCGCCTTCGCGAGCTGATAATGGTACGACACCTGGGCGCGGAAAGCGTCGTTCGGCTTCCAAAGCGCGGCCACACGCGCGGATCGGTAGTCGTACGAGTTGGTTCCCTTCTTGGAATGGATCTGCGGGGCGCCGAACGGTTGGCTTCCGGCCGGTGCGCCTGTCGAATCCAGGACGTAGAGATTGGGCTGATTGATGAAGCCGGCGTCCTGACTCCAGCCGGCGTTCATGCGCAGCGCAAAGCTGTCAGCGAGCGGTATGTTGAGCATCCCGCTGACTTCCTCGTTGGGTGTATGGGTGTGAGCGGTGTCGCTCACCCCGGCCTCCACGCTGGTGTCGAAGCCTGTTGGATCGGGTGCCTTCTCCACGAACCGAACCGTTCCTCCGAGTGATCCGGAACCGTACAAGGTGCCCTGGGGGCCGCGCAGGATTTCGACCCGGTCCAGATCCAGCAGCCTCAGGTTGACAAACACCGGCGTGTCGTCAACATAGGTGGCGACAGGCGGAACGACGGGCGAGGCGGCCGCCGGAAGCCCTGCGGTGGTTTCGCTGTTCAGACCCCGGATGATCAGGTTCGCGCCGTTGACACCACCGAACGGGCCCTTGTCGGTGTAGCTGACACCCGCCATCGAATGCGCCAGGCTCGAGATATCCTCGATGCCTGCCTGTTCGAGCTGTGAGGAGGAGACCGCCGTGATACTGATCGGCAGGTTCTGCGCCGAGCTCCGACGGCGGGTGGCCGTAACCAGGACTTCCGCGAAGCCTCCGCCCGACACGCTGCCGGAGTCGAGAGGTTCCGGTGCGTCGGGGGTGCCCGTTGGTCCTGCAGTTGTGTCAGCCGCTACTACGTGCCCGCCATAGAGGGCGGCCATGACTGCGGCGGCGACCGACGTGAGTCTTCCGAGGCGGCCGTTGTGAAGTGATATTGTTTTCAAGACGCGCGATCTCCTGCAGCAAGATAAATGCGGACTTGCCGGGCATCTGCGCGCTCTCTTCCGGGTGTTACATCTGAAGAAGACGGCGTCCCGGGAGAGGGGCGTTTTGCCCCAACCAACCTCCCGGGCTTTTATCCCGCCGTGTATCCCTGCGCGCTCGACGCGCCTGGACTGCCTCTCTCGGACCTGCCACCTGCATCGCGCAGGCCGGAACCCTAGAGGCACATTTCTCGATGACAAACGGTGCAAACGGCGTGCCGAAACAATGCACGCGCGCGTAATTGCCGGTTATTCCTTGGAAACCTCGTCAGCCGGGTTCCTGAAGGGGGTGCCCCGGTGTCAAGTTGGGCCGCTCATTCGCCCCAACACGGGGCGTGTTCCCGGGCAGGTGCCCCAATGTGGACGGAGCATGGTTGGATCTCTCGTGCGCGATCAGGCTATGCTGCGCCCACCATGGCATTGCAAATCGCCGCTCGCTGGTTTGAATTCGAGCGCCTCGCGGACGGGGTGACCCGGATCTGGGAACCCCATGTCATCCGGGTCATGCAATGTAACATCTGGCACGTTCAGGGACGCACCCGTGATCTGCTCATCGACACGGGGATGGGTATCGCGAGCCTGCGTGCGGCAGCCGCGGACATCTTCGGCAAGGCACTGACGGCCGTGGCCACGCATACACACCTGGATCACGTCGGGTCGCTTCACGAATTCGCTGACCGGATCGTGCACGCGGATGAAGCGCACAAGCTGACTTCCGCCTCCGAGAACTTCAGCATGATGCGCGATGATCACCCGGTGGAGTTCATTGGAGGGCTCGAGCGGGCCGGGTACGACGTCGGCCCATGTTTCATCACTGCCGTGCCACACGCGGATTTCAACTTACGGACGTTCGCGTGTCCGGCGGCTCCTGCGACCCGGCTGGTGCGGGAGGGGGATATGATCGATCTCGGCAACCGAGTTTTCGAGGTCATGCACCTTCCGGGGCATTCACCGGGTAGTCTCGGCCTTTGGGAAGCCAAGACCGGAATCCTGTTCTCAGGTGATGCGATCTACGACGGACCGTTGCTGGATGAGCTGCCGGATAGCGATATCGCGGCGTATGTCAGCACCATGCGGCGGCTGGAGCAGCTTCCCGCCTGCGTCGTGCATGCCGGCCATGATCCCAGCTTCGATGGTGCGAGATTGCGCCAGCTCGCACGTCAGTATCTCGAACGGCGCACGTGAGGCCCTGGCCGCGCCCAAGCGCGTGCCAACGATTGTGACACGGGTCGTCGTAGCACCCATTCCACCCCTCGTCGCGGCCTCGGAGCGCTTGGCCTATTTCGACCCAGTAAGCCGAGAATTGGCGCTACACTTTCTCTCAGGGCGGTTCATCTGAGGGAGGGAGACATGCTCACCGCTCGGAATCTAGTGCCAGCGCTGGCGTTGATCGGGCTCGGTTCCTATTGTGTTGGTGCACCGACACGCGAGCTGCGCATCGAACATGTGACCATCGTATCGCCGGATCGCTCGGCTCCCATGCATGACGCCAGTATCAAGGTCACAGACGATCGCATCACCGCAATCGTACCCGGCAGTCGGCCTCGAGAGATTTCCAGCGGGACCGATATCATCGATGGCACAGGTCTTTACGTCATTCCCGGTTTGATCGACAGTCACGTGCATACGTCCGACCTGCCCGGAATAGACAACTCCCATGCGCCGACGCGCCACGAGATCACGGAGGCGATTCGTAAGCAGACGCCGCGGAGTTACCTGTTATTCGGCTATACGACTCTGATCGATCTGATCAGTACGCCCGAGCGCATCGCGGCCTGGAATGCCTATGACGTTCATCCGGACCTATACTTCTGCGGGGGCGCCCAGATTCCGGGTGGCTATCCCCCGATTCAATTCGTCTCCGCGGAGGATCGCCGCTCCCTGACTCGATACATGCTCGTACAGCGCGGGGAAGAGGGAAAGGCTCCTGAGGGTATTGACCCCGTTGCGCACACACCCGAGGCAGTCGTCGCGCGAATGAAGCAAGACGGAGCACTATGCGTAAAGACCTTCTACGAAAGAGGATTCGGCGAGGTAGACGAGCTGCCCGCGCCGCGCCTCGACACCATACGTGACCTGGTGAAGGCTGCACATGCGGCCCATATGCCTGTACTGATCCACGCGAACGGTACTGATGCGCAGGAATTCGCGGTCGAGGCGGGAGCTGACATCATTGCGCACGGCCTGTGGCATTGGAACCACGAACAGGAGGCCACCGAGCTCACCCCAAGAGCGAAAGCGATTCTGGATAGCGTGCTCAAAGCCAACATGGGCTGGCAGCCCACGATGCAGGTGCTGTTTGGTCTGCAGGATCTGTTCGACCCGGCTTATCTCTCGCAACCCGGCATCGCCCGCGTTGTGCCGGCAAGCGCTATCGAGTGGTATCGATCTCCGCAGGGCCAGTGGTTTCATGACGCGCTCGCGCCGGCGTTCGTGCCGAAGACGGTTCAGGAGTCGCACGACCCGCATGCACAGTGGGACGCTGCTCGTGCTTATATCGCGCCGCCGATCTTGCGCGACAGAAACGCCACCCATTATATGGCCACACATGGTGCGCGAATCCTCTTCGGCACGGATACGCCGAGTGCGCCCACTTATGCCAATCAGCCAGGGCTGAACGGCAGGCGCGAGATGCAGCACATGTTGGACGCTGGGATGACACCGCTGCAGATATTTCGTGCGGCCACGCAAACCAACGCCGAGCTTTTGGGACTGGCCCGGGAAATAGGCTCCATTGAGCCCGGAAAGCGTGCCAACCTGCTGCTGTTGAGAGCCGATCCCACGCAGACGATCCAAGCCTATGACGAAATCGTCAAGGTAATCCTTCGCGGCAAGGTGCTCGACCCCGAGGAGCTTGCCGCCGAGCGCAAAAGCCGCCCGGGATGGGGCCGCCGACGATGAGGGCTCTCATGGCGGGATTGCGCCTTCGGGATCGTGTAGGCGTAAACGGATGTAGCTGCCTGTAAGCCAGTCCACCCGCAGGGGCGCGGCCGCATCATGGATGTCCTCGGTACTGACGTCCTTCCCCGTGCCGTAGTTGATTTCGGCAAAAGCGTTCTTGTTCACGTTGACCGTGAGCAAGAGACGATTTCCCTTGGCTATCAAGCGACTGAATAGATAGTCCTGCTCGAACGGAACCGTCGTTTCCGCGCCGGGATTCAGCAGATGGCGCGTGCTCATGTCAGCTGCGTAACTGGCACGCTCTGTGTAGTAAGTCAACTGAAAGAGCTGGCCGTCGGGCAACATCTCATAAAGCGCAAGGCCGACATCCAAGTCACGCTTATTCACGCGAAGATGAACGACGCCATCCAGGCCGCTAACTTCCTCAGAGCGAGGGAAGGGTGGTGTGATGAAGGTGTAGCCGTCGGAACGATCCAGTTTCTTGCCCAAAATGAGATACGGATAGGAATCGTTGGTCATTGTCGTCCGATCGGCGAGATTCACCTCTTGGCGCAGGGCGCGCGCGCCTCCGATCGTTTTCGGTGTAGTCGTCGAGAGCAGATAGCCACTTGGGCTCGTCCGCGTGGTGGTGAGGTAAAAGCGCACGGGTTTCCCTAAGTCGTCCAATGACGGCACGTAACGCCAGCGATTCTCGCCCATCACCTCGACATTGACGCGATCCTGTACGAGCGCCGGCCGTGGTTTTCCGCGCATCACGAAGTCGAACCATTCAAAGGTGAGCTTCCAGGTATCGATCTGGGCCGCTGCGTCGATGTGATAGCCGCGGACTACTCCAGGCTTGATTCGCCCTTGCGATCCGAAGTGATCCCACGGTCCGGCAACGAGGTAACTCTGCGCGCCCGGGTTATAGCGTTGAAATTCATTGAAATAGCCGATGGCCGTGCTATCGCCGTAATAACCGGCGATCGTGAGCACCGGCATTTTGATCCGGGCGTAATCTTCGCGATACGGACTCATGCTCTGCCAGTATGCATCGTAGCCCGGATGTTGCAGCCACTTATGAAACCAGGGATTCGGGACACCAGCGATGGTGTCGATATCGGCATACGGGCGTCCGCTCGTGTACCACTGCCTTGGCAATGCCGCCCATTTCGGGTCGTTGTAGGTGGTCTCATCGAGCGTCTTGTTATCAGTCGTGTAGTAGATCCAGGCGTAGTTCGCGGGCAGGAAGACGTTGTTCTGCAGAGGCAGACCGTTTCCCGGGTTGTTCGGCACCACCGGCACGATGGTCTTCAGGTGCTCGTTTGACAGTTTGGCCGCGGCCCACTGCGTGAAGCCGTCGTAGCTGCCGCCCATCATTCCGACTTGGCCGTCGCTCCAAGGCTGTTTCGCAATCCACTCAATCACCTCGTTGGCGTCATGACCGTCATGTTCGTATGGGATGATGTCTTGTGGACTGCAGGCCTTCCCCCGAGTGTACGCCATCACGCCGGCATAGCCGCGATCCGCGGCGTATTCCAACCGCTCGAGATCTCTCTTGGGATCAACGTAGATGGTAAATTCGAGCGCTGCGGGCAGTTGTGTCGCGCTGTTCGGGCGGACCACTGCGGCGCAAAGCGTCGCGCCGTCGCTGGTCGGAATCAGGATGTTCTGTTCCGTGATGTAAGCGCCGGCTTTAGCCGATGCGGATACGCATACCAGTACAATCCACGCGACGGAATGAACCATTCTCTTCATCGTGCGTCCTGTCGGGATGGGCGCGCCATGCAAGTGAGCGCGGTCGCTTATTTTTTCCGATTCTTGAGCGCCTGGAGCGCCTTGCTCAACAACGCAGCGTCCATCTGATCCTTGGGCCGCTGCCCCTGCTTGGTGAGTAGCAATCCTTCGAGGTTGAGTAGAGGCAAAGACACACCGTCGAGATCAATGATCTCGATGTGGCTGCGCATCTCTTGCCACGAGTGGCCCGCGATGGATGGCATGATGTCAATGGTAATCTCGTCGTTTATTCGCAATGCGTACCGCGCGTCGGTAGCAAACACATCGGGATCTGAGGTCAGCTCCCGGGCTGCATGATCAGGCAGCTCACTCAATGCGACGATCCAACGGCGCGAGTTTTCCGTCGCCGGGTTGACGAGAAGATCGATGTCCTCGGAAAATCTGTTGAATCCGTGCGCTGCGATTGCGTAGCCGCCGACCAGCGCATATTCAACGCCCGCTTCGTTCAGCAGCTTTGCGACATTCTTGACGTCGTCCCAAGTTGCCGGTCGGGTGTACTCAGCCACGTTCCGTCTGTCTCGCGATCACAGCTTCAATAGTCCAACGCTCCCGATCTCGGGTCATCTCTTCGTGATTCTTGTAGAAGAAAATGCCTTTCGGCGCCCGAGTGAGGTAGCGCGCGTTCGCTGCCATAGCTGCCCGGGCTTCTGGGCTGGGTAACATGCCCGAGGGCGGCGTGACCCGTTTCCCAACGGTTCGCCGGATTGGCTGCTGATCCGGCTGCAATGGCGCTCGGTTCTCTTGGGGTTCTTGTTCAGACATGGTCCGCATCATAGGGTCGGGGTGACCGGATTTGAACCCCTGACTCCTACGTTCCGGACGTGGTCCGGCCCGCCTGTCCGGGATTAAAAGTCCTGTTCTTTTAACAACTTAGTGCACCTCCAGCGCTCTCGATCGCCTGCCATGGCAGAGTAGGGCTAGCTACCCGCTTGAAAGAGCTCGTTCAAGCTAGCCGTATCGAAGAACTCGCGCAGGAGGAGCACGCGACCGTTGCGGACGCGGAGCAGGTAGACCACCCTTTGGCGGAAGGGTCCCCGCACCGTGTCGCCGACCATGTCGGCGTCGACGATCGCGACCTCGGGGTCGGTCGTCTGATGGAACTCGACGCGCTCATGCCCCGTGATCCGGCGATTTGTTGCTTTTGCGCGCTGCCAGACGGGCTCCAGGGTGGCGCGAATAGCTTCTCGCCCCTCCACGCGTGCCGGCACCCCCTTTATCCTGAAGGGCCACTCCATGACCCCGTCCGCGGCGAAACAGTTGATCCAGCCGCCGATGTCACGCGTGACCTGATGGGAGACGAGGTGTTCCCAGACTTCGCGAAGTGTCTCAGTCATTGGACAGGTCCTTTTTTGTCGAGTTCTAGAGCAAAGCCGCGAGCGCTTGCGTGATCCGTTTCGTCCTTGCCGCCGGGCTATCAACCTTGGCTAGCACCGCAATGCCGATGAGACTTGCAACGAGCAGGCTGGCGACTGCCTTTGGATCAAGGTCGCAATCCAACTCACCTCTCTTCTGCCCTTCCACGAGCGTCGCCTCGAGCACGCTTTCCATACGCTCAAACGTGCCACGGACGATCTTCGTCGCCGCGGGGTCGCGATGTCCCAGTTCCGCAGCGGTGTTGGCCGCGAAGCAACCTCGCCGCAGCATCTTCTCGTTCTCCGGCGCCGCGAGCCGCTCAAAGTATTCCTTTACGCGCTCGCGAACCGGCCCTGAGCCCGTTAGCGAACGCACGAGACCGGCAACACGATCGTCACCGTAGCGACGCAGCGCTTGTTCGAAGAGCGCGTGTTTGCTCCCAAAGGCGTTGTAGAAGCTTCCCTTTCCAACCCCAATCGCATCGAGGAGCTGGGTTGGAGTCGTGGCGCCGTACCCTTTCTCCCAGAAGGCATTCAAAGCGCTTGCGACAGCGTCATCGGAGTCGAAGAGTCGTGGGCGGCCCATATGCAGAAAGGATAATCATTTTGTACCTAAAGGTCAAATACGAACCGTCGTGGGGCAAATAGCTCCAGCAGATCCCACCAGGAGTCTCCATCGCGCGGTACGAACGCATCGATGTAGACGAGGGCGGAAATCCGCTCTGATAGCTTGTCGGCGACCCCGCTGATGACCAGCCTTGCGCGCGAAGCCTTTGCGCAATGGCTGTATTGCGCCAACACGGCCGGGTTATCTCCACTTCCTATCGAGTCTGTGTCGGAACTTCTCGTACTGCCGTAGTTTATTACGCCATGTTGATGAGCGGTTTTTCTACGGCTCGTCCCGAGGACTGCACGACGTCGCTCTGCTCGAACACGTAGCGTGTCGGCGGCACTCCGAAATGCCGACTGAAGGCAACGCTGAATGAGCTAGCCGAGCGGTAGCCGACACGCTCAGCGATTTCAGCGATAGTGCCCGCGTTTCGACGCAGAAGATTCTTTGCCAACGCCATGCGCCAGGCGAGCAGATACTCCATCGGCGCGACGCCGACAGCGCGCCTGAACCGTTCGAAGAATGTTGAGCGCGACAGGGCAGCGTGCTTTGCCAACTGCGCCATTGTCCAGGGTTGTGTCGGCTGCTCGTGCATCTT
Source organism: uncultured Steroidobacteraceae bacterium (assembly GCA_964400085.1). Lineage (GTDB taxonomy): Bacteria > Pseudomonadota > Gammaproteobacteria > Steroidobacterales > Steroidobacteraceae > 13-2-20CM-66-19. The sequence goes on along the minus strand of CAYNTW010000004.1, from coordinate 1,865 downwards.
GCGTATCGCGACTGCGACTCTTTCGTCCGCGAGGCCACGCAAGACTCCTGGGGAGACGGCCGCGCCCGCCGAAGATCGAAGTGCTTCGACGAGCACGACTTCCAGGAGGCGCGTCAGAATCACTTCGCGTGCGGGGCGTTGTACGCGCGACTCGTCACCTAGCAACTCGACGAGCGTCGTGAGTCTCGGATCACCGCGAACGTGCACGAGTTGGGGCAGAAGCGACACGAGCAAGCTCGCATCTGGCGAGTCGAAAGTGCAGTGGCCCACGAGATAGCGAGTGTCATGCGGACCGCTTTGAACACCCAGCCTGAACTCGCCGCCCCCCAATGAAATCGGCGCGGTCTCGACATCGTCCGCTGCAGGCTTTTCGAGACTCGTCATGACAAAGCTCTGCGCCGCAGGAATCAGGACGAAGTCCTTCTGCTGGAGAACGATTTCTTCCCGGCTCTCAACCGCGAGGCGCGCGCCTCCTTCGAGGAAGGCGCAGAAGAGCGGTTGACCGTATTCCGAGCGCCGGATGCGCCACATTCCGGCGGCAGTGACGAGCTTGAAATAGCGAACAGCGGGTTCGAGGAGCGTGACCACTTCGCCGAGTGGGTCGGTCATATCCGGACTAATTCAAAATAATTGTGGACTTCCGATTATAGAGCGTCCGGCGCCGGGCGGCTATTCTGGCCCCCACGTTCACTCAGTCCTGGAGTCTGAAATGAAAACAATCCTGATCACCGGCTGCTCATCTGGCTTCGGCCTCGAAACGGCTCGGTACTTCCTCGCGCGCGACTGGAAGGTGATTGCCACCATGCGTAAGCCGCGCGAGGACGTCCTGCCCCGCTCAGAGCATCTGCGCCTGCTTGCGCTCGATGTCACCGATGCGGAAAGCATTCGTCGTGCGGTCGAAGCGGCAGGGCCGGTCGATGCACTGGTCAACAATGCCGGCATTGGCATGCTGAATGCGCTCGAAGGAACTTCGATGGAGGTTGTACGCGAGCTCTTCGAGACGAACACGTTCGGCACGATCGCTATGACCCAGGCGTTCCTGCCTCAGTTCCGAGAGCGGGCTGCCGGCGTCATCGTCAATGTGACCTCCTCCGTTACGCTGAAGCCACTTCCGCTGCTTTCCGTGTATAGCGCTAGCAAGGCCGCTGTGAATGCCTTCACCGAATCCGTCGCCTTGGAGCTGCAACCGTTCAATGTGCGCGTGCGCCTGGTGATTCCTGGCCAGGCCCCGGAAACCAACTTTGCAAACACAGCGCGGTCGCGGCTTCAGAACGGAATTCCCGAGCCTTACGTGGGATTCGCGCAGCAAATCTTCGCAGGAATGGCGCAGGCGGCTGCTGCGGGCTCCGTCACTCGATCGCTGGAGGTTGCCGAAGCAGTGTGGCGTGCGGTTAACGATGCGTCCTCGCCAATGCGTATCCCCGCAGGCGCCGATGCCGTCGCGCGGATGTAGGGTCGAGCCCTCCCCGTCGGAGCTCGGTCCGTACGACTAACTGAGTGAACCTGATTGTATGAGCGATAACTTGAGCCGCGAAAACGGCGAAGGCGCCGCCGCTGCCGGCGCGAACCTCCGGTTAGGGTCGAAAGCTGCTCACAGCTGCAACACTCTTTGAGTACCTCCTTCCCGGGCGGCATAGCCCCGGATATTTCGACGCAGTGCAGGAACATTGGAAACACAATAGACTCAGTGACTTAGATGCAGAGAGCCGCTGGCCCGCAATGGGACTGAGAGGGCGCCTTGCTTATGCAGAGCAAGGGCGGTAGGCTTTCGCGAGGTGCACAAAAACCGGCTTGGTGCACGCCCGCCTCGCAAGAGGTCCCGCCCCGGTGGCAGGTAAGTGGATCCGGAATGACGAAACCCCGCC
>CAYNTW010000003.1:114545-120356 GCA_964400085.1 uncultured Steroidobacteraceae bacterium | reverse complement strand
ATGACCGAGCAGGCGCCATCGGCGAAAACCGTGAGGGAAGTGCGGAGCATGTCGAGAAGGCGATCGAGGACCAACAGGATGCCGACCCCTTCTGGAGGGAGGCCGACTGCGGAGAGGATTACGGCAATCGCTACCAAGGAGGCTGCGGGAATGCCGGCGATACCCATGGAAGTCAGGAGCGCGAGGGTGACAACGGTGAACTGTGCACCGAATGTCAGATTCAGGCCGTACGCCTGGGCGATGAACATGGCGCCCGCGCACTCGTAGAGAGCGCTGCCGACGTGATTGATCGAGGTACCGAGCGGCATGACGAAGCTGGCGATGCGCTCCGAGACGCGCGCTCTCTTTTCGAGACACTCCAGGCTCAACGGCAATGTTGCAGCCGATGAAGCGGTGGAGAATGCCGTCACGAGAGCCGGGCCCATCGCGGAAAACAAACGATACGGACGCGACACACCGACCAACCGCAACAGCAAGGGAATTACGACGACAGCATACAAAACAATACCGGCGACCACGCAAGCACCAAACGACAGGATTGGGCCGGCGGCATGCACGCCGGATTTGGCCACGACGCGGGCGGTCAGGCCGAACACGCCGAAGGGCGCAAGGCTCATCACAAAACCGGTGATCCGCATCATGACCTGGAACAGGCCCTGCCAGAAATCAGTGACGGTCTGGCGATACGGCTGGTCGATGCGAGCGAGGAAGAAGCCGAACAGGATACTGAAGAACATAACGCCCAACAGCTTGTTTCCCGCGGCGGCCTCGACGATGTTGGCCGGCACGGCGCTCAGGAGAGTATCGAGAACTCCCGTGGATGTGTGCTCCTTTACCGTTTCCCTGACACTCTCCGCCTGGGCCTCGAGCGCCAGTAGCGCCTTGGCCGGCACTCCGTTCACGATTCCGGGCCTGACCAGATTCACCAGTGTGAGCGCCGTTAGGACCGCCAGGAGCGTGGTGATGACATAGAACGCGAGCGTCTTGATGCCGAGGCGCCCGAGATCGCGACCGGAGCCGAGACTGGCGACGCCAGTGATGATGGACGCGGAGATGAGCGGCACGACGACCATCTTCAGCATGTTGATGAAGATGGTGCCCAGAAAATCGAACACCGGTAGGAGATCGAGGCTCCCCAGGCGCCCGGAGGGCCCGAGGAGCCAGCCAACAACCGCTCCGGCGGCCATCGCCCCTAATATTGGCGCCGCTGTCGGGCCGCGGGCGTGTGTTGAGGCGGCGGCGATGGCCATCCGAAGGGCTCCTTCGGCCCGCGACGTTGTTATGCGTTACTCGAAGGCTTTCGGGTTTTTGACGACGTCTGCCGTGCGCCGCACGTCTTCGAGATAGGCGGTCGCCTCACTCATGCCCAGACGGTCAGCTTCCTGCCTCGCGCGTGCTGTCTCTTGCTGCTTGTCGGCGACGTTGGTTTCGATCCGGAGCTTCGTTACCTCAACGACCGCCGCCCCACCATTGTCGACCTTCAAGGTGCGGAACGCAGGTTTCTCCGGCGCCGGCTTGGGAACCTCGAACACAACCGAGCGGATCTGCGCTGGAACAGCGGGGTCGGTGCGGCCCACGAATCGGGCTGGCTCGGCGGTCACCCCCAGGTCTTTCGCGACCTGATCAAAGGGGGTACCGGCCTCGAGCTTCGCTTTCGCCGCTTCGGCCGCCTTCGCCGCGGCATCCGTGCCGTTCTGTTTTTTCAAGGTGGCCACGATGCTCTCGCGCACTTCGGGCAACGGCTTGGGCTCAGCCTTCTTGCGGTCGACCACCTTCACCAGCACCAGCCGATCGTCGCCCAGAAGCACCGGCCCACCGACATGGCCTGTCGCGATGGCGGAGTCGCCGAACACGAGATCCTGCAATGGCGGAGCGGCGCCCAGCGGCGCAGCACCGGCACCTCGCTGGAATTGGGCCACGTCGCCGGTTTGTAGCTGGAACTCCTTGGCGAGCGCGTCGAGGTCGACCCCCGGCTGCTGCTCCAGGCGCATCTGGAGCCGCTCCTGGATCTCGCCGAAGCGATCCGTAGCCCGGTTGCGCCGCACTTCGGCTTCGAGCTCGGGACGAGCTTCCTCGAAGGTCTTCGTCTTGCCCGGCTGGATCTCGTCGAGGCGAATGATGTGGTAGCCGTATTGGGTCTTTACCGGAGGATGGATCTCGCCGACCTTCATGCTGAAGAGCGCATCCGTGAAGGGAGCGACGAAGCTGTTCCGATCGGCCCAGTCCAGATCGCCCCCTTTCTCGGCCGAGCCCGGGTCCTTCGAATACTGTTTCGCGAGTTGCGCGAAATCCTGGCCTGCCTTGGCTTTGGCGTAGACCTCGTCCGCGAGCTTGCGGTCAGCCGCGTCGTCCTTGGTGGCAGCAATCAGGATGTGCCGCGCGTGACGCCGCTCAGGCAAGACGTAGCTGTTCTTGTTCTTCTCGTAGGCGGCGCGCAGGTCATCGTCGCTGACGGACATCTGCGCCGCGAGTTGATCCAGCCGCAGTTCCGCGTATTGCAGGTGAGCGGATTCGGGACTCATGAACTCCGCCTGGTGCGCCTTGTAGTAGGCCTGCACCGCGGCATCGTCCACGGGCGCGCCCGGAAACTTATCGAGCGGCAAAATGGCGTAGCGAACCTCGCGCTGCTCGTTCTGCAGCGATTGCGCCTGAGCGAGCTCCCGAGGGGTCACGAACTCGCTGACCCGGATACCGTTCTCGAGCTGAGTTCGCTGCAGTGAGCTCCGCAGCTCGGTCTCGAACTGCTCCACGGAGAGGCCCGCCTGAGCCAGCGCGGCCTTCGCGGCTTCGGGAGAATACTTGCCCTCGATCTGGAAGGCCGGCTCGTTGCGGATCGCGTCCTGGATATCGGCGTCGGTCACTCGGTAGCCGAGGTCGTGCGTGCGCGCCGTCATGAGTGCGTCGCGAATGAGGCCCTCGAGAACCTGGTCCTGAAAGCGCTGCACCAGGGGTGCGGGAATGTCGGAGCTACCAAAGCTCTGTTGGAGCCGGCTCTCCTCACGGGTCCACGCATTGCGCGCCTGCTGGAAGGTGATCTTCTCTCCGCCCGCTTCGGCGGCGTAGTTCGTATTACCGACGTTGAGATTGACGATGCCGTAGGCGCCCCAGGCGGCGAATACGAGCGCGAGCGCGCCCAGTACCACGTAGCCGAGCCACTTGTGACGATGCAGACCGTCGCGAATCCTCTGAAGCATGGGTATGTGCTGGATTAAGTTGGAAGCAGATGGCGAAAGCGGCGGGCCGGACGCGTCCTCTAAATCACTGATCCAAAAAGATATTCAGGAGACGGTCGTCGCGAGCGCACCGAGCTCGTACCCGGTGCGCCGGCCCAGTGGGTCGGTGCCGGGTGACTGCGAATGATAGCAAAAGAGCCAGGCGGGCAGCCGCCTATGTATAGACCGCCCCGCCTCGGGAGAGTGCCCGGGCCCGATCAAAACAGATCGTCCAACGTGACGATCCCGTCGATCAGCTCGTCGGCGTACAGGGACTCTTCAACGCCGTGCGCGGCGATGAATGCCAGGAATACCTGCTTTCGGGTCCGGGTAGCCTGCACGAAGGCATCCTTCTTCCGCAGCAGAGCTTGCGCGCACTTCTTGTCAATGGAGAACGGCCGCTCCGAATATTTGATCTCACATAGTGTGATGGCGTCATCGTCCCGATCGAACAGAAGATCGATTTGAGCCCCTCCTTCTCCCGCTCCATCACCGGAGTTGGCTCGCCAGCTGGATACCGGCGCAAAACCGGCAATTCCCAGTTTTTTCCGGATCTCGGTTATGTGTTTGTAGCAGATATTCTCGAACGCATACCCCAGCCAGGAATGGTAGCGGGGAGTGCCGACACGTGAGCGCCAGTATGCGACGTCCGTGTCGGACTTCAGCTGTTCTTTCAGCGGCTCGATCCACTTCAGGTAGAAGTAGCAGTATTCGTCGCTGAGGCGGTAGAGAGTGCCGCGGCTCTTTTTTCCGAATGAGATGAGGCTGGCGATGAAGCCGGCCGCCTCCAGATCCTCGAGTCTTTTCGACAGCGTTCCACCTTTCCCCGTAAGCTTGTTGCGCGCCTCAATCTCCTGTCGAAAGACCCCCTCCTGCCTTGCGCCGACGAGCTTTACCAGTTCCTCGTATTTCTCAGCCTCATCGAACAAAGAGGCGAAGATTTCCTCGAACTCATCGAACAGTGGCCCGTCCGGATCGAAGAGCAGGCGGCTGATGTTCTGATCCACCGAGTAGCTCTTCCTGAATTGCTTGAGGTAAAACGGTACGCCACCTACGGCCATGTAGGCGCGCAGTGCCTGTTCGTGATTCGCCGGATAGCCCAGGTGCAGCAGAAAATCGCACGTCTCCTTTAGGCTGAAGGGCTTGAGGTTGATTCGTCGAGTCACACGGTTATGCAAACCCCCACGGCTCTTGACGATCTTGCGCATGAGCCAGGAAGCCGACGAGCCGCAAACAATGAGCTTGAGACGCCCATCGTTCACCCAATGACGGTTCCAGAAATACTCGAGCGCCTCCAACAGGCCGGATTTCGGTGTAGCGAGCCAGGGAAGCTCGTCAAAAAACAGCACGACCTTTTGCGACCGCGGCTGTTGGGCCATCGCGTCGGTGAGCAGCTGCAGCGCTTGCATCCATTCGGCGCAGACCTGCAATGGCGCCCCGTTGAAGAAGCTGCGCGCCAGCTCCTGGGTGAACCGCTCCAGCTGAAGCCTCATCGACCCATTCTTTATTCCGGTGGTCTGAAAGTACGCTCCCGGGCGCCCCTGAAAGGAGTTCACGACCAGAAAAGTCTTACCAACCCGGCGTCTACCGTAGACGGCGACGAATTCAGCCTGGGATGACGCGTAAACCTCAGCCAGCTCGCGCTGCTCCGCGGCCCTTCCGACGATAGCGTGATTCACTGCCCTGGCGCTCAGACTTAGGGACACGGATAAAATATTATCCGCATCCCTAAGTGTCAATTTTTTGTGGACTTAGGGACGCGGATAAATTCTTTATTCGTGTCCCTAACCGGCCTCGCCGGCAGTCGCTCAGGTCGTGATACGAGTTCCCAACACCGCCAGGAACTGCGCCAGCCACGCGGGGTGGGCTGGCCAGGCTGGCGCGGTGACAAACATGCCATCGGTGACCGCCTCGTCAACCTTGATCGAGGCGTATTCGGCGCCGGCCAACTTGACCTCGGCGGCGCAGGCCGGATAGGCCGAAATCCGTTTGCCGCGGATCACGCCAGCCGCGGCCAGGATCTGCGCCCCGTGACAGATCGCGGCGATCGGCTTGTTCTCACGCGCGAAGTGTTGCACGAAGGTGATCACCTTGGGATTCATGCGCAGATATTCGGGCGCGCGGCCACCCGGGATCAGCAGCGCGTCGTAGCGTTCCGGCTGCACCTCTTCGAAGCTGGCATTGAGCGTGAAGCGGTGGCCAGGCTTCTCGGAGTAGGTCTGCTGGCCCTCGAAATCGTGTACCGCAGTCATGATGTAATCGCCGGCCTTCTTGTCTGGACACACGGCGTGCACGACATGACCGACCATCTGCACCGCTTGAAACGGCACCATGGTTTCATAATCCTCGGCGTAGTCACCGACGATCATCAAAATCTTCTTGCCCATCGCTCTCTCCTGGTCTCGAGAACTGTTTCTATAGTGCAGAATACCGCACGATCAGGGCTCGTGATATGAAAGGGTGCGGCGCATGCGCCGCACGGGCAACGCCGCGAGGCGATGCCCCGGACCTACGGTGAGCGCGCATCGCGCGCGCAAGAGGAGGTGGACATGGCGGACTCGCAAGACTTTATTCCCTTGAGCTCCGCGGAGCTACAGGC
>CAYNTW010000003.1:0-114445 GCA_964400085.1 uncultured Steroidobacteraceae bacterium | reverse complement strand
TGGACATGGCGGACTCGCAAGACTTTATTCCCTTGAGCTCCGCGGAGCTACAGGCGCAAGTCAATCCTCTCGGCGCGCAGCTTTCGATTTTACGCGACGCGGACGGTCGAGACCTCCTGTGGGATGGCGAGCCGGCGGTGTGGAACGGGCGCGCCCCGGTCCTCTTTCCCATTGTCGGCGAGCTCGCCGGAGGGAAATATCGGGTAGCGGGCGAAACGTATCACCTCTCCAGGCACGGCTTCGCGCGCGGCAAGGTGTTTGAAGTGGTCGCGGCCACAGGCAGCACGGCGCTCTTCAGGCTCAGGGCGGATGAATCGACCCTGCCCGTCTATCCCTTCCAGTTCGAGCTGGACGTCCGCTTCGCCCTGAGTGGCGCGACTTTGTCGGTCACCCTATATGTTCGCAACATCGGCGCGGAGCAACTGGCCGCCAGTGTCGGCTACCATCCGGCGTTTCGGTGGCCGTTGCCATATGGTCGGGAGCGCGCCGCGCACTTCGTCGAATTCGCGAGCGAGGAGCCCGCACCGATCCGTCGACTGAATGCAATAGGGCTCGTGGCGCCGCAAGCTCATCCAACTCCGGTGTCGGGCCGGCGGCTCGCGCTCGCCGACACGCTGTTCGAGAATGACGCCATCATCTTTGATCAACTCAACAGCCGCTCGGTGACCTATGGCGCCGACGAGGGGCCGCGCATCCGCGTGGATTTCCCTGACTCGCCCTTCCTGGGCGTATGGACCAAGCCTGGGGCGCGGTTCATCTGCATAGAGCCGTGGCGCGGCATTGCCGACCCGGAGGGCTTTGCCGGTGAATTCACCGCGAAACCGGGGGTCTTCACGGTTGCCCCCGGTGGCGTGAGCGCGATGGAGACGAGGATAACGTTGTTGCGCTAGCCCTGACGGCAGCGCCCACTCAGTTCATTCGCACGCGCCGCCCAGCAAACCGCTCTTCAGATCCGCGTTCGGCGGCTCGGGCCCGAGCCAGATCGTGAGCAACGCGCGAGAGAAGTCATCACCCGTGATGGTGCCCTTCACCACCCCATTGACACTCACCTGGACACCCGTACCGGGTTGCCGGACAAACACGAGGCGCTGGCCAGTCTTGATATCCGACATCCAACTGTTGAGCATCGCGATCCGGGCGCTCAACAGCGGGAGTTGATCTTTGGCGGCGCGCTCGAATCCCTCACTCCAGGCGTTCCTCAGATCACCCACGCCCACGTTGCGCACGAAGTGCAGAATCAGCTCCGCCGGGGTGCCCGGGTCGACCAGGGTCCGCGGATCGCGCGTGGGGCTGGTTACATATAAGGCTGCGACGTAGACGTTCACTTTGAGAATCGTCGCTTTGCGAATCCCCAGTCCATTGAGCGTGAGGTCTGTGTCCTTGACCTGGATGTGGTCCGGGAACTCAACACCCCGGCATTCCCGAGCCTGCGCCGCCTCGAGGCCGAAGATCAGCAGCAAGCTTGCGCTGAACAAAACACGCTTCATGTCACGTTACCTCATCAGCTATTGACCTGCCCCTTGGAGGTCAAAGCGTTCATGACATCGTGCAAAAACCGCGGCGCAACCGGCTTGGTGAGATGCAGATCGAAGCCCGCCTCGTAGGCACTGTGCAGATCGGCAGGCTGTCCGAAGCCGCTCAGAGCGATCAGCTTGGGAGGCTTCTCCAGGGTGAGCGCCCGTATCCTGCGGGCCACTTCGTGACCATCGAAATCAGGTAGCCCGATATCAACCAGGGCGATGTCGGGCCGCCATTCAATCGCGGCCTGTACGGCCGCCTCTCCGGTCGAGGCCGTGCGCACGACGTGCCCTTCCAGGGTGAGCATCGTCTCCATCATGCGCCGCCCGTCCTCGTTGTCCTCGACCAACAATATCCGCCGCGCTTGTGAACGTGAGGATGGTGAGTCGGTCATCGCTGGCGGCTCGGATGCCGCCACCGCGGGCAGGCGCACTGTAAACGCGGCGCCTTGCCCCCGACCCGCACTGAATACCGCCACCTCGCCGCCGTGCAACTCGGCCAGGCGCTCCACCAGTGTCAGGCCGAGACCGATGCCGCCATGAGGACGCTCGATGCTCTGCGGACCCTGAACGAAAAGCTTGAAGATATGCGGGATCTCTTCGGGCGCGATACCCTGCCCCTCGTCCTGGACTCGCAGTATGGCCCGCCCTTCCTCGCCGCGCACCTGGACGAAAATGCGCTGCTCGGGAGAGGAGAACTTCTCCGCGTTGTCCAGCAGGTTCAACAAGATCTGCTCCATGCGCACGCGGTCGGCATAGATCCAGACGCTCGCAACGTTGGCTTGAACACGCATCGCGCGACTCCGCCGGGCTTGCTGCCAGGACTGCAATACCCGTTCGGCGAGGACCGCGAGATCGAGCCGCTCACGATGCAACGTGACCTTGCCCATCGCCAGGCGACTGACATCCAACAGGTCCTCGACGAGCCGCGCCATCTGTTGCGCTTGGCGATCGATGACCTCGTGCGCCTGCAAGGCCGCTGCCGCGCCGGGCTTGGAAAGTCGCAGGACGTGGGCCGAAGCTACGATGGAGCTGAGCGGGTTGCGCAATTCGTGACCCAGCATCGCCAGGAACTCGTCCTTGGCTTTGTCCGCCGCAAGCAGCGCCTGTTGCTCCCGTTGTCGCAACAACTCCCGCTCCTGCAAGGACACCGCGGCTTCTTCCAACGCGGAAGCCACCTCGAACACTTCCTGCACGTGCGGATCGTTCTTGACCGCCGCCAGCGGCGCGGGGCGCGACTCGTGGCCAATGCGCCGAGCCGTCGTCGCCAACATCCCGATCGGCGCGGCGATGTAGTGCGACAACCAGTAAGCGAACGCGAATGCCGATAACAGCGAGATGAGGGTTCCCAAGCCCATGTAGGCGGACGCCCGATACGCGGCCGCGTTGAATTCCTCGCTCGGAATCGCGAGCGCGACCGTCCAACCGGTCAGAGCCGAGGTCTTGTGCGCCGTGTAGGTATCCCAGCCTTCGAGAGTCTTGCCACGATACCACCCGTCACGCGTATGTCGGATCGCGGTCAGCAGATCCTGGGAAGCGAGCTCGCGGGGCGGACTCGGTACACGCGCGATGAAGCGGCCTTGTCTGTCTACCAGAGCAGTCGCCCAGCTCCTCGTGTAACCTTGGCTCTTCATGAGCTTGATGAGCGCGGCGGGCTCGAGAATGAACTCCAGCACATAACGCAAATCAGCGCCACGGAGCACCGGCACGCGCACGGCGATGCCGGGCAAGCCCGACATGGGCCCGGCATTGAGGTCGCCTATGAAGGGTGTCCTGGTGCTGACGACCTGTCGAAAGCCTGCATTGTCGAGCTGCGATTCCGCGGGCAGGCGAGCGCCGTAGGGAAAGCGCAGATTGATGAGTTGTTGACCGGAGGGGTCGAGGAGCAAGACATTGCGCCAGTCGGGCTGTGAGGCCAACACGCGCCGCGCCTCCGCGTGAAACGCCCGCAAATCACCCGAATCCAGGCTCTCGGAAGCCGCCAATGCGCGCAGCGTGCCGATGTAGCCCAGCATCTGCGCCTCTACCGCGCTCAGTAGCGTCTGATTGCGCTGACGCGTGGCCTCGCGGAACGTTTCCCGCTGGTGCTCGATCAGAAAATAGCCCAGCACCAGCGACAGAATCAGCATCGGGACGACACCGACGGCCGCAAGTAACAGCAGCTTCGATCGCAATGGAGGTAGGGGCGCCACGGCGTGCAATCATGACTCAAATGTCGAGACCGCGCACGCCCGCCACCGGAGCACTTGCCGTAGGCGCGCGGGTAAACGGAAACTACGGGCCAGGACATTAAAGGAATGTGACGTGTCGATGAAAATCTTCCTCCCAGGTCTATTTGCGACCGCCATGGCCAGCGTACCGTTGGCGGCGAAAGAGGCACCTGGCGCTGACGCTGTATTGGCCGCCTACCATGCGGCAGTTGGCGAGATACCGTCCTCCGGCACCGTGAATATCCGATATGCGTATTCGGGTTCCGGTCTCGAGGGCTTCCGAGAAGACATTGCCGACCTGAAAACCGGCGCGTTCGTGGAGACCACGCAAGCGGACATCATCGGGGAGGCCAAAGGTTTTGACGGCCGCACTCCGTGGATGCGCGATGTCTCGGGAGCCAATACGCCGCAGCAGGGGGGCGATCGCGTCCCCGTGGCGGTCAATGAGGCCTATCGGATGGCCAATCTCTGGTGGCGACCCGGATATGGGGGAGCGACCCTCACCTACAACGGTCCGGAGGTGCTCGACGGCAAAACCCTGGACCACCTCACTGTCACGCCGCGCAATGGCAAGCCGTTTGGCGCCTGGTTTGATCCCACCACCCACCTGCTGACCGAGATCACCGAAGATCGCATGTTCTTTCATACGCGAACCTCGCTCAGCGAATATCGGCCCGAGCACGGATTGAACGTTCCGCACGCCATCACGATTGACAACGGGTCCGGAGAAGCCAATTACGAGAAGCTGCGCCTCACGGGTTTTCGGCTCGAGAAACCGCGCCCGCTCGAGCACTACTCATGTCCGACCGCGCCTCCTACAGGAGCGTCCATCGAGGGCGGGGCCAGCAGCGTCACCCTGCCCTTCCGGCTGCTGAACAATCACATCTACATCACCGCGACTGTGAATGGCAAAGGACCCTACACGTTCATTGTTGACACGGGCGGCCACACATTGATCGCCCCTCACCTGGTGACCGAGGTGGGACTGAAGACCGTCGGCGTGATGGCCATGTCCGGCTCCGGCGAAAAGACCGCGGCCAGCGGTTTCACGCATGTGGACGAGATCGCCCTAGGCGCGGTGCGCATGCGTAACCAACTTGGCTTCGCCGCGAATATCTACGAGCCGGCCATCGAGGGAATCCAGGTCGACGGCATGGTCGGCTTCGAGTTGTTCCGCCGCTTCGCCATCGAGATCAACTATGGCCAGCAGAGACTGACCATCACCGACCCGAGGCGCTTCCAGCCGACTCATGCCGGCACGGCGATTCCCTTCGTGTTCTACGATCACCTGCCTATGGTGACCGGGCAGATCGCCGACTTTCCGGCCCGCTTCGACATCGACACCGGCTCGCGCTCCGAGATTGATATCACCGGCCCATCGGTGAGCGCGCATCGTCTGCTCGAGCGGTTTCCCAACGGAGCGACCGCTGTTACAGGCTGGGGAGTGGGTGGCCCCTCGCATTCCTACGTGGTTCGTCTTCCTTCGCTCAGTCTAGGAGAAGTGGCCGTCGAGAAGCCCGTTGTCGGTCTGTCGCGGGACAAAGGTGGCGCGCTGAGTGATCCCAACTACGACGGCAACATCGGGAGTGGTCTCCTGAAGCGTTTTGTCGTGACGTTCGATTACGCGCACCAGACCATGTACCTGAAGCCGGCCACACCTGCCGCGCCAGATATTGGCCAGTTCGATCGCTCCGGAATGTGGATCAATGCAAGTCCTCGAGGGTATACCGTCGCCGATGTGACCGCCGGAGGGCCGGCGGACCGCGCCGGGATCAGGGTCGGCGATACCATCACCGCCGTGAACGGCTCGGGCGTGCGCTTCGATGGGCTCTCGGATACGCGTCGCCTCCTACGTAGCCGGCCAGCGGGCACGAAAGTGGAATTGGAGTTGAGTCGGGATGGAGTGACAAAGAAAGTGACCGTGACTCTCGCCGATCAGATCTGAAAGAGACGTCGTTTCAGGCAGTCGCGCTGAGGCCGCCGAAACGGCGGTCGCGGCGCGCATACTCGGCGAGCGCTTCCGCGAACCCCTTTTCGTCGAAGTCCGGCCACAGACATTCGACGAAGTGCAGCTCGGCGTAGGCGCATTCCCAAAGCAGAAAGTCGCTCAGGCGCTTCTCCCCTCCAGTGCGAATCAACAGGTCGACCTCGGGCGCCGCTACATTGGCGTGGTCGACCCGCGCGAGATGCTCGATGAAGCGTGAGCGATCGACGTCGGGCTCGGACCGTAGCCGCCGGCAGGTCTCGATGAGACTGTGCTGAGCGGAATAATCGATCGCAAGGCGCAGTTGCATTCTCGAGCACTGCGCCGTGGCCGCCTCGCTGCGCTCGATCAAGCGGCGCAAGCCGGCGCCGAGTCGATCGCGGCGGCCGATCACGTTGATACGGATGGACTGCTCCAGGCAACGCTGTGTCTGGGTCAACAAGTAACGTTTCAACAAGGTGAAGAGCGCGCTGACCTCCGCGGTGGGGCGATTCCAGTTCGCCGCGGAAAAGGCATACAAAGTCAGTGTCTCGATGCCGTGGCGGGCAGCGGCGGTCACGATTCGGTCCACCGCGCGCGCGCCCTCTCGATGTCCGACCGTGCGCGGCAGGTGACGCCGCGCGGCCCAACGGCCGTTACCGTCCATGATGATGGCTACGTGCATTCTAGAGAACTCTGCAATTCAGAGTTGAAAGGCGCACAAAAAGTCACGTGCCGCCCCGCGTCGCCTTGATGACCGCCTCGACATGATCGAGGTAGCGGTTGAGCGCCGCCCGCCCGCGTGGGGTGAGTCGATAGACCGATTTCGGCCGCCGATCCGCGAAGGACTTCGTGCAGGTGACGTACTTGGCTTCCTCGAGCTTGCGCGCATGGGCGCTCAAGTTGCCGTCACTGACGTCGAAGAGTGCCTTGAGCTCGCTAAAAGTGAGCTCCTCCCGCACGGCGAGAGCGCTCATGATGCCCAAGCGCACTCGCTCGTATACCAGCCGGTCGAATGTTGCATCCTCGCTGTCGCGTGGGGCTACGGCGACGGGGGCCAACTTCGGCCGCTTCCGTGGTGTCGGCGCTTCCGCGGCGGGCTGCGCAACTTTAGATTTGGTGGTCACGACTCGTTCGTCCTATCAGAAAACCGAACAATCCATGCAGGCCGCCGAATCCGGCGCCCAGCATGAGAATCTGCAGGCGGTCCGGTAACAGCAGCGCCAGCAGGCCCAGCCCGATGAAGGCCCCACCCATGATCGCAAGGGTGCGCGTTGCCGCCACACTTGCCGAGATCAGTGCGCATCCGTACAGCAGCAACCACGTTCCAGGAATCGCATGCAGATGACCGTCGTGCCACTGCACGGCGGTCATGACCGCCCCAGCAAACAGCGCCGGAAATAGACCGAGCGCGAACCGCCGCAGGGGTGTTCCGGATAGCAGCAGGCCGCGCAGCGAGGCCGGTCGTGTCATCAGGGCAAAGCCGATGCCGCCGCCGAGCGCCGCCGAAGCAAGCCAGATCGCCAGCCAGTGCTGGCGCAGCCCTGGCGCGGAGGACAGCACCATGGCCAGCAAGCCCACACTCCCCATGGCGATTCCGGCTGAGCCGGGTACCGCGACGAACGAGGCGGCATCCATGGAAGCGCGGATGTACCGGAGCGTGGCCACCGCATGAGAATCGATCCGCACCGCATTGGCCGACTGCATGCCGCACTCTCCCGAAGCCTACGAGCCCGTGGGCAAAACTAGCGGCGGCGCACAAACGTTGTCAAGTACTCTGCGCTGCAGAGTCAAGTGGCCGCGTGCGATCAGCGGACTCCAGCCCACCGGCGGTGTGATCGAGCCGCGCCGGACCTGGCGTCGGCTGCCCTGCGGGCAAGGTCCGCGCTATCCGGCTGGAGCTGGCCCCCGTGGTCCTATACTGCTTGCTCGCTCCACGAGAACGCAGGTCCCTCATGCTGAAGCCAAGCTTGTTCCTGGCCGTGCTGTTGACGATCCTGTTGACGAGCCTGCTTGCCACAGCGCACGCGCAAGTCCCGCCCACGCCGAACCCGGACCAGTTGGCCATGCTGAAGAGCTCCGACCCCAAGCTGGCCCACAACAAGCGCCTGGTGTTCGATTTCTGGCGCATCGTCTACGAGGGCGGCCACCTCGACCAGGCGCCGAAATACATGGCGGAAACCTACATCCAACATAATCCCAACGTGAAGACCGGCCGCGCGGCTTTCATCGAGCTCTTCAGCAAAGTGCGCAAACCACAGCCGGTGGCTCCCAGGATCAAGGCGCCCGTCATCTCGATCATCGCCGAGCGGGACATCGTGATGGTGAGCACGGTGCGCAAGGTCCGTGACCGCGAGCACTCCGACCATATCTATTACATGACGTGGTTCGATGTGTTCCGGATCGATGACCAGGGACTGATCGCCGAACATTGGGATCCTTCAGAGATGTGGGTCAACGGCCGACCACCCGGTGCGGAATTTTTCCATGAGTGGGAGGATGCGCCGGTACAGTAGGACAATAAGGAGGGGGAACATGTCACAAGCCAGTCGACGGGCCGACGCACTCGGGATCCATTCACTGGATCACTTCTGCATCGCTGTCCCGGATCTTGCGCTCGCCAAGTCGTTCTACGAGCGATTCGGGCTCGACGTGCGCGACACAGCGGACGGCCTCGAGTTGTATACCTACGGGCATCCCCATCGCTGGGTGCGGCTGGTGCAAGGACCGCGCAAAGCGCTGAACTACATCAGCTTTGGCGCATTCAGCGACGATATGCGAGCTTTTCGTGCGCTGTTGCAGCGAGAACGGATCGATGTGCTCGAATCCACGACCGAGGAGGAGGCGATTCGCCTGCGCGATCCTCATGGAGTGCTGCTCGAGATCCGCCCAGCGCATAAGACATCGCCCAGCAGCAGGTCTGTGCCGACGGCAGCTCCTGTGCAGAGCGTGCGCGGAGCACCGATGCGAGGTGAGACACCAGTGGTGCGGCCACGCAGGATGTCGCATGCCTTGTTTTTTACACCGAATATCGAAGCGACAGTCGATTTCTATCGACGCGCGCTCGGCCTGCGGGTTTCGGATCATCCCGGCCCTGTTGCATTCCTCCATGGCGTTCACGGCAGCGACCATCACCTCATTGCGTTTGCGCAGTCGCACGCTCCCGGGTTCCACCATAGTGCTTGGGATGTAGGTTCGATCGAGGAAATCGGCCTCGGCGCCGAGCACATGGCACAGGCAGGCTATACTCGCGGCTGGGGGCTCGGCCGACACGTACTCGGGTCGAATTACTTCCACTACGTGCGGGATCCATGGGGCAGCTACGCCGAATACAGCTTCGATATCGACTATATTCCCGCGGACATGGACTGGGAGACCGGTTATCCAGCCCCCGAGAACAGCTTCTACCTGTGGGGTCCCACGCCGCCGGAGGATTTCGTGAACAACCCCGAGAGTCCGGCCGGGCCCGCGGGCGCGGTGGGGTGATCGAGCGGCTCGTCCGCCGCGGCCCTCTGAGCCTGCTGGCAACCGCGACTCTCGCGCTCGTGCCGATAGCGGCGTACGCCCTGCAATGTGGCCAGCTCGTATTTCGCGAGACCCGCTCGACGGTGTGCCGCGTGGACCTGCGGACCGATCGGCTGCAGTTGTTCTTGAAAGACGCCACGGGAGCACCTTTCAAATCCCTCCGACACCTTGCCGAGGTCCTGCAAGGACAGGCACAGGAGCTCGTGTTCGCCATGAACGCGGGCATGTTTCGCGAGGACTACTCCCCGTTGGGTCTCCTGGTCCTGGACGGTCAGCAGATCCACCGCATCAACCTGGCGACGGGCTTCGGCAACTTCTATATGAAGCCGAACGGGGTTTTCGTGGTCTCTCCCTCGGGCGCGCGGATCGTGGAGAGCTCCCAGTATGCCTCGCTGCAGGATTTCGTGATTTTCGCCACGCAGTCGGGGCCGCTGCTGGTGAGCGCTGGGGTCATCCACCCGGGACTGAATCCGGAAGGCACCTCACGCAATATCCGCAATGGCATTGGCGTGATCAACGCCAACGAGGTTGTGTTTGCCATCAGCGAGGAGCCGATCAATTTTTACGATTTCGCGCTGCTCTTTCGCGACCGCCTCAAGTGCTCGGATGCCCTTTATCTCGATGGCAACGTCTCCAGCCTGTACGTCCGGAGCCTCGGCCGTGATGACGAGCACGCCTTCCTGGGGCCCATTCTCGGGGTGACGCGTCCCCTGACGCGCTAGAAGGCGCGGTCACTCGCGCTCGAGGACAATCTCCTGTTCGGAGCGCGAGACCTCTTTCAGTCCGAAGTATCTTTCCAGAACGATCGCCTCCGTCTCGACATCCCCGCTACGAAACACGCCACTGACCTTGCGAGTCTGCAACGACGTGCCCAACACGACGATGTGTTGCTTGGAGTAGCGATTCATTACGGCCAACGCCTCCGGCACGGGCATATCGTCTATCACGACAGTGCCGCGCTGCCAGGCGGTTACGCTTTCGACCTTCACGGCTCTCGCGCCTAGCAGCCGACCGTCTGCGGAGATATCCAACTGCTGGCCAGGGTTCAGGATCTGGACCTGGCGCTCGCCCTGGGGCGTGCCCGAGATCGTGCGCACATTGATGCGACCCTCGATGAGGGTCACCGTCGTTTGCGCGGGCGATGTGGCGACATCGAACGTCGTCCCCACGGCCACGATTTCCGCGGCCCGGGTACGTACCCGGAAAGGTCTATGCGCATCCTTGGCCACTTCGAAATGCGCTTGCCCTTCGAGCAGCTCGAGATCGCGGTCAGCTCCCGTGAAGGCGATGCGCACCCGCGAGCTCGTGTCGAGCACCAGGCGCGAATGATCACTGAGTGTAATCGTCCGCCGGTCGCCGATGTTGGTTGCAACCTCCCGCGCAGCCGACGGCATGAGCGTGCTCGGCAGCATCGTGGACACAAAATAAGCCAGCACACAGGCCGCCGCGACAGCTGCGCCCGACTTGATCATGACGCCCCGCACGGATGCGCTCCGTGCACGTGACCTCTCCCAGCGACGCGCGTACTCGCGACTCTCCGTTATGAGAGGGTGATTCCGCAACCCCTCGAGCGATATCGACAACTCATCGCGCTCCCGCTTCACGCGCAACCTCCGTTGTTGGCGGCATCTACGTGCACGTCCTGCAGGCGTTTCTGGCAATGGCTCACTGCCTGACGAACATACTTCTCCACCATAGAGACGGATATGCGCAATCGATCCGCAATCTCCCGTTGCGACATTTCATCGAAATGGAACAGCACAAAAACCGCGCGGCACTTCGGGCTCAGCTCGCGCAGCGCCGCCTCCAACACGCGGATGCGCTGTTCTCCATCGAGCACCCGTTCGGCGCGCGGCGCCGGACAGACGAGTTGCTCCTCTTCCGCAGATACTGTCAGCGCCTCGTTGCGGACCCGGGCTGATCGTGCGCGGTCACGCAAAAGATTCAGCGCGGTGGCGAACAAGAACGAGGCAGGCTGCCTGATCTCCGACAGGTTGGCCGCCGACAGACGCGCGAAGGTATCCTGAGCGAGATCGGCCGCATCCTCGGTCGAGCGGCTGCGACGCCTGAAGAAGCGCAGGAGACTCTCGTAATAGCGCGCGGCCATGCGCTCGAGCTCGACGGCGCGACGATGCGCACAGCCCACGGCCGGATCGCATCCGCAAGCTGCCGTCGCCCACTGATCTGCACTCGCCACGTAATGGGTCCTTCTGCCCGTTCCCCGACAAGCGCGTTATCGGCCCATTCTGTGAATCTTTGGTGACAACCCTGCGGGTCCCAATACCCACCTCGTCCTAGAAGCCGAGCGAATCAATAAGGAACGAGTGATGATCCATACAGAAGGGGGCCGCGTGGGAAGACGTATCGCCCTGACCGGCTCCATGATCCTGGGACTCGGCTCTCTAGGGGCGGCGACGGCCCTCGCCCAATCGTCGGCGCCAGCCACCCAGACACAGCCGCGTACGTACCATATCGCCCGGCAAGCCCTGGGACCGGCCTTACAGGAGTTTGCCGCGCAAGCGGGCCTGCAACTGCTGTTTTCCGAGTCCGACGTCGCGGGCCTCGAGACTCAGGGCTTGGAGGGAAGCTTCTCGACGGATCAGGCCTTGAAACGGCTGTTGGCCGGAAGCGGTCTCGTTTTCGAGTACCCGAAAGCCGACGCCGTGATTGTCCGCAGGCCGGGCACCGCGAGTGACGCGAGCCCCTCCACCGCGGCCCGTGCCGAGACCGCGCAAAACAGCATGGTGGGCGCCGGTGACAGAAGCAACAACAGTGGCAACCTGACACCTGCCGGAAACGGAACACAAAGCGCTTCTGACATCGAGGAGGTCATCGTCACGGGCCGCGCCGGCATCGAGCAGCGGACCAAAGCGCAAACCAGCTACTCCGTCACCAACATCGACCAGGAGCGGCTGCGCTTGCAAGGTCCCACCAGTGTGACCGAGTCGTTGAAATCGGTTCCCGGATTCTGGGTCGAGTCCTCCGGCGGCGAGGCGAGTGGCAATATCCGCGCGCGCGGCATTCCCAACGATGGCTACAGCTCCATCACTTTGTTGGAGGACGGCATCCCGGTGCAAAACGATCCCGCCCTCGGTTATCTGAATGCCGACCAGGCGTTCCGGCTCGATGAGACCATCGATCGGATCGAGGTCGTGCGCGGCGGCCCAGCCTCGCTGTTTTATACCAACGCACCCGCCGGCGCGGTCAATTTCATTCCGCGAAAGGTGGGCGACCAGGCCGAAGGCGTGGCCAAGTACACCGTCGGCGATTATGGCTTGAATCGCATCGACGCGTGGTACGGCGCGCCCATTGGCGACTGGAAACTCTCCGCCGGGGGTTTCTACCGGTATGACAACGGCATTCGCAATCCGGGCTTTCACGGCGATGACGGCGGTCAGTTCAGGGTATCGCTGGCGCGCGATTTCGAGCGCGGCAAGGTGTCGTTCGACATCAAGCGGCTGGACGACACTGTTTACCTCGACCTCGGCATCCCAATGCGCGTCTACCCGGACGGCAAGATCCGGGCAGTGCCCGGGTTCAATACCAACTTTGGCACCCTCGCGGGCCCGGAGACCTCGCTCATCCAGATGCAGACGGCGAACGCCTCGACAGGGGCAAACGGGACTACCGTGCTCACCAACGGCACGCCCTTTTCCTTCGACAACACGATCGGCACGCAGGTCAAGCGGACCCAAGCGACGGGCAACCTGGAGTTCGATCTGGGCGATGGATTCAACTTGAGCGATCACGTCCGTTACGACCAGACGAACACGGTGCGCAACGGCGTGTTCCCGAATCTCGTGATGAGCCCGGCCACATTGTTCGGGTCACAACAGGCGGGCCCGGCGCTCAAGAAGTACTATCCCAATGCCGCTTCCTATCAGCTCTTCTACACCGATTCCCCAGGAACCGCATTCAACACGCCCAACGGGCTCGTTGTCATTGGCGGACTGCGAAACGTAACCTCCCCGTTGAAAGAGCTCATGAACGACGCCCGGCTCATGCGCAAGTTCGAGTTTGGCTCGCAGACGCACGATGCGACGTTGGGCTTCTACGTTGCCAACGTCTCTCAGGACTTCAATCGCTACTCCTCGACTGCCGTTCTCAATGTGCAGAACAACGCGCGGTTGCTCGATATCGTGGCCCTCAATGCCGACGGCAGCGTTGCCGGATCACTGACGGACCACGGCATCTATCACTACGGCTACGAATGGGCGAATACGAACGGACAAGCGACCACCACCGCTTTCTATCTCGCGGATGAGTGGCAGATCACCCATGCCCTGCGCATCGATGCGGGAGTACGCTGGGAGGAGGATCGTCTCACCGCGAACGTGGAAGAGTCGCAAACGGTCGATCTCGGTACGTCGGCGACCTCCCAGATCCTGACCGGCAATGGCCAGTTCGTCCATTTCAACCAGACCTTCAGCAAGGTCGGCTGGACGATTGGCGAGAACTGGCAATTCACCGACCACTCAGGGCTGTTCGCGCGCTTCACCCCGACGTTCCGTATGCCGAGCCTCAGCACCTACACGACCGCCTCACTCACTGCCAAGAACAATACGGTGGCCAAGCCAATCATCCAGACGATGGACCTGGGCGAGATCGGCTACAAGTACGCCAATCGGTGGATCGATCTTTACGCGACGGCATTCTGGACGAAATACAATAATGTGGGATTCACGAACAACATATTCAACCTGGCGAGCAGCGCCCCGCCGGTTCCACAGAATCTCTATGCGGATAGCCGGACCTACGGGCTGGAGCTCGAGGGCGGTTTCTATCCGGTCGAGTGGTTTGACCTGACGTTCAGCTCGACACTCGAGCAGCCGAAGTACGTCGGGCTCGTCTATACCGACAACGTCAACAAGCAACCGGTGCTGCGTGACTACGACGGCAACCAACTGGTTCGCGTCCCGAAGGTCAGCGTAAGGATCGTCCCGGGCTTCAACCTGTTCAACCAGCGCCTGCGCTTGCAGGCTTCGTGGGAATGGGAAGGAGCCCGTTACGTGGATACGGCCAACTCGGTGGTTCTGCCCCACTATGACGTCCTGGACCTGAGTGCGCGCGTGGCCGTCACGGAGCGCTTCGATCTGTACGCATACGTCGACAATGTCACCAATTCGATGGGACTCACCGAGGGGAACCCGCGAGTGGGTGAGGTGCAGAATGCGGATGCCGGCGCTAGCACCTTCATCGCGCGTCCGATCCTCGGGCGCGCGTTCCGTCTTTCGATGATGTATCGATTCTGATGGTCGCTGTTCTCCTGATTCTGTTGGCCGTGGTCTGTGCGGGGTGCCAGCCCATTGCCACTCAGGGTGGCCCTTCCGAGGCCATCCTGAGTGGCAAGCTGACGGGCGCAGACAACAAGACTTGGCGTTTGGTCCCGTTTGAAGTGCCGGCGGGAACGACTCGCATTACGGTCGATTTCGACTACACCACCCGGGATGAACACACGACTATCGACCTTGGATTGCTGGGACCCGACGGTTTTCGGGGACAGGAGGGTTTCCGCGGTTGGAGCGGCGGGAACAAGCGGCAGTTTACGATCGCGGCAACGGACGCCACGCCTTCGTACCTGGCCGGTCCGCTGCGGCCCGGCACCTGGAACCTGTTGCTCGGGATTCCCAACATCCGGCCGGACACGCGAGCCGAATACACCGCTCGCGTCAAGTTCGAACGCGGTGTAGCTAGCGCAGCGGCAGCCGCGGGAGTCGGCGGCGCCGGTCCCTCCGGAGTGGTGCTGCGTTCCTCGCCCGGATGGTACCGAGGCGACTTGCATATGCATACGGCTCATAGTGACGGATCGTGCTTGAGCCGACGGCTACAGCGGGTACCGTGTCCATTGTTCCTGACTGCCCAGACCGCGAGTGAGCGCGGGCTGGACTTTATTGCCATCACGGATCACAACACCACCTCGCAAGCGGAGGCCATTCGGGAGCTGCAGCCCTATTTCGACAATCTGCTGCTGATTCCCGGACGCGAGATCACCACCTTTCGAGGCCACGCCAACCTGTTCGGAACGGTCGCACCGCTGGATTTCAGAGAGGGCGGCCCGGATGTTCCAGATTGGAACGCCCTGATCGCGAATGCCGAGCGCACCGGAGGAGTGATCTCCATCAACCACCCGGTGCGGCCCTCCGGGGAGCAATGCATGGGGTGCGGTTGGACACCTCGAGGAGAGGTGGACTACAGGCATGTGCAGGCCGTCGAGGTCGTCAACGGTCTCGATGCGGACACGCCCTACTCCGGCATTCCGTTCTGGGAGCACCTGCTTGATCGGGGCTATAAGTTGACTGCGCTAGGCGGGAGCGACAATCACGATGCGCTACGACCCGCCAACAACAGTGGCGCGATCGGCACACCGACAACCGTCATCTACGCCGACGAGTTGTCCCAAGCAGGGCTCATCGCCGCCATGAGGCGTGGCCGCATCTTCATCGATGTCGCGGGCACTCATGATCGCTCGCTCGATGTAATGGTGAGCGACGGCGCTCGCAGCGCTCACATGGGCGACACCTTGCAAGGACGGCGAGGCACCTTGATACGCTTTGAGGCAACCGTCAACGATGTCGCCGGCGGAGAGCTGGAGGTGATCCTCGATGGCCAACGGGCATCCCTGCTGAGGAATTCCTACATCGCCTCGCCCTCGCAGTCTTTCGAATTTACCTGGCGTGCTGACGGCGGACGGCACTGGATTCGTGTTGATGCCAGGGATCACGATGCGCACCTGGCGCTGCTGGGCAATCCGATCTATGTGTCAGGGGACGCCGCCCGGTAATCGCCAGGTCCAGACCATGCCCTGATTCTCTGGTGCAAACCCAGTCGAAGCGATTCGCACTCGCGCGCGGTGTCAGAACGTGGCTACACGCAACGGCCTCGTGTGGCGCGCTATTGTGGAATTGCGCTTCGGCCACGACCTACCCGCTCCCACTGGATGGCTCGCCGGTCGTCGGTCAGGAAGAGCGGACCCGGTCGAGTCGCGAGGATACTTTGCTGGACATCGCGCGTCGCTACGGCATCGGTTATGAAGAGCTGGTGCGTGCCAATCCGGGAGTGGATGTTTGGTTGCCCGGCGACAACACCGCGATCCTGTTGCCGGGTCGGCACATCCTACCCGCCGCTCCTCGAGAGGGGATCGTCGTGAATCTGCCCGAGCACCGACTCTACTATTATCCCAAGCCGCGCGTGGGTGAAGCGGCATTCGTACTCACCTATCCAGTGGGCATTGGCAGCCACGACTGGCATTCGCCGCTCGGGCGCACCTGGGTTCTGACCAAGGAACGGCATCCCCAGTGGATCCCGACGGCGGCGATTCGCCGGGAACATGCCGCGAACGGCGATCCGTTGCCCACGGTCATCCCGGCGGGACCCAACAACCCCCTGGGTGATTTCAGAATGCGGTTGGCAGTGGGGGACGGTACCTACGAGATTCATGCAACCAACATTCCGCTGGCGGTTGGTATGGCCGAGACTCACGGATGTATCAGCATGTACCCTGAGGACCTGGCGGCGCTCTACCCCCTCGTAACGGTGGGCACGAAGGTGTCGTTGGTCAACCAGCCCATCAAGGCCACGTACGTCAACGGCAACTTGCTGCTGGAAGCGCACCCTCCATTGGAGGCCGCAGAACGCTCCATGGGCGCGAATCTCGCCTGGCTGGCGCAGGTGCTCGAGCACACCTTGGGCGCGCACCGGGCCGCGATGCACTGGGATTTTGCGCGGCAGGCCCTCCAGGCGGCGAGCGGAATGCCAACAGTCA
This sequence comes from uncultured Steroidobacteraceae bacterium, assembly GCA_964400085.1. GTDB lineage: Bacteria > Pseudomonadota > Gammaproteobacteria > Steroidobacterales > Steroidobacteraceae > 13-2-20CM-66-19. The sequence goes on along the minus strand of CAYNTW010000003.1, from coordinate 97,468 downwards.
TCGGCTTTGGGGCGGAACCCACGGTGACGGCGCAAGCTCCCTGAGACGGGTTTCAAGCTTTCCCCAGGGGCACCGCTATACACTGTGGAACTTCATCTCGCGGCGGTGCCCATGGAGCTCAATAATCTGCTCAACGCCTTGGTCCAGGGGAGCGAGACGACTACCCTCGGGCAGATCGAGTCGAAATCTGCAACGCCAACCGGCGGTAACGCGACCGGCCAGCCTGATTTGCCGATTCCTGGGTCCGTCAGCGTGACCTTGTCTACCGCTGCGTCCACCGCTCCGAGCGCGAGCCTTCCAGGCCAAAATGGGTTGAGCCTCACGGACCCGTTCAGCCTGAGTCTCGGGGGCCAGGGGGCGCCTGGTGAGCCGGGCTCTCCAAGCTTGGCGGGACTGGACCTGTCCGGTCAGACGGGTACCGCGCAGTCGGGTACGGCTGGGCAGGCGGGGGCGGCTGGGCAGTCGGGCGCCGAGCTGGGCTCTGCGAGGGTGACCTCGGGCGCGGGGGCGGGGGCGCTTGCCCAGCGCGGCGGAGGTCTCGCGCAGTCGACAGCGGGCGGGCTCAGCCAGCCGGGCTCGGGCGTGGTACCCCCCGGCCGCGGGCTCCCCGCCCTTGTCGGGGCAGCATCTCAGCTCGCGCGCGTCCAGCAACGCGCCAGTTTCACGAGCGCGTCCGCCGCCGGGGCCACAGAGGACATCTATCACGGCGCCGGCGCCCCCGCTTCGGCCAGTCTCTTGTCTCAAAGCGGCATCGGAGCGTACATCCACCTGCTGAGCGCATTGGCCAGCAACGAATCGGACCAGAAATCCGCGAACCTGTTGACCAACAACCTGGGGAATGCTTCGGCAACGCTGCGAGCAACTTACTCCACCGCGGTGGCGACGTTGTCGCCCCAACTGCAGCAGAAGGACTGGAGTTTTTCCGTGGTGAAAGGCGTACTCGTCTTTACCGCCGGCAAGGACTCATTGTCCACGCAAGATCTGGCCGAGCTGCAGAAAGCGTTCGCGAATGCGGATGTGGCGACATCGGCGCGCGAAGTAGCCGCGACGATCTCCTCCATACAGGCACAACGCCAAGCGGGAGCGGATGCCGGCTCGCTGGCTTGGGGCGCGCTCGGCGCCGACGATACCAACAGCGGCGGCGTCGACCTGCGCGGTTATGTCACCACCACGGTGCCCGGCGGAAACTATCACCCGGTCATGCCCGATCCGGCGAGTAATCCGACCATTCCCGCGCTCCTCGGCGGTATGGACCTGCGGGAGCTGGTGAGCTCGCGCCCCGACTTTTTCCGTCCTGACGGCAGAGTCGTCACCGACGCGGAAGAGGACCCCGTGACGGAGGCAGAAGATCCGCCGGTCGGCACGTTGCGGGGCCAGTGTTCGTGCGGCCAGGTGGAGTTCGTAGTTGAGAACACGTTCGAGTACGCATTCTACTGCCACTGCTCGCGTTGTCGGGCTCGCACCGGGTCGGCTTTCGCCGCCATCGCCGGGATCGCGACGGACAAGCTCGAAGTCATCGCCGGCAGCGATCACTTGCTGATCGAGGGTGAGTGCGCTGATGGCTACGGCGCTCGGTGCAACCTCTGCCACGCCTTCTTGTTTGCCGCGGTTCGCGAGCGACAATATCTGCACGTCGCCCTGGGAGTGCTGTCCGGATCTCCCAACCGCTTGCCGGATCATCACATCTATGTTGGGTCCAAGGCGCCCTGGTTCGAGATCACCGACGAGTTGCCGCAGTACGAAGAGTTGCCCGAGCCGAAGTCTCTCTGAGAGCCGTGCACTGCGGTGCCCGCAGGATTCTGGCAGTGCACTTCCAGTATACTGGTGGCGCTTGCAAGAGGGCGATCGATGCATTCGAGCGGGATGAGGTGGCGGGCCGCGACCGTCGTTGAGCTGGCGATCCTCGTTTTGGCCGCTTGCTCTCATTTGCGGCCAGGTCAGCCTGGATCTTCGGCGGCTGGCCAGAGCGCGAGCTCCCGCAGCCCGTCCGCACCCTCGAGCGCACAAACCCCGCCATCAGGCTCCAGCACCAGCGCCGCAAAGTCGTCACGATCCGGTGACCGAGCGGTCAGCGAGGGAACCCCCGGCGGGGGTACGCAAGCAACTCAGTCCGCCGCGGGTCCGGAGAGCGCGTCGGCACCGCCCTCGTCCGGCCAGAGCACCAACCGAACGCCGCCGCGCGTCGACAGCTCGAGAGCCGGTGCCTCAACATCCACGTCCACTAAGCGGGGAGCGACAACGACAGCTCCCGGTGGAGCGAAATCCGGGGCAGCGGCGGCGAGCGGCGCGGGCACCTCTGGACCTTCGCCGGGGGCCACGACGGCCGGCGCTGGCAGCCACTCGGGGCAGTCAGCCGCGGCGAGCAACGCGCGCCCGGCGACTACGTCACTGGATCTGGCCGCCCTCGAGGACCGCCTGCGGAGCACGCACGCGATCGGCGTCTTCACCAAGCTCTCCCTGAAAAACCAGGTCGACGACCTGCTCGGTCAATTCCGTGCCTTTCACGCCCGCAAACAGCCGCCCTTGAGCGAGCTGCGGCAGCAATATGATGTGTTGCTGATGAAGGTAATGAGTCTGTTGCAGGATGGCGATCCGCCGCTGGCGGCCGAGATCTCGAGCTCGCGCGAGGCGCTCTGGGACATCCTCACGGACCCGCAAAAATTCGCCAAGCTCTGAAAGAGGACAACATGGGTCGTCGCACATTCACACACGCCGCCGCAGTCGCTCTCATGGGGTTCGGCGTGACCGCATTTTCCCAGGACAACTCGATGGGAAAAGACCTGGGCGCCACCATCGCGCTCCACGGCCAGCCCTGCGACAAGGTCGTCGACACGAAGCGCAACGGCGACAGTGACTACACAGCGACCTGCAAGGATGGCAATCGCTACCACGTCTTCGTCGACGCGAGTGGACGAGTGGTGGTGCAGAAGCTCTAACACGCCGTTGATTGCCGTCCCGGTAGCGAACCGCTAGCTGGGCGGCGGCCTGTTCCTGCCTCGCTGTACCCCGAAGCCCTCTGTGGGCAACATTGGGGGATGGCTTCCGACAGACTCAAACTCCTCGAGAACTTCCATCGCGCCATCCGCTTCGCATTGCCGCAGCGGAATGCCATTCTCCTGATCCTCGGGCTCACGGTGTTGATGGCCATCCTGAACGCCGCGGAGCCGCTCGCGCTGAAATATATAATTGATAGTCTGTCCCGGCGGCCCCTGCTGGCGGCCGCGCTCTGGACCGGACTGTCGGTGCTCGCAGCCCTCGCATTGTCGCGGGAGGGAGCCAACGCTCTGTCGGATTGGTTGATCTGGCGCACTCGCATCGGCCTGCAGTACGCGCTGATGGAGGCCACGATCGGCAAGCTTCACCAGATGCCCCTGCGCCTGCAACGCAGCCAGGGCGTCGGCGCCATCATGACGCGACTCGACCGCAGCATCCAGGGGTTCGTATCAGCGGTCACCCAGATGCTCTTCAACATACTGCCCGCGGCCGTGTTCCTGGTCATCGCGGTGACTATCATGATGAAGCTCGAGTGGCGCATGGCGTTGCTCGTGCTGCTGTTCGCGCCCATGCCCGCCTTGATCGCCGTCCGCGCGGCTCCCGAGCAGGTGCGGCGCGAGCGCGCATTGTTGGATCGCTGGGCGGACATCTACTCCCGTTTCAACGAGGTGCTCTCCGGCATCCTGATCGTGCGCAGCTTCACCATGGAGGAAATCGAGAAGCGCCGTTTTCTGAGCGATGTCAGTGTAGCCAACCAGGCAGTGATCCGCGGCGTCGCCACCGACGCCGGTTACGGAGCCACCAGCAACCTGGTCATCGCCGTCGCGAGACTGTCCGCGATCGCGGCGGGCGGATACCTGGCCATTCACGGAGAGATCACGGTTGGAACGTTGGTCGCCTTTCTCGGCTACGTGGGCGGCCTGTTCGGCCCGGTGCAGGGACTGAGCGGGTTGTATCAAACATTGAGCAAGGCGTCGGTCTCCCTGGAGGAGATCTTCCGCATCCTGGACGTGCAGGAATATCTGGGAGACTCTCCAGATGCCAAGGAGACCGGCACGGTACGCGGCGATGTCACTTTCGAGAACGTGCACTTCCGCTACGATGAGTCCTCCACGAGGCCGCTGTTGGCCGGCATCGACCTGAAGGTAGCCGCGGGAGAGACAGTGGCCATCGTCGGGCCGAGTGGGTCCGGCAAGACGACGCTGATGGCGCTGCTGATGCGATTCTATGATCCACAGGAGGGATGTATCCGGCTGGACGGCCAGGATCTGCGTACGCTGAAACAGAGCTCAATACGTCGCAACATCGGTGTTGTCCTCCAGGATCCGCTGCTCTTCAACGACACCATTCGTGCCAACATTGCCTACGCGCGGCCGAATGCGCGCATGAAGGACGTGATAGCGGCCGCACGCGCGGCAAGTATCCACGACATGATCGAACACCTGCCGGACGGGTACGACACCAAGGTTGGCGAGCGTGGCTCACTGCTGTCCGCGGGAGAACGGCAGCGCGTCACCATAGCGCGGGCGATTTTCAAGAATGCTCCGATCCTGGTGCTCGATGAGGCGACAGCCTCGCTCGACGCGGAATCGGAGGAGATGGTTCAAGTGGCGATCGAGCGGCTCATGAAGGGTCGCACGACCTTCGTGATCGCGCATCGCCTCGCGACCGTCGCCAATGCCGATCGGATCGTGGTGCTCAAGCACGGGCGCATTGCGGAACTTGGCTCCCACAGGGAACTGCTGAGGTTGGACGGGTACTACGCTTCCCTGGTACGCCGCCAGAGCCGCGGCATGATTGTAAACGACGCACTCGACCGCTCGGTGCCGGCGGCCAGCGCGCGTTGACACTGATCAGAGGCCGCCAATAACCCGCATATCGCGCACAGCACCGTCACCGAGCGCCTTCAGGGCGACCTGGTACGCAGGACTGTCGTGGACGGCGATCGCCTGCTCGACGGAATCGAATTCAATGAGGACTGTGCGCTCGAGCTGGCCGGCTTCGTAGGCCTTCGCCGCCGTACCGCGCGCCAGCGCGCGACCGCCCCCCGCCTCAATGGCTGGTAAGGCGAGCTTCGCATAGGCCGCCAATTTGGCGGGATCCTTGATTTCACGATAGCAGACGACCCAGTACGCCTTGGGCATTTGGAACACCTTCTTCAATGTATCGCGCGGCAGTCTTACAGAACGCCGCGCCTTGCGGGAGAGTCTATTGCAGGTCCCGGCTTCTTTCTAAACGTGATCCGTGCCTCAAAATCCGCTGGCGAATCTGCGATGCATTTTGCCTCAGCACCCACCCAATTGGCCGATAAGTGACTGTAGGTAGCTCGGAGTTGACGACCGTGCGATTGACCCACTTGAGCCTCATAGCCTTCGCCCTGGGCATGACCATTGGACTGCCCGTCGAGGCCGCCGAGCCCGCCCTGGAACCCGCCGCCGTGCACGCTTTGCGTTGGGCGTTCTATGCGCCGAACGGCCACCGTTGGGAATACAGCGGTATCCTGGTCGTGCGCAATGGCCAAGTCATGAACAACGCCTTTCCGCGTACACTCAAGAAGATCGACGCGGTTCCCATGGACGTCGACAAGCAGCTCAGTCCCGGCGACAAGCTCGTTGGGCTCTATCACACCCATCCCTGCAAGTCCAAAGAGTACTTTTCCCAGTACTACTCCCCGAACGACCTGATCTCCGTATATTTTTACAACGTGCCCTCGTTCATCCTGGATGAGTGCACGGGCGACGTGCATGAGTTTGATCCGGCTGTCGATCGTCCTCACGCTAGCGGTGTCAACGTGACCATCAAGCGGCTCGACGGAACACCCCGGGTCGTTCACCTGCCAGCGGGGCGTATCGTCGGCAATGTCGGCGACCGCGGCCCGGACCTCTCGCTCATCGAGGAGCTGGTCGGACGAGCGATGTACGAATAACACCCGGCCAAGCGATCACTCCACCCGCACGTGCCACAGCTCCCGGCCCGTGGTGTTGGTTTCGGGGGGCGGCACGAAGACCTGGCCACCGCCTAGAGCGCCGGCGTAGGCGCCGGTCCCTCCCGTGATGACGAGATCGTAGGCCGCGATTCCATCGACAAAACAGACATTCCCCGGCGCATGGAACGTGATCGTTCCACCCGGCAAAGTCAGCGTGCCCGTGGTCTCATCGGGAATACAGGTGGGATGAGCCGGATCGAACAACGTGCCGTTGATGAGCACGACCCGGTTGAACTGCACCTGGCCCAGTTCGCGCACCTTCGCAACACCGGTCACACTGAGGCAAAAATCCGCCACCGGCGCGTTCGGTGGGCAGGGAGCGACGATGAAGGTTTGCGCGAAATTGATATCGAGCTCGAGACGTGGCGTCTCATGCGCGAAAGCGGGTAAGCCCACGAGGGATGCAAACAGTAGCGCTGTCGATCTGGCGAGCATGGCATTCTCCGGTGCGGCCGTAGCGCGCCGTCGCGATTGACGGTTGGCGGGCCTGCCGCTCACCTTGTGCCAGGCAGCGTATTTCGACATGTGCCGAAGGTCAGCACACGCGCCTATGACTTTCGGCCAACTGGCGTTCCCGGACCTCAGGAAGCGCGCGCCCGCGCAAGATATCCAAGCTCCAGCGCCCGCAGTACGGCGCGTACGCGGTCCCGCACACCCAGCTTGGAAAGAATGCTGGAGACGTGATTCTTGATCGTACCCTCGCTCGTCAGCAACGCATCCGCGATCTCTCGGTTGCTGAACCCTCCCGCAACCAAACGCAACACCTCGGTTTCGCGCGTGGTAAGCCGTTCCGGCGAATCGATCACCCAACCCTGAGTGGATTGGTTCAGGCCGCGCAGAAGTCGTTCGGTGATCGCGGGTAGGTGCAAGGTCGAACCGGCAGCCACGGTACGGATAGCCTCCGCAAGGCGCTCCAAGGAAATGTCTTTGAGCAGGAAGCCCTTGGCGCCGGCGCGCATGCCTTCGAGCAAGGCCGTATCGTCATCGAAGGTGGTCAGCAGGATCGTGGGCGGCTGATTGCCCTGCTCCATGAGACCTCGCAAGACCTCGATCCCGGATCGCCCTGGCATTCTGATATCCAGCAGCAGAACATCGGGACGAGCCGCGACGGTGATCGCCAACGCCTCCTCTCCGTCAGCGGCTTCCGCGACCACCCGGATGTCGCTGGTCAAGTTGAGCAGTCCCCGGATGCCGCTGCGGACCAATGTCTGATCGTCGACGAGCACAACCTGAATCATGATGCGCTCGCGAACCGCGGTAACCACACGTTCAAATTGAAACCACCGCAGGCGCCGCTCGCGGTTCGGAGCTGCCCGCCCAGAGTCTCGACACGCTCACGTAGGCCCGCCAGCCCATTGCCCTCCTCGATTTGACCCGCGCCCGCGCCATCGTCGCTGACTGAAACAGCCAGTCCGTCGTTCTGGCGGCGTACGTTGATCGTGACTGAAGCGGCTCCCGAATGTCGCACGACGTTCGTTATGGCCTCCTGGACGGTGCGAAAGATCGTATCCGCCACTGTGGGTTCCCTGATCTCGATTCGCTCGTCATAGGAGAGTGTGATGTTCGGGAACGGAATGCCCGCGCAAAGGGTCTCCAGCGCCTGCCGCAGGTCGATCGCTTGCTGCTTGCGCTGGAGATTCACGGTCGCGCGCACTTCAGCCAACAGGCGCTGCGCCAGCTCGCGCGAGATCCGCAGCGACTCGACGTTCCCGCCTCCGACTTGATCGGCGCTGCGAGTCGCAAGATCCAGGTGGAGATTCAGAGCGGTCAAATGATGCCCGAGCGCGTCGTGCAGATCGCGCGCAATCCGCGCCCGCTCGGAAGCGCGAATGGTATCCGCCAGGAGCTGTCGGGTTCCCAGCAATTCGGCATGGGCCCTGGCCAGCTTGGCGCGCCCACGCCTCTCGGCCGAGAAAAGCAGCCCCATTCCAAAAAACACCGGATGCAACACCGCGTCCCAGGCGATGCACATGATGACCACGCTGTGAGTGAACCGGGGGTAAAGATCCCCGATGGCTCCCATCAGGAACGGAACTTTTACGGCAACGTCCGCAACGATCAGCGCGGCCAGACATTGCGCGGCGGAACGCAGCGGCAGAACGATCGCCAGCTCCGCGGCCACGACGTGGACCAACGCGGTCGGACCGATCAACGCAATCAGGATCTGCGCGCCGAGGAGTTGTAGGTCCAGCGCGCGGCTGCGCCGCCGGGCCGGATCGGTTCTCGCCCAGAGCGCCGCGGCGAAAATCGCGACGAGCACGAGGCGTAGCACCAGATGGATCCAGTAAGTCGCGCTCGGAAGGTCGCGGCCGTCGCCGCTGAAAACCGCGGCAAGCTGCCTCGCGAGCGTGGTATCGAACCTCGTGTGGAGCGCGCGCTGCGGGTCGTAAACCCAGGAATGGTCGATACTATCCAGCAGGCCGATCGCCGCGCAGGCGAGCAGACCCACCATACCAACAATGTTGTTTCCCGACCTGCGCATCGAGTGTTTGCATCGCAGCGGACTGCCGCGCGCAGCGTGCGCGCTGATTTCATGCTAGCGGTACCAGAAAAGGGCGTCAACCGCCGCAGAGACATCGTGCCAATCCGCGGGGTATACGCCCCGCGGTCGGCACGATGGTGGAGACAAATATCAGAACTTCACGTCGAAGCCGGCGTACCAGAATACCCCGAACACGTCGTATGTATCCGCGGCAGTCTCGGAGCCGGTCACGGTTGAGGCCATTCCCATGGGGAGGAACGGCGGCTGCTTGTTGAACACGTTGTTGGCGCCGACGTAGACCTGCGCCTTCGGCTTGAACGGCAGCGTGTATCGCACCTGCATGTCGTGATAAACATAAGCCGGAACGCTGTTGTAAAGCGTGGAAATGACAGTGTTGTCCGGAGTCGGATTGGTGTCGTTGATACTGCTCATGTAGTTGGCGCGCCACGTGGCCTCGAATGGGCCAACGTCATAGACCAGTGTGAATGTCCCGCGGTCCTCGAATCCCGAGCCCAAACGGCCATTCTGGTTGTTGTTCAACTCACCCACATTGTCCAGGGTCGGGGCGAACGGGATCCGCTCCTCGAGCTTGATCAGGTGAGTCTCGGTGAGCTGCAGGCTGAGAGCGCCGGCGGGGCCAAAATCGATCCCATAACGCAGCACCGTGTCGATGCCGCGGGTGCGGATCGAGGCGAGGTTCATGAAGTTCTGATTGATCGTCTGCAGCTTTCCCGTGAACGCGTTGCGGATCACGTTGTCGCAGAATTGGGTGCCCGTGGCGGTGCATTGATTGATCTCGGTCTGGAAGTCGACGAAGTTGATCGCATCGTCGATCCTCACATCATAGAAGTCGACGGTCGCATTGAAGTGCGGCAGCGCCCGCGGGGTAAAGACGAGACCGAAGGTGGTCGTCTTGGCCTTTTCCTGCTTCAGGGTCGGGTTCGAGATCACAAAGCCGTTGATGATCTGGTAGTCGAGGAAGCTGTACTTGAAGGCTCCACCGCCAGCGATGGCGGCCGCGATCGCCGGATTCTTCGCGCAGGAGGCAGGGAACTGGCCAGCGGTGGCCAACGTGATTCCGTCGCACGGATCGACCAACCCGGGCGGGAAGGTCTCCTGTTTACCCTGGAAAAGCTCGTTGATGTCCGGAGCACGAATCGCTACCGAGTAGATGCTGCGCAAGCGCACGTCGGGAATCGGCGCGTAATCGAAGCCCGCCTTCCACGTGTTCACGGAGCCAACCGTGCTGTACTTCGCGTGCCGGATGGCGGCATTCACGTCGAACTTGTCGATACCGGGCAAATCCTTGAGGACGGGGACTTGCAGCTCGGCGAAAGCCTCCTTCGCGGTGATGCTACCGTAGGTGTTCCCCAATTGATTGCCGCCATTCAGGCCGGCATTGGTCAGCGCGTCCCAGATCTCCTCGCTCTGATCCTTGCGGTGCTCCAAGCCGACCACCAGTTGCGGATCACCGGCGGGCAGATGCCCCACGGAACCCGCGGCCGAGGCGGAGATGATCTGCTCCTGAACCTTCACATCGCGGCTCTCGTTGGCCCTGATCCAGTTGGCCGCGGCTGGGGTGATGCTGTTGTACCCGAACAGGTTGAGCGGCACGCAACCCAATGCCCGCCAGACTGCGTCGCGGCAGACGATCTGGCCGGTTTTCGGATCGACGACGGAGTCGAGTGCCGCCCGCACGTTGGCGATGTTGACCTGGCCCGTCGAGAGTTGCGAATCGGTGGTGCGTCCATAGCTATAGGACACATCGTACTTCCAGTCGCCGAGCGGAATGTCGCCTTTCATCCCGAGCAGGAAGCGCCCTGTCTGGCGGTTGGCCTCATTGGAGCGGATGGCGACATCCAGCAGACGCTTCCGGAAATTGACGTAATTGATACAGTTGTAGGCCGGATTCGTGGCGGCAGTCCCGACACAGTTCGCCCCCGTGGCGTTGAATGTGTTGATCGCGGAGGCGACCGGCGCCAGTGCGGGCAGCGTCTGCAGGTAGGCATTGGTGACCGGCATGGCGATCAAGTCGCCGTTGGGGTCCTGCGCGGCTATGCCATAGACGGCGCCGGACTGGCCTGAGCCCGCCATGGCAAACGGCTCGATCGCGGATTTTGTGTGACTGAAGCCGTAGGTGAGCTCAGAGTAGACCTGGTGGTGCTCGCTCACGTCGAAGTTCATCGTCGTAGCGATGAGCGTCCGGTCCGTCGGGACGGCGAGACGCCGGAACGCATTGCGGTTGAAGCCGAAGCTCGTGGGGGCGCCGCCGTCATGCAGCGTATTATCAGGGTTGAACGTGAACAGGTCGCTCACACCGCCGTTGGCCTTGGGCTTGGAGCTGCTGTACGTGAACCGGCCTTGGGGCGAGAAGCTGCTATAGGTGGGCTTGACGAGGGCGCCGATGGTGTCGCAATCCGGCTGGCAATTCAACACCGTCTCGTCTACCGCGGAGCGCGTGCGCTGCCGCGACCACAGGCCGTCATCCTTATCCCAGGACACATCGAACATAAAATGGCCGCGACCTTCATCGAAGCTGGATCCGGCGAGGAGACCCCCACCGTAGCGGGCGTCGTCGTTGTAACCGGTCTGACCGCCTTGGCCGCGCAGCTCCAGCCCCTCGAAGTTGGTTTTATAGATGATGTTGACCACACCGGCCACGGCGTCCGAGCCGTAGATGGCCGAAGCGCCACCGGTCGTGACCTCGATGTGATCGATGAAATCCGTCGGAATGGTGTTGAAATCGACCTCGGGGGTGCCGGAGACGCCGGGCGTGTACCGCTTCCCGTTCACCAGCACGAGGGTGCGCTGATCGCCGAGGTTGCGCAGGTTGATGGTGTTGACGCCGGAGTTGTTGGTCAGGAAGTTGCTGTTCGTGGTGCTCAGCGTGGACGTGCCGACCGACGGCAGGTCGCGCAGGAAGTTGGAGATATTGAACTGGCCCGAGGACTCGATCGACTGGTTGGTCACCACGGTGATCGGGGTCATGCTCTGCAGCTCCGGAGTCGCGATGCGGCTGCCCGTGATGACGACCGTCTGCGGCTCCTCCTCGGCCGGGCCGGCGGCGACGGTCTGAGCGGCGGCGTTCTGGGCGTGCGCCGAGTGGGCGCCTGTCAGCAGTCCGACTACGGATAAGATGGACAGGTTGACTACGAAGCCTGTGGCGCGCGCCACACGGCTGTCCTTCATCAGCATGAGGTTCTCCCCGACGGCAGTGCCGTTCCCTGTATAGTTGGTGGAGAACATCAAAGATGCCCTCCAGATTGGCTCCGAGACCCACGCTCGGTGGTCGCGCGGGAGTCGTTCAGTGCTGCGAATCGTACCGTGAGATGGACTGTAAGGGAATGTCTCGTTGTCAAAACGCCACACTAGAGACCCGGGGTGGTCGTGCGACGTTGGTCCCGGCGGTCCGCGACCTAAGCGGGGAGCCTTGCGGTCAGGAGCCCAATTCCTCGCGATCCACACCCAGCTCGCGCAGGATGGCCACCCGCATCTCCTGAAGCTCGCTGCTCGAGACTCGGCGTGGCCGCGGGAACGGCACTTCGAACGTGGCCTGGATGCGAGTCGGCCGGGGCGAGAGCACCAGAATGCGATCGGCCAGGTGGATCGCCTCTTCCACGTCGTGGGTGATCAACATGACCGTATGGCGCTCCTTTTCCAGGATGCGCAGCAACTCGTTGCGCATCCGCAAGCTCATCAGCGCATCGAGCGCGGAGAAAGGCTCGTCCATGTAGAGGATTTCCGGCTTGACCACCAGGGCGCGGGCGAGCTCGGCACGTTTGAGCATGCCGCCGGAGAGCTCGTGCGGATAGCTGTTCTCGAAGCCCTTCAGACCGACGATCTCGGCATAGTGATCCGCGAGCCTCATGTTGTTTTCGGGCGCATGGCCGTTCAGGCCAAACATCAGGTTCTCGCGCACGGTCAGCCATGGAAACACCGATCCCTGCTGCGAGATCAGGATGCCCTTGGAGCTCGGCTTGGTGCGGGGCGCGCCATCGATGATCACTGCTCCGGCATCGGGCGCCACGAACCCGGCGATCATGTTCAACAACGTGGATTTGCCGCAGCCGGAAGGGCCCACGATGGCGACGAACTCGCCATCGCGCACGCTGAAGCTGACATCCTCGACGACGGCCAGGCGTCCCTTGTCGGAGGCGAAGGTCTTCCTCAGGTCGCGGACTTCGATCTTAGTGCGCATAGCGCCACCTGACCCACTTGAATTCCTCCAGCAGGCGCATGATGCCGTCCAGGGAAAGGCCGATGAGGCCGATGATGATCATGCCGGCGACCACCAGATCGTAGCGATTCCCGGCGTTGCGCGAATCCATGATCATGTAGCCCAATCCCGAATGCAGCGCAATCATCTCCGCCGCCACGACGACCAGCCACGCGACGCCCAGGCCAATGCGCATGCCGACCAGGATCTGGGGCAGCACGGCGGGAATGACAACTCGCTGGAAGAGCGTGCGGCGCGAGACGCCAAAGTTTTCGGCTGCCCGCAAATAGCGCTTCTCGATGGTATGCACGCCCACCGTGGTCTGCACCACCATGGGAAACACGGATGAGATGAAGATCAGGTAGATCGGTGAGGCATCGCCGACGCCGAACCAGAGTATGGCGATCGGAATCCACGCGATGGGCGAGATCGGTCGGAGGATCTGGAAAATCGGATTCAGGGTCTGGTACGCCCCGCGCACCCAGCCCATCCACAGGCCCAGCGGCACAGCCACACAGACGGCCAAGCCGAATCCACTGCCAACACGCATGAGAGAGGCGCCGATGTGTCGCCACAGCGTCCCGTCGTTCACCAACTCCAACGTGCCGGTGACGACGGCCCACGGGGTCGGAAAAATGACACTGTGAGTGGCGATCACGGCGATCCACCAGATCGCGATGAGGGCCGCGATAACCGCCAACGACGGTAGGGATTCCTTGAGTCGGTGCATAGTCAGAGCTCTTTCAGCTGATTCAACAGCTCACGCGCGCGCCAGCGAATTCTCGCCCAGGGGCTCCCCGGGTACGGGTCGACGGTGATGGTCATCTGGCCGCTGGCATGCGCTGTACAGGCGAACTGGTACTCGGCGGCCCGCTCGAACGGCAGCTCGAAGCTCTGCCCTGGCATCATGAGCGTCGGGCCGAAAATCTGGGGCACCACATCCTGGTTGCGCAAGACGAGAACGTCGCGGAGGCCCAGGGTGAGCCGGATGTGATCCGGCAGGATTTCGACTTTGTCGCCCGACATCCGCCGCGCCCAGGTTCCCTTGGGAATCTCGAAAATCTCGTTGCGGGAAACGCTCTGGACGGGAGCCAATCCGCCCCAGGCCAGAGCCGCACCGGCGCTCGCCGCGAGCGTCAGCAGCAGGAGAGAGCGAGCGCGTGACACAGGTTACTCTTTCAAGAGAATAGTCAGATCGTGGACATAATCCTCGGCGCTGTGCCCGTAAGGCATGAGCGCTCGAATCCGCCCACCGCGATCGATCAAATAGGTGAAAGAGGAATGGGAATAGCTGTAGCTGTCCCCGACGGGGATCTTCTGCGCGCTGATACCGTAGTCCTTGCGCACACCGGCGAGTTGCGCCGCTGTCCCAGTCCCGCCGATGAAGGTCGAATCGAACGCATGGAGAAATGCCTGCAAGCGCGCCGGCACGTCCCGCTCCGGATCGACTGTCACGTACACTACCTGGACATCAGCCGCCGCCGGGCCGAGCTGACGGCGTGCCTGGGCCAGGGTCGCCAAAGTAATCGGACAAACCGCGGTGCAGGAGGAGTACCCGAAGGAAAGCAGGACCACTTTGCCATGAAACTGGCTCATCTCGAGCTCATGGCCGTTGGAGCCTTGCAAAGAGAAGTCAGGGGCCAGCCGCGCCGGATTGAATAGCCCCGCCTTGAAAACCGGCGCGTGCGGGGCAGCGGCTGCAACCGCAATTCCGGTCAGCCAGAACAAGGCGACAGCAAGCGTGGGTGCTTTCATGTTGCTACAGCGGAATCGCCGCCGGTTGCGCCATCCGCGCAAACCGCTCGTCGACGTATTTCTCATAGGAAATCGGGTGCTTGATCGTCCCGGCGGCGAGCGAAAGCTGCATCAGCTCCTCGAATTCCGTCCGGATGATCCGCAGATCCCCGTAGGTCACCCGGTCGCTCGGATTGCGCATCACGAAGCGGATGATCTTCGGGTCTTGATTGAAGAACCGGGGACCGGCTGCGATCTGAACCGCCTTCTCGCGGTTGCCCGGCTCACGATCCAACCAGGCGCCGGCGCCGAGAACCTGGTTGACCAGGTCCTGGACCATGGCCGGATTCTCATGGATGAGCTCCTCGCGCACCGTCAGCACACAGCAGATGTATCTGGGCCATTCATCACGGGTCATGCGCAAGGGTCGCGCGTAGCCGGCACTCTGCGCGGCGGCGCCAAAAGGCTCCCCGGTGCAATAGGCGTCCACCGCATTCGCATAGAGGGCAGCGGGCATGTCGGGCGGCGCCATTTCGACGATCTCGACCTCCTCGATGCGCATGTTCTCCTGCGCGAGCATGCGGCGTAGGAAGAGATAGTCCACGGCGAAACGGCTGGGAACGGCGACGCGCTTGCCAGCGAGTTGCCGGAAGTGTTGGTAGGGAGAGTCCGTGCGCACCATGATCACCGCGCCGGAGCGGTGCCCGAGCGAGACGATCTTGAGCGGAATACCCTTATCCGCCAGGTCCATGACGAGCGGCGCCAGCATGTAGGCGGCCTGTATGCGACCCGCCATGAGGGATTCCTTGACCTCCGGCCAGCCGTTGATCTTGGTGTACCCGTACTCGAAGCGTGGCGCGCCGGCGGGAAGCGATTGGTTCGCGGTGTCCTTGCCGACGCACGCGACCGGTAAGGTGAGATTGCACGTGACCGGCAAGCCCCCGACCGTCAGTGCATTGGCTTTCTGCCGGCCGCAACCGGAGACCGCTAGCGGCAGCGTCAGGGTGGCCAGGCTCTGCAGCAGGGTTCTGCGCGAAAAAGTCTCTCGATTCACTGAAAGTTCATCCGACCGGCCGAAGGCACCCCCAGTGCGCTTCCATCACGCTTTTGGCCAGACGCGTCGGTTTATGGTGAGAATTGTAGGAGTATACGATAGAGCCAGGGGCGCCGTCCCGCCCCAGGTGCCAAGTCGTCCCAGGTCTGCACGTTGCTGGTGCGGGCTGACGCCGCGAGTGTTCCATCGCTCGAAGGCGTCCCTCCAGGCCGAGTGTCGGCCGCGACGGGGATGCGCCCTTCTGTATAGCTATCGCTCCATAAAACACGTTGCGATCGTCTGCGTGGCGCTCGGAGCCTCGACGGTGTGGCCGCTCGCGCTGCGAGCGCAAGCGCGGGAGGCACAACAGGTCACGGCAACTCGCTACAGCGGGCTCGATCAGATCGATCGAGATAACGTGTCGCACTTGCGGCTCGTGTTCTCCTTTCGTTCCGGGCAACGCGGCGCGCAAGGAGCTCCGCCGCTCGTCGTCGGCTCGCGGCTATACCTCCTGACATCATTTCCGCACACGCTGTTTGCGTTGGATCTCACCAGCCCACAACCGAAGGTGAGCTGGCGATTCACTCCCCAGTCGGACCCGGTCGCAGAGGGACTCGCTTGCTGCGATCGGACCGCGCACGGCCCCGTATTCGACAGCGGGCGGCTCTATTTCAGTACTCTTGACGGACACGTTATTGCGGTGGACGCCGACACCGGCCGAATGTTGTGGGACGTGGCCATTGCCAACCCGCACCAGGGCGAGACCCTCACCTCTCCCCCGACTGTCAGCGGCGGTCGCTTGGTGATTGGCAATGCCGGAGACAACTTCGGCGCGCGCGGTTGGGTCGTCGCGTTGGATGCCGCCACGGGGCGCGAGCTGTGGCGACATTACACGACCGGCCCGGACCAGGATGTCGGAATTACGCAAACCTTCGCTCCCTTTCAGGCCACGGATCGTGGCCAGGACCTTGGGTCCCGGAGCTGGCCCACGGGGGCTTGGCAGCATGGTGGCGGCGGCGTTTCAGCTCCAATCCTTTACGATTCTGGGCTCGACCTGTTGCTGCACAATACGGGCCCTCCAGCGCCCTGGAACCCGGAACAGCGCGCGGGGGCAAACCGCTGGACCTCTGGACTCTTCGCACGCGACCCACAGACCGGAGCGCCGCGTTGGTTTACTCCACTCCATCCGCACAATGTCTACTCATGGGTCAACGGGACGGCGAATATAGCCGTCGATCGGCCGTGGGGCGGCGTCAACCGCAGACTACTCCTCCATGCGGACGCCGACGGGTTGCTTTACGTGTTGGATCGGGGCTCCGGGGAAATCCTTGCGGCCGATCCGCTGCTCGCACCTGGTGAAGCGCAACGCGCGAGTCAGGACGACGCATCGCAGACACCTCGCACCGGTGTTCAGGTTCGTAATATCTGTCCATCCTGGGTGGGCGCCGTGGGCGGCGATCCCGCTCTCGCGGCATCCACAGGGATTCTCTACCTTCCGATCAGCCGGCTGTGTATGGATTTCGAAGCTCGGTCGGCAAGTTATATCGAAGGTACTCCTTTCATCGGCGCCAACGTGCGTGTCCATAGGGAACCCGGAGAGGCGCGCGGAGGCCTCGTCGCCTGGGATCTCGGGCCCCGCAAAACTGCCTGGAAGATCGACGAGCCGTTTCCGGTTGCGAGCGACGTGTTGGCGACTGCGGGCGAGGTGGTGTTTTACGGAACCCTCGACGGAGTGATGAAAGCGGTCGATGCAGGCACCGGCAAGCTGCTCGGGCAATGGCGGACAACGGCGGGAATCATGGGCCAGCCGATGACCTACCGAGGTCCCGACGGGCGCCAGTATGTCGCGGTAGTCGCCGGAGCCACGGGCCCGTATGGTCTCGCGAGCCAGTATTGGATCGACCGACGCGATGCGACGGCATCATTGGGGCTTGCGCAGGCCATTGCGGATGTGCCGGCTCCGAGCGATCCCAGTGGCACGTTGTACGTTTTCGGCCTGCCATGAAAGCCTGTTTGATATCGATGCTGCCGCTCGCCTTGACGGTGTGCGCCTGCCAGCGGGAGGAACGGCAGTTCAGGCTCGATCCCCCGATCTCCGCTTCCCTCCAGGCTGTCGCATCGATGCCTGACGGGATTTCGGGAGCGCCGCCGGACACCTATCGCGCGTTGGGCAAGCCGTACGCAACCAACGCCTACAGCCTAAGCCAAGGCAAGCAGCTCTACACCTGGTTCAATTGCAACGGTTGCCACGCCAACGGCGGGGGGGCAAGTGGGCCCGCTTTCCTGGATGGTTGGTGGCGTTACGGACCCGACATCATCTCCATCTTCGTCTCCATCCGGGACGGCCGTCCCCGCGGAATGCCGGCATTCCGGGATCGACTGACGACCGAGCAGATCTGGCAACTCGCCGGGTATGTGCAAACCATCGGAGCCTATTCGGCCAAGACGGCGGCTCCCGCCCGCGATGACGCCATGCAGTCGCGTCCGGCCGAGAATCGCGCACCCGCCAAGTCTTCGTTCGCGAGCGATCAATGGCCCTACCCACCAGAATAACCGCACGGCTCGTGTCGCTTGGCTCCCTCGCGCTCTGCGGTTGCGCCGGCGCGAGCGCGGGCTGGCAGTCCGCGCTGCAGCCGCACGGTACTCAAGCGATGGCCCTGCGTCGCTTGATATGGGTTCTCATCGGTGTGGGGGCGATCGTCTGGGTCGCGGTCATGTTGGTATTGGCGTGCGCACTGGCACGGCGCTCGCACGGCGCACGGGCCAGCCACACCGTCGATACCAACACCGAACGGCGTATGGGACGCACCGTGGGTGGCGCCGTGCTGGCAACTGCTCTGATCATTCTGGGGCTCACGCTCACGAGTTTTCTCCTCACGCGTGGCTTGTCGGCCGCCGACCCGCGGGCGTTGGAAATCAAGATCCTCGGTCATCAATGGTGGTGGGAGATCACTTATCTGAACGCCCAAGCGGACCAGGTATTCACGACAGCGAACGAAATTCACGTCCCCGTCGGGCGCACGGTCCACCTCCAGCTCGCGGCCGCGGACGTGATTCATTCTTTCTGGGTGCCCAACCTGGCCGGCAAACAAGACCTCATCCCAGGTCGCGACAACAGTCTGACCTTCACCGCGCGGCGGCCGGGTGTCTATCGCGGGCAGTGCGCCGAGTTCTGCGGCCTGCAGCACGCGCACATGGCACTGCTGGTGATCGTTGACCCGCCCGAGGTGTTTGAGCAATGGCGCCGAGCTCAACTGGCGCCGGCCGTCAGCCCCACGGATCCACAACAGGCCGAGGGTCAGAAAGTGTTCACCTCCAAACCTTGTGCCGCTTGTCACTCAGTACAGGGCACCTCGGCGGCGGCAACCATCGGACCGGATCTCACCCACGTGGCGAGCCGGCGCTACATCGCGGCGGGACTGTTGCAAACGACGCGCGGCTCGCTCGCTGCGTGGATCGCGGACCCCCAGACATTGAAACCCGGCAACAACATGCCGGAAGTGCCGCTCAGCGCCACCGAGTTGCAAGCGGTTTCCGCCTACCTGGCCGCGCTCCAATGAACAACGACACCACGCAATCACCGCTGGATCTGGAGCTGGAGGAGGCAGAGCTTGCCAGCCGCCTCGAGCGAACGTGGCGTACACCGCGCGGGTTGTGGGGCATCTTGACGACCGTCGATCACAAGATCATCGGTCGCCGTTATATCGTCACGGCTTTCATTTTTCTCGCATTGGGCGGTGTACTGGCCTTGCTCATGCGATTGCAACTGGCCCGAGCGGACAATCGACTCATCGGGCCGGATCGTTACGATCAGATCTTTACCTTGCACGGCACGAACATGATGTTCCTGTTCGCGGTGCCCGTCATGGAGGCGATGGCCGTATACCTCGTTCCCCTGATGGTCGGCACTCGCAACATCGCGTTTCCCCGGCTCAACGCCTATTCGTACTGGTTATACCTGGCGGGCGGCTTCATGCTGTGGATTCCGTTCGTGCTCGACATGGCGCCTGACGTCGGTTGGTTCGCTTATGTCCCGCTCTCAGGACCGCAATTCGGCGCGGGAAAGCGCGCGGATGTCTGGGCCCAGATGATCACGTTCACCGAGGTCGCAGCTCTCGCCGTCGCGGTGGAGATCGTCGTCACCGTATTCAAGCAGCGTGCGCCGGGAATGAGTCTGGATCGCGTGCCGCTGTTTGTGTGGGCGATGCTGGTCACCGCCTTCCTGGTGATCCTGGCCATGCCGGCAATCATGGTGGCCAGCTCCTCGTTGATTCTGGATCGACTCGTGGGCACGCACTTCTTCAATCCTTCCGAGGGCGGGGATGTGCTGCTCTGGCAGCACCTGTTCTGGTTCTTCGGTCACCCGGAGGTCTACATCATCTTTCTGCCGGCGGTCGGGATGGTTTCAACCATCATTCCCACCTTCGTGGGTCGGCCGATTTTCGGCTATCTACCGCTGGTGCTCGCGCTGATTGCCACTGGCGTGCTCGCCTTCGGCTTATGGGTGCACCACATGTTCGTGGTCGGTCTGCCGCGGCTGGGCGAGAGCTTCTTCACGGCATCCAGCATGGCCATCGCGATTCCCGCCGGTGTCCAGATCTTCTGTTGGCTCGCCACTTTGTGGGATGGGCGGCCGGTCTACCGCACCCCGCTCCTGTTCGTGATCGCCTTCATCATCACCTTCGTGATCGGCGGGCTGACTGGGGTGATGGTGGCCTCCGTGCCGTTCGATACCCAGGTGCATGACACCTATTTCGTCGTCGCGCACTTCCACTATGTGCTCATCGGCGGCGCGGTATTTCCGCTCATGGGCTCGGTCTACTACTGGTTTCCGAAGATCGTGGGTCGAAAGATGAGCGAGCGGTTGGGTCGATGGGTGGTCGGCCTGGTGTTCGTTGGCTTCAACATGACGTTCTTTCCGATGCACGTGCTGGGGCTGGAGGGCATGCCGCGTAGGGTGTACACCTATCCTACGGAGATGGGCTGGCAGGATTTGAACCTGTTCGTAAGCGCTAGCGCTGGGATACTGACGCTCGGCTTTCTGCTCTTCTTCATTGACGCTTTGCGCAGCATCCGGCATGGCGAGCCGGCCGGAGACAATCCCTGGCAGGCGCCGACGCTGGAATGGGCGACCTCCTCACCTCCGCCTTGCTACAACTTCGCCCATATTCCGGTCGTAACCAGCGCGACGCCTCTGTGGGACGACGCCACCGTGCTCTCGGTAACCGAGGGACTTGGCGTCGATCGGCGCGAATTGCTGATCACGTCCCTGACGGATGCGAGCCCGCAAGCGCGCGAGTCGTCTCCCCAGAATTCGATCTGGCCTTTGCTCGCGGCCCTGACGACCACTGTCATGTTGGTGACCTCGATCTTCTCGCCGTGGGCGCTGGTATGGGCGTCGATTCCCGTTGCCGCGACCCTCATCGGCTGGTTCTGGCCCAAAGGAACACCCGAGGATGACGCATGAGGGAGCGTGTCGTGTTGCGTGTGTCGGATCTGCCGCTCCATGGCAAGGGCCCAGCCAGCCCAACGTGGTGGGGAACTCTGACTTTCATGCTGTTGGAAGGGTCCGCCTTCGCGGTGTGCATTGGCATTTATCTCTACCTGCTGAGCCTTGCGCCGACATGGCCAATCGGCGCCCCACCGCCCAATCTCGGACCCGGAACGGTCGTGACCCTCATTCTTTTGGTGAGTCTCGTCCCCAACTGGTTCGTGGGACGGTGGGCGCACCAGCACGCGCTGCGCAAGGTGCGGATCGGCATTGTGGTGATGACGCTATTCGGTATGCTTCCGCTTGCTGTGCGCGTGTTCGAATTTCGCGCTCTGAATATCTGGTGGGATGCGAATGCGTACGGCTCGATCTTGTGGCTGCTGCTCGGGCTTCACTCGACGCACCTGATCACCGATCTTGCGGATACGATCGTGCTCGCCGTCATGATGTTCACGCGTCATGGAGCGAATCGGCGCCGCTTCGGCGACGTGCACGACAACGTCCTCTACTGGAACTTCGTCGTGCTGACGTGGATTCCCATCTATCTATGCATCTACTGGATTCCGCGACTATGAAAACAGCTGCCGTGTCGCGAAGCGCTGGCTTTGTCTTGGGGCCCCTCGCGTGGATGGTGAATACGGAACTGGGTCAGGTTCTACCGCACTCCGAGTGCGGGGGGCTCGTTCCGACGTCTGCATTGATTTCGGTTGCAGCCACCGCGCTCGCGTTGGTCGGTGCACATCTGTCCTGGCGCGTATCCAGAACGCGCGTCGCTGCAGACCCCCACGAGGTAGAGGGGCGAGCGTCCATGCGCTTTCTCGATCAGCTCGGAGCACTGATTGGACTGACCTTCGCGTTCGCGCTCGCGTTGCAGAGTGCGGCTGGGTTCCTTGTCAGCCCATGCGAGCGATAGGCCTCCTGCTGATTGGCCTCCTCCGGCTGACCCTCGCGTCAGCTCATGGTCACGCCGATGAGGATGCAAGCTGGACATTCGACG
This sequence comes from uncultured Steroidobacteraceae bacterium, assembly GCA_964400085.1. Classification (GTDB taxonomy): domain Bacteria; phylum Pseudomonadota; class Gammaproteobacteria; order Steroidobacterales; family Steroidobacteraceae; genus 13-2-20CM-66-19. Next base: position 75,535 of record CAYNTW010000003.1, on the reverse strand, counting down.
GTTGGATCATCGTACCTCTCCTTCTCTCAATCACCCTTTACGCGATCGGGCTGGCAAGATTGTGGGGGCGCTCGGGCGGCACTCGAGCGATTCGCGGCAGACAGGCGCTCACCTACGTTGCCGGCTGGCTAAGCCTGGCCGGGGCTCTCGTCACACCCTTTCATTGGCTGGGGGAGCACCTCTTCTCCTGCCACATGATCGAGCACGAGATCATCATGGCGGTGTCCGCGCCACTATTGGTGGCCGCGCGGCCCGTCGGCGTGCTCCTGTGGGGTTTTCCGACAAGCATGCGGCTCGGGCTGCCTCGAGCAACGCAGTGGGAGGTATGGCGACTGTGTTGGGCTTGGCTCGTACGCCCCTTCAATGCGACGGTCCTGCATGGGGTTGCCATCTGGGTGTGGCACGTACCAGCACTGTTCGACGCGGCGGTCGTGGACCCCACCCTGCATATACTGCAACACACCAGCTTTCTCGTGAGCGCCCTGCTCTTCTGGTACTCCCTTATGCGCACGAGCCGCTCCGGTGAAGCGGTTTGGCACCTGTTCTTCACCATGCTGCACACGAGCCTCCTGGGGGCATTGCTGGCGGTCGCGCCACGCGTCCTCTATGCCGCGCAAACGAGCCACTCGCTAGAGTGGGGGCTAACCGCGCTCGAAGACCAGCAACTCGCGGGTATTGTCATGTGGGTTCCCGCGGGCACGATCTACGCGGGGGCCGCGCTCTATTATGCAGCGCGATGGATTCAGGGTTCCGCAGGGAGGGAGCGCTCTTGCTGAAGGCTGCCTTGATCAGCGGCCTCCTGGTGATTGTCGCCGGATCGGCGTACTACGCCGTTACGCGGCGCGCCAACACGGAAATGGCGAAGACGCTCACCGGTGGCGATCCTGACAAGGCACCGATCTTGTTGCGACGATATGGTTGCGGTGGGTGCCACACGATCCCGGCATTGAACGGCGCCGATGGCAAGGTCGCACCGCCGTTGGATCACTTGCGACAGCGGGTCTACATCGCCGGCGGCCTCCAGAATACACCTGACAACCTCGTTCACTGGATTGTCGCACCCGAGAGTATCAGGCCTCGCTCCGCCATGCCCAACAGCGGGATAACAGAGTCCGAGGCGCGTGATGTCGCGGCCTTTCTGTATGCGAACTGATGGGGGCTTACGGCAGTGAGGTCGGCCGCGGCGGCAGTGTCAGAAGGTAGGTCGCCATCGCTTCCCGGTCGCTCTCTGGGAGCATCGCGGTATCGGTCAGCACTTCGATCATCGAGGAACCCACAATGCGCAGATCGGGGGTCTGTCCTGAGGCAAGGAACTCCACCCACTGCGATTTCGACCAATTGCGCAAGGCGCCTGGCGTGATGTCAGGTATGAATCCAACACCTTCTGAATCCTCTCCGCCTGCGAAACGGGTTTCGGGTTCGATGGCGCCGAGCAGGTTGCGGGAGGAGTGACACTCGGCGCAGTGCGACGCGCCCTCGACGAGGTAGCGACCGCGGTTCCACGCCGCGCTGCGGGCTGGATTGGGTGCGATGGGTCCCGGCTTGAAGTACAGGAGCTTCCATATCCCCACGATGCGGCGGACATTGAACGGGAATGGCAGATCATGCGATGGCGGCCGGCCAGACACCGGGGGCAAGGTGCGCAGATACGCCATGAGATCGCGGATGTCTTCCAGGCGCATGTGCGAGTAGCTCGTGTACGGGAGCGCAGGATAGTAGTGCTTGCCCGAGGGTGACACCCCGCTCAACAGCGCGTTTGCCAGATCAGCGGTCCGCCAGCGACCTATACCGTCGCGCGGGTCCGGCGAGATGTTTGGCACGCGCAGCTCGCCAAATGGTGAAGCTAACGCAAGCCCACCTCCCAACCGGAGGCGATCGCCCTGCCCCGGGGATGCGTGGCAGGAAGCGCAGTCCGCCGCCGTGAAAATCAGTCGTCCGTTTTCAACATTGCCGCCCTCTGGTAAAGCCGCACTGTCGGGGTTGGGAAACTTCGGTTGGGGCGCGGTTAGGAACCATAGGGCGAGCGCTACGGCCAAGGCCGCTACGGCAAACAGCGCGACCCACATTGCACGCCTTTCCGGTCGAGAGCGATGACGTGCAGTGTTGGCGCGGGGTACTCGCTCGGGGGGCATGATTCGTACCGGCAATCCGCGGGCCAGCATGGCTGCTGGCGATGCCAGACTGGGAGCAAATAGCGTTCCAGAACAGAGGTTTTTAGATCCTCTGTCCTCGTGCACTTGCCTATGCCGGTGCGCCCCCAGCATCCTTGAGCCAGAAGCTGGAGGCGCTCACCCGGATCCCGGGATGAGCCGGAAGACGCAGCGCGTTATTTCACTTCGGTACCGGACAGCCGGCGCGTATTGGCGCGGCTTTCGGAGTGAGCAGGTAAACGCGATTGACGCTTGGTGTCTGGGTGTTGTAGCCATTCGCCACAATCCAGCCGTTGCAGTTGATGCCCACCGGGCTCACGAGCCGCACGTTGAGATCGCGTGCGTACACCATGAACGTCAGGTTGTACATGACTCCGTTCACGTAGACAAATGCGCGAGGTGTCGGTTGATTGTTCACGTTGGCGTCCGCCGTACCGACGATCTCGCCAGCGTCATTGATCGCAGTGGCGCTACTGTTCCAACCAGTAACGTGGCCGAGGTTTCCAAGATCGGACATCTTCCCAGCGTGCCACAGGAATGCGTGCATGCCTGGGGTGTCTGCCTGTGATTTGCCCACCACGTCGTCTTTGTTGTTCAAACCGTATGCGATGCTCGTACCCAGCGAGGAGGAGGGATTCGGATTTCCCAGCACGCCCAGGTCGGTCAGCGTGCCATTGGCGAACAGGTAAGCATGGTCTCCTTCAATAAAGTCTGGGCTGCCGGGACTGACGAATTGGCTCAGCGTTGAATCGCCCACGATGTGACTGAAATTATTGATTGCGTTTGCGGTGTTCCAGGGAAAGTTACCGAGATCATTGAATTGGGGAACTGCCGTCTCATGCAGCGACGGTTTCCACGCCCAGTACACTGCGTGGGGGTCTCCGTGATTGTCGTACTCGTTCGCGGTGACCTGACCATCGTTGGAAACCGCGGTAGCGTTGCTTGCGAGCCCCCCTCCTTGCAGAACCTCAAATCCCCCTGTCAAATACCAGACCGTTGATTGCGATGCGGCGGCCGAAGACGAGAGACCGGCGACCTTCCCGTAATCGTTGATTCCGTAGATCTGATCGGAGCTGTTCGGGCTGGGATGAGGCAGGGCGTAGAGCGTATGGCTGTGGTGGATGTAGACGTAGCCGGTGCCGAGGCCGTTGATCGCCGCGGTGGCGGCGATGTCACCATTATTATTCAGCCCCGCCGCGGTGAACTGTGCACCGGGCGGCGCCTGAATTTCGGTTGCCACGTAGAGCGGCGCGGCGGCAAAGGCAGGGGATCCGACGAGAAACAGTGTTACGGACAACATGGGGTTGCGCATGGCAATTCCTTTGGATTGTTATGATCGAGGAGAGTCGATTGTGGCCAGCCTCCCTGGGGCGCGCGGTATCCCGTTGTTGGTTTGAATGAGCTAACGCGCGAGCTGCAACGCGGGTTCGTGCGGAAAATGCCGGATCAGAATTTTGTGAAGTGGCGCACAAAAAGCTGCGCGAGGTTGGTTACGCGGGCGGGCCGTGGCCTGCAGCTCGGCAACAGAGAGTGCCCGACCCCGGGGAGATACAACCGGCGCCTCTATCGATTGGCCCGCGCGACCCTTGGGGATCCGACGATAGTCCTGCGCGCACGCTGTCAGGTCTTGTCCTGTACCGGCAAGTCTTCACCCGGGTAAGCCTCCACGGGAATCGTCCCGCCGGAGGCCATGACCTGCCTCTTGTCACTGTCGGACAACGCATCAGCAATCACGTCGATGCGCTTCCAGGCTGGAAATGGCTGGTGGCCGGACTCGTTGGGTACGTGCGGTGACAGTCTCTGTTGGGCCAGCTTGTGGATATATCGGCCGCAGTTGACGAAGACCTGACTCGCGGTGATGCGAGCCTGATACAGGGCGCCGGGAGTACGATCTGGACCGTCGTTGGCCGTCACGCGGGCAACACCCTGGATACGCAGCCGCCGTGGGGATTCGAAATCGATGAACAACAGGCCGACCTGGGCGGTACTGGCAATGTTGCCCAGTGAAAGAAACATGCCGTTACCGTCATAGACGGGAAAGACGAGCTCGCTCGGACCGGTCACGCGGACAAAGCCCGGCGGGCCGCCCTTGTACGAGACTGTTGGCCGGCCCCACGGGTCCACCGTGCTCAAGAAAAAGAAACTGACCCCCTCGATGAAGGCACGATCATTGGCATCGAACTCCTTGTGGGCCAGGCTTTCCAGGCGATCCGCCAGGCGACGGGTATCGTGCCGATCCTGAAAGCCTCGATGCGCTTCTGCGTAGAATTCGCTCATCTCGGTCTCTCCGGGTGGAGTTTCGCTGGAGTCCTGGAAGCAAGTCTACGACCAAATGACCGTGGGGGGTCGGATCTGGTTGACTCCACGTGCCGAGCTCACGCTATGCTCAGGCGCCGGTCGCATCAGGATTGCACCATGACCCGTTACGCTGCGTTTCTCCGCGGAGTGAGCCCGATGAACGCCAAGATGCCGGCGTTGAAGGCTTGCTTCGAGGCAACTGGGTTCAACAATGTCACGACACTCCTCTCTAGTGGGAATGTCGTATTCGATGCACGGAGTGGCTCCCCTAGCGCACTCCAGCGCAAGATCGAAGTGGCCATGCGCGAGCATCTCGGGCAGTCGTTCGTCACGATTGTGCGCGCGGGAGAGGCCTTGCGCGCCATCGTTGACTCCGACCCTTACAAGGCCTTCCGTCTGGGCCCCCAGGCCAAACGCGTTGTGACCTTCCTACGTAAGCCTCCGACTGGCCGAGTCAAACTGCCGATCGAGTTTTACGGCGCCCGTATCCTCTGCGTGCGCGGTACCGAGGTTTTCAGCGCGTACATTCCGGGACCGCGGGGACCGGTGTTCATGAGCTTGATCGAGCGGACATTCGGCAAGGACGTCACCACTCGCACCTGGGATACGGTCAGGAAAGTCTTGGCGGCAGCGGTCACTCCAAGCTCACGACCGTGACCGATGCCGGCGCGAGCTTCATGACGAGCTTGCCTCCAGCAGCCTTTATCGAGACCGCTTTCGGCGCTACCGTGTTCGGCGCATCGAAGGTGTTGACGCTGTCGATCTTCGGTGCCGCGAGTGTCTGTCCCGTTGCGCGGGCAATCTTGCCTTGATCGGTGGCGATCACAATGCTGGCCGGCCGCGCGGGATCGAGATTGGTCAAGGCAACCCATAGCTTCCCGTTCTTGTCCCTGGCGGCGGTCGCATCCACACGCCGCAGCTCGATGTCACCTTGCTTATAGGCGCCCGGGTCGAGGCTCACCGGCACGGACGTGGCGTCCTGAAACGGTACATACATCCGGAAGACGTGGTACGTCGGCGTCAGGATCATCTTGTCGCCATCGGTGAAGATCATCGCCTGCAGGACATTGATCATCTGCGCGATGTTGGCCATCCGCACCCGATCGGCGTGGCGCGTGAAGATGTTGATCCCGAGCGCGGCAATGAGGGCGTCCCTTTGACTGTTCTGCTGCTGGAGAAAGCCGGGATTGGTGCCCGGCGTGTGTACCAGCCAGACACCCCATTCATCGACCGCCAGGCTGACCTTCTTTTGCGGATCGTACTTGTCCATGATGGCGCTCTGGGTGCTGATGATGTCCTCCAGGCGCAAGGTCTCTTTCAGCAAGGCGGCATAGTCGCCCTCACCGAAGCCGGTGGCCTTGTATGACGGCGGCCATTTCCCAACCGTGTAATAGTGGAGTGAGAGCCCGTCGATATTCCAGTCAGAGTTATGCCCCTGCCAGGCCTTCATGATCGTTTCAGTGTACGACGTGTCCCCGCCATTCGAGCCGACGGCGATCCTCTGTATGGGCTGTGAAGCGTCGTAGCTGCGCACGAAGTGGCTGTAGATCTTGAGTTGACTGAGGTAGTAATCCGGGCTCATCGAGCCCCCGCAACCCCAGGTCTCATTGCCGATACCCACGAAGGCGACTTTGTAAGGCGCAGGATGGCCGTTCGCGGCCCGCTCGGCGGCCAGTGCGGTGGGCTTGTCCGCGGTCATGTACTCCAGCCATTCCGTAGCTTCCTGCGGGGTCCCTGAGCCTACGTTGACGGAGACATAGGCCTCCGCCCCGATCTGCTGCAGAAAATCCATGTACTCGTGGGTGCCGAAAGTGTTCGGCTCGATGACACCACCCCAATTCGTATTCAGCGTGGCGGGCCGCTTGGCTGCGGGGCCGATGCCTTTGCGCCAGTGATACTCATCCCCGAAGCAGCCGCCCGGCCAACGGACATTGGGCACGTGCAGCTCTTTCAGCGCGGCCACGACGTCATTGCGAATGCCACGCGTGTTGGGAATGGAGGAATCCGGCCCGACCCAGATGCCGCCATAGATGCCCCGCCCCAGGTGCTCGGCGAACTGGCCGAAGATGTTCCGATTGATGGTTGGCCCAGGAGTGTCGACATGCAAGCTCAGGGTCACGGGACCGGCGCCGTCTTGCGCATTGGCGGCACCCGCCATGAGTCCCATGATCAGGATCAGGCCAGCTCCGAGGCATTTCATCGTCCGCACCCCCCATTACTCAGACAATTAGTATAGAACATTATGCAGCGGGGAGGGAATCGTGGGCGCTGGGATCCTGGGCTACCGGACTATGCAGGGCCACGGAGGCCGTCACGGGGTCTTCATTGCCCTCGGAGCAGTTCCTGCGAGGCACACGTGGTTTACCGGGATTGGATCGGGAGCCGAGCGGAGACGCTCTCGCGACCGCTCGAGGCTCCCGGCCGGGAGGCTGCCAGCGCGACCATGTCCGGCCAATTCGTATCGCCCGCTTCGGTTCCTGTCAGAATGCAGGCTCGTCACCATCGACGCCGCGCAGCCGATTCATCCATGTCAAAGTTCGCAAAGGTCTACAGATTGTGTGCCTCCGGCGGCATACCCAAGCGCTCGGCAGGGGTCGCACTCCTGGTCGGCAGCGTGCTGAACCTGATCAACCAGGGTGACGCGCTCCTCACGGGCGGACATGTCAGTATCGCCAAGCTCCTCCTCACCTACGTCGTTCCGTATTGCGTGGCGACCTACGGGGCGGTGTCATATCGACTGCGAATGGAGCGGGCGAAAACTCCCAGCGCCCGCGACTAACCGCTCGCGCACCACGGCGGTGTGGCACGCTCGCACCGAGGCAGCACCCGCCCAACTCCCCGCAATTCCAACTCGAAGTCGCTGAGATCGCTGAAGCGAGCCGCGCCGAGTTGTCCGCACGTAGCGACAAACGATCGAGACGTTCGGCTCTTGTCGCGACGCCGACTTGCGACTCGCGTTGAATTCTGTCGCCGCAGCAGCACACGAGCGTTCCGCGGCGATAGCGCGCCGAAAAAAATGTTGTAGGATGAAACGCAACGTTGGTATTAATAATCCGGGAGCCGGTTCACACCAGCTGTTTCACTCACTGTCCATTTGACCAGCAAAGGGAGTCATCATGACCAAGATATCGACCCGCAACGGCTTTCGTGTTCGGCAGCGCGGCCAGGGTATGACGGAATACATCATCATTACGGCGCTCATCGCCATTGCCGCCATAAGCGCCGTCGCGATGTTTGGCAGCACGGTGCGCTCGCAGGTCGGCGGCATGGCTCAGGAACTGGGCGGGCAAGATGGCACCGACACCATCAATCACGCCAAGAACATGGGCAACGCGGCTGCGAACGCGGCCGTGCAGAAGAAGGATCTGGCCACCTACCAGAGCGAGAAGGACATTACCAACTGAAGACGAAGCGACAGCCCATTGCGATCAAAACGGGTGTGGCGATTCGCCGCACCCGTTTGATACCGGAAGAAGACTCCGCGCCCGAGCGGATCGCAATCGACCGTTGGCGAGGGGACCGGTCGGCATCACCGTCGAGAGAAACCAATGCTTCGAACACAGCTTGAAACATTGCGCGGACTTTCCGGCCGCCGGATGCGTGCCATACACGTGATGCGCCGTCGGGAAAAAGGCCAGGCACTGGTGCTCGCGGTGATCTGCATGTTCGTGTTCGTGGTCGGCGTGCTGGTCCTGTTCAACACCGGACAGGTTGTCAACAAGAAGGTGCAACTCAACAACACGGCCGACGCGGCAGCCTACAGCGCCGCCGTGCAACAGGCGCGTGCGTACAACCTGATCGCCTATCTCAATCGCGCGCAGGTCGCCAACGAGGTCGCCACCGCCCAGATCGTCAGCATCCATTCCTGGATGAATTTTGCCATCTCGGGCACCGATCACTTCGCCAAGGCGGTTCAGGGCCTCGGCATTGCGCTCGACCTCACCGGGGTTGGGGCGGAAGTCGGCGTGGAATTGAACGAAATCGGCGTTCAGTTGAGTGAGGTGAAGGACACGATGCAGGAGGCGCGCGATACCATGAAGGGTGTTTTCAGCGCAGCCATCACGGGATTGAGCCTGGCCAATGTGACCTACGCCAAAGTCGCGCAGGGAATCACGACAGTCGAAATCGGCGATATTCCTACGCTCGTCAACACGGTCATCGAGCAAAATACCATCAAGGCTACCCGCTCGACGGACAAGGCGGCCAAGCTGAGCGCGCTCTCCTATGGTGTGCTCGCGCTGCAGGTGAAAGCTGCAAATCACGGCTACGCCAGGCTGTACGACATTCCCAACTCACGCTCTCCGAGCAGCAACCCCGGTCACACTGACGACGCGGATCGCTACGTCAATGTAGTGATGGAAGCGCGTGATGGCTTCTCAGCCAGCCGTGACGGGAACGAGCTGTTCCTGCACAAGCGCGGTGGGACTGACCTGGTGAGTTATAACCGTTGGGTAGCGATGGATACGTTGAACGCCAGTGTCTCGTGGCTGGGCCTCGATCTACCCATGGCTTGGGGGGGCGCCGCTGCGGTCAAGCGCAGCTCGGGAGCCGCGTTCGCCAATTTATCCGATGCGAACAAAGGCTGGACGTCGCCCTACGAGAACGATCGAGGCCAGCACGATCCGTACGGCGGCGCGGGGACCAACGATAGTGCCGGCCAGCAGGCTCGTTTGCATCCGGCCACACCCAGCAACGACGCTGCGATCCTGACCGGCTACCAAGGGCTGCAGTCCTACGAAGACATCGCCGCGAACAAGGCCATCGTTCCATACTCCGAGAACGAGACTCCTGATGATGGCCCCATATTCAGCGTACTCGTCGAACAGGCCATGAGCGACGTCAGGACCACATCGAACGTCGAGGGAATCGGCGGTCCACCCGATTTGACGGTTCCCGACAAGGCGCAGAACAACAACATGACAGCGCTCGCCTCCGCGCAGGTCTACTTCGACCGGCCGCGGACGCTGACGGCATTTCGCCGCGCGGACGATCATCGCGAACTAGGCAACTTGTTCAGCCCGTATTGGCAGGCCCGACTGGTCGAAACGCCGAGAAGCGTTAAGCTTGAAATCTTCGGCGCCGATGCAGCGGGCCTTTGAACAGGAAACAGCGATGATCCTACGCCACACCCTGGCCGCACTCTGTCTTGTCTGCCTGACAGCTTGTTCTGCCAAAGCTCCGGCTACGGCCGACAACGGCGCGGCCAGCAGCGCGCCGACTGAGAGCTCGACCTCGCCGCCACCCCCCATCCATTACGACCAGACCACGGTATTGACCGTGGACAGTCAGCCATCGGAACAAAAGTCCTATCGCGTCCTACTCGAGGGCTGCCAGAAAGGCGGAGTCCCGACCCGCGCGTTGACGCCCGACGAGGAAGGGAAAGTCGGTCGCGTACATGTCGAGGCGTGGATCGGTCCGGACAAACAGGCCCGGCGTCAGGAGGCATGGCGTCTTGATGTCCCCGCCCCCTGCCAATTTTCGCTGGCCCATCAGGATCAGACGCAGGTCGACGATGCCAACGGACGATCCACTCTGATCGACGGCATCACCCACAAAGTCGAGGTTCAAGACGTGGGCAAGCCGGCGCCGGTGACGCCGTTGCCCCCGGAGGATGGCGAACTGACCGAAGGTGACCGGCAGGCCGGCTGGAGCAAGCAGGGCATCGCCACTGAGAGCGGCGCGCAATGCGCGGTCTGGCAGGACTCCCTCGGCTTCGAGCTGTGTGTCTGGACCGGTGGCCGCCAATGGGGTTACTCGGCCGACGGTCCGACCGCCTTGAAAGACGGCGTATCGCGCAATGATTCGATCGTGTTCTGGGCGCATCCCAGTCCTCGGGGCGCTTCCTGGAAACTCGAGACCAGGGAATTTTCAGTGGGTAAGGCGCTTGACACGCGTGCATTCGAGGTACCCGCGAACGCCGGTCGAGGTACGTCGCCCTAGCGCCGGCGGTAACCGGGCGAACTTGAACAAGGAAGCCAGTATGCAGGACCACTCAGGCAAGACACGCCGCGGTCATGGACGGCGCATCCAACGCGGCCAAAGTCTGGTCGAAATGGCAATCGCTTGCATTGCGCTCGTGCCGCTGTTCGTCGGAGTGATGCTCCTGGGTCAATACATTCATTTGCGTCAGCAGACCCAGGCAGCCGCCCGTACGGCCGCCTGGGACGCAACGGTGAGCCCGGACATCGTGAACAACACCGGCGCCCTGCCTTCCCAGGGCGGCGAGGAGGATCGTATGCGGGTGCTGCAGTTCGGGAAACCCACGCAACCGGTGAGCAGCAACATCACGACTCCCCAGCAACTGCAAGATCCGATGCTCACGACCTTTGCGGGACGCAATCTGGTGCTCGCCAGCAACGTGACCCTCGGCACTTTCACCAACAGCAAATCTCCCGGAGTGCTGGAGACCGCTCTCCGACCCGTCGGCGCCGTGACCAAAGCGGTTGGCCTGGGTTCGTTTCCACCGGACGGCAGCGGGCTCATCGCCTCTGAAGTCCACGTCACGCCCGAGCACCTGACCGATAGAGCGGGCCAACCGCTGAAGTTTCTGGACCCCCTGGATACGCTCGACCTCGATTTCTCCGGTCGCACAGTTCTGTTGGCCGATGCCTGGAATGCCAACGGCTCGGGCGAGGGCAAGGGTACCGACGTCCCCCGCTCGGTACGCTCGACGATCAAGCCGCTGGTACCCACCGATTGGATCGGCGACAGCTGGGATCAGGGCATCAGCAGTGTCGTGCATGTCCTCGGAGAGATTCCCCTCATCGATCAGCTGATCACCCCAGGCTTCAAGGACATGGAGCTCGGCAAAACGGCGGCCGACGTGGTGCCGAGCGACAAGCTGGTGCGGTATGACGCCACGCAACATTAAGCGAGCCCTCGCGCTTCTCGGGTCGGTGTTGCTCCCGGTCATATCGGGCGCTTCCTCGTGGCCTGATGTCAAAGTCCCCGACGGGACCCACGCCGCGGAAGTGGCCTCGCACATGATCTACAACGGCACTGACATGCGCGGTCAGGTATTCACCTCCTCGCGCAATGCCGCGGATATCGTCAAGTTCTATCGCCAGCTGTGGGGTAAGCAAGCGGTGCTCGACGAGATCCCAGGCTGGCAGGTCATCGGCCATCGCGAAGGCGCCTTTTATATTACCGTCCAGGTTCGCCCGGACGGCAGCGGCAGCCGAGGCGACATTGGCATCACCAGGATTCCCGCCGAAAGAAACAAGATGGAATTGGGCGCCGGCGTACCGCATCCGTCCAATACGAATGTAGTCAACGACATCATCTACCCGGACGACAGGACGCCCGCGCGTACCCTGGCGATGGCCAATGGCCTGTCGGTGGAACAGAACGCCAGCTACTACCGCGAGCATCTGGCCGCGACGGGATGGAAGCCAGCCGATTCCCACACCTGTACCTATGGTGCTTCGTCCTGCGTCATGAACTACGAGAACGGAAATCGCAAGATGATGGTGGCGTTGACGAGAAGTGGTGGCCGCTCGGAGATCGTGATCAACCTCATGGGAGAAGGAGTCGCGCCATGACCCCGGAGCAATCGGGGAGAGACGCCACTTCCCGAGTCGCGCAGCGCGGCAGCGCCACTGCCGAATACATGATCGTCGCAACGTTGGTCGTTGTCGTCCTCGTCGCGCACGACAACGTAATCAGGCAACTCGCCATCGCCCTGCGCAACGCGTACGCAAGCTTCGTGTACGCGCTGTCTGTGGCATGGCTCTAAAAGGAAGCTCTCCATGGCCCGCATGACAATGAACAGAAACCTGATCTATCTGCTGGTCGCGGTGGGGCTGGGCATACTCGCCAGTGTCATGGCCGTGCACTACATCAACCAACAGGTAGCCGCACGCACACCGGTTGACCATACGCGGACCGTTTCCGTTGTGGTGCCTGTCCACGCCATGCAGAAGGGCGACATCATCAAGCAAGAGGATGTTGCGGTCCGCGACGTTCCGACAGCCTTTGTTCCCGCCGACGCGGTCACGCCCGACACCTATGAGAATTACCTCGGCCAGGTACTCCGCGCGCCGATTGCGCAAGGAGCACCGCTGAGCGCGAGCGCAGTCGATCTCGTGGTCGACCATTTCTCGAACATCATCAACAAGGGTGACGTGGCCTACACGATCCAGGTCGACGATACCAATTCGCTATCAGGCCTGATGGTGCCCGGTGATCATGTCGACATCCTCCTGATGATGACGGAGCACAACAGCACTAAAATCGTCCCGCTGCAAAGCAATGTCACGGTGCTGGCGACCGGGCATCGCGCCAAGGGCGTCAGAAACGCCGAATCGAACGGCAACGACAGTTTTTCCAACGTCACGTTGGAACTGACACCCACGCAGGCGCAGCGCGTCGCCATCGCAAGCAAGAGCGGGGAATTGCGCTTGATGCTGCGGGAGCCCGGCAACAACGAGCCTTTCAACCTGCGCGCGGTCAGCAAGCAGGATCTGATGCGGCTGGGAGATCCACTGCGCAAGTCGAACGGCGTGCAGTTCATCATCGGCGGCAAGGGTTGATCGATGGCAATCGTCTCAAACAGCCGCTCGACAGCCATGCGTCTGTTCGCAACGGCAGGCCTGGTGGCGTTCTCTTTCAGCAGCGCCCTCGCACACGCCGATTCGAAGGTCATCTCCAACAACGTGACGCTGTATGCAGGCCAAGCCTTGGTGCAAAACGCGCCCGGTCCGCTCGAGCGGATCGCGGTGGGCGACGGCAAGGTGCTGGAGGTGAAAATCATCGGCGAGCGGGAACTGGTGATGATCGGCGAGAAGCCGGGCGAAACCTCGCTGCAGTTGTGGATGACCGACGGACGCCAACGCAGCATCGCAGTGCACGTCACCCTGGGCAATAGCGAGCAGTTGGCGGAAACCGTACGGCAGATGCTGGGTGATGACAAAAACGTCACCATCACGCCGGTCAACGGCAACGTGATCGTCTCCGGCGCCAACTTGTCCGCCGGAGAGGTCGCCAACATCGAAGCCATCCGCAAGATGTACCCGCAGGTGTTGAACTTCGCCCGCGCCGATCCCGTGGAGATGCGGCCGACGGTGCTCATGCAGGTGCGAATCATGGAGTTCGACAAGAAGGCCATGACCGAGATCGGGATCAAGTGGGACAACGCCATAGACGGTCCGACCGCCGGCTTCGCGCACGAATGGGCGGCCAACCCCTATTTCCGCGTGCTTCCTGGAGCCACCACGCGCATCGGGCCATCCCTTCCGACTACCCAGCCGGCCCTGGCCAACCCTATCCGACTTCCCGGGTCGGCAGGCTACTTCGGACTGATCACCTCGATTACTTCGCGCATCAACCTCGCCATGCAAACCGGCAACGCCTGGGAGCTGGCGGCGCCACAGCTCAGTGCACGCAGTGGCGGCACGGCGGACTTCCTGGTTGGGGGACAGGTACCGATCCCGACCAGTTCCGCGTTTGGTCAGACCACGGTGGAATACAAGGACTACGGCATCAAGCTGCACATGGAGCCGCTGGTGAATGCCGACGGCGATATCGCGGCAAAGATCGAAACCGAGATCAGCAAAATCGACCCGGCAGTCGTGGTCAATGGCTTTCCAGGCTTCCTGACTCGGCGCGGCAATACGGAGCTCAACGTACATGAAGGCGACACCATCGTCATTTCCGGCCTCGTCGACGCCAATGCCGCGAAAACCATCGACAAGGTACCCGGCATAGGTCAGATCCCGGTGTTGGGCGAACTGTTCAAGTCGCGCGCGTTTCAGGCAAACCGCACCGACCTGGTGGTCTTCGTGACACCCCACGTGATCGATGCCCACGCGAGGCTCAACCAGGATCTGATCAAGCACAGCGACCAGCTACGCGAGGATTTCCGCAAGAGCGCCGGCGCCGATATCGTCAATTGACAGGATGCGTCATGTTTGAAGTCGTGATCGAAACCGCCAACCGGGAAGTGCGGCACGTCCGTTGCCTGAATGCCAGCTGTGGAGTGGGAAAGAGTGGTAACAACCTGGTCGTCCTGCAGGGATGGGATATCGCGGACGATCATGCCGCATTCCGGGCGCGGCCGGATGGCGTGTTCATGGAAGTACTCGGGGGTCGTGCGCCGGTGACGGTCAACGGCCAGCGCATCGCCCATCGAAATGCTGCTGGCCCATTGCGCAAAGAGGACATCGTAGCGATCGGCGCCTATCGGCTCCGTGTGTTGGCGGATGCCCCGTCGGCCGCCGTTCCTGACAACGCGCCGCCGAGACCGAAGCAGCCTGCCAACGGCGCTCCCCCGATATCTCATGGGCCGAAGGTGACTACTTCGAGCCCGGCCAGATCGGGTGGAGAGGATGCGACCCTGCGGGCGGCGATGTTGGAGTGGCGCTTGAAGGTTCATGCCTCGCTGGTGCGGCAGATGGATCTTCGCCGAGTCGATGTTCGCGGCATGAACGATGACGAGTTGCGCGCCAAGACCTCGGAGTTGATCGAAGACATCATCGCGCGTGAATTTGCCGACCTGCCACAGAACATCAATCGTCGACGGCTGGCAAAGGAAGTGCTCGACGAGGCGATTGGGCTCGGTCCGCTCGAGGATCTGATCGGCGATGACAGCGTAACCGAAGTGATGGTCAATCGGGCCGACCAGATCTTCATCGAGCGGGCCGGCCGCATCGAAGAGTCGCCAGTGGTGTTTTCCAGTGATCATGCCGTCATGGCGGTGATCGAGCGTATCGTGGCCCCGCTCGGGCGCCGGATCGACGAGAGCTCGCCAATGGTGGATGCGCGCCTCAAGGACGGCTCGCGTGTCAATGCCATCATTCCTCCGGTGGCCTTGCGTGGCCCGAGCATCAGTATTCGTAAGTTCTCCAAGCGCAAGCTGGTTGGGCAGGACTTGATCAACTTCGGCTCCCTCAATCAGCAGATGCTGGAGTTCCTCGAGGTGGCGGTGCGTGAGCGGCGCAATATCGTGGTCACCGGTGGTACGGGGTCCGGTAAGACGACACTTTTGAACGTGCTTTCCAACTTCATCCCCAACCATGAGCGCATCGTTACGATCGAGGACGCCGCTGAGTTGAAACTCAACCAGCCCAACCTGGTCGGCCTCGAAGCGCGGCCGGCGAATCTGGAAGGCAAGGGTCTGATTACCATCCGTGACCTGGTGCGCAACGCACTGCGTATGCGCCCAGACCGTATCGTGGTCGGCGAGTGCCGTGGTGGCGAAGCACTCGACATGTTGCAGGCGATGAATACCGGCCATGAAGGCTCGCTGACGACCGCGCACGCCAACTCACCGCGCGACGCTTTATCCCGCCTGGAGGTAATGGTGCTGATGTCGAGCGTCGACCTGCCAATGGTGGTCGTGCGCGAGCAGATCTCTTCCGCGATCGATCTGATCATTCATCAGCGTCGGTTCCCGTGCGGCTCGCGCAAAGTGACCCATATCTGCGAGATCACCGGCATCGAGACGGGCACCATCCAAACCCAGGACATCTTCACCTTCAAAGCCAGAGACCAGGGCGGCCCGGGAGGCAAGGTGCGAGGCGAGTTCTCGGCAACCGGGGCGGTTCCGGAGTTCTATGAGGAACTGGCCGAACGGGGTGTCAATGTAGACCTGTCGATCTTCCGTTCCAAGGAAGAGCGTGCATGAACATCCTGCCCGTGGCCGTCACGGTCTTTCTGACCATCGCAATGATCGGCTTTCTGATCGCGCGCAGCTCGGTGGCGTTCATGCAGCGCTACCGCGATACATTCACCGAACAGGCGCGTCACAACCTGTCCGACATGTTCCTGTTCATCGATCCGAGGGCGCTGTTCCAGTTCAACATCGTGGCAGTGATCCTGATTCCATTGGTGATATGGCTGATCCTGGGCAATTTGCTACTCGCCCTCGCGATTCTCGTCGCGGTGCTATTCCTGCCGCGCAAGATCTACACGTGGTTGCGCCAGCGGCGCGTGCTGAAAATCCAGGCGCAACTGCCGGATGGCCTGATGATGATGGCCAGCGCCATGCGAGCCGGTTTGGGATTCGGCCCAGCCATGGAAAGCCTGGCAAAGGATATCGACCCTCCCTTGGCGGAGGAATTTTCTCTGATTTTGCGCGAGCAGCGCATGGGCGTGAAGCCCGACGAAGCGCTCGAGCATTTCAACGTACGCGTACCGATCGCCGATGTGACATTGTTCGTTTCGGCGGTCAACATCTCGCGCGACATCGGCGGCAATCTCGCCGAAAGCCTGGCGTTGTTGTCGGAAACCCTGCGCCGACGTCTGATCATGGAAGGCAAGATACGTGCATTGACCGCGCAGGGACGCCTCCAAGGCATCGTGATGGCGCTGATGCCGGTCGGCATCGCGACGTTCCTCACCTTCGCCTACCCGGAGACCATGCACGGGATGTATCACACCCTGGTCGGTTGGTGTGTCATGGCGCTCGCCGCCATCATGGAATTTCTCGGCTACCGGATGTGCCGAAAAATCATGAGCATCGATGTATGAGCATCATGCTGATAGTGGTGATCCTGTGCGCGGCGGCCTCGGTCGGAGGGGTGTTCTGGAGTCTCTACGGCTTCATGAAGGAGGTGCCACAGCAGGATCGCAACTTCCAGGATCCCCTGCCCTTTGGTATCCGGCTGATCTGGCCGCTGGTCAACCTGGCGACCAATCTCGTAGGTCCCCACCTCCAGCCTGAGCACCTGGAGCCGGCGCATCGCAAACTGCAGACGGCGGGGCAGGATTTCGTGCTCACCCCGGAGCAACTGTATGGACTGCGTGCGGTCGCCATCGTGTTGGTGGGACTGTTTCCCTGCCTGATGTTTCTTCTGTTGGGTAAGCAGGGTTTCGGGCTTTACTTCTGTGGCATGGGAATCGGCGGGGCGGCCGGCTATTTCTATCCCGATCTGTGGCTCACAGAGCGGCGCAAGAAGCGCCAGCGTGCGGTGATCAAGGATCTTCCGGTGTTTCTCGACTTCATGGTGATGACGGTTGAAGCCGGCATGAACATCACGGGCGGGATTGAGCAAGCCACGCAGAAAGGCCCCCCGGGTCCACTGGCGCAGGAGTTCACTCGGTTGCTGCGCGACCTCCGCTCCGGCCTGGCACGCGCGGAAGCGTTGCGGCGTATGGCGGATCGCATGGATATGGCGGAGATCTCGAGTTTGACCGGCACACTGATCCAGTCTGATCGAGTCGGCGCCAGTCTCGGGCAGACCTTGCGAGCGCAAGCTTCACAACGTCGCGAAGAGCGCTTCCTGCGCGCCGAAAAGCTCGCCTTGGAGGCTCCGGTAAAAATGATGGCCCCGTTGGTGATGTTCTTCTTCCCACTGGTATTTCTGGTGCTGGGTTTTTTCATCTATCTGCGCATGAAGCAGGAGGGCATCCTGTGAGGAGCGGCGCGTTGTACCGCGGCGAGCACTGCATCGTGCCAACAGTATGGCGCGCCTCCAACCCCTGGACGCGTCTGCGCGGCCTACTGGGCCGCAAGCCGCTCGCGCCGGCGGCGGCGGAGGGTTTACTGATCGAACCCTGCTCGAGCGTGCACACCTTCTGGATGGGCTATCCGCTGGATCTCATCTTTCTTGATCGCAACAACCGCGTGCTCGCGATCTGCGAGAGAGTTGTCCCATGGTCGACCCGCGCGGCGCGCGGGGCGCGGAAAACGCTGGAGCTGGCGGCCGGTGGTGTCGTGATCTTCGAGCCACGCGTTGGCGAGGAGCTGGTATGGCGCAGTCATTGAAGGTTATTGTCGGCTGGGCTCTCCTCAGCGTGACACTCGCGGGGTGCGGCACCATAGTCGCCAACAAAACATCGGCGCAGCGGCTGAGCGATGTGATCACGACCCAAGATCAAGCTGACGCAGCCTATCGCGCAAACGACATGGAACATGCCGCGGCACTCTATCTAAGGCTCACCAGGATGGTTCCCCAGGAGCCCGACTATTGGTACATGCTGGGCAATGCCTACGTGCGAACGGAACGGCCGGACGATGCTGTCCAAGCCTATCAACAGGCAATCGCGCGGAACCCGAACCACACGCGTGCCTGGCACAACCTCGGTATCGTGCGCATGCGTCAGGCCATGGCGGCATTCGTATCGAGTGCAAGTACGGCCAAGTCGGGGGACCCAATGCGTGACATAAGCACTCACCTGGCAGACGAGTTGGCGCGCGTCGGCCTGGGCGGTGTAAGTAGCATCCAGACTCAAGCCCAGGTCTCAACGGTTTCGCAGCGACCCGTCAGTGTGACGAGAGCTCGTAGCACGGTAACCACGACCGGGAGGAGAAAACCTGGCGGATCCGCGAGCGCCGATCAACCATGAATCGCCTCTCATCGATGCAGCAGCGCGGCCAGTCACTCACCGAGTTTCTGGTTGCGATGTTCGGCTTCGGGCTGCTCCTGCTGGGCATGCTCCAGGCCATTTTGCTGTATCGGGCCAAGACGACGATAGATTATGCCGCGATGGAGGCAGCGCGTGCCGGTGCCTTGCATGGTGTTGACATGGGCCAGATGCAGAAAGGGCTTGCGCGCGGGCTCACGCCGCTTTACGCAACAGCTACGGCTTCACCGTCCATCGCGGGCACTGCCGAGGCGTACGCGAAAGCTTATCTGGCCACCATCGCGTTCGGCACTATCACGGTCCTCAGCCCCACGGCCGCGTCGTTCGACGACTTCAAGGAAGCGCAGTACGACGGCACAATGGCCCTCCCCAACGATACGCTGAATTTTCGCTCCACGGCGGTCGGTAGTACCGGTGGATTGAGCATCCAGGATGCCAACATCCTGAAAATCCAGGTCAGCTTCACATATCCACTCATTGTGCCCATCATCGATCGGATGATCGGCACGCCGGACCTCAAACGCAGCGCGGTGGAGGGCCATACGGTCTACAGCACACCGATCGTGACCACCGCCATGGTTCGCATGCAGTCACCGATCACCACTCGCGCCAACCTGCCCTCGCCATGATCGCACCACATCGCAAAGCCCTGGCGGCCTGGGTACTTTCGGCCGCAGTCATCACCAACAGCCACGCGGCGGATATACCCGATGTGATCCTGTCGGGCGTTGCCAGCGGCGCCGCCCTGAAGATCGGCTTTGAGAGCAACGGCAAGCGCGTGCTGCCGGAGACGGTCTATCTGCATGGCGGTCGCACGCGGCTGGAGTTTGGCGACGCGGACAATCAGGGCTACCTGTTACGCGACGGCAACTCGATCTGGTTGATCAATGAGAAGGCCAAATTGGCATGGCCACTGAAATACAGCCCCACGGCGCGGCAATACGTCTTCGACACGACCGAACCGTGCAAGAGCATGGACGTTTCCTGCGAGCGTGAGGGCAAGAAGATCATCGCAGGCCGGGAGGCCAGCGGCTGGCGCTTTCGCCACGCCGGAAGCCGAGGCCCGGACGGCAGCGACAGCGGTACATTGTGGATCGATGATCAGTACGGCCTGCTGCTGGGTTACCACGCCGAGGACATGCAGGGACGCCCGCTGGACTGGAGCGTCACGACGGTGTCATTCGAGCCCCTGCCGGCTGGGCTATTCGAGCTGCCGGATAGCGGCAAGCACCCGGACAAACGATAGCCGGTAACGGGCCCCGGCCGGCCCATGCGGTGATCTGCGACAATCCGCCCCATGAAAGATCTCGCTCAACAGCTCACCGAGGCATTATCGGTCACGTTCTCCGAGTTGCAGCTCGACCCCAGGCACGCCACCGTGAAACCAGCCGATCGGCCCGATCTGGCGGACTTCCAGTGCAACGGGGCGATGGCGGCGGCCAAGAGCATCGGCAGGCCGCCCCGTGACATCGCCACCGACATCGCAACGAGATGGTCGGCCACTCACCTCGCACCCGCCCCTGTCATCGCAGGCCCTGGTTTCCTGAATTTCCGGGTGAGCGAGGCGGCACTCTCGGAACGCGTGCAAGCGATCGCGGACCATCCAAAGTGCGGCGCCTCCATGGTGCCCCATACAAGGCGGGTGATCATCGATTACGGCGGCCCAAACGTCGCGAAGCCTATGCATGTGGGGCATCTGCGCGCCTCCATCATCGGCGACAGCCTCAAGAGAATCTTCCGCTTTCGTGGCGACCAGGTCTGGGGGGACGCGCACTTTGGCGATTGGGGCTTTCAGATGGGGCTCCTCATCGTGGCCCTCGAGGACGAGTTGGGCGGACTCACGGACGAAGAGAAAATGAATGCACGGCTGAGCACGCTCACCCTCGACGATCTCGAGCGGATGTATCCAGCCGCCGCGCTGCGCGCGAAAGAGGACGAAACATTCCGTGCACGGGCTAGAAAGGCGACGCTTGCACTCCAGGAGCGACAGCCCGTTCACCAGCGGATCTGGCGCGCGATGCATGATCTTTCGATGGCCGCTCTCAAGCGCGAATTCGGCGCGCTCGGAATCGATTTCGATCTGTGGAATGGTGAGAGCGACGCCGATGCCTACATTCCCCAGATGCTCGAGGAATTGCGCGCGAAGAACCTTCTGGAGCTCGACCAGGACGCCCAGATTGTGCGCGTCGCCCGGCCCGATGACCGCAAGCCGCTTCCTCCTCTGCTCGTGATCTCCTCCGAAGGCTCCGCCATGTACGGCACCACGGATCTGGCGACGATCCTGCAGCGCGAGCACGAGATCGACCCCGATCTATGCCTTTATGTCGTGGACCAGCGGCAGGCGGATCACTTCACACAGGTGTTTCGAGCCGCGGAGATCGCCGGCTGGGTTGCCCCCGGGAGCCTCGAGCACATTGGCTTCGGTACCATGAACGGACCGGATGGCAAGCCGTTCAAAACGCGTGCCGGCGGCGTTCTGAAGCTCAGCGATCTCATTGCCATGACGCGCGAGAAAGCGAAAGCCCGCTTGCAGGAGGCCAAGATCGGCAACGAGCTGTCGGCGGATGAGTTGGAGGACGTCATCCACAAGGTCGCGATCGCGGCGCTGAAGCTCGCGGACCTGGTCAACTTTCGCGGCACTTCCTACGTGTTCGATCTCGATCGATTCACCGCTTTCGAGGGCAAGACCGGCCCTTACCTTCTTTATGCCACTGTTCGCACCAAGTCACTGTTGCGCAAAGCCCATGACCAACATCTGAGTGTGGGGCCCATCCGCATCACTCACCCTGATGAGAGAGCGCTGGCGCTGGCGCTGGATGCATTCGACGCCGCGCTCGCGGCGGCTTATGAGCGTCGTGCCCCGCACCTCCTTGCCGAGCATGCTTTCCGACTCGCGCAGGCTTTTTCCAGCTTCTACGGCAGCTGCCCTGTGCTTCAGGAACCTGACGAGGCGGTTCGTAGCTCGCGAGTCGCACTCGTCGCGGTCACGTTCCGACAGCTAGACCTGACACTCGACTTGCTGGGTGTGGATACTCCGGACAGGATGTAGCCCTTCAGGTCACGTGACGGCTACGGGTGTTGCAACGGCGGGATCGGCGATAGCGGGGAGAGTCGGCACCACCTGGCAGAACCAGGCGATGATCTGCATCCCGGGCGCCGTCAGCGTATCTTTTTCAAACTGCGTGTTGAGCAATGAGAACGGTCCCAGGCTGGCGCTGCTCTGGGCGAAAGCGCGGTCCTGGTCAGACCATTGCGCGGTGATGGTGAGATCCTTCACCACCAACAGCTTGGTGGGCAGATATGCGAATCTCTGCGACCCCGTTTGATAGGTCCCTCGAGCCAGGCCGCCGGCCGACAGTCCCGGCAGATACCAGGTCGCCGCGGTCAAAAAATCGCTCGATAGCCAGGGTCTGCTGATGTTGGCGACGCAGTATTGGAACGATAGTTGGAAGTTTTTTGACGAGGTCGGTTGTACCGGAAGATTCGACACCAGCGAGCTGAATGCGGCGTTGGTGGCGGTGATCGGGTTCAGTCTCATTCCAGTCACCGCTACGTCGGGCGCTCGAGGCCATTCGACTGCAGTGAGCGCCGCTGATCGCGTGAAGGTCGCTGTTGGAGTGGCGGGAGTCGCCAGGCGGCTGAACGCGAGGCGCTCGGTGGGGGCGGCTGCGAAGCTCATCGCAGCAGGCGCCGCGGGTTGCGCGGCGAAGTTCCCCACGGCGGGCATGACGAGATCGGGTCGAGCAGCCGTGGCGGTTGCCGCGGACGAAAAAGCGGCGATGTTGCTTCTATAGACATCGGACGCATAGCGCTGGGGCGCTGGGGTTGCCTGCAGTCTGCGCACCAGATCCAGATTCGGGCTCACATCGGGCGTGATAACGCGCCAGGACCAGTCCGTACGAACCATTGTCGGCGCGGGCGATGGAGTCGGTGGCGGAGAATCGGCGGTTGTCGACTCTCCCGTGGAGCTCGAATAGGCCGACCAGATCGTACTGTCCTGATCGTCGAACCAGACTGCGGGAACGAACGAGGCCGGCCAGTAGCATTGCGCGACATCCACACTCACTTGGGTCTCATCAAAGGTGCGCCTCGCGATGCCTTTCGATTGCAGGAAAGCCGCCACCGCGTCGTCGCTCGCAGGCTGAGCTCCGTAACTCGCAGCGCTCAGTATTTGATCGTACTGACCCGTGACGGTTGGTGAGAGGTCACCCCGCGGCATAATGAATCCGTCGGGGTCGAGCTGCGCGACGAAATTGACGAGCGTTGCGCCGTGTTGCGCGGCTATGGCGGGATTGAACGCGGCGTCCGTGGGCTGCAGCTTGAAGTCATTGGCGGAAAGGCCGATCCCCAGTCTTTCGAAGGCGAGAAAAAGGCTCCCCGGCCCAAGGCTGTCGCCGGGGGTGCCAAACTTCGCCTGCAGGGAGTTGTAGAGATTCTGGATCAGATCGCTCATTTCCGCCATGACCTTCCCTCCTCAGGCGGCAGCCGGTTTGCTGGCCGCCAGGCCCGGATCATCCAGAGGCGCGTTGGCGGGTACGACTTCGCTCAGCCACGCCATGATCTGCGCGCCCTTGATCTCCAGCGTCTGGCCGTCAAAGGACCAACCGTAGTTGCAGCTCGAGTCGGTGCTATCCCGGCTGCTGAAGCTGCTGCTTGCGTGGCTCTCCGAATGGCTGCCCTCGCCACCGATACTGAAGAACCCGAGGCTGAAACCTCCGCCGCCCCCGGCGCTCCAGCTATTTCCCTGCGACTGGCTGTCCTGGTACATGCGGGTCAGCGTCTGACCATCACCACCCCAGTCAGTCTGGCTGGCGCTGATCTTGACATCGCGCACCACCAGGAACTGCACTGGAATCATGGGTAGGAGTTGGTCCTTGTTGCCGACTTGACCGCCGATGGTCCCATCACTGATGGTGTTCTTCGAGTTCCCGACCAGGTACCAGTCGCGCAGATAGAACAGATCGCCGATCAGCCAGGGACGGTTGATGGTGCACAGCATGTAGCTGATACTGATGGAGAGATTCTTCGCATCGTTATGAAAGGCGTAGGAAGAGCCATCAGCCGACTGGTAGCTGCTGGACATGCTGCATGAGGAGGTGCTCGCCGACCCATGAGCGCCGAACCCGAAGTAGGACACGCCGCCGCCACCGCTGTTCGATGCGGAATCCCTCTGGAAGTGACTGTCCACGAATGCGGAGCTGTGGAAACTCGAGCTGGACTGGTATTCCTGGGAAGTGACCGTCAATGTTTCCCACCCGTCGTCGTCACTGTCCGGATCCGCCCATGAGGTCGGCGAAATGTAGGCGTAGGGCGTCTCGTCCGGCACCCCGGACAACCCCGACAGGTTCCACAGATCGAACATCTTCCGGGCCTTCGCGATCATGTGATCCTGCATGCTGACGCCGACAGACTCGAGCACGTCCAGGGCCTGCTCTACCTTTTCCGCCCCTTCGGACTTCAGAGTGTCGTAAGCGTCATCGACCTTTTGCTGGTACGGCGGCGACAGGAGCGGCCAGGAGTTGGCCGTCGTTGGATTGTTGAGGGCGGCGTTCTGCGCGACTGCGAAATCGGCCTTCGCCTGGGCATACGCTTCGGCATTCTTCATATAGGTTTTGTATAGCCGGCTCTTGCCAACGATGCTGCCGTCCGCAGGGTCCAGCTCGTAGAGAAGGCTCATGGCAGCGTCGATCTGCTTCTGGACCGCGGGCGCTATCGGCGGGGGTGGGCGCGATTGCATACCATTGACGATGCCGTCATAGGCAGCACTCACGCGACGCGTGCTGGGATATTCCGCGTACGAGTCGTCGTTGGTCACCATGATCATGTTGTCGACCAGCCTCGAAGTCTTCCAAGCCGCATTGATGGATTTTTTGAGCTGATCCGTACCGGGCGGCGCGGCCGCGGGCGCCGTAGGAGTCGTGCCCGCGCTCGTCGGCTGCGCAGAGACTATCGCGGGCGCCGCCGCTTTCGCGTCCTGAATGGTGCCCCCGCCCGCCGGCGACCACGGATTCATGTAGTCATTCGGATCGCACGGCATGCCCAGCACCAATTGCGAGTAGACCACGCCCGAGGTCAGACTCTTGCCGTCGGTTCGCAGCGGCTGTGCGGACTTGATCCGATCCACCAGTTTGTCGAAGAGTGTCAGGACGAGGGCGCCTGGCTCGCTGTATTCGTTTGCCATTGTTCTGCTCCGTTTCTATAGGAAGACTATTGAGAGAAGGTCGTGAATTGCCGCCATGTGTCGCGCGAGGTCAGGAACGCGTGCACGTCGTCTTCGAGGACGTCCTTGCGAATGACGTTATTGCCCTCGAAGCACATGCAGGTACTGTCGCGGCAGATCTTCTTGACCACATCGAGATCCATCACCTGAGTGATGTTGGCGGTGGCCATGATCGCGTTCAGCCGCGCGGCGACCCGATCGCCCAGTGGAGCGTTCACGGTCGCCGAGACGGGATTGCCGTCGGCATTGAATTGCAGATACACCAGACCCGTGCCATCCATGCAGTCGCCCGCGAAGTTCTGGTTGATCCAGGTTTCATACATCGCGACCTCGAGCTCCTCGAGATGTGGTGCCTGAAAGCCCCGCAGCGCCTCGAGCTCGTTTTCGATTCCCGCGATGTACCCTCCGCGCCCCCCTGCGTCATTCGCGTTGTATTCCGACTCGATCTGGTTACGCAGGTCCTCTCCTGTTTGTCCCTGTGTATAGTTGTTGACGATGGTCGTGCGGAGATCGGTTATCCAGAGGCCCGCCACGCGATTCGCGGCCGCCTTGGCCGCTCGGTCGACTTCGTCCGCCAGCGCGTGCAGTACGTCGACCAAGGGGGCGAGATTCACGCCGGTCGATTCGCTGATGGCCTTGGTTACCTCCTTCTCGGCGGATTTCAGTCCAGATTTCAATGCAACGCCGAGAAGGTCAGGCTGCGCCTCGGCAGGCGATGCGGTCTGGAACGTGGTCGACACGTTTTCCAACGCGCCGGCGTAGGCCGCGGCGATCTTTTGCTTCGCCTCGACCACGGCATCAACATAGTTGCGAATGGTGTCCATGTCAGTGTTGAAATCGTTCGCGTCAGCATTCATGGCAGCTCCCGAAAATCGATACGCTCATGACAACCAACACTAGCGACAGTCGGCGAGCGCGACAACCATGCCGACCCTTACACCGGTCACGATCTGGGCCACCGGTAATGAATCGGTAATCGTCGCGCCGCACTCAACTGCGCGCCTTGTCGCCCATCGCGCTGAGAACGCCGGCACTGGTCTCGTACGCGACCGGCGGCTGGAGCCGCGGCGGGCTGCGCCTGCTCGCCAGCGGCCGAGTCACCGCGACGACGCGCGAGACGAAGCCCGGCGGTGGGTTTGAGCAGGCCTCGTGATAGATGTGCTCCGTGGCCGGCGAGGGACGTGTTGCGTAATGACGCAACAGCACGGTGCGGCAGCGCTGATAGGCCGCCCCGACGGCGGCGGGCTTGCCTTCCCGTGCCAGGCATCGCATCAGCGCACGATGGACGTCCTCCGGCGTGCAATCGATGTCGAGAGCACTCTCATAAAGCGCAATGGCCGAGCCGAGCTCGCCGCCGCGCTCGTGCGCCTGTCCGAGCTGCAGAACCGCTTGGATGAACTTGCGGCGTAACCGCTCCCGAGTCTCGTAAGCCAACGGGTGGTCCGCATCGCTCAGGAACATGCCGCCGTAGAGTCGCAGGATGGGAGACAAGTCGGCCGAGTCCATCCGTTCGGCAAGTCCCTGTTCGAAGGCCCACGCATCCACCCAGCACAAGGTCGGATCGAGCGTGATTCCTTCATCGTTCAGCACGATCGCATCCTTGCGCCGCAGCAAGCGCCGCAGCCGGTAGACCGATGTATTGAGCGCTCTCCTGGCGAGCAGGGAGTCGGATTCAGGCCACAAGGCGTCCTGCAAAGTGCCTTGACTCACGCCGCGCCGGCCAGCGCAGAGCAGGCCCTTGAGCACCGCGAGCACCTTGCGCGGCGTCTTGGAAACAAACCGCAACGACATCCCGTCGACGACGATCTCGAAGCGGCCCAGTGTATAGATCTGGACAGGCCGCGATTCCCCCGGTTGAATATTCATAGTGGTCCTCCCACGGCTTGATTGAATTGAATCGCGACTCCTCGTGTACGGATTGAGCGCGGGGAAGTCCTCAAGGAGAGCCCAAGGATTCCTGAAGCATTTCTGACAGCGAGGGACCATGCTCGCAGGCAGTACGAGCCCACTACAGATCGGGGATTGGCGGGTCGATCCGGGCACCGACACGATCTCCCAGGGCGAGGAGACCCATAAGCTCGAGCCGCGCACCATGCGGCTGCTCGTGCTGTTGGCGCAGTCGCAGGGAGCCGTGGTCAGCGCTGACCGTATACTGGGTGAGGTCTGGGCCGGGGTCGTCGTGAGCCCCGCTTCGGTGTACCAGGCGGTCTCTCAATTACGCCGGCTGCTGCGCGACACTGATCCCACACCCTCGTATATCGCGACCGTTCCCCGTAAGGGGTATCGGCTCGTGGCCCAGGTGTCGCCGATCGAGGCAAGTCCGGTTGACCCGAAATCCCATATCGGGCGGCGACAGTGGCGATCCCTCGCCGGCATCGGTGCCGTGACCCTGGCCGCAGCCGTTGTGCTCATGCTCGGCTGGTTGCAATTCGGCAAACCAACATTCCCCGTCATGGACAGCAGCTCCATCGTGGTGCTGCCCTTCCTCGACCTGACCGCGGAAAAGAACGACCAGGCCTTTTGCGATGGCCTGACCGAGGAGCTGTCGAACTGGCTGGCGCAAATCCCAGCCCTGCGCGTCGTGGCTCGCACGTCCGCGTTCGCTTACCGCAGTAAGGCCATCGACGTTCGCACCATCGGCCGCGAGCTGGGCACAACCCACGTCCTGGAAGGCTCCCTGCGGCGCTCCGGCAATTTCCTACGCGTCACTACCCAGCTGGTGAGCGCCAAAGATGGGTATCACATCTGGTCCGCGACCTTCGACCGCAACATGGACGATGTAGTCAGAATGCAGGAGGACATCGCCCGATCGGTGGCCGATAGCCTGGAGCTGCGCCTGACGGACAGCGCCACGCAACGGCTGGCGGCACGCAGGGAAGGCACGCCGCAGGCCTACCAGGTCTACCTGCTCGCACGCTATCACCAACAGGAGCTGACGCGCGAATCCAACAATCGCGCCATCGAGCTCTACAAGCAGGCCCTGGCGCTCGACGATCACTTCGCGCTCGCCTATGCCGGACTGGCTCATGCGTATGTCAATCAGTCCTATCTGAACGGCTTGTCGGTCAAGGAAGCGGCCAGCCAGGCGGAGCCGTTGCTCGCCGCCGGCCTGCGCTTGAATCCGAATCTGCCGGAGCTCTACACCATCCGTGGAGGCCTGCGAAGCGATCAGGGGCGTTATGAGGAGGCGCTCAGCGATCTGCACCATGCGATCGAGCTCAACCCCAACGAAGCCCAAGCCCTATCCGAAATGGGATACGTCTACATCACCAACTCCCGCCCGCGGGACGCGCTGGCGAACTATAGTGCGGCCGCCGTACTCGATCCCCTCGACTTCAATTTGCATGCGCGACGCTGCATCGCTCTGGCGGACATGGCGCGCTACGACGAGGCGGAAGCCGCGTGCTCCCACGCTCGAGCCCTGGCGCCGGCTGCCTCCTGGGCCTACGTTGCAAGTAGTTGGCTCGAGTCGACGCGGGGACGGATCGATGTGGCCCTGAAGTGGAACGCGATGGCGCTTGGGGCCAGCCCGGACGAATTCGAGCTATACGACGACCGTGCAAACCTGCTGATGATGATCGGATTACCCGCACGGGCGCGGGAGGCGTTGGAGCGGGCACGCGTGACGGGCAGCAATGAGGAAGCCATTGCGATACGCCTGGCCGAAGTCAGTTATTACGAAGGTGGCGCCTCGACAGTGGAGCCGCTGCTGCGGGCGGGCCGTTTTGACTCGTCCAGCCGCTCTGACACCTTGTTGCGAGCCGCCCGGATCCACATGCTGCTAGGGGATGCGCTTGCCGCGAAGCAATTGTTGCAGAAAGCGCTCGCCGCGCCCGATTTGAGTCGCACCACACTGGATCACCCCTGGTATCTACGGGAGGGCGAGTCTTACCGATTGGTTCTAGCTCAGGCTGAGATGACTCTCGGGGACCGTCGCTCAGCGCAGCAGCAGCTCGAAGCCCTGCTCGCATCACTCGATGCCATGGAGCGAGCCGGTGTCGAACGATACGGCGTCTACTATCTACAGGCGATGGCGCTGGCGATGCGAGGAGATGGCGATGGCGCAATGGTCGCGCTGGGCCATGCCGCCGAGTTGGGTTGGCGTGGCGCTATGCAAGCGACGCGCGATCCGACATTGACTGCTCTGCAATCCCGCGCGGACTTCCGGATGCTGATCGAGCGCCTGCAACTTCAGAACCAACGCATGAGCGCCACCCTCTTCGATCATTGAGCCACTCAAAAACCCACCGCGGCTCGCGTGCGTCCACGAGCCGCGGTAAGTCCCTTTTCGCTCTGGTCTCATTCAGTGCGGGCCCATACCGCCATCGGGCTGCGGAGCAACCTTGTCGGTAGTGCTGTGCGGACCCATGCCACCGTCAGATTGCGGGGTGGTCTTGCCCGTGCTGCTGTGCGGACCCATGCCGCCCTTGTCCTGTACAGGCTTGGCTTCGGCCGGAGGGCTCTGGGGTGTCGAGGTTTGCGTGGAGTCGGACATGATCTGACGCTCCCGTGTTGCGTAGTTTTGAGATTGATCTTTCCGCGAGCGCCCTATAGTTAACATAGCGCCCACGCCGCCGCAATGTCACAACAACACGATGGGTGTGCGATCCGTGATCGCGGCGCGCTAGCCTCCCCCGATGTACTGCCGCGCAAGTGCGCTCGCAGCAGCAATCCACGGGGAGGAGTTATGTCGATGGCTACGCTCAACTCACTATATCCGTTGCTGGCGCTGCTCGCCGTGATCGCTTTCACCACGGTCCTGCTGCGATACATCTGGGGTCTGCGCAACCAGATCAGCGACGCGATCGCCAACAAGCAAATCGACGACAACGTCCGTACCAGCGTCTTGAGCGGTTATAGCGATTGGCCGTTGGGAGTACCGCGCGGAACGGTGCGGGCACTGTTGGCGCTGGTCATCGTGTTCGGCTCGGTCGCCTTGCTCGCCATCTCGATAGCGGCTCCGGAGTACAAGTTCCCCGACGCTCTGGTTGGAATCCTGGGAGCCATTCTCGGGTTCTATTTCGGCAAGAACGGGGCCTCCACCGATGGCCAGGCGGTCGCGGCGGTTACTGCCGCGAACGCGGATGCGCGTGCGGCAATCCAACAGGCGAGCGACGCCAAAACCGAGTCTCGGGAGGCACAAGCTCAGACGGCCGTGACCCAGCAAGCCCTGCAGGACACCAAAGTGCAGCACGACGCGCTCGCCAATGATCGTCTGGACGATATCACCAGCGATCTCCAAGGGGCGGTCGATGTTGGGCAAAGTCTCGCAAAGGTGCTGCCGGACAAATTCGGTCAACCCATCGCCAAAGCCACGGATGTCATTTCCAACACGCTGACGACCGTCGGCGACCTGCGCAAGGGTGACCTGGCAGGGGCCGTTCAACAGGCTACCAGAATCGTCGACCAGGTCGCGCCCAACCTGCCGGTCGTCAACGTGCTGGCGAAGGCCGCCCAGGCCATCGGACCGGTCCTGGGCGGCTCCATTCCCCCAATCGCGCTGATCACTACCGTCATCAGCATAGGTAGCAAACTCGGGTCGGTCGCCTATGCTCACTGGATCGCACGCATCATGGATATGCCCTACACCCCCGGGCAGTTCTCCCCCAAGCTGTTTGACAGCAATGCCGCCATCAGCGTGATCAGCCAGGTTCCGACCGTACTGAAGGCCTTGCGACCGCAACTCGCGGCGGGGAATCGGGAGCTGGCTCTGGATGTGGTGCATCTGGCTCTTGCCGGGGACGGCGGCGACGCCCTCCTCGAGAAGTATCCGGAGACCTTCGCAGGTCTGGCCCAACCCTCGATCGAGTCGGCCGTGCGCGACCTCCAGCGGGCGGCGCTCGACTATGTTCTGGGCAGTGAGGTCCCCCCAGAGGCGGCGCAGGCTGTTGGTGGCCTCGCGCCACTGCTGAACGCCGTCGACAAGGTGCGCGCCGACCGCGACGCCAGTGCCGCGCTGGACCTGGTGATGACCACAGCGAAGACACTCGAAGGCGCGCAAAAGCATCCCGAGACGGAATTCAACAACGCGGCGGCGCTGCTCTCGCGATCGAATACGGCCGCCGCGGCATGAGGGGCGCGCCATGAGAAGCTGGATTTCACTCATCGCGGCGGGACTTGGCGCCCTGTTTCTATCCGGTTGCCTGCTGCCACCGCCCGTCAGTCAGCTGCACAGGATGAAGCAGAACCACGCCAAAGGCGCTCTGGAAAGCAACAGCCGCGAGTCGGTCACCTGCTCGGCGACGGCCGCGGCGTGCTATCAACTCCATCTCCTCAAAGGCGATGCGTGCTACGCGCTCGCGACGCGCGCAACGGATGCGACACTGCGCCGCGACCTGGACACGTGCGCCGCGGACAACCTGCTCGAGGGTGTGACGCAGGCACCCACCGAGCAGAGCCCGGTTGGGGACATGCACCAGTACAGGCTCGAGCGACTCGAAGCGCTGCGTGACTTGATCGACACCCGGCGCGCCGGAGAGGCCTCCGGCGCCGACACGCTCACGGAGGCCGCACAGGACTTTCGCCGCCGCTATGCCAGTGATCCGGCGGGGCCGTTCTATCTAGCCACCGCTCGGCTCGCCGTTGCCCAGGACAATTTCCTCAGCAACGGAGACACCGAGGCGCTGTGCTCGTCGTTGTCCGATGTTGATGGCCTCGCGCGGACGGGCGATGCGGCACCAGGAAACCTGCAGTCGCAGTACCAAAACCTGACCAAGAGCATCGCCGCTATGCGGCGGACTGGAGGATGCACATGATTACCCCTGTATTTGCCCGCATACTGCAGCTGCAGCTCCCTTACGACCGCGGCCTGGACGTTCTCGCATTACAGAATCGTCTGGTGCAGTTGGGTGTGCGCACCGGAGCACCCGATGGACTATATGGTCCAACGACTGCGGCGGCGATGCGTTTCTGGCAGGCTCAACAGGGCCTTTCCGCCACCGGGATTTGCGATGAGGAGTGCTGGAAGCGGTTGTTCCCGACCGCCTCGGATGCTGCCGCCGACCGACTTGCGCAAATGTTGGCGCGCCTGGGCGAGGACCATGCTGCCTTCCCGGCGGAGGGCGCCTACAAATGGCGTGTTGATGCCACCGGAGTCCGCATCAACGGGGCACCCGCACGCGGCTCGGAGGGTCCACCCACGAGTGTTCGTAACATCTGGGATCAGTTCGGCGCGGCGATCTCGAACTGGAGCACGCGCCTGTCAGTGCCCGCGGAACTGATCGTCGCCACCATAGGCACCGAGTCGAGCGGCAAGCCCAGCGCCATTCGCTTCGAGCCGCGTTACATTTCCGATGAAGCGACGCCTGACCAGGTGTCCACCGGGCTGATGCAGACCCTCATCAGCACCGCGCGAGCGGTCCTCGCCAATTCCGCGATCGACCGCGAGTGGCTCTTTGTTCCGGAGCACGCCATTCAGGCCGGTACGACGTACATTCTGCAGCAGTCGCGCAGCACCGGCTTCGATCCACCGCTGGTCGCTTGCTGCTACAACGCCGGCCATGTCGCTCTGGAGGAGGGTCCAGGCAACCCGTGGAGAATGTTGCAGTACCCGGTTGGCACCGGGGAGCACTGCGACCGATTCGTCCAATGGTTCAACGACTGCGTCCAGCTCTTTGCCACCCTGCCCCAGCCGCCGCCAGTGTCCTTTGTTCGACTGCTCGGAGGGCAACCGATGCAACGAGCGGCGTGATCCTACGATGTGGCGCCGAATCGCAGTCATCCTGTTGAGTACGTTGGTATCCGTCCCAGTTCTGGCGCGCGGCGGAGAGTCCTCCGCTACCGACGACAGCGACACCCCGCCCAAGTCATCGGCGGAGGGCTCGAGCGTGCGCTCGCAGATGGACCCCGCGGCGCGACTGTCGACTTTGTTTCCGGCCGCCGCCCAGATCAGTTTCGCGGTCGCTGTTGTGCCCGATCCACTCGTACCCCGATATCGGCGGCCATACGATCTCGACATCGTGGCGCTCGAGCTCGGCATGCTCAAAGACGGGTATATCCTCGATCGGTTCTATCTGCCATGGAACGCGGAGCTTCGGCAGGAGGACGTGCGAACGGCCCCATCGGCCAGCAGCTCTTCGGCTCAACGGATGGCGCCGCCGCTCGAACAGGTGCCGATGAACTATCGCTACGGCTTGCTGGTGTTCCGGTGTGACGGCTGGCGCTCCGCGCCGCAGTTGCGCCAGGCCAACTCAACCAACGTACAGGGACTGGGACTGGGACTGGGCACCACTTGCGGCGCACCGGCCGGCACGTCCGGGGCCCTTGGAACCCGAGTCCGCGCCTTGTATGTCGTCACCGACACGGCAACCAAAGGGATCGAGACCGAGGCGCTGCTCTGCGCGATCGATCGGATCAACTCCCAACTGCCGGCCGGCGCGCCGGACGGAACGAGGACCTCGCCACGAGCCGCGGGTTGTTGGCCCTGGCCGGAAGCGCCGGAGGGCTCGGCCGCGACCGCCGCCAAGTCTCCCTCGCCCGGCACGGCGCTTCTTTCATATCCGGATGCCTGCCACACGCCTCAGCCGACAGCGACGCTCCTGGTCCTCGGTCCCGACTTTTCCGGTGCGTTGGATTCGGCTGGCGAGGTGGGCAAGCGGCTCTCGTTGGGCAAGGACCTGGTGAAGCAGCCGATCCGAGCGCTCTGCCTTTTGTCGAGCTCGGCGACGGACAGCACCAACATGCAGGCCAACAACGCCTGGGGTGACGCACTGTTTCCAGTCCAGTACGACGGTCTGGCGCTGGAGAACGATCGCAAGCTCAGACACATTGCCCGGCTGCTGCCGACCCTCATCGGCAAACAGGTGTTGGCGGCGAAAAGCTCCGTCGCGATCCTGGCAGAGGCTTCGACTTATGGCTACGGCGTCTGCGGCTACGCGGATGACCCCAGCCACTCCATGCCGTCGGAGGTCAGGGATTTGTGTCTCTCGTCTCGACGTCTGTATTTCCCGGCGAACATCGCCGACATCCGGTACGGGATGCAACAGGACCAACGGCGTCGCGCGCTCGAGAACCCCCTCAAGTTGGAAATGTCGAGCGGACATTTGTCATTGGACCTGGGCGCCGAGAACGGCAGCGAGTACCCGGAGAGCCGTCAATCGGCTCTGACCTCGGTCGGCATACAGCTCGCGCTGGAACAGGTGCTCGAGGAACTGCAGTCCGATCCTCCGAAGCTCGTCATTGTCATCGCGACAGATGTGCGCGATCGCCTCTTTCTGTTCGATGAGTTGCGCAAGCGCCTGGCACGCGCCATGTTGATCGATATCGCCTCCGACGACCTGATCGGCCATCCGGACTTTCTGCACGCGAGCCGCGGCGCTTTGGCGATTGGCTCCGCACGGCTCACGACACAGGGCTCAATCTACGGTTGTGAGGGAGCACCGGCCAGTGCCGCCCGCGCAGCCTCGCGCACCATGTCGACATGGTCAACGGACTTTCAGGCCATCCTCGCGGATGCGGTCTCGCGCCTATACGATCCAACCGGCGAGCGCAGTAAGCCACCCTGTGATAGCGCGCGCTTCCAGTCGAGGCGTCCGGTCGTACAGGTTATTTCCCTCGAAGGGTTGAAGACCATCACACAGGCAAGCTCGCAGGGCAATGACGAGCGGGAAGGGTCCGCGCCCAGTCGTGGCTTGCTGCTCGCCAGCGCGCAATACAGTGCACCCTTCTTCTGTCTCAGCGCCGCCTGGCTGCTGATCGGGCCTCTGATGCTCTCGTATCTACGGCCCAACCCTCCTACCCGGTCGGTGGCGCTCGCCTGCACGAATAGCGCCGCGGTTGCGCTCTGCCTGCTTTATCCCATCAGCGCGGTCCTTGTTACTCAATCGCTCCACCGGCGTGATCATGACAATCTCGTCTTCATGACGACGTTGATCATCCTAGGCGTGGCTCTCGGTGGTCTAGCCGTGTGCATTCGCCTGGTGCGGCAGGCCGCGCGCACAGCCCCACAGGTGAATCTCCGGAACCTGGTAGGGCCGATATTGTTGGCGTTTTCGGCAGCGGGTCTCGCGGCGACGCCCTGGGCATGGTATGACTCCTTTGGAAACTCCGTGGCGGCTTACCTGGATGTATCCGCGCTCGAGGACATAGCACTCGATCCCGACCCAGGACTCGCCTTCCTGCTCCTCGTCGCGGTGGCGGCGCTCGTATTACTTTATAGCTGCGTTGTGCTTGCAACAGGCGCAGGGATCGTAAATCGAGACTCACTGCTGCTGCGGAAGGAGCGAGCCGCGGAGTCAGAGACGGCAGGTGCGCCTGCAATGACGATCGGCCCGCGCCAGGCGGTTGCACCGCCCATCGTCGCGGTCAAAGTCGTTGGCGCGACCAACGTTGCTCTGGGCGTGCCGTGCGCTTCGACTATCGAGCCTGCGCAAACGGCCCCAACCGTAAAATCAATGTCTGTCGCACGAGCTTTGCAAACGCCGCGACCGCCATCAGCGGCGCAGTGGCTGCCGACAAGTCACACACAACCGCCCAAACGCGAGCTGCGCGGAGCGCTCACTCTCAACCCGTTCGGCTCGCTTGCGATAGCCGCAGCGGCGATTATCGTCATCGTCGCGCCTGATTTGCTCTGGGGCGATACCAGGCTGACTATCTTCGGACCGCTCGCCTCCCAAGTGGCTCTGCTGGCCCTCACGGCAACGAGTGTCTCGGCCACCGTGCTTTTGGCTTGCAGCGTGGGCATGGCTCGCAGAATCACGGCCATCTCACGCTACCTGACGACGGCACGCAAACAATCGGCCAGCTCCGAGGCGCGGGAGCCTCGGGAAGATGCGGTCGGCCGGTGGCCAGCCGACGTAAACGGACCCCGTATCTTTCCGCCCACCCCAGTGGTCGCGAGAGCCACGGACTGCGGTGCAGCCGCGAAGCAGTTGCTGTGGGCCGAAGACCTCACCGAATGGCGTACGCGCGTATCCGAATGGCTCCACCAAGGCCAGAATGACGGCGCCCACCGGTCGGCCATTTTCGCTCTGTTGGCCACGGAGCTCTCCCTATTCCGCTGGTGCGTGTTGGGGACCGTGGTCTGCGCGCTCGCGAGCATTACTGCGGTCTATCTATTCCCCATCGAAGCGGACCTTCTGTTGGAGCTCAACCTGCTGCTGCTGGTTGGGATCGGGGCGATCGCCGGCCTCGCCGCCACGACATTCGAGCGCGACGGTCTGTTGAGTAATATATTGTGCAATCGGCCCGCGCCTCGAAGGTTCTCGACGACCCTCTTCGGGTTCATCTCCATGCCGTTCATCGCATTGGCGGTGGCACTCGCGATCGCGCAACTTCCCGGAGTCGTCGACTGGGGCGGCGGTGTGCTGCGCCTCCTGGCGGGATTGGGGCTGCATTCCTGAGTGAATTATCGATGTGCTCCTCGAGCGCCCCGCTTGGTCGCCGTCGGTTTTCCGCGCCGTGACTTGCGCGCGGTCGGCGCGGGTGCCGCGGGCACCGCCTGTGCGATCTCGATGCCGAACACCTCGCTGAGTTGGCTCGCGTCGATTGTCCTGCGTTTGGACCCGCCGCGGGTTGCCTCCATATCCGAAGCACCCGCGATGAGCTCGGCGTGATCGACCTGGCGCAATACGAACAGCAGGTCCGGTCGAACATCCAGTCGGGTGCCTACCGCATACAAGACCGCGGCGACATGCTTGCACATCGTTGCGATGTCAGGGCAGGAACACGTCATCTGGATCTCGGAAGGCTTTGGAAACAGTCCTTCGTCCCGATGCGTGATGATGCGCATCACACCCTCTGACAAGCGACCTTCCAACAGCTCGATGAGTGAGCCGACCTGCCCGGCACATCGGGCCTGGATGCGGCGCCAGTACGCTGGTGACAGCCGCTCGATGGTGACTTCAACTTCGTAGACTTGCGAACCACACACCAGCGCCGCAACTTTGCCGGGCTCGATATTGAGATCGAGCACAGCGCCGTGACGCACGTAACTACGGCCACGAGACAAGCGGTTCTCGTAGTCGCGGTACGACTCGAGATTCTCGCACCAGGCCTTGCCCCAGAAGCTGGCGGCGATCTTGCGGCCCTCGATGAGGACCGGCGAAAGGTTCCGGCCTTGCTTCGCCAGACGTTGACCTTCCCGCTGCGCCTTGCGGCGCTGCTCGTGAACGCTTGGCTTACGCTCGAAGTCGCGCCAGTTCATGCGGCACAGGCCTTGTGAATGTCGAGCGCGACGATGCGTAGGAGGTCTTCGTCGTTCATTTCTGTCAAGAGTTGCTCACCCCCTCCCTCGAGGAGGTCGCGCGCAATGTTGACCTTTGCCTCGATGAGCGCATCGATCTTCTCCTCGACCGTACCGCGACACACAAATTTATGGACGACGACGTTTCGCTTCTGGCCGATGCGGAAGGCGCGGTCAGTCGCCTGATTCTCCACGGCGGGGTTCCACCACCGATCGAAGTGAATGACATGTGAAGCAGCGGTTAGATTCAATCCGGTGCCCCCTGCCTTGAGCGAGAGGACGAAGAATGGCGGCCCTTCCTCACTCTGGAACTCCTCGACCAGCGCCCGCCGCTTCGACACCGCCGTGCCTCCATGGAGCACCAGCCCGCGTCGACCGAAGATGCTGGCGAGATAACGCGCGAGGGGATCGGCGAGCTCACGGAATTGCGTGAACACCAACGCTCTCTCCTGGCGCTCGGCGAGCTCCGAACACAATGCGCCCAGGCGCTCAAACTTGCCACTGCGACTTTCGTCATAGTCGCCCTGACCTTGCCACTGCGCGGGGTGATTGCAGATCTGCTTGAGCTGCATCAACGACGCCAACACCGCGCCGCGGCGCTGAATCCCCTCGGTTTGGGTCAACTTCCGCGCCAGGTCCTGGACACAGCGCTCATAAAGAGCCGCTTGATCGCGAGTGAGCCCA
The DNA here is from genome assembly GCA_964400085.1 of uncultured Steroidobacteraceae bacterium. Classification (GTDB taxonomy): domain Bacteria; phylum Pseudomonadota; class Gammaproteobacteria; order Steroidobacterales; family Steroidobacteraceae; genus 13-2-20CM-66-19. The sequence goes on along the minus strand of CAYNTW010000003.1, from coordinate 37,698 downwards.
CAGAACGCGCGCACCTCCGTCTTCTGCGGCAAGTCAGTGATGACCCGCGGGTCGGTCTTCAGCCGTCGCAGGATGTAGGGCTGCACCAGCCGACGCAGGGGTGTGTAAGGCTGGCCCGCTTGCTTGGAGAGCTGCTTGACCGTATTGGCGAACTGCTTCGCATCACCGAGAAGACCCGGGTTCAGAAAATCGAACAGCGACCACAGATCGGATACCCGATTTTCCACCGGAGTGCCGGTCAGCGCGATCCGTGCGGCCGCAGCAAGCTGTTTGACCGCACGTGCTTGCTGCGCGCCGGCGTTCTTGATCGCCTGGGCCTCGTCGAGAACAACGACCTGCCACTGCCTTTGACGCAGTGTCAGTGTTCGTGTGACGACACCGTATGTCGTGATGGCCAGATCAATTCCCTCCAGGGAGGCAGTCAGCGCTTGCTCGTCATCGAGCTCAATGGTGCATTCCGAAGGGTGCGCGATGAAGATCGATAGCCCAGGGGCAAACCGTTCGATCTCCGCCTTCCAGTTTGCGATCAAGGAGGCCGGCGCCACAATCAGACTCGGTCTGTGGGAATTGGCATTGCGTTGCGCACGCAGATGCAACAGCAGGGCCAGCACCTGGATCGTTTTCCCGAGCCCCATGTCATCGGCAAGGCAGGCACCAAGACCGAGCCCGGTAAGCAGTGCCAACCACTTGACACCGGAGAGTTGGTAAGGCCGGAGGGTGGCTCGGAGTCCGGTTGATGCCGGGTCTCTTTCGTGCTCGGGGTTGCGCACGCGAGCGAGCAATTCGTGCAGCCACTCCCCCGGCTCAACCCCACTCCACTCACGCAATAACCGCGGTTCTTCCGCGGGACCCGCGCTCGTTGGATCCGCGCCAGCGAGCAGGCGCATACCCTCGTAGAATGAGATGGTGCCGGAGCGCGCCTGTCGCTCAATCCGTTTCCAGTGCGCCAATGCCGCCGCCAACTTCTCGCCATCGACTTCGACCCATTGACCCCGCAAACGCAACAATCCCCCGGAGGCCGAGAGAAGCTCACGTTTCTCGGCTTCTGAGAGCGTCTCATCGCCCAGCATCACGTCAACGGAAAAGTCGAGCAAGGCGTCGGCACCCAGCGCGGCCACCTGCTGGCTACCCACCTTGACAGTGACTTGTGGGCGCGGTGGCCGATCCGCCTTCCACCAGTTTGGAATACGCACGATCAGGCCGCTGGCCTCCAACGTCGCCACATCGCGAAGAAATTGATGCGCCTCGGCGGGCGTCCAGGCGAGAGGATGATAGATATCGGTGCTCTCGACGAGCTCCTGGACCCAGGGCAGGCGCTCGGCTGCCTCGCGAATGGGTGTCAGCAATGCGACGAGGCGCTTGCGGTTGGAGGCCCCAGCGTATTCCTGTAACGCGCGCGCAAGCGGTAGGTGCTGTGCCTCTCCCCGTTGCGAAACACTCCCAGCGTAGGTGGCTAGAAATGCGAACGGATGCTCCTCATCACGTTTGTTCTCGGCGAGGTGGAATGTCACCCGGCCGACGACCCTCCAGAGTGGATTCTTCTCGTGTAGGTACGGGCGCAGCCCTTTCCCACTCGCGATGATTTCGCCGCGGACGTAAGTGTCGAGATCGCTCCATACGGTCTCGAGGAGGCGTGAATCGAGATACTCGAGTCCCTTCATAGGCGGCGCTTCGAGCGCAAGGTTACTCAGCTCATCCGCGGATGGCGGCGCGATGAGCTCCTTCTGCTCCAGAACCTCGGCGTCACCCAGGTGACAAAGCTGGGTGACGTAGCGCATCGCGAAAGCACGAGCGAAGGCGACGGAGGGTGGAAGATCCGTCTTCATCTCCATCGTCGCCAGGTGTAGCAGACCCGCAGCCTGGCCATCTTGAAACGCGCGTTCGATTCTCGCCGTCACGGCGGCGGGCAAGGGGGTGGGCTCGTCGCCGGGGTGGACCTCCAGACGGAACGTGCGATGGGTGGTGACGTATAGGGCCAGAGTCACGGGGTTAAGATCGGCACTCTCTAATCCTCGAGCTCGCGCTGGCGCAACCATTCTACCAAGCCCTCGTCCTCGATCTGGTAATGGCCATACTCGAGCTTCACCACCAACTCGTCCTTCTGCAAACGACGTAGCGCATTCTTAGGTGTGTCCAGCGGGGCTGCCTTGCCCAGACCCAACTCCGCCCCCAATCGCTCACGGGCAGGCAGGGAGTGAAGGTCGCTCACGCCCTGGGTGAGTGCTCTCAAAACGGCCTGGTCCGCTGGCAGTAGCCGTTCCCAAATGGTGCGATAACCTGAATCGTTGAACACGTGTGCGAGCGTGTCATCGAGCGCGGCCTGCGAACCCAACTCGGCATATCCGAGGTAGCGCTGCAGATAGCGGCGAAAGAACTCAGGCGTTCGCTTCAAGGCCTCGAAGGCACGAAGTGCGTCTCTTTCGGAAAGAGGGTAGCGCGAGAGCTGATTTACCTTATGCGTCATCGCGGTCACGAACTCGGCACCCAGGCGCTCGAAAGCTTCAATCGGCGCCCAGTTGTAAAACGGCTCAGTTGCACGGCCAAACATACGCCGCAAAGAGCTCTCGGAGCTGCCCGCAAAGACGACTTTGATTGTCTGCTTACGAATATCCAATCCGGCGCGTAGCGAATGAGCCAGATCCGAATGAGCGGGACCCGCGAGCACCTGCGCCTCATCGAGGACGAGCAGGAGCCGCCGGTCAGTTCGGTCGAAGCTGCGCAACAAATCCGAGAGCACAGGGCCGGCGATTCCTGGATCTTCGGTAAGTTCAGCTTCAAGTGAGCCTGCGGCGATTCCCGAGATCTTGGCGGAAGCTTTCACCTTGTTCAGCGGAATCTTGAATTTCTTCATCAGTGCCGAAAGTCCTCGGGGCGAGGCGGCGCGAGCCAGCGCACTGATCAACGCACCGCGGGGATGTTCACGTGCATCCCAGAGATTCAGGTACGCAGTGAGGAGACCTGCCTCCTGTGCGGCCGGAATCAAATCCTGCTCGAGGAATTCACTCTTGCCCATCCGGCGGGGTGCAAAGAGCGCCTGGGCCGAGATGAGTCCGATCTGGAACGTCTGCAAGTACTTTCGTGCCAACTCGGGACGCGCAAAGTGCCACGGATCCTGCTTGTCTTTTGACATGGTTGGCTAAGGTTAGCACGTTCCGTACCAGGCTGGTATTGCGAGTACCAGCATGTACCAACCTGCGGCAACGCGAAGAGGCCGGCGCAGCCTCGCTTCGCGCGCAATCCAGGCAGGACTAAATATTTCGTGGATTCAGTGAGTTATGGGAACCGAGTAGCCATTTGGCTCTCCCGGACACTCTAATCCGGCGCAAAACCAGGTCCTGGGAGGAAATTTGGCGAGTGAGGCGAAACACGCGTTCTTGGCGTCCGTCCAGCAGTCATACGGCCAACGGCTGCGGCGGTTCGTGTCCGCACGTTTACGCAACGCCGCGGCCGATACGCCTGATCTCGTGCAAGAAATTTACCTTCGCCTTCTTCGCATAGATGACCATGAAGCCATTCGTAATCCGCAGGCGTATGTTTTTACGGTGGCGAGTCACGTTATACATCAACATGCCCTGCGTCAGTCCACAACCCTCGATTCCGTGAGCCCGGTCGACTTCGAGGCCCGGCTACCCGATAGCCAGACAGACCCGGCAGCCGAAGTGGAAATGGAGCAGGCGTTCGAGGCGTTGGGGCGCTCCCTGCAACAACAGTCGCCGAAAGCCTATGCAACCCTGATCTTGAGCCGCTGCGAGGGACTGCCGCTGAAGCAGATTGGTGAGCGGCTCGGTGTTTCCCGGGACCAGGTCAAAAAATACCTCGCCCGCGCGTTACTCCACGTCCGCAAGGGCCTGAGCGAGATGAGTCAGGACAAGACATGAGCATCGTCAAGTCGTTACCACGGCAGATCAGTCAAGAGGTCCTCGAGGAGGCCTGTGAGTGGTTCATCGATTTCAACGAAGGCGAGCTCGATGCCGCCGGGCGTGAGCGCTTCAACCAATGGTTGCGGCGCTCTCCCGGGCACGTACAGGCTTACCTTGAAATCGCGGCCACCTGGCAGGATTCATCGCGGCTTCTCGGTGCGCAGCGCACGGAACCCGCGGCGGCGCCGCGTCGATCGCTGTGGTCTGTCAGAGCACAACGTGCCTGGCTGCTTCCGTCCCTCGCAGCATGCGCCCTTGTCGCTGTTGGTATCGCATTTCTGCGCGATGGAAATACCTACGCGACCGGCGCGGGCGAATTGCGCTCAGTGATGCTGGATGACGGCTCCACAGCAGAGCTCGACACACGCTCGCAAGTGCGCGTGCACTTCTCGCGCGATGAACGAACGGTACAGCTCCTCAAGGGTCAGGCTCTGTTTTCTGTCAAGAAGGACGCTGCGCGCCCCTTCGTGGTTGTAAGCAATGGAACCCGTGTTCGCGTCGTGGGTACCCAATTCGATGTCTATCGGAAAGCAATTGGGACTACTGTCACGGTTATCGAGGGCCGCGTCGCCGTGACAGGCCCTGCAGCGTCTATCGTCCTCTCGGCCGGCGAGCAGGTGACTCTGACCCCCCGCTCGGATGCGCATGTCGTTCCAGCTGACCTCGCGGCAGTCACTGCCTGGACGCAACGTAAGCTGATCTTCAACGAAGCCTCTCTCTCGGAAGTGGTCGCGGAGTTCAATCGATACAACACTCGCCAGATCATCCTCGAGGACACTTCGCTGCTCGGATATCACATCCGTGGCCACTTCGACGCCAGCGACCCGCAAAAACTCCTGCAATTCTTGCGCGATCGCTTCAACGTCGACGTCCGTGAGCGCGGCGACGAGATCCATATCTCGCGCAAGTAAAATAAAATCGAGCGCAGCAGTAGCCATTTGCCCGTGTGACATGCTCTCAAGACGCATGAAACCGTCGTCGTGTGTGACGACGGTGACCAGGACGAGCTTTACCCGTTTTGTGGGGGTCCTCATGCGTACAGCCATCGCGGCCAGCAGCGTCTGTTTGTCTCTCAGCGGACTTTCCGAGGCTGCCGACACAGAGCCGCCGAACACCAAGGAAACCCACATTCCCGCCGAGGATCTATCCACGGCCCTCCTCGCGTTGGGGGAAGATCGCCATGTCGAAATGATTTTCGTCGCCGAGGACGTGAACGGTGTTCGAACCCGGGGGGCCAGCGGAAATTTCACTCTGGAGGAGGCGCTCGACAGAATCCTTTCCGGAACCGGGTTGACCTATCACTACATCGATCGGGCGACCGTCACAATCGTGCCAGCGCGGGGCATAAGCCGCGCCGAAGGATTGAACCGAGCGCAGGTAAGGAGCGGCGGCAGCGACCCGGGTCCGAGGCGCGGGACTGCGGGAAACACCGCCGCGCTCGATGAGATAGTGGTCACGGCGCGCAAACGCCAGGAAGGCATGCGTGATGTCCCATTCACAGTCAGAGCTGTAAGTGCTGCGACGCTGGAGGATTGGGGCGCTACCCAACTCAGCGATTACGCGACCTACGTGCCAGGACTGACCGTCGTGCAAGGCAGGGCGCCAGGACAGGACATGTTGATTCTGCATGGACTCAACACGCCTACACCTACTGCACTGGTCGGAACCTATATCGATGACACGCCTGTCGGCGCGAGCTCCGCGCCACAGGTGTCGATAAGGCATGCGTTGGACTTGCTCCCTTACGACCTGGAGCGGATCGAGGTTCTGGAGGGGCCCCAAGGGACTCTCTACGGAGCCAATACGATGGGCGGGCTCGTCAAGTACGTCACACGCGAGCCGGACCTCGAGGGTTTCGCGGGGTGGGTGGGGGCGGACCTGGACGAAAACGCCCACGCGTCCGCAGTTGGTTGGAACGCCCACGGCGCCCTCAATGTACCGATCGTCACCGGCAAGGCGGCTGTGCGCGTGAGCTTGTCGGATGACTTTGCGCCCGGATTCATCGACGAACCGCGTCAGGGTCGCACCGATGGCAACCAGGCGAAGACGCAGGCCGGCCACATCACGTTGCAGGCCAAGCCGTCGGAGGGCTGGTCGGTTGGTATTTCCGCGATGGTGCAATACCTTCGTTCCCCTGAGGGCACATCGATCACACTGGCGCCCGCGACTCTCACGCCCGATAGCGGACGCCTGTCCAACTCCCAGGCAGTGCCACAGACGTTCGAGTCACGGCTGCAATACTATTCGACGAACATCAGCGGTGACCTGCGGTGGGCGACCCTCATCTATGCCGGCAGCTATTCGGGGACACGATCGGCGGAATGGTATGAAGGCTATTACCCCATGGATCACGCGGCCGATCCGCGCACCGGCCGCGCCAATCAGGGCGTTCAACTCTCACTCAACAAGGTTACCCAGGAGTTGCGGCTCGTGTCTCCCGCCGGCGGCCGCATTGCGTGGCTTCTCGGAGGATTTTTCACCGACGAGCAGGGGCATCAGGTGCAGTCGTCGTACGCGCTTGACAACTCCAACATCGCCGTGTCCGATCCGGATATCAACCCTGGAATCCGGATCTTCATTCCTTCCCGCTATCGGGAGTACGCGCTGTTTGGCGATCTGACCTGGAAACCGACCCGGGCGTTCGCCGTCACCGCAGGGATCCGGGAGTCGCGCAACGAGCAGACTTTCGCGGGAGTTCCCGCCTGCAGCCCATACTACGTCAGCGTGGTTGGCCTGTGTCCCGCCCCTGGCGCCGGCGCTTCCCATCAGAACGTATTCAACTTTGCAATCGGACCGAGCTATCACTTCTCGCCGGACGTCATGGCCTATCTTCGTGTGGCCTCCGGTTATCGCCCAGGTGGGCCGAATGTTCCAGCGCCCGGCATCCCGAACCGCGTCGCGGCCGACACATTGATCGATTCCGAGTTGGGGATCAAATCGGCCTGGTTCGGTCGCCGGCTGCGGGTGGACGCCGCGGCCTATCAGATCGACTGGAAGAACATTCAGATCATCGAGACCGCGCAAGCGCCGCTCAGCATCAATTACGGCGCCAACGGCAACACGGCGAAAGTGCGTGGCTTTGAGGCGGCAACGATGTTCGCGCCGACCCCCAATCTGCAGCTCGGATGGAATCTCACCTACACCCACGCGGTCCTGAGCGCACCGATGCCGGCGAGCTCCACTCTCGTAGGCGATCGCGGCGACCGGATCCCCTTCGTTCCGATCTGGAGTGGCTCGGTAACAGCGGACTACACGCGTGCACTGAACGATCGCTGGGCGGGGAAGCTGGGCGCCGGGTGGCACTACACGGGCCAGCGCTATACCAGTATCAACAATCCCGGCAACTGCCCACTCAATTGCGCCGGAGCGCCCAACGTACCTAGCCTGGCGCCCTATGGGGTGTTCGATCTGCATGCAAGCGTCTCGAACGCTTCCTGGAAGGTGCTCTTCAGCGTGCGCAATCTGACAAACAAGTATGCGCTGGTCGACATGAGTGGCGGCGGCGAGCTGCCGTTCGACGTCGCGCCGACGATCGCGACGGTGTTGTCCGGCAGGCTTTTCAAGCTGGGCGTCGATCGCACTTTCTGACGATCGCGCTGCCCGCGCGCATCACCCGATTTTCCACATACCGCGCCGCAGGGCGACCGCGGTGCTCATCCCAAAGGAGTAGTTGACATGTTGCGCTTTGCATTCGTTTCAGCGGCGGCTTCGATCCTCATCGCGTGCGGAGGCAACACGGCCGATACTGGCGGTGGCGGTGGCGGTGGAGGTGGTGGTGGTGGTGGCGGAGGCGGGGGTGGTTCCGGCGGCTCCCAGTTCTACTTGCCCTACGTCGCCACTTCGACGAGCGGCGGCACGACGGGCCTGTTCGTGATTCCCTCTGGAGACCTGACATCGACACCGATATTCGTGACACAAACACCGGCGAGCGCACAGAATATTCAAATCCTGGGCCGATCGGACAATCTAACCTATAACAGCTCCAACGTCGTCACATTGGTATCGCCCTATGGCCTGCTGTATGCCGCCACGGGCAGTGACGGCAAGACGAAAATTTATGCTTTGAATCTCGCCGACACGTCGGTAGCACCGAGTGCCACACAGGTCAGTAGCCTCTCGCTCGGCTCCATCTACGACATCTGCGGCTTCGGGGCCGCGCAGACGAATCTACATCAACCCACGACTTTGTTCGCGCTGGTGCATACCAATGCCGGTGGGATCTCGAGCTGCGGCAAGGGGGGTGATGTATACCAGATCGTGCACTACACGGACGCCACTACAACGGACCCCACTGTAATTCCGATCACGATGCCGAGTGAATTGTCTGTGCCACCCAAGATGTTCGTCGCTCTCTATCGAGTGGATGGAACGCTGGGCGGTCTGGTGCTGCTGGACTCCTCGACCGGAAATCTCAATTTTTACGCGGACGATACGTTCACCAAACCGACAGTGATAGCGAGCGGTGTCAACTCCTGGTTCGAGATAGAAGACGACTCCGTCGTCAACGGTACGGCCGCCCAAGGTGCCGGCACCGCATTCCTGGCTGTGAGCACCGCCGGTGGAACCTCGGTTTGGCGCGTAGCGGCTACCGGAGAGCCGGAAAATGTGTACACGACCTCTGGCACTATCAGTCCTCAGAACGCCGCCGATACCCGGAGCATTTACTTTACAGACACCGATCCCCAAAACGGCACGCAGAGTATCTATCAAGAGGCCATCGCAGGCGGTAGTCCCGTAAAACTTTACAGCGCTTCCATGATCGGTCTGACGCCACCATCGCTCTCCTACATGCTTCTCGGCTCCAACGGCACGTCTCTCGTGATGACCTCGACCGCGATACCGGCCAGCGGTGAGCCGGAGACGTCAGTTTTCACCCTTCCGGTGAGCGCTCCAGCGACGCCGAGCCGCATCGCCGGCCCCTTCCCTGGGCTGTTGAGCGTGACTGCCGCGATGTGCCCCGCCACATGGGGTGACGTCACCACCGATGATCTCTTGTTAACCATAAAACAGAGCGCGACGAGCGGTTCGACTGGCTATACCTACTCGACTGAAGTACTGACCCCGGCTGGTGCTGTGAAGCAGGCCGTGTTGCAAAATTCGGCTTTCCTGATTTCCGGCTTCTCCGGTACATGCGGACTCGAATCGGGCTCAGTGCTGCAAGCGCAGGGCATTACCGACACGACCGGCGGGTACGGTGGCGGGACGGTGCATGCCTTGAATCTCACATCATTCTCGGACGTACCGCTCACCACGACCAGCGGCAGCGGCAGTTACACCGTTCCATCCGGCAATAGCGTGCTGTTCGCGGGTTTTCTCTCCAGCACGGTCGGGTCAGGATTTGTTGCCTCGGTCCCGACACCAGGTGGCGTCTCGTCCGGTCTCGCTTTTGATCTGGATAAGAGTCTGGTCGTCGCTGTGAGCGTTCCGGGCTCGAATGTCAGCGTGCCGCCCACAAGATGAAGACGAGCAACACCGATGCATTCAACGAGCCAAAGCGCGCTCCTTGAGCGTGGTGAACAGAATTGGTACGAGAATCATGACAGCGAGCGTTGAGGTCACCATGCCGCCCACGATAGGAGCCGCAATGGGCTTCATCACGTCCGAGCTAACGCCGGTCTCCCAAAGTAGCGGAGCAAGGCTACCGAGCACGGCAAAGACGGTCATCAGTTTAGGTCTCAGGCGCAGGACAGCTCCTTCGATCACGGCGGCCTGGACGTCTTCGCGTGTTAACGGCGTGGCGCGCGCCAGGCGGTGATCAAGTGCACTGTGCAGATAAACGATCATGACCACGGCCGTCTCGACCGCAATGCCGAACAGCGCGATATAGCCTACCGCGACCGCGACACTGAAGTTATAGCCGAGCAGCCATTGCAGGAGCAGGCCACCGACCAGCGCGAAGAACGCCGGAAAAAAGAGCATCGCCGCCTCGGCCGCCGAGCGGAAGACGAGGTAAAGCAGCAGAAAGATAACGAAGAATACGATTGGCAGGATCAGCTCGAGCCGCTCCTTGGCGTGCCGCTCGAGCTCGAACTCGCCGGACCAGTTGTAGGAATAGCCGGGGGGTAGCTGGAGTCTCGCGCGCAGCAATGAGTCGGCCCGCGAGACAAAGCCTCCGTAGTCAGAGGTCGTGAGATTGAAATAGACATAGCCGGTGAGCCGCGCCTCCTCGTCGCGGATCATCGAAGGTCCGCGCGAGAAAGAGATTGTCGCGACTTCGCTCAACGGGATCTGGGCGCCGGATGGCGTTGCGATCACAACCTGGCTCATCGCTGGGATATCGTCCCGGAAGTCGCGGTTGTAGCGCACATTGACCGGATAGCGCTCGCGTCCTTCGATGTTCTCCACAATGTTCTCCCCGCCGATGCCGGAAGCAACGACGCGCTGCACCTCGCCCACATCCAAGCCATAACGAGCCGCAACCCCGCGGTTCACGGCGATGTTGACGTAAAAGCCCTGTGCGACCCGCTCGGCGAAAATCGATTGCACGCCCGGCTGTCCAGTCAGAATGCGGCTCACTTTTGCACCGAGCTGCTGAATGCCCTCGATGCTCGGGCCTTGAATCTTCATGCCGACCGGCGTTTTGATGCCGGTCAGCTCCATGTCGAGGCGATTCTCGACCGGCATCGTCCAGGTGTTGGTCAGGCCGGGGAACTGAAGCCTGGCGTCCATCTCCTGGATGAGCTTTTCATAGGTCACCCCGGGCGGCCATTGGGCACGCGGTTTCAGCATGACAGTGGTGTCGTACATGTCGAGCGGGGCGTTGTCGGTCGCGCTCTCGGACCGCCCGACGGTTCCAAACACACTCTCCACTTCAGGAAACGTGCGCAGGATACGGTCCTGCTCCTGGAGCAATTGTGCGGCTTGCGTCATCGAAATGCCGGGCAGCGCCGTCGGCATATATAACGCCGAGCCCTCGAAGAGGGGCGGCATGAACTGACTGCCGAGCTGCGCCGCCAGCGGGAGTGTCAGCACCACGGCGAGAGCCGCGACAATCAGAGTTGTCTTGCGATACCGCAAGCACCCACGAAGTACCGGAAGATAGATCGCCTGCGTGGTGCACGAGATCGGATTCTCGGACTCCGGTCTGAGCCGCCCGCGAATAAACAGCGGCATCAGCACGGGCACCAACGTAATCGCCAGAATGGAGGAACCGGCGATCGCGAAGGTCTTCGTCCAAGCGAGCGGACGAAACAAGCGACCCTCCTGCGCCTCGAGCAGGAACACCGGCAAGAACGACACCACAATGATCAGCAAAGAGAAGAAAAGCGCCGGAGCAACCTGTTTGGCGGCGTTGAGCAAGACGCGCCGGCGCTCCTGTTCAGGCACGGGCAGATCTTCGCGCCGCGCGCCAGGCTCCCCTTCAGCCAAATGCCGGTAGCCATTCTCGACGATAACGATTGCGGCGTCCACGAGTACGCCGATGGCCAAGGCAAGGCCGCCAAGCGACATGATGTTGCTCGACACCTGAAGCCAATACATCGGAATGAACGAGGCGACTACCGCGATCGGAATGGTGAGAATGGGGATCAGCGCGGAGCGAAAGTGCCACAGGAAGACGATGACCACGAGACTCACGACACCGGCTTCGGCGATCAGATCCCGCTCGAGGGTATGGATCGATGCCTCGATGAGCCCTGAGCGGTCGTACCCGGCGCGGATTTCGACGCCGGGCGGCAAGGAGGGTGAGATTTCCGCGATTTTGGCTTTCACACCGTGAATCACTTGAAGCGCATTCGATCCGAAACGCATCACGACGATACCGCCGACAGCCTCACCCTCCCCTTGCCACTCGGCGACTCCCCGCCGGATATCCGGACCAAACGCCACTGTCCCGAGGTTGCGCACGAGCACGGGGGTGCCGTCCTTGCTTGCGACCGGCACGTCGGCGAGATCATCGAGTGAGCGGAAATAGCCGAGACCGCGGATCATGTATTCCGCGCCGCCCAACTCCAGCAGCCGTCCGCCTACTTCGTTGGTGCTCGCGCGAATCCGATCGATCACCGTCGACAACGGGATGTGGTAGGCGCGGAGCTTCAGCGGATCGAGCCGCACCTGGTACTGCCGCACAAATCCCCCAATGGTGGAGATCTCGGCGACGCCCGGTACAGTTCCTAGTTGGTAGCGCACGAACCAATCCTGGAGGCTGCGCAGATCGGCGAGGCTGCGTCGGTGCGTGTGGTCAACGAGCACGTACTCATACACCCACCCCGCGCCTGTCGCATCGGGTCCGATAACGGGGTTGATGCCGCTGGGGAGTCGTCCCTGCATCTGCTGCAGGTATTCGATCACCCGAGAGCGTGCCCAGTAGAGATCCGTCCCATCCTCAAATACCACGAATACATAGGAGTCACCGAACATAGTCTGCGCACGCACGGCCTTCACATGTGGCGCGGCGAGCAACGCGGTGACGATCGGATATGTCACCTGGTCCTCGATGATATTCGGCGGCTCACCTGCCCACGGAGTGTGAACGATGACTTGGACATCTGAGATATCCGGAAGCGCATCGAGTGGGATGTGTGTGACGGACCAGCTTCCGGCCGCAACCACCAACACCGTTGCTGTGAAGACCAGGAAGGAATTTCGAGTGCACCACTCGATGATTCGCGCAATCACCTACATCCCTCCCGTCGCGCTCACCGAGAGCTGTTTGCTTGCCACGAACTGATCGTTTTTCTTGGCCACAATGCTGACCTGCCAGGTGCCGCCGCTCTGAAGTTGCGCGGTGCCCGCGTACACGCCGGTGCCGCGATCTGTAAGATTCACGGCCGTGTGCATGGCCGCCATCCCCATGGCGGGCATCGCTGGCATGAAAAACGTCACGTTGATTTGTGCACCGGAAACCGGTGCGCCATCGGCTGCTGTAAGCTTCACCCGGATAGCGTTGCTGCCCTTGCGCGGCGGCTGAGGGTCGGTCGTGAGCTCCAAAGTTTCTCGAGCTGAGTTCGCGGGCACCGCGGCGGCACTGGCGTCGGTCGACGAAGGCGCGAAGGTGCCGAGTGCCGCCTGCAGCTGACTTTCCGAATCGATCAGGAAATTGGCGGAGGTGACGATCCGCTCCCCGGCCTCGAGACCTTTCAGCACGATGTACTCGTCCCCGACCCGCGCACCGAGTTGGAGCTCGCGTGGCTCGAGGTTTCCGCCTCCATGATCCACGAATGCGATCTCGCGCGTACCGGTCTGCAGCACTGCGCTGGCCGGAATCACTTCGTGCTCCCCATTCGGCACGCGCAGGGCGACATTGACAAACATGCCAGGTTTGAGCTCGAGCGTCGGATTCCGGAATACGAGCCGCGCACGCGCCGTACGCGTGGTCATGTCAATCTCTGGATAGAGGAAATCGACGCGACCGGAGAAGGTCCGACCTGGGTAGGTGTCGACAGTCACTGTGGCGGGGTCGCCGATCTTGACCCGACCCAGATCGCTCTGAAATACCTGGGCGAATACCCAGACGGTCGACAGATCGGCCACTGTATAAAGGCGAGTGTCAGGTTGAGCATACTTGTTAGGTAGCGCGTCACGTTCAGTGATGTAACCGGACACGGGAGAGTCGATCCGCGTATTCTGCTGCACTTCACCGGTGGACTCGAGACGCGCGATCTCGCGGCGCGAAATGTTCCATTGCTGCAATCGCGCCGCCGCCGCCTCGACCAGTGAGGCGGCGTCTTTGGCGATCTCGGGGTCGGTAACGTGCTCCAGGCGCTGTTGGCTTTGCTTGGCCAGCAGGTACTCCCGCTCGGTGGAGACCAGGTCCGGACTGTAGATGGTGAACAAGGGCTGGCCCTTGCGCACATACTGGTAGGAGGCATCGACGAGGACTTTCTGGATATAGCCGGAGAACCGAACCTGAATGTACGCGAGCCTCGTTTCGTCGACGGCGACATTGCCCGTCGTGACGATTTGATCTTCGACGGCCTTGCGCGTCACTTCACCGATGGACACATTGATGCGCTGTAGCCGTTCGGGTGAAATCCGCATCGGGGCTAGCGGTGCCTCGGCTTCATCGCCATCTGAAGCAACATTTGCTGTTGCGGCGGCGGAAGAATCGCTTGTTGAGCTCGCGTCGCTCGCAGGTGTCGCGGTGCGAGCGCCTCGCCAAGAACCCGCGATGCTCGCGAGCAGGACAGTAGTGCATACAGCGACCAACCCGATGGTTGTTCGATTGGCTTTCATGGTGCCGCTCCTGTGTCAGGTGCACGCGACGTGAGGAGTCCGCCGCCGCTCGCGCGGTCGAGCTCAGCCACTCGTTGGTAATACTGCGACTGCACGCGTGCGAGCCCGAGCTCGGTCTCGAGACGTCGTTGTTCTGCGGTCAGTACGTTGAGAAAATCGCCTCTGCCGCTGCCATATTCGGCTCTTGCTACCTCGAGCGTGTTGCGCGCGAGCGGGACCAACTCATCGCGATAGAGCGCGATGGATTGAACTGATTCGCGAGTGGAGGCGTACGCGCTCGCCAGATCAGTTAGCACCGACGCCCGCTCGTCTTCAAGCGTTGATGCGGCTCGCCGGGCCTGGGCCCGCGCCGCATCGAGAGCCGCCCGGTATTTGTCCTGATCGATCGGAACCGAGACCGAGAGGCCCAACATGGGGCGCATGGTAGGGTCGGACCACATGTTGTTGTAACCGGCGCTCACGCCAAATTTGGGATAGCGTTCCTTCTCAGCGAGTCGCTCCCGAGCCTCTGCCGCCCGTTCTTCCGCCACTCGCTTCTCGAGCTGCGGGTGGCTGACCGCACGTTCAGCAAGCAACTCCTCGGCCGGAAGTTGGATAGGGCCGGGAAGCTCCGACGGCTCGGGTAGCACCGAATGCGGTGGGCGATCCAGCAAGGCATTCATGCGCCCCTGCACGGTCGTCACGTCGCGCTCCCATTCGAGTCGCTGCTGTTTGAGCATGGCGCGCTGTACGTCGGCCTGGAGTACGTCCTCCTGCGGTGCCTGGCCATTGGAGTAGCGGATACGCGCGGTGTTGCGCAACTGATCCAGAAGCGCGAGGTTCGCCGCATTGATCTGGAGGGCGCGATGAACGTAGAACCAATCTGAAAAGGCGCCGCGCGCCAGCCCTGCGAGGCGCAGGCGTAGTGCCGCCACATCACGATCTGCTGCTTCGGCGTCTGCACGAGCAGCCTCCCTGCGCACATCGAGGGTGCCCCACCATGGCAGCGCTTGGCTGACCTCGAAATCCCCGTTCACCCCTGCCGGGCCGCCGAATGTCCTCGGCGCCACCGATACACTCACCGTCGGATCATCGAGCGCACCAGCGGACTTGATCTTCGCGACCGTTGCGAGCGTCGCTTGCCGCATCGCCTCCAGGCTGGCGTTGTGAGTGAGAACGGCCTCGGTAAACGCTTCCGCGCTCAAAGGCACTGGTAGCGCGGTTGGCCCTTCAGAGGGAGGCCACTCTGAGCCGCTGGCCTCCGCCCATGTTGTAAACAGCACAGCGCCTCCCAAGGCGGCTCTCAGGATACGCAGAACAGTATGTTGAAACATCTGACACGCACGACAGGTCGGAAGAACCGTGCGTAAGCCTCAGACCGATCAAACGCGGGCGATGCTCACGCACTGACGGCGCAGCGCAACGCCGAGCCAAGGACTACGAGTCCTCGCTCGCGAGGCCAAGCGCTCCAGCGAAGTCAGGTCAGATGAGACAGGGAGGGCGCCACAGTCCATCCGGACTGTGCGACAGGAGAAGAGTTGGAGCTTTGAACGACACTGTAGGCCGTGCCGGCACAGCGCGTACACTCACCGCTGTGATCGGCTCATACGATTGAGGGCTTTTGCAGTTGAAACCGGCTTTGCAAGCACCGCACGGGTCCTTCTGGCCATGCTGAATCCCCATGCGTTTACACGGGGTACTCGCGTCTGTCTTTCCCGGACAGCAATCACCCGCCAGGGCGACATGACCGAAGGCGGAGCTCATCTGCTCTTGGCAGCTCCGCACGTGCGCGATTCCCGCCAAACCGTAGCCGGGCAGGGTCACAAGGAGGGCGAGCAGAGTCAGAAGCCGTACCGGGGTCATGGTTGCAGTATACACCCGGGGACCCGTTTAACGAACTGCCCCGCCTCTGACGTGGGCGTGCCGTGGCTCAGGCGACTTGTTCATCATCCGCAACATGTGCGGACCGCCTGTCTCGAGGAAGCGCCAGAGCAGTAGACCCGCGAGCGCAAGAAACACGATGTTGAGCCAGGTCGTGTAGTTCCAGCTGATGGAGGCTTCAATTACCTTGGCCTTGTGCTCCCGGGGGATCAAGCCCACAGCGCTGAAAATACCCTCCACGACGAGGGCCGCCGCAGCCATCGAGATATAAAAGGTTGCGAACAGAAAGATCGCCATCTTGAGCCCGTAGTATTTCCGGTAGATGTTGAGAACCGGCAACACGATCAGGTCGGCAAAGATGAAAGCGACCACACCGCCGAAACTGATGCCGCCGTTCCAGAGCACCGCCGCGAGCGGAATGTTGCCCACGGAACACACAAAGGCGATCACCGCCACGAGCGGCCCGACAATCGGTCCCCAGAATTGCGCGAGCGTCGGATGGCGAAATAGCGAGCGCGCCAGTGCAACTGCTGCATATGAGCAGGACGAGGACGCCGCCCCAAGCGCCAAGGCGCTTACGATCGAGCCTGGGCGGTCATCAGGTAGAAGCCGGCTCATCTCCCGATGAGATACCACGGCCTGTACGACCGCAGACAGCGTGAAGCCAAGGATCAAGGGCCAGAGAATTTCCCAGCCCATGGCAGCGGCCATTGTGATCGCACGGAATACCCAGTCCATCCGGATCCACTCTCCAGCTTCGGTTTCATGCCTGCGGTCGGGCTCGCCGCAAGATTTCTGCCCTCATTCAGGTGCGTCAGCGATGGCCGTGCTGATGGTGGATATCTGGAAAGTGAGGGTGGCTGTGTCGTAGGCGCTCATGGCGATGCTCGTGCACATGAGGCTCATTGCCGTCCCAGTCCTCGTGCTCATGTTGATGATGCGCATCATGTGAGTGGGGGTGGGCGTGGACCAGAGGATCATGCACGTGCTCGTGCTCATGCTCCTCGGTTAGATGCAGCCAAACGCCTACGGCCATGCAGATGGTCGCGGTCCCAAAAGACCAGCCTATCGGCTCCCTGTACACCACGATGGCGATCGCGCTGCCGATGAAGGGAGCCGTTGCGAAATAGGCGCCCGTCCGCGCCGTGCCCACGTTCCGGAGTGAGTGGATGAATAGCACCAGGCTCAGGCCGTAGCCGAGAAATCCCAGCAGCAGTGCCAACCCCAGCTTTCCCGATTGGGGAAGTGAGATGCTTAACGTCAACGCCAACCCAACATTGGCGATACCGGCGGCAAGTCCCTTGATGGCCGCGATCGCACGGGCATCGCCGGCGGAAATCTTGCGTGTCAGGTTGTTGTCCACGGCCCAGCACGCGCACGCACCCGCAACGGCAGCCAGCGCGCTCCAACTTTGGCTTTTCGCGAAAGTCGCAGGCCAGACCAGCACGAGACTCCCAATGAAGATGAGAACAAAACCCGACACGACCCGGCGACTGGTCGCTTCCCGAAAGACTACCCAGGCGATAACCGCCGTGAACACCGCCTCGAGGTTCAAAAGCAACGAGACGGCCGCGGCATCCGCGCGTGAGAGCCCGAACATCAACAGCGCCGGGCCCAACAGGCCGCCGAACAGGATGGCCGCCGCGAGCCAGGGTCGATCAGAGCGGGGCAACCCGAGAACGAAGCGCCCGCGATCCTGCACCAGAATCAACAAAGTCAATCCCAACCCACTGCCGACATACAGCAGCCCCGCAATCAGCAGGGGGTTGGCTCCGGTGAGCAATTGCTTCGCGAGGGGTGTCGTCACTCCGAAGAGCAGCGCGGCAAGGAGCGCGGCGCCTGCACCGGGCGTCGCTTCAGCACGCAGAATGTCTGGTGGTAGCATCGGCGGCCACTTCGTTACTGCATCAGGGTCCCAGTCGAGATCGCATGGATTTGAGGCTAGATGGACAAGGCGCACTGTATGCGCAAATTGCACGGGCCGTAAGGAGCGCCATCTTGGCTGGCGGACTCGTTCCCGGAAGCCGACTGCCATCGACCCGTCAACTGGCCGGCGCGCTTGGGGTGTCCCGAAAATCGGTGTCGGAAGCCTACGAGCTGCTCTGCGCCGAACAACTCGCCATCGCTCGGGTCGGATCGGGAACGCGCGTTGCCGTCTCGGCGGTTCCCCTGGAGTCGGTGCCGGCGGCGGCGCGCGTAATGCCGCCCTCCCGCTACGCCTCCCGCGCGCGAAAGCTCGGGCCGATTACTCTAGCAGGGGGGCAATTTCACACCGGACGACAGGGAGAGCTTCGATACGACCTCCAGTATGGGGCGCCGTTTCTGAATCCGAGGTTCTTCAATTCATGGCGACGCAAGCTCGCCGCGGCGGCATTGCGCGCCTGTCCAAAGTATCCTGACTCGGCAGGATTTTTCCCTCTTCGCCGAGCGATTGCCGAGCAGTTGACGCGCCGCCGTGGCCTCGTGTGCGGCCCTGGAGACATTTTCGTGGTGGGGGGAACCCAGCAGGCGCTCAACCTCGCTGCGCGAGTACTCATCGACGAAGGCAATCCTATTGTCCTGGAAGACCCCCACTATCAGCTCGCCTTGCATGCGCTGGTCGCACACGGTGCGCGGCTGATTCACGCTCGGACTGACAATGACGGACTGGTTGTTTCGGAGCTGCCGACACGATCGGCGCGCATGGTGTATGTGACCCCCTCGCACCAGTTCCCGAGCGGCGCGACCCTGAGTTTGGAGAGACGCATAGAGCTGCTGCGCTGGGCGGGTGAGCGGGACTGTTGGATCCTGGAGGACGACTATGAAGCCGAGTTTCTTCGCGGACGCCAGCATCCCCCGGCACTCAAATCATTGGACGCCGGCGATCGGGTCATCTACGTCGGCACTTTTTCCAAGACGCTCTTCCCCGCTTTGCGCCTTGGGTACGTGGTCGCTCCGAAGCAGCTGAGAGAGGACTTCAGGTCGGCCAAGCGTTTGGACGACCTCGCTTCGCCGGTCATCGAGCAGTCGGCATTGGCGGCGCTCATTCAAAGTCGGCAATACGATAAGCATCTGCGCGGCAGCTATCGCGAGCTCGAGGATCGGCGCCGAGCGTTGCTCGATGCCTTGCGGCGGGTCGTCCCCGACGACATTGAATTCAGCCACTCATGCGGCGCGATGCATCTGGCTGTGTGGCTGCGGCGACTCAATTTCGCCCAATGCGACAAGTTGATTGAGCACGCGGCGGCGCGCGGCCTCGGGCTGCATCCGCTGCATACCTACTACCGCGTGCGCCCCGCCCGTCCCGGCCTGCTGCTGGGCTTTGCCGGGCTGCCGAGTAGCCAACTACGGCTGGCCGTTGACATTTTCGGTCGCTGCTTGCGGGAATTGTAAAGGGCACAACGGATCGGCGGTCGAGCGGCCGCTTGCAAGTGGCACGCTCAATTGGCGCTCAACCGGCTCTTTCTTATCGTACAGGAATACTCGAAGATAAAAATGGTACGTCCCGCCGTAGGACCAATCGGTCCGAAGAGGTAGTCCCTATGGGTTGGCTTTATAGATCATTCCTTAGCGTCATTGTGGCCGCGTGTTTCTCCCTTGTTCTCGGAGGAGATTCCACCTTGGCCGCCTCGCATCCCGACCGATACCGTGTTCCGGCCAAAGGCACCATTCCAGTGGCTTTCGTTATCACAGATGACGCTGTGACCATCGACTTTGCTGGCCCGTGGGAGGTGTTCAAAGATGTCTTTATCAAAGAGCGCGGCAAGACTCTCGCCGAACAGGCGGTATTTCATCTTTATACCGTGTCGGATTCACGCGAACCGGTGACGACCTCCGGTGGCATGAAAATCGTGCCGGATTACACATTTGACGACGCACCCCGGCCCGCCATAGTGGTCGTTCCCGCGCAGCGGGGTCGCTCACCAAAGATGATGGAATGGATCCGAACCGCAGCAACACGCAGCGATGTTGTAATGTCCGTGTGTACCGGCGCGTCTGTCCTGGGCGACGCCGGTCTGCTGAAAGGCAAGAAAGCCACTACACACCACATGTACTACGACGAGTTTCAGAAAGCCTTTCCCGATGTATCACTCCAGAAGAATGTCCGATTCGTGCAAAGTGATCCTGTCATCTTTACCGCAGCGGGCTTGAGCTCCGGCATCGACCTTGCGCTTCATATCGTAAGACTTTATTTCGGCTCGTCGGTGGCCGAGGCCACCGCGCAAATCATGGAATACGAGGGCCGTGGCTGGAAGGGCGAAGGAGCCGTGGAAACTGCTGGCAGACCATCGGCACCATGACGATTGCGGCAGAATAGGCCGCCGCGCTCTCGCGGGGCCTTCGCCCACGCTTCCAGTACGACTATTCTTCGATCCTGATCGAACTGATCCCAGTTGTGACGGTCGGTCGGTTGGCGTTTCATATGCCTGCGATCCGGTGACGGACGGAGGTGACCGATGATCGATCGAGCAGTTCCACTGGGGCATGCGATGACGACGTCTGCCGGCACACTCATTCTTTCGCTTCTCATGTTCGCAGTCGGCGTGGCCATTCCCATCATGGCGGCGTGGAATTCCAGGCTTGGCGTTGAGCTCGGGAGTCCCTGGGGGGCTGCTTTCATTCTTTTTGTGATAGGCGGCATCGTTTGCGGCATCGCTATGTTTGCCCTCGGTCTGCCACAACGCGGGTGGTTCGGTGCAACGCCACTGCATTACGCAGGCGGATTGATCGTCGCCTTATACGTTCTGTCGATCACCTGGACGGCGCCGCGCATTGGCGTCGCCAATGCCGTGTTCTTCGTGTTGCTCGGGCAAATCGTGGCGGCCGCGCTGATCGATCAGTTCGGCCTGTTTGGGTCGCTGAAGTCTCCGCTCACTACGCAACGTGTCGTCGGTATTGTCTTTATGCTGATAGGGACGTATCTCGCCCGGCGCATCGCCTGATCATCGGCAAGCGCGACAAGAGCATCTACTACCCCGGCAAGAAGCTGCTGCGAGGAGGACTCATCGGCACCCATACATCCCCGATTGCTTTGCACATCGCGGAGATCACAAGCCTTATGGGCGACCCCTCGAGGGCTCATATGTTGTCGGCGCTCATGGATGGACGTGCCCTCACCGCGCTCGAGCTGAGTATTGCCGCGGGCGTGACACCGCAGACGGCGAGCTCTCATTTGGCCAAGCTGCAGGGCGCCCGGCTTCTCACAGTCGAAAGCAAGGGCCGCCGCCGCTATTACCGGCTGGCCTCAGCAGCCGTAGCACGTACGCTCGAGTCCGTCTTGGCCCTCACTGCAACTTCGCCGCGCTACCTGCAGCCCATGCCTGGGCTCGATGATGAGCTCAGGACTGTGCGCAGTTGCTACGATCACCTGGCTGGTCAGCTCGGCGTTGCGATCACGGATTCTCTCATCGAGCGCGGATACGTCCTGTTCGAAGACGATGTGGGTGAGGTGACCGACAGCGGCCAAGCGTTTTTCATACGACTCGGCCTGGACCTGACGACCAAGAGCCGACGGCCCACCTGCTTGCCGTGCCTGGACTGGAGCGAACGACGGTTGCATGTGGCGGGGCGCGTGGGAGCCCAGATCGCAAAGTTATGTTTCGAACGCCAATGGCTGACCAGAAAGCGGGCCACACGCGCTCTGAACATAACGGAGCTGGGTAGGAAGATGCTGCCGCGCGCCTTTGCCATGGAGCTGCCGCCTTGAGGTTTTCGTCGGGTCACTCTCACACGATATCGCGACGTTCGGCGTTGACGGGAATTTTTGGTCTGCTGTGTCTGCCACGCGCTGGTCTCGCAGAGACGAATTTGCCCATGGAGGTCGCCGGCATCCGACTTCCCCGCTCGCCGATCGCCCTGAAGGCCGCACAGTTCGCTCGCAACCACTGCCCACCGTTTCTGTTCAACCACTGCTTGCGTACCTATCTGTTCGGCGCGGTCGCAATGAAACACCACAACGTCCGCTACAATGCGGATCAGGCGTTCGTCGCGGCGAGTTTGCACGACCTGGGGCTGGTCCAGGAATTCGCGAGCGCAACCGGTTCTTTCGAGCTCGACGGCGCCGCTCGTGCAGCGCGGTTCGCGCGCGACAATGGCCTCGGCCGGGCGGGTGAAGCAACGATCTGGCACGCGATAGCGCTGCACGACGAACGCTTCGCGCTGGCTGAACACCAGGGAGGAGAGGCCATGCTCGTCGCCATGGGCGCCGGCAGCGATGTGCTGGGACCCGATTCTGACATGGTTGACGCGAAACGCACGGCCGAAATCATCGCTGCCTTCCCGCGGCTACAGTTCAAACAGCGCTTTACCGCGCTCGCCGTCGACCACTGCAAACGTAAGCCGCTCTCCCAGCGCGGCACCTGGCTCGAGGGTCTATGTCGCGAGCACGCTGCCTCCGCATGGTCCGAGACACTGGAAGAGCAGATTGCAGCCGCGCCATTCGCGGAATAAGCGGTTGCATCGTGGCCGACCGCGATCATCGAGCACAGGCTATCGCATGGCTGCGCGCATCACTTTCGTCCGCTCGGATTGAGGAGCTCGAGTGCCGCGCCCGATTTCATGAAGTACCAATCCTCGTAACCTTTCCGGCCACTGAGCCAGGGGGTTTCCGAGATCTGGTAAGTCATGCAGCTCTCGAGTCCGGCAGGGGGTGCGCGCGCGAGCTCGGCCTGAAAATCCAACAGCGCGGCTTCGTAGTCACGCGTATCGACCCCAGGCAGAGGCACGTGCCAGAACAGATAAGCCAGCATCAGAAATCACCTTCGCGGATGTACGGTTGACTCCAGAGCGTGGCTTGCAGAATCATTGACTTCCACCACGCATCGTACATGCGATTGACGACCTCCGGTGGATGGCCCCCCTTGGCCAGGAACGGCTTCATGGGCACCACGATCGCTGCACAGAATGCGAGCAGATCCCGGGCACGAATATGGCCAAGCGTGTGCGCGTGATCCGTCTGGTTCTTTTTCGACCGATGGTGACGCAACCCAATCTCATATTGGTAGTCGAGCCAGGCCTGGTCGTACTTCGCCCGCGCGGTGTCCAACACCCATTGAGCGAAGCGCTTTGCAACAGCCTGTGCGTAGTCTGTATCGACTTGATGCGTGTGAGGGTCTTCATCATACGCGCGCAGGTGCGCATGGTCGAAAATGATGCCCCGCCAGACCTTCAGGAGATCATTGACGTGATCTTTGAGAACCTCTTCCGACAGGCGCAAATAGACGACGTCTTCCTCGGAGAAGAGCGCGGATTTCTTCAACTCTTCCCAGTCGCTCAGGGAGATGGGCGACTTTGCGACCTTCTGCGTGCCGTAGTCGTAGCCGGGAATCTTCTGCTCACGGGTGGTGTCATCCATACTCTGTGCTCCTCGGGGTTCGATGTGCGGCAGCCTCGCCGAGACGCCGGCGACGGCTGTGACGTCGCGTTTGCCGAATACGCGACACCAAACACCAAATTCTCTGGCGAGGAGGAAGTTCCGGCAGGACGACGCAAAGCGTGAGCGTGCGCTATTCGTCTGCCTCGGCCTTGGGATGCTCCGCGAAGAACTTCCAGAGAATAGCGTTCGTAGTGACTCCGGTACGGGCGTTGAGATCCGGATTGAACGGAACACTTCCGGGGATGTTGAGCGGGTTCAGATTCCAGACGTCTCCGCCGCCCAGCAGGCGATAGAACCTTACCGCCGTATGACGCTTACACTCGGAAGCGGTTTTCGTGACAATTGCACTGAGGGTCCCCGGAGTGACGATGTGCCCCTGTGCATCCGCGATGGCCATGCTCTCGCACAACGGCGCCGCCGGCTTGACGTCCTCGCACTGGTTTGCCAACGGGCCGGTCCAGTACTCAAAATCCTGATCCGAGGACGATTCTGTGGCGTTGAAAGCCGGAAACAAAATCCCGCAATACTGATTGAACGGGTCCTGATCTCCCTTCAAGAACAGGACCGAAACGGGTGCGGCAGCGGGGGGCACCGGCTGCGGGCCGTTCAGCGCGACGTAGAGCTCCCCCTCCACCACGCCAATTGCCGCAATTCGATCCGATAGCTCGACTCCCAACCGTTGCACCATGAACCCGCCCGCCGATGTCCCCGCGGCATAAATCCGCCGCCGGTTGGGATGGATCTTAACTTTCAGATAGTCGATGAGGGCACGCACAAAGCCCACGTCGTCAGGCGGCGAGTTACCAAAGTATGGATCGCCAAAGTAGTTCCAATTGGCTGTGCCCACGGAGTCCACGAGTCCGTCGGGATAGGCCACCGCAAAACCTTCCTCGTCCGCCTTCTGATCCAACTGGATCGACTGCTCAAACGCCTTCCCGGAACCGCCCCGCCCGTGCAGCGCGATGACCAAGGCACTCTCACCGGGCGAGTAGCGCTTAGGGATATAGAGCATGAAAGTCCGGGTAACGCCATTCACATCAATGGAGCCGTGCGAGGAACCACGCATGCACGGCGCCGCTACCGCTCCCTGTACTGTTTGCCCATCGGCGGCGTGCTGGCCCAGCAGAGCTGCCATTTCCATCAACTCATCGCAGTGTTCGCTCACGGGAGCGATCGCTCTATCCGACGTAACGGACTGCGCATGAATCGCCGGGGTTCCGCTCAACAACAACGTGGCCAGGAGCGCTTTCCCGCCCCGCGTTACAGCATCTCTCACTGTCGGTCGTTGGCTTTTCACTTCAGTCCTCTCCCTGCCCGTCGCAATTACGCACATGACAATTGCCCATCGACAAACGCAGGGTCAAGGCCCACTCTTGTACTGAAAAACGGGGCCATTCATGCTGGCTTAAGATGGGACAAATCGCATAGACTGATGGGCTGGGCGCGCCAATGCCGGAGCCCCGACCTTAGCGTAAGAGAGAGCGACGACATTGGACCCCGCCCCGACCGCGAACGAAGAATCACGCCTTCGCGAGATCCCCTATAACTACACATCCTTTTCCGACCGCGAAGTGGTATCGCGACTACTGGGCCCGGACGCTTGGCGTCTCATCGAGGAGTTGCGCAATGAGAGACGTACCGGTCGATCGGCTCGCATGTTGTACGAGGTCCTTGGGGACATCTGGGTCGTAGAGCGCAACCCCTATCTTGAAGACGATCTTCTCGACAATCCGCGGCGACTGAAGCTTCTCGACGATGCATTGCATCATCGACTCAGTGCGATTGCCGGCCGGCGCGATGGTGTTGACACCGAGCGGGATGGGAAAGTCGGTGAGCTGTTGCGTACCGCGCGTTCAGCCGTGGATCGCTTCTCTGCTCGCTTCGTCGACGTCGCACGTAGACGGAAGGCTGTACGGCAGATACTGCGCCGGCACACGCGAGCTGACAACATACGCTTCGACGCTGTTGCCCGTGTATCTCACGCTACCGATGCAACCGACTGGCGAGTGGAGTACCCGTTCGTGGTCTTGTGCCCTGACGATGAGCAGGAGATCCCCGGGCTCGTCAGGGACTGCATAGAGTTGGGCCTCACCATCATCCCACGCGGCGGTGGCACGGGATATACCGGCGGGGCGATCCCCTTGACTCCCCTCTCAGCCGTCATCAACACCGAGAAGCTCGAATTCCTGGGTCAGGTCGAACGCATCGAGCTGCCGGGCAGACTCCGACCCGTGCCAACGATCCTGACGGGAGCGGGGGTGGTCACCAAACGAGTTGGCGACGCTGCCGAGCGCGCTGAGCTCGTATTTGCTGTCGACCCCACCTCAGCGGAGGCCTCTTGCATCGGCGGCAACATTGCTGTGAATGCCGGAGGCAAAAAGGCCGTTCTGTGGGGAACTGCAATCGACAATCTGGCCTGGTGGAGAATGGTAGACCCGGAAGGCAACTGGCTGGAGGTCACACGGGTCAACCATAATCTCGGCAAGATACACGACGTCGAGACCGCGGAATTCGATCTCGTCTGGAAGGATGGCCGGCAGGCGCCCGATGGCGCTCGAGTGCTGCGCGCCACCCGACTGTCGATTCCGGGCAAGTCATTCCGCAAGGCAGAGCTCGGCAAGGACGTCACTGACAAGTTTCTCGGCGGACTGCCGGGAGTGCAGAAGGAAGGCACCGACGGGATCGTGACGTCCGCGCGTTGGGTGTTGCACCGGATGCCAACGCACACGCGCACCGTGTGCCTGGAGTTTTTCGGCCACGCGCACAATGCTATTCCGTCGATCGTGGAAATCAAAGACTATCTCGAGAGAGAAGGCCCCAAGCTGGGTGTCCAGCTTGCAGGCCTCGAGCATCTCGACGACCGCTACCTCAAGGCAGTGGGCTACGTAACGAAGTCGAAGCGTGGCGGCTTACCGAAAATGGCATTGTTCGGTGACATCGCAGGAGACGATGCGGACGCAGTCGCAGCCGCAACCTCAGAGGTCGTTCGGCTCGCCAATGCACGCGGCGGCGAGGGCTTCATCGCGGTCAGCGCTGAGGCGAGAAAGAAGTTCTGGCTCGACCGCGCCCGCACAGCGGCGATCTCCAGACATACCAACGCCTTCAAAATCAACGAAGACGTCGTAATTCCGCTGCCTCGGATGGCTGAGTACACGGACGCCATCGAGCGGCTCAACATCGAGCTGTCGACCCGAAACAAGCTGAGACTCACGGATGAGCTCGAGCATCTTCTGAAGGGGAAGGTGCTGAGCCCGCCCGATGATGAGATGCCGAAGGATGAAGCTCTGGAGCAGCGCATTGCGGACGCCTGTGGGATAGTGCGCGCGGCGCGCGAGCGTTGGCAATACATCCTGGATTCGCTCGACCAACCGCTCGAGCAGGTCAAATCACACCTGCTTGCGTTAGGTTACGATAG
This sequence comes from uncultured Steroidobacteraceae bacterium, assembly GCA_964400085.1. GTDB lineage: Bacteria > Pseudomonadota > Gammaproteobacteria > Steroidobacterales > Steroidobacteraceae > 13-2-20CM-66-19. The sequence goes on along the minus strand of CAYNTW010000003.1, from coordinate 10,976 downwards.
TCTCAAGCCTGAGTTGGCCCGCCGCCTCGCCGACAACCCCACTGCTCGGCTGATCGACCTCGTACAGGATCGCGCTCTGCGCATTTCCTGGAAGGCTGAAATCCGTGCGGGCCTTGCAGAGCTCCTCGTTGGGCCGCTCTCCGGCATTCTCGCGGAGTGCGACGCCACCCATCAGCGCGTGCTCAAGAGCCGAGTCTTCATCGCCCTGCACATGCACGCTGGGGATGGCAATGTGCACACCAACATTCCGGTAAACTCCGATGACTACGGAATGCTCCAGGAGGCGAACGCTGCCGTCACTCGCATCATGCGGATTGCGCGCAACCTCAACGGCGTGATCTCCGGCGAGCACGGCATTGGCATTACCAAATACGAGTTTCTGACCGACGAGGAGACCCGGGAATTCCGAGCCTACAAGCATCGCGTCGACGCGCAGGGCCGCTTCAATGCCGGGAAACTTCTTCCTGGTGGTGACCTGAGTCGAGCCTACACGCCGAGCTTCAATCTCCTCGGCCATGAGTCGCTGATCATGCAGCAGTCGCAGATCGGGTCGATCTCGAATTCCATCAAGGACTGCCTCCGCTGCGGCAAATGCAAGCCGGTGTGCGCGACGCACGTGCCTCGCGCCAACCTCCTCTACTCTCCGCGCAACAAGATCCTCGCGACCTCGCTGCTCATCGAAGCGTTCCTCTACGAGGAACAGACGCGCCGTGGCATTTCGATTCAACATTGGGACGAGTTCGGCGACGTCGCGGATCACTGCACGGTGTGTCACAAGTGTGTGAAGCCCTGCCCAGTTGACATTGATTTCGGCGATGTGTCGATGGCCATGCGCGATCTCCTGCGGCGCATGGGGAAGAAACGCTTTCGTCCGACGGCGGCGGCCGCGGCTTTCTTTCTCGAGGCAACCCGTCCGAATACGATCAAGCTCGCTCGCGCGGCCGTTGTCGGCGTCGGCTATCGGGCTCAGCGACTGGCCAATCGACTGCTCCAGCCGCTCGCGCGTACGCAGACACGCAAGCCACCCGCCACGACCGGCAAGCCCCGCATGCACGAGCAGGTCGTGCACTTCGTCAACAAACGAATGCCGGGAGGGCTCCCGAAACGGACCGCGCGTGCATTACTTGACATCGAGGACCGCGCCTACGTGCCGATCATCCGCGACCCGGCACGGACGAGCTCCGAGACCGAGGCAGTCTTTTACTTTCCGGGATGCGGCTCTGAGAGGCTGTTCTCACAGGTGGGGCTCGCGACCCAGGCGATGCTCTGGCACGTAGGCGTACAGACCGTCTTGCCGCCGGGTTACCTGTGTTGCGGCTATCCGCAACGTGGCAGCGGCGATATGGACAAAGCGGACCGGATCGTGACGGATAACCGGGTGCTGTTCCATCGCGTGGCCAACACGTTGAACTATCTGGACATCAAGACGGTGGTGGTCAGTTGCGGCACCTGTTACGACCAACTCGCCGGGTACGAGTTCGACAAGATCTTTCCCGGCTGCCGGCTCATCGACATCCACGAGTACCTGATGGAGAAGAACGTGCGGCTGGAAAACGTCACCGGCACGCGCTACCTTTATCACGATCCCTGTCACACGCCGATCAAGCAGCACGATCCGCTCAAGGTCGTCAATAACCTCATCAACTCCAAGGTCAACGGCCGGGTACTGAAGAGCGATCGCTGTTGCGGCGAGTCAGGCACGTTCGCCGTCACCCGCCCGGACATCGCTACTCAGGTGAGATTCCGCAAGGAGCAAGAGCTTCATAACGGCGTGGCGGAGCTGCGCGACCATGGCAACACGGGGCCGGTCAAGGTACTCACCTCCTGCCCGTCGTGCCTGCAGGGGCTCGCTCGTTATCAGGATGACGTCGATCTCGATGCCGACTACATCGTCGTCGAGATCGCCAAGTACACGCTGGGTCCGGACTGGCTACCCCGTTATGTTCGAGCGGCGAATCAGGGCGGAATCGAGCGCGTCCTGGTCTGACGCGGGATTGATGCCGCTTTAATCTACGACTGTCTACCACATTCTGGCGAGCACCCGTTCCCAATCGATCGTGACACCGGGAATGGCGGTGAGCTGCGTTTGTCCTTTGAGTTTGAGCATTGTCGCCGGCCCATAGTGCCCTTCCGAAAGCCGGTAAATCGCCACCGTGCGATCGACTGGGTGGATGAGCCAAACTTCACGGACGCCAGCGCGCTCATAGACCGGAAGTTTTACGAGCTGGTCGTACCGAGTGGTACCCGGCGAAAGAACCTCCGCGACCCAAGCAGATCGCATTGCGGGGTCAATACGCTCGTCGAGATCAGAACAGCCTGTTTCTTATTCACGTCCGACGTCTAGATCATCACGCGCGGATCGCGTGCGAGCCGTACGTCGGTTCACAAGGTCAACGAAGCCGTTTGCAACCGCTATGAGTTGGACTCGGCGATCACCACGCGCACGCCCGCCTGCTCCAGCATCTTCGTGTGCTCGGAGGATATGCCGCGGTCCGTGACAACCATATCGATCTCGTCCAAGCGACATACGACATGTCCGGAAGGGCCATCGAACTTGGAGCTGTCCACCAGGACGATAATTTCGTCGGCGCGTTCGATAAGGCGGCGTTCTGCCGTGACCAGAATGATGTCGGCCTGCATCAAGCCCGTCGGGCCCAGGGACGCCGCTCCCATGAAGAGCTTCGGGGCGTGGAACCGTGGCATGCCATCATCTCCGCCGGCCGAGAGAATGATGCTCTGCTCGGGGAAGACCTGGCCCGCAGGAACCAACAGCCGCGTACCGGACTGGTTCAGCAGAGCGCTGACGATGTGCAAGGAATTCGTCAGCACCTGCAGATTGAGACCCGCCAGATGCGCGCACATCTGCAGAGTCGTCGACCCGCCGTCGATCATCACGCCTTCGCCGGCGGCGCACAGCTTGGCGGCCGCGCGACCGATCGCTTCTTTTTGGCTCCGATGCCGATGAATGTTTTCGTGAAAGGGCACCCCCGCGAGGTGACCCTGGTGGGTCCCTCCGGGTAACGGCGCCTGCTTGCCGCGCTCGGACAGGGTCGCTCCACCCCGCACCCGCGTGATCAAACCGGCCGTGACCAACCGTTCGAGGTCCCGCCGGATCGTCGCCGGAGAAGCGTCTACTGTTTTTTCGAGATCCTGAAACGAGATGAAGCCCCGCTGGCCGAGGCGCTCGAGGATCAGTTTTTCACGCTCCGCTGAATGCATGGTCCGCCCGCATTGATGCCAAACGCCTACTTTGGCGACACCGCGGGTGTAATTCAATCAACTTCGATCACACGATCCCCGTGCCGGGCGCCAGCTCGCGTCGCTCCCGGGCTTTTCTTTCCCGATAACCGCTGGCGCGGTACGAGGCGATGGGATCGATCGCCCCGCCAGCCGCTTTGCGAGCCTGGGCCAGGATCGGTGAAACATCCGTACGGTAACCGGCACGGAGCACCTGGAAGGCCATCATGACATCATTCGATTCCTGGGCGTCGTGAAGCGCGGCGCGATCGACGATCAAGGCTTTCGCATACGCCGCGGCAATGGCCTCCGCCGAGGAAAGCATGCTCTCGATCGGGTCTGTCACGTTGTGCGACTGGTCGATCATGTAAGCCGGATGAAATCCGGCGCGCGGGCTGAGCTCGGCTTCGACGAGCTCATTGAACACCAGGAAGAGCTGGTGCGGGTTGATCGCCCCGGAGTCGAGATCGTCATCCCCGTACTTGCTGTCGTTGAAATGGAAGCCTCCGAGCTTACCGAAGCGGTGCAGCCGGGCCACGATCTGCTCGATATTCACATTGGGGGCGTGGTGGCCCAGATCGACCAGGCACTGCGCTTTCGGCCCGAGCTGTTGCGCCGCCAAAATCGATGAGCCCCAGTCCTGCAGCACCGTGCTGTAGAAAGCCGGCTCGTAAAGTTTGTGTTCGAGCAGCATGCGCCAATCGACCGGCAGCGCCGCGTAAATTCTCGCGGTCGACTCGAGGTACCGGTCGAACGCGCGCGTCAGGTCCTGCTGTCCGGGGAAGTTGCTGCCGTCGCCAATCCAGACGGTGATCGCCTTGGATCCGAGCTGCTCTCCGATGCGGATGCATTCGATGTTGTGCTCGATCGCCTGCTCTCGGGAGGCGGACTGGGTATTGGTCAAGGAGCCGGCGCGGTAGCTGTTTTTTTGCCCGGGCTGATCCTGGAACGTGTTCGAATTGACCGCATCGAAGGCGAGCCCGAGATGGGCGGCTTCCTCCCTGAGCGCACGGTAGTCCTTCACGAAGTCCCAGGGAAAATGGGGTGAGACACGCGGCGTGATACGACAGAGCTGTTGAACGACGGCGCAATCTTCGAGCTTCTCGTGGATATCCGTGGGAGCCCCGGCAAAAGGGAATTTCGCGAAGCGAGTTCCCCCGCGCCCGGCGCCCCAACTCGGCAGCGCCACCGAGAATGCCGCAACCCGGCGCTCGATGACCTCAATGTCCAGTCCCCGTCGACGAAGCTGTCGCCCGAGCGAGGCATACTCATCCTCCAACGCCTCGCGACGGGATTGATTGGAATCGCGGATGAAGTCCGGTGAGAGCGGAAGCTGAGTCCCCATGGGCGTGGCTCCTCTTGCGATGCGCTGCGCTGGACGCGTGTGCGCTGTCAGCGCGTGAAGGCCTGAGCGTTACCAGCGTCGACGTTGATCATATTCGCAGTGCACTTGGCGGACTGCTCCGATGCGAAGAAATACACCGCATTCGCGATGTCACTCGGCAACACCTCGCGCTTGAGCAGCGACCGGTCCCGGTAGTGCGCCTCGAGCTCCTCGCCCGCGTCGATCCCGTAAGCGCCGGCGCGCTCGCGTCGCCAGTTACCGTCCCATATCCGCGAGCCTTTGATAACCGCATCCGGGTTCACCGTGTTCACCCGTATTCCATGCGGTGCGCCTTCGAGCGCGAGACACCGCGCAAGGTGCAGGGCAGCCGCCTTGGCTGAGGCGTAAGCCGCAGCATTGACCGTCGCGGCCACACCGTTTTTCGAGCCGATGAACACGATCGAGCCGCCCTTCTGCAACTTCATCAGCCGGAACGCTTCGCGCGCTGTGAGGAAGTAACCTTCGGCCAGGACATCGTAGTTGCGATGCCAGAGCTCAATTGAGGTCTCTTCGATCGATGCGGAGGAAGCGATACCCGCGTTCGCGACCACAATGTCGACTCCCCCGAAGTCACGCGCGCAAGCCTCATAAGCCGCGATAACCTGGGCCTCGTCGGTGACGTCGCACACAGCAGTGCTCACCACATCCTTCCCGGCGACCTTCTGCAGGGCGGCGCTCGTTTCAAGGAGCACCCCAGCATCGCGGTCCAGCAACATCACACACGCGCCCTCGGCGAGCAGCCGCTCCGCCGTCGCGCGACCGATGCCACCGGCTCCGCCGGTGATCAGTGCAATCTTTCCGGCGAGCGCCTTGGGTTTCGGCATCCGTTGCAGCTTCGCCTCCTCCAACGCCCAGTATTCGATGTTGAAGGCCTCCTGCTCATCCAGGCCGATATAACGTCCGATCGCCTCGGCTCCGCGCATGACGTTGATGGCGTTGCCGTAGAATTCGCCCGCGAGGCGCGCTGTGGTTTTGTCGGCGGCAAACGTGATGCGACCTACTCCCGGCACCAACACAACGACCGGATTCGCATCGCGCATGGGCGGATCTCCGGCGCGCGCGCAGCGCGTGTAATAGCTCGCATACGCGGCCCGATAATCGGTGATCGACTTTTCAAGGTAGGCCCTGTCCTCGAGACGTGTCTCATCGAGAGTCAGGGGCGCGATCTTGGTCCGCAGGAAATGATCCGGACAGGAGGTCCCGATCGCCGCCAGCGACGCGAAATTGCGCGAGCAGACGAACTCGAGTGTCTCAGGATCATCGCAGAAGTGACCGACCTTGGGTCGCTCATCTGACATGAGCCCGCGCAGCTTCGGCATCACTTTGGCGGCTGCGCGCGCGCGCTGATCGGCCGGCAGGGGGTCGATGCGCGGCCCACCAAACGCCGGGCCCCGCGACAATCGCTCGTTAAGATAACGGGCCGCCGCTGCGATGAGCGCGATAGTATTGTCATAACAATGGCGCGAAGTATCGCCCCAGCAGATGATGCCATGCCCTGCGAGCATCACACCGCGTAGACCCTTGTTCTTGGCCACGTAGTCGCGCAACCGCAGCCCGAGCTCGAACCCGGGCCGCTTCCACGGCAGCCAGCCGACCGAGCCGCCCCAGATCTCGCGTGTCGCCGCCTCACCGGCCGAGGAAGCGGCGAGCGCGATGATCGCATCAGGATGGACGTGATCGATATGAGCGAACGGCAGGTACCCGTGCAGAGGCGTATCGATCGAGGCCGCGCGAGTGTTGAGATTGAAGGTACAGTGAGGCAAATACCCCACCATTTCATCTTCGTGCCGCTCGCCCCGATAAACAGACTCGAGCTGCAACAACCGATCGAGATAGAGCGTGGCGAAGCCATTCAACTTCATGGAGCCGAGATCGCCGCCGGAGCCTTTGACCCACAGTACCCGCGTCGGCGCTTGCGTCAGGGGATCGCGCTCCTCGAGCTTCGCGGAAGTGTTGCCGCCGCCGAAGTTGGTCACGGTGAGATCCGATCCGAGCAGGTTTGAGCGATACAGCAGCAGCTCGGCCGGCGATTTACCCGCTGCCTCCTCCTGCGACCAGCGATTGGGTGCAATGCTGAAAGGCAGGGCCGCCGCCGCGCGGGCCGTGCGGGGCCGGTCAAGGACATCGTTCATGGGGGACACTCGCGGCAATGACTCGAATCGACGAGTCTTTGTAGCTAATTGGTTCCCGTTTTGCAATCATAATCGCTAAATATCAATCATTTTCGGTCTTTGGAGGGGTATGGGCGAGCAAGCCACAGTCGTGCTGGACGTCGGTAAGACCTTGACGAAGCTCAGTCTCTGGGCGCCCGACGGCCGTCTCATCGCGCAATGCAACAGGCCCAATGAGCGCGTCGACACCGGGGTTTACGGCGCGCTCGATACCGGCGGCATCGAGACTTTCGTGGCCGAAAGCCTTCAGGGCTTTGCCAACCTGGTGGACGTGGACGCCATCATTCCGGTGGGCCACGGCGCGGCCGCCGCAATTGTGGACGACAGTGGGCTGGTGCTGCCGCCGCTCGACTATGAGCACCCCATACCCGCGACGATCCGCCACGCTTATGACGAGCAGCGCGACTCCTTCGCTTTCACCGGATCACCCGCTTTGCCGGATGGCTTGAATCTCGGCGCCCAGCTCTTCTTCCTGGAGTCTCTGCAACCCGGCTTGTTGTCGGGCAAGCGGCGTATCGTGCCCTGGGCCCAGTATTGGAGTTGGGTTCTCTCGGGCGTGGCGGCATCCGAAGTCACGAGTCTGGGCTGTCATACGGACCTGTGGTGGCCGCTCGCGCGAGCGCCTTCGCAGCTCGCCACGACTCGCGGCTGGAGCGACCATCTCGCGCCGCTGCAAGAGGCAGGAGCGGTGCTCGGCACGCTGCGCTCAGAGTGGGCTCAACGCACCGGACTCTCACCCAAGGTTCGCGTTTATTGCGGGCTGCACGATTCCAACGCCGCGTTGGTTGCCGCGCGTGCATCCATGGAAACCGCAGAGCAGGAGGTTACGATCCTTTCCACTGGAACCTGGTTCGTAGCGATGCGCGTGCCCGGCCCCGGCGAGCAGGTTACCTGTGCCAGTCTCGATGAAAAGCGGGACTGCCTCGTGAACGTGGATGTCCGCAGCAATCCCGTGCCCTCAGCGCGATTCATGGGTGGCCGCGAAATCGAACTGCTGACTGGTCTGGACACGCGTCGCATTGACGTCGTGCCCGACCAACCCGCCCTCCTCGCCAGCGTACCCGGTGTTCTCGCGAGCAAGGCGATGGTGCTTCCGACACTAGCGCCCGGGTGTGGACCCTTTCCCCTTGGCAGGGGTCGTTGGATTTCGATGCCGAGCGACGAGACGCATCGACGCGCGGCGGTGGCGCTTTACGCGGCCCTGGTAGCGGACGCCGCGCTCGATCTCATCGGCGCCCGGGAGCGGATTTTGGTCGAAGGACGCTTCAGCGAATCCCAGGTGTTTGTCCGCGCGCTCGCGGCATTGCGACCGGATGCGCGCGTTTTCGTCTGTCATCCACGAAGCGACGTGGCATTCGGTGCACTCACTCTGACAGAACCTGGACGTCAGTCCCCTTCCGGACTCGTGCGTATCGAGCCGCTTGCCGAGGATTTGACTGAATACCGAGCTCGGTGGCGCGTGCAAGCGGAGCGAACGGAGCACGCATCGATATGAGAGCTCCCTTGAACGAACCGCAGGCCGCTTCGGACACGGCCGCAGAGAGCTGGAAGAACACGATTCTCGCCGGTCTGGCCAACTACATCGACGCCGGCTCCATCGTGTCCGGATCAGCCGCGCTGGCACTTTGGGCGGCAGCCTATCACTTGAGCCCGAGCTTTATCGGCCTGTTGGGCGCCTTCAGTGCCAACGCCATTTCGGCCGGAGTGGGCGCACTCGCGGGAGGGCGACTGTGCGATCTCTTCGGACGTAAGAAGATCTACCAGTACGACATGCTGTTCTACGCATTCGGCATGCTCTGGCTCGTTTTTGCCGTGCAGCCCTGGATGATTGTCGTCGGCTTCATCCTCGTGGGGCTTGCGGTAGGGGCGGACATTCCGGCGTCCTGGTCGCTGATCGCCGAAATGGCCCCTTCCGACAAACGCGGCAAACACAGCGGCGTGGCCCAGGTACTCTGGTATCTCGGGCCCGTAGCAGTGTTGGGAATGTTTCTGGTGCTAGCACCACTCGGCGTTCTTGGGGCGCGCATCGTCTTCGCGCACCTTGCTGTCGTCGCGCTCGTACTCACCCTGCTTCGCTCGCGGATGAAGGAGTCGGCCCTCTGGGAGGATGCTCGGAAGAAACGTGAAAACGACCCCGGGGCGCCTCATATGGGTGTCGGCGCGCTGTTCACACCCAAACACATCAAATCAATGCTCTTTCTAGTCGGGATGTATGGGATCTGGAACTTGTGGGCCGGTACCAACGGCTTCTTCTTTCCCTACATCCTGCGCACGGTGGGATCGCAGAGCCAGGCAGCGAGCGTGGCCATGCAGGCAGCCGGGTTCTTCGTCGCCATGCTTTCGATCGGCCTGGTCTTCATGCGCTGCTCGGATAGAGTCAATCAACGGCTCCTTATTGCAACGTCCGCGTTGATTCAGATCATCGGCATGGCGTTGTTGGCAGTGTTTCCGCTCACCACGCCAATTGCCCTGGCGTATCTGGTGCTGGTTTGGTTCGGTTCCGGATTCGGCGCGCAATCGTTCTTCCAGCTCTGGAGCGCGGAGCTGTTCCCAACTCTGATCCGCAGCACCGCGCAGGGCGTCACATTCGCGGTCGTGCGCATCGGACTTGGGCTATGGAGCTTCTTCGTCCCCGTCCTGACATCGACAGGTTTCACGCGGCTTGCTTGGATCCTCACGGGATTCCTGGTGGTCAGCGGGCTCATCGGCACGCTCTGGGCGCCGCGCAATGAGGGAAAATCGCTGGAGGAGATTCAAGCAGAACGGGCGTAGCTCGGAAACGCGAAGCGTTTCGAGTCTCGTTGAGCCGCAGTCATGGGACCGTTACCATACCGTATCAGGGATGGATTGAGCGTCCCCTGGCCGGAGGGATCTGCGCATGCGGATGATCGTCCTGATGCTCCTCGCTGTATTGGTTCTCTATCACTCGACTTGCCGCGCCGAAGCCGAGCAGTTGGTCTACGAGGTGATGCCGTCGGAAACGGATCCCGCGATCCGACGCTTCAACGAGCCTCATTACGTGGTATTCGATCCGCAGGCGCGCGCGGATGCGCCACTGGTCGTATTCATGACGGGTACCAACGGCGAAGCCGATCGGCCAAAGCGCCTGCTCAACCTCGTGGCTGGGCAAGGTTATCGCGTCATCAGCCTCCAATACAATGACACGCCCGCTGTTGATCAGATTTGCCCCCGTTCTCCCTCACCAACCTGCTCGGGCAATTTTCGGGAGCGACGCATCTTTGGCGACAATGTCACCTCGGTCATCGATGACACTCCCGCGGAGTCGATCGTCAATCGGCTCGTCAGGCTCTTGCAGTATCTGCATCGGCAACATCCGGACCAGCACTGGGATGGCTATCTGGCCGGCGACGAGCCTGCATGGAATCGCATCGTCGTCTCCGGGATGTCGCAAGGCGCGGGAATGGCGGCCTATATCGCCAAGCGGAAGCCCGTCGTCCGGGTCGTCCTCATCTCGAGCCCTTGGGACTTTACCGGCCGGCAGCAAGCCCTGGCACCCTGGCTCTTCGAGCCGAGCGCAACACCGCCCGAGCGATGGTTTGCCGAGTACCACGAGCGCGAGAAATTCGCCGCGCTCCTTGTCCGCTCGTATACTGCACTGAAGATCCCGGAAGAGAACATCCGGGTCTTCAACCTCGGTCTGCCCCCACGCCACGGCGACAAGAACCCCTACCATGGGAGCCTGCTCCGCATGCCGGGATATGAGCCGCAGTGGCGATTCCTGTTTGGGCACTATCCGTGAGAGACTCGACCTTCCGAAGTGGGTGCTCTCAACGAGGAACGATCTTGATTCTATACGGCAACAGCTTGTCGCCCTTCGTGCGTAAGGTAATGGTCTACGCCACAGAGAAAGGGATCGCGCTCGAGAATGTGCAGATCGGGCGACCGGATCCGCAGCCGGAGTTCTTGCGCGCCAGTCCGCTACGCAGAATGCCGGCGCTGGTCGATGGCGATTTCAGTATTGCCGACTCCACCGCGATCATCGCTTATCTCGAGCTCAAATATCCCCAGTCGCCGCTCTATCCCTCCGATGCGCAGGGGCGAGCGCGAGCCGTATGGTTCGAGGAGTTTGCCGACACGGTGATGGCTACCGCCGTGAACAAGATTTTTTTGGCTCTCTTGAGTTTTAAGTGGGCTGTGCGACATAGGGGTTGAGCTTGGAGAAG
>CAYNTW010000002.1:100697-153685 GCA_964400085.1 uncultured Steroidobacteraceae bacterium | reverse complement strand
GCGAGCTGAAGAAGAAGGCGGAGCTCTCGGGCAACGACTTCCTGCCGATGGTGCTCAAGCTAGACGACCTGATGGCCCACTTGCGCAGCGTGCGCGAGATGGCTTCGCGTCTCACCGCTCTCAAGGACACAGCGCCCGGCGCCGCAGCCGCATCCGCCGCCGCTTCCGGGGCCGGTCGTCCCCAGAAACCACAGGCCACCGCGTCCGAGCAGCGGACGTCCGGCGCCAAGTCGGGCGATGACCTATCCCCGACCCTGCATTCCATGGCGGAGCGCCTGGCGCACGATCACCACAAGCGTTTCAAGCTGACCATCAACGGTTTCGCGGACGTGCCGCCGACGTATATCTCAACCATCAAGGACTGCGTCATCCAGATGCTCCGCAACTCGGCTGTGCACGGGATCGAGCCGGCCGAAGTGCGCCGGGCGCAGACGAAGGAAGATGTCGGCGTGGTGCGCGTGGACTTCCGTAAGTCCGGCGAGGGCTATGAGCTCGTTTTCGAGGACGATGGCGCTGGAATCTCGCCAGAAACCCTCAAGGCCGCGGCGGTCCGCAAGCAGATCATCACCGAGGAGGAAGCCGCTGGAATGGATACGCGGGCCGCGATGGCCCTGATCTTCCGGCCCGGCTTCTCGACGCAGGAAGAGGTCTCCATGGATGCGGGCCGCGGAGTGGGCATGGACGTAGTGGCCCGTAGCGTTTATGCGCTCGGCGGCAAAATCGGCGTGAGCACCAACCCGGGCAAGTTCACCCGGTTCAAGATCGTTCTGCCCGCCGCTGAAGCCGCCGCCGGCAGCACGGCGGTCGCTTAAAAAAACGGATGCAAAGACATGAACTCAGCGAGTGCAAAAGTGATGAGCGACAACGGAAAGAAGTCCTACAAGCTGATGATCGTGGACGACTCGAATATCATGCGGCGCCGAATCGAGCGCTCGAATCAGTTCGAGGAGCTCGAGCTTGTCGGTACGGCGGGCAATGGCGTCGAGGCCCTGGAGATGTTCAAGAAGACCGACCCGGATGTGGTTACCATGGACCTCACCATGCCGCAGATGGACGGCATAGAATGCATCTCGAAATTAGTGGCGCTGAAACCTGCAGTGCGTATCCTCGTGATCTCCGCGCTGGCGGACAAGGCCACGGCCGTGGAGGCCATGGAAAAAGGGGCGAACGGTTTCCTGAACAAGCCGTTCACCGATCGGCAATTGAATGAAGCCATCGCAGACCTCATGAGATAACGAGCCCAAAAGAGAGAACTACAATGTTGCAGGAACAGGAGCTCAAAACTTTCGTCGAGGGGACGACGAACTATTTCGAGGTGGCCGCGCAACAGCCAGCCTCCATTGGATCGCCGTACCTCGCCGACACACCGCCCGCGGTCCATGACTACACGGGCGTCATCAGTATCTCGGGCAAGCGCGAGGGGGTTGTCTATTTCACGGCCCCGAAGGCCATGTTGACCGTGCTGCTGATGAAGATGCAGGAGAACGACTTCAGCCACGAGACCATGCGGGACCTGGTGGGTGAAGTGGCCAACACCATCTCCGGCAATGCCCGCCGTGACTTCGGGCGTGATTTCGTGATCTCCGTGCCGAGCGTGTTGGCCGGCGAGCGGCCGGAAATCCCGCAAAAGCCCGGCGCGCGCTCGTTCGTGATCCCGATCAACTGGCGCAGCCACTCCGCGAAGCTCATCGTCTCGTTGACCTAACTCATTGGCTTCTCCGCCTGCGTACCGTCATCGGTACGCAGGCGATAGCCCAAGCCCGCCTCGGTCACGAGGTAGCGAGGCTTACGCGGGTCGGGCTCCAGCTTGTTGCGCAGGTTCTTCACGCAGACGCGTAGACTGCGCGTATCCCCCAGCCTCTCCGGTCCCCACACCTCGCGCACCAACTGATTCTGGATCACGATCGAGCCCAGGTGCCGGGCCAGGCACTCGAGCACCCGATATTCCAGTGGAGTCAGGTGAATCTCTCCAGTCGGGCCGTGCGTCTCGCGTCGCGCGAGGTCCACTTCGATGCCGTCCAGGTGCAGAATCGAAGTCTGCTCGGCGCCGCGAACGTTACGCCGGAGCGCCGCGCGCACCCGCGCCAGCAGCTCCGGCGCGCTAAAGGGCTTGGTGACGTAGTCGTCCGCGCCCGCATCCAGAGCGGCGATCTTCTGTTCCTCCATGGTTCTTGCGGAGAGCACGATGATCGGCACGGGTGACCAGAGGCGCACTTTCTTGATCACCTTCAGGCCGTCGCTGTCCGGAAGTCCGAGATCCACCAACAGCAAATCGGGCTTGTGGCTGCGCGATTCGATTTCAGCCCGCACAGCCGTGTCCGCCTCGATGACCCGGTACCCTTCCGCTTCCAACAATACGCGCAGCACGGCACGGATCGCCGGCTCGTCCTCGATGACCAGGACCTGGTGCATCGCCTGCGTCATGGCTGCGTCGCGAACGGCTCATGGGCCGGCAAAGTGAATTCGAAGCGCGCGCCACCGCCCTCGCGCCGGTGTGCCTCGATCTCGCCGCCGTGCGCGCGGATGATCGCCTGGCAAATCGCTAGGCCCAAACCCACACCGACGACGGTACCCTCCTCGCTACCGCGCTGGAACTTGTCGAACAGCCGTGCGGGATCACCGACCGGGAGTCCTGGCCCATTGTCCTCGATGACCACGCGTACGAGCCTCCCATCCATCATCGCAGAGACATACACATGTGTCCCGGGTGGCGTGTACTTAGAGACGTTGTCGAAGAGGTTGGCGAACACCTGCACGACGAGAGTGGCATCGACGTGCACTTCCGGCAAGTCCGCCGGGATGCGCACCTCTACCCCATGTCGGTCCAACTTTGGCTCGATGTTGGTGAGCGCTGTACCGACCAGGTCATCGACGGTCTGCCAATCACGGCGTAATACGATATGACCCGACTCGAAGCGCATCAGGTCGAGCACGTTGGAGACCAGCTCCGACATTTCCCGAGCCTTGGTTTCGACCGAGCGCGCCAGGCTCACCCGGGTCGCCTCGTCGAGACTGCTTCCATGTTGCGCCAACGCACTGCCCGCCCCCGCGATGACCGACAGTGGCGTTCGCAAGTCGTGCGAGATAGAAGCCAACAGGGTGTTGCGCAGGCTCTCACGCTCGGCATTCAGGCGCGCGGTTTCGGCGCTTTCCGCGAGCTGGGCGCGCTCCAGCGCCAAGCCGATCTGGCCAGCGAAGGTTTCCAGCAGGTGCCGCTGCTCGGGGAGCAGGACGCGCCGTGGGTTGGCAGGTAGCACGGCGAGGACGCCAAGCGGCTTGTCGGATTCCCGGAGCGGCACGTAGAGCGCGGCAGCCGCGGGAAGTGTATCGGTACCGAGCCCGGCCTGGCGACCATGATCGGCCACCCATTGCGCGACGGCGAGGTCCGCGCCGCGCAACGAGCCTTCGATCGGCGTACCGCGAGGGTAAACCAACTTACCGTCGACGTCAGGCAAGAGCACCACGGCCTTGCATTGAAAGACCTCGGCGACGTGCGTTACCGCGACTTGGGCGAGACTTTCCAGCCCGCGGGTGGCCACCAGCTCGCGACTCATGGCGTAGAGCAAGGCCGTGCGCCGCTCCCGGGCTCCGGCGACCCTCGTTTGCTGGCGCACGCTCGCCACGAGATTGGCGATCACTAACGCGATGATCAACATTACCGCGAATGTGACGAGATATTGCGCGTCCGATACGGCGAACGTGAAACGGGGTGGGACGAAAAAAAAGTCAAACGCCAGTACGTTGAGAAGCGAAGTCGCCAGCGCCGGCCCGCGACCCAGCCTCAGGCCCGCGACAGTCACCCCCAACAAGTAGACCATGACCAGGTTGGAGAGCTCAAAGCGTGGGTACATGGCGAACGCCACAGCGGTGCAGATCACCGTCGTGACGCTGGCCCAGGCATAGCGCTCCCAGCGGATCGGCGCGGCCTCGTCCGGGAAAGCGAAGGCTCGCAACGCACCCTTGCGGCGAGCGGTCCGCTCCTCCGCCAACGCGATGGTGATGACATCGAACGTGCGCGCGTTTCGAATCAACTGTGCCGGTGTGGACGGGCCACGGAACCAACGGCGCCAACCCGTCAACTTCGGCGCACCGACGATCACGCGAGTGGCGTTTCGGGTCTGGGCGTACTCCGCGAGGACGGCGGCCGCCGAAGGCCCGTCGAGAGTTACCGTTTCCGCGCCCAACGATTCCGCCAGACGCAGAACGTCGATGCGGCGATTTCGCTCGGCCTCGGAGAGTCGCAGCAGTTCCGGCGTCTCGACATACACGACAGTCCAGGCAGCATCCAACGCGTCGGACATGCGCTTGCCCGCCCTGACGAGCTGCTCCGCCTGCTCGTCGGGCCCGACTGCGACCAACACCCGATCGCTCGCGAGCCGGGTACGAGCGCGGTCGATAGGCAGAGCGCGGGCGGCCGCTTCCACCCGATCCGCCACCTTGCGCAGCGCGAGCTCGCGCAGAGCCATCAGGTTCGGTGTGCGGAAGAACCGCTCCACCGCGGTGGCAACTTCGTCGGCGATATAGACCTTCCCCGCACGCAGACGGGCCAGCAAATCATCGGGCGGGAGGTCGATGAGCTCGATGTCCGCTGCGTCGTCGAATACCTTGTCGGGCAGTGTCTCGCGCTGACGGATGCCTGTTATCTGGAAGACGAGATCGTTGAGGCTCTCCAGGTGTTGTACGTTGACGGTCGTCCAGACGTTGATGCCGGCATCGAGCAGCTCTTGGACGTCTTGCCAGCGCTTCGGATGCCGGGGAGTCGGCTCGCCACCGAGCACGTTCGAGTGGGCGAGCTCATCGACGAGGACGATGTTCGGATGTCTCTTCAGGACCGCATCGAGGTCGAGCTCGCGGCGCATGATGCCGCGATAGCGGATGTTGAGATACGGCACCTGTTCGAGGCCTTCGAGCAGCCGCTCGGTATCGACCCGTCCGTGGGGCTCGACGTAACCGACCACAATGTCCATCCCGTTGGCGCGCATATTGCGCGCCGCCTCGAGCATGGCGTACGTCTTGCCGACACCCGCCGAGGCCCCGAAAAAGATGCGCAGTCGCCCACGTCGCGCGCGAGCTTCCTCAGCCTGCACGTGGGCGAGCAACTGATCCGGATCGGGTCTGTCCGACAGAATTTCCGGCAATGGTGCCGCTCCTCGAGCGAATCAGATCACTGCGACGCATCGAGCGCCACGTTGAGCTCCAACACATTGACGCGCGGCTCGCCCAGTATACCGAGCCATCTGCCGCGGGCGTGAGAGGCGATGAGCGCCCTGATGAGCTCCGGCCTTGCGCCACGCGCACGGGCTACTCTGGCGAGCTGATAGTACGCCGCCGCCAGGCTGATATCCGGGTCGAGGCCGCTCGCCGAGGCCGTCACGAGATCAACAGGAATGGGAGCTTTGTTGGTGGGGTCGGCGGCCCGCAGCTCATCGATGCGCATCTTGATGGCATCTGTCAGCGCCGGGTTCAGCGGACCGAGGTTCGAGCCGCCGGAAGCGAGTCCGTTGTACGGTTGTGGGGCGGTGGCGGACGGGCGGCCCCAGAAGTGCTGGGGGTCACTGAAGCTCTGGCCGATGAGGCTGGAGCCCACGGCCTTGCCCTCCTTGATGACGATGCTGCCGCCGGCCTGAAAGGGGAAAGCGACCTGAGCGATGCCGGTGATGACCAGCGGATACACCACACCTGTCAGCGCGGTCAGGATGAGAAACAACACCAGGGCGGGACGGAGAAGAGTCGTCGTCATGGGAATGTCCTTGGGTCGGCGTGGCAGGTGGAGCTCCGGGGCGGCTCGTGTCATACCAAATGGGTCACAACCAACGCGAGGTCGATGAGCTTGATGCCCGCGAAGGGGACGACGAGTCCTCCCAGACCGTAGATGAGCAGGTTGCGCCGCAGGAGAATGGCCGCGCCCAGCGGGCGGTACTTCACTCCTTTCAATGCCAGGGGGATCAGAAAAACGATGATGAGGGCGTTGAAAATGACGGCCGAGAGGATCGCGGAGAACGGGCTCGCCAGTCGCATGACATTCAGGGCGTCGAGCTGTGGGTAGGTCGTCGCGAACGCCGCGGGAATGATCGCGAAGTACTTCGCCACGTCATTCGCAATGCTGAAGGTCGTGAGCGAGCCACGGGTCATCAACATCTGTTTGCCCGTCTCCACCACCTCGATGAGCTTGGTGGGGTTGGAGTCGAGGTCAACCATGTTGCCGGCCTCTTTCGCGGCCTGGGTGCCGGTGTTCATCGCGACAGCAACGTCCGCTTGCGCCAGAGCTGGCGCATCGTTGGTGCCGTCGCCCGTCATGGCCACGAGGCGCCCTTCTCCCTGGTGTTTGCGAATGAGGCTGAGCTTGGCCTCCGGGGTCGCTTCAGCCAGGAAGTCGTCCACGCCGGCCTCCGCCGCGATGGCAGCGGCGGTGAGTGGGTTATCGCCGGTAATCATCACCGTCTTGATGCCCATGCGACGCAGCTCACCGAATCGTTCCTTGATGCCGCCTTTGACAATGTCCTTGAGCTCGATCAGACCCAGCACCCGTGGGCCATCGCTCACCAACAGCGGCGTGCTGCCGCGGCGTGAGACTTCCTGGACCGTGTTGAGGACGCTCCTGGGAAATACCTGGCCCAGGACTTCGACATGCTTCTGGATGGCGCTCGGGGCCCCTTTGCGGATCTGGCGTGCACCGATATCGACACCACTCATTCGAGTGTGCGCGGAGAACGGCACGAACGTGGCCTGCAGTGAGCGCAGGTCTCGCTCGCGGAGGTTGAAGCGCTGCTTCGCCAGGACGACGACGCTACGTCCCTCCGGCGTCTCGTCCGCAAGCGAGGCCAGTTGCGCCACGTCGGCCAACTCCTCCTCTGTCACTCCAGGCGCCGGAATGAAGACTGACGCCTGGCGGTTGCCGAGGGTGATGGTTCCGGTTTTATCCAGCAGGAGCACGTCCACATCTCCCGCCGCTTCCACAGCACGGCCGGACATGGCGATGACGTTCGCCTGCATCATCCGGCTCATGCCTGCTACACCGATGGCGGACAACAGGCCACCGATCGTTGTGGGGATCAGACAAATCAGCAGGGCGACGAGCGCCGTGATGGTAATCGGCGTGCCGAGTTTCGCCACCGCGACGCTGTACAAGGAATATGGGAGCAGTGTCACCGTCGCTAGCAGGAAAATCAGCGTGAGGGCGACCAGAAGGATGGTCAGGGCGATCTCATTGGGTGTTTTCTGGCGCTTGGCGCCTTCCACCATGGCAATCATCCGGTCGATGAAGGTCTCGCCGGGATTGGCTGTGATACGCACGACAATCCAGTCGGAGAGGACGCGCGTGCCGCCGGTGACGGAGGAAAAATCCCCGCCCGACTCCCTGATGACGGGAGCGGATTCACCGGTGATCGCGCTTTCATCAACCGATGCCGCCCCTTCGATGACCTCGCCGTCGCCAGGGATGTAGTCGTTGGCCTCGACCAACACGACATCACCCTTGCGCAACTGGTCCGCGCGGACGCGGGACAGGCGCGAGCGGTCTGTTGGGCTGGTGAGTTTCTTTGCGGAGACCGCCTGCTTCAGGCCGCGCAGCGCGGCGGCCTGGGCCTTGCTGCGACCCTCGGCGAGCGCCTCGGCGAAATTCGCGAACAGCACGGTGAACCAGAGCCAGATCGCGACGTTCAGGATGAACCACGAAGGCGCTTCGCCGTGGCCCATGAGGGCTTGGACCCAGAGGGCGGTAGTGGCGATGCTGCCGATGTAGACGACGAACATAACCGGGTTGCGCCACTGGACGCGTGGGTCGAGCTTGCGAAAGGAGTCGACCACTGCCGGTCCAACCAGGGCCCGATCAAACATGGAGAGCTTGCTAGCCGATGCCGGGCGCGGCGAGTGATGTGCGGACCCGGGTGCGGCCGTTCCGAGCGCCGGGTTGCCCGGGGAATACGCGGCGGGAGCGGTAGCTGATCCCACAGCGGGATTGCGATTCAGTTCGGACATGATCAAGCGCCCCACAGGACGAGGTGTTCGACGATTGGGCCGAGGGCGAGCGCCGGGAGGAAGGTCAGCGCTCCGACCAATAGCACGGTGCCAATCAGTAGAACGATGAAGGTCGGCCCATACGTGAGCATGGTGCCGGCGGTGACGGGAACACGTTTCTTTGCGGCCAGGGACCCCGCGATCGCGAGCACCGCGGCGATCGGCCAGAAGCGCCCCAACCACATGACGAGGCCGAGCAGAGTGTTATAGAAGGGCGTGTTGACGGAAAGGCCGGCGAAGGCGCTGCCATTGTTGTTGCCGGCCGAGGTGAAGGCGTAAAGAATCTCCGCGAAGCCGTGCGCGCCGGGATTCGCCACTCCGGCCTGCCCGGCGACGGAGCTCACCGCCACGGCCGCGCCCAGCAGCACGATCATCGGCATCACCAATATGGCGATCGAGCTCATCTTCATCTCGAAGGCCTCGATCTTCTTGCCCAGGTATTCCGGGGTGCGGCCGATCATGAGGCCCGCGATGAAGACGCCAATGATCGCGAACACCAGCATGGAATACAGCCCCGTGCCCACGCCGCCGAAGACCACCTCGCCCAGTTGCATGTTGAAGAGCGGCACGAGGCCGCCAAGAGGCGTGTAGGAGTCGTGCATCGAGTTCACGGCGCCGCAGGAGGTGCCCGTCGTCGCCGTTGCGAACAAGGTGGAAGCGGCAATACCGAAGCGAGTCTCCTTGCCTTCCATGTTGCCGCCGGACTGGAGCGCGCTCGCGGTCTGATCCACCTGGAGAGCCGCAATGCGAGGATTGCCGAGCTGCTCGTTGTACGTAGCGACACCCAGAAGCGGCAGAAACAGGATGATCATCGCGGTCAGGACGGCCCAACCCTGGCGCGTGTCGCCGACCATTCGGCCGAAGGTATAAGTCAAAGCGGCGGGAATGATCGTGAGCGCGAGGATCTCCAGGAAATTCGTGAGCGGGGTCGGGTTCTCGTAGGGATGAGCGGAATTGGCGTTGAGGAACCCTCCGCCATTGGTGCCCAGTTCCTTGATGGCTTCCTGCGATGCCATAGGGCCCATCGGCAAGGTCTGTTTCTGGGTCGTCATGTCCTCGAGGAGCGGGTTGCCTTTGGCGTCCTTCAGCGGATTGCCGGCCGTGTCGGTCTTCGGCTGCTGATAGGCGAGCGTTTCAAGGGTGGTCACGTCCTTGTAAGCGCTGAAGTTCTGTACGACGCCCTGACCAGCGAGCACGAGCGCGAGGACTGCGGAGAGCGGCAACAGGATGTATAGATTCACCCGGACCATGTCGGTCCAGAAGTTGCCGATCGATTGCACGCTGTGCCGCGCGAAGCCACGAATGAGCACGATGGCCACGACGATGCCGGTGGCGGCCGAGAGGAAGTTCTGGACCGTGAGGCCGGCCATCTGGGTGAGATAGCTCAGGGTCGACTCGCCGGAGTAGCCCTGCCAGTTCGTATTGGTGACGAAGCTGACCGCGGTGTTGAAGGAGGAGTCGGGCGAGACATTCGGGAACGTCTGCGGATTCAGGGGTAACCAGAGCTGTAGGCGCTGCAGGGTGTAGACAGCGAGCGCGCCCAGTGTGTTGAAGACCAGCAGCGCGAGCGTGTACCGCTTCCAGCCCATCTGCGCGCTGGGGTCGATGCCGCTTGCGCGGTAGATCAGACTCTCGAGCCGCGCTCCCACGCGTAGCGGCCACATGGGTGCTCCCTCCATGACGGCGGCGATGTAGGAACCGAGCGGTTTCACCAGGAGCAGCAGTATCACCAGATAGACGGCGATCAGCGCCAAGGATGCGGGCGTCATCAGAATTTCTCGGGTTTGAACATGGCGTAGAGCAGGTAGACACACAGTCCCGCGGCAAGCAGACCGCTTACGATGTACATGGCGTTCACTCGAGGCCTCCAAGGCGAGATATCGCGCGCACGATCCAGTGGGTCACCCCGTAAAGCGCGATGACCGCGATGATGAAAATGGTGTCCAGGGGCTTGCTCCTCACAGATCCCGCGCGCAGGACGGTCGGGGTTCGGTTGGTGTGTGCGACGCGGGGCAAGGTAGCGCTGTGTCGGTGAGCGCGGCGTTAGGAAATGGAGGTCGAGGAGCCGCCTGGAACGCTTGCGCGGCCACGGGCTTGGCCGTTGGAGCTTTGCGACCGAGGTCTAAAATTTCATCAAAAAGTCGCGCGTCGCGAACTGACGACTCCCACGCAAGGCCGGGGGGTGTTATGTTCTATGGCAGTTCCAATCCACCGCAGCGCGCGTACGCGAACGACCGCACCTCGTTCGCGGCTCCTCAGACAGGCTTCTGGAGGAAGGCCCGCTGCAGTGGTCTGTCGCCAAACGGGGTTACCTATAAATGGATCTCTCTTCTCTCGGGTCGATCCTCGGCCATTTCACTCTCGATGACAGCAGTCTCGCCCTCATTGCTCTGCTCGCCGGCATGGCTGGGGGCTGGACGCTGACCAACTGGCGTGACCAGCAGCTGCGGACGAAGAAGCTGAAAGCCAACCGAAAGCCGTAAAGCCGCCGCTTCTCGCGCTATCCGCAACCGGGGCAGCCGATCCCCGCGGGCGAGCCTTCAGCCGGCGAGGGCGCGTCGGAACGCTAGTTGCTGTTCGCCACCTCGAAGGACCTGGCGCACCGATGCGCGCTCAGGTCCGCGACTTTTTCAGGCGAGGTGATCAGCGGGCATGCGGTATCTGGCACTCTGCACCGACTACGACGGCACTCTGGCGACCGATGGGCGCGTTCTACCGGAAACCCTGAGCGCGCTGGAGAGACTGCTCGCCTCGGGGCGGCGACTGGTGCTCGTCACAGGTCGCGAGCTCGATGACCTGCGAAAGGTTTGCCCGCGACTGGATCTGTTCGAGTACGTCGTCGCGGAGAATGGCGCACTGCTTTTCCAGCCTTCCACCGGGAAAGAAACGCCACTCGCGGCGCCTGCACCGGACTCTTTCGTCGCCACACTGCGCCAACGAGGCGTTGGTCCGATCTCGGTGGGGCGCGTGATTGTCGCGACATGGGAGCCACACGAGACCACGGTCCTGGCGACGATCAGGGATCTTGGCCTCGAGCTCCAGGTCATTTTCAACAAGGGCGCGGTCATGATCCTCCCCGCGGGTGTCAACAAGGCGACCGGGCTGGCGAGCGCGCTCGAGAAAATGGAGATTTCGCCACATAACGCAGTGGGTATCGGGGACGCGGAGAACGATCACGCGCTGCTCGCATTGTGCGAATGCTCTGCGGCCGTCGCGAACGCGCTGCCGACTCTCAAGAGTGCGGCAGATATCGTCACGACGGGCGATCACGGCGCGGGTGTCGTGGAGCTCATCGAGGAAATGCTGCGCGATGATCTCGCATCCCGCGAGCGACAACTCAAGAGACATCACCTCCTGCTCGGAACGGATGCCGGTGGAGGTGAGATCCATATTCCACCTCATGGTGAGGTGATCCTCCTCGTCGGGGCCGATCACAGTCGCAGAACGGCGTTCGCGGCAGCGCTGATGGAGCGAGTGGCGGCGCGGGGGTATACGTTCTGCGTGATCGATGCGGAAGGTCGGTACGGAACCATCGCGGAAGCGGTGTCCCTTGGAACCGCGACGCGCCCGCCGACCACTCACGATGTGTTGAAGCTGCTCCAAGGCTCCGACAAGAGCGGCGTGATCAATCTCGCGGGGCTCGCGGTCGGGGAGCGGCGAAGGTTTCTGGAAGAGTTGATGACACAAGTCTCACTGCTGCGCGCGCGATTGGGGCATCCGCATTGGGTGGTACTCGATGAGAGCCAGTGCCTGCTCCCGGCGAGCTCACAAAGCACCCAGGGTCCACCGGTCCTGGGAAATTCCGAGAGCGTTCTACATATCACCGATCGCCCGAGCACAGTCGCACGCGAGGTGCTGCGCTCCTGCAGTCTCGTCATCGCCCTCGGCGCGGGGGAGGGCGAGCAGCTACTGCGGGAATTTGCGGCGAACGCGGGCGCTACGTTGCCTGAGAAGCCCACCCAACTCAGCGATAGCGAGGCCGTGGCGTGGCGCCCGAAGGTACCGGGCGCTGAAGTCTTCGGACTCAACATCGCGGCGCCTCAACGCGACGCCAGCCTCGGCGGCTCGGCCGCGGTCGTGGCGACGGCCGCGAATCTGCGCGCCGCCAAGACCAGGGGGCGGGTTTAGCGAGCCGTGAGCTCGTGTAGTTGAAATGTGACGGACGCACTGTGATCCAGACAGTGTTTCTTGAATGAATGCGCTTGGAATCAGGCCTTTGTCGCAATGCTGTAACGAGTCGCCGGCATCCTTCGCGCTGACCGGCGGTACTCCCAAGTCGAGCCGGTGTAACTCAACTTAAGGCTGCAATGATGCAATCGAGCCCCTTGGCCATTGTGACCCTGCGCCGCGATTTATCGGCGCGGTATGCCGCGACCACTCGCCAGTGGTTGGCGGCGCGGAATGCCTATCGCCGCCTGCACGAGCAGCCGGTCAAGAACATCATCGCCTTGCGCGATGCCGCCCAGCGGCTCGACCAACTCGACCGTGGGCGCGCGGCCTTGTTGCGTGACCTGAAGGCACTGTCGGACTGATCTTCCTCTCATTTGCCAGCGAGAGCGGCGGCGCGCGCTTGACTGGCTTTCCTGCCGCGGTTCGGGCGAAACTCCCTGCATGCAGCCCCTCCATGGCCTTCGCCCGCCGGTTCCCAGCTTTCGCAAGCCCCTCCCCCTTCGAGCGGGAGATGTCGTCGCGGTGGTCGCGCCCGCGTCATCTTTCGAGCGGGCGGCGCTCGAGAAGGGGGTCGCCGTTCTGGGCGAACGCTACCGGGTGCGTTATGACGAGCGCATCTACTCGCGAACGCGTTACCTCGCGGGCAATGACGAGCGCCGGCTGACCGAGCTGCTTGCAGCTCTCTCGGATCCCGAGATCAAGGCCGTGTTTTGCGCGCGCGGCGGCTACGGAGCCATGCGGCTGCTGCCGCAGCTGAGGGCGTGGGCAACCGCTTCGCGGATTCCCGCCAAACCCTTGATTGGCTTCTCGGATATCACCGCGCTGCATCAGTGGCTGCAAAGCAACGCCATCGTGAGCATCCATGGCCCGGTCTTGAGCCAACTTGGACGTCTGCCCACGGAAAGCCCAAAGCGGTTGTTCTCACTTCTCGAGTCCACTCTTCCCGCGGAACCTCTGCTGGGTACGCACACCCTCGTTGGCGGCGCGGCCGAGGGGGCATTGCTGGGGGGCAATCTCTCCGTCTTCACACGATTGCTCGGGACGCCATTCATGCCTCCCCTGGATGGGGCGATCCTCGTCCTCGAGGATCTGTCCGAGCAGCCCTATCGACTCGATCGGATGTGGACACATCTGGAGCTGGCCGGCGTGTTCGGGAAGATCAAAGGCATCGCCCTGGGCGAATTCATTGGCTGCGAGCCCCGCGACGGCAGCTACACGGCCGCCGAGGTGCTCCGTGATCTGGCGGCGGCCACGGGACTCCCCTGCGCGGCGGGGTTCCCGATCGGGCATGGAGACGTCAATGAGCCGGTGGCGTTGGGCGTGCGTGTTCGGTTGGATGCCAGTGAGAGGCGCCTCACATTCCTGGAGCCTGCCGTCAGTACGGCGCTTGGTTGATTGAGCTCAACGGCCATTACGGTCAATCCAAACAGACGAGGGATAAACATGCCACTGATGCCTCTGTCGAAACGTCTTCTGGCGGAATTCGTCGGCACTTTCTGGTTGGTACTGGGCGGGTGCGGCAGCGCGGTATTGTCCGCGGCATTCCCCGCGGTCGGGATCGGGTTGCTGGGGGTGGCGCTCGCGTTCGGCCTGACAGTGCTCACCATGGCCTATGCCATTGGCCACATTTCGGGGTGCCATCTCAACCCAGCCGTGACATTCGGTCTCTTTGTGGGTGGACGCCATCCGGGCGGCGAGATACTGCCGTACTGGGTCGCGCAGGTGCTTGGGGCAATCGTTGCGGCGGGCGTGCTGGTCTTCATCGCCAGCGGTAACGGTAGCGACCCGATCGCGGCGGGGTTGGCCGCCAATGGTGTCGCCGCGCACTCACCCGGACACTACTCGCAGGCGGCGGGCTTCGTGTGCGAGATCGTGATGACCGCGATCTTCCTGTTCGTCATCA
This sequence comes from uncultured Steroidobacteraceae bacterium, assembly GCA_964400085.1. Taxonomy (GTDB): domain Bacteria; phylum Pseudomonadota; class Gammaproteobacteria; order Steroidobacterales; family Steroidobacteraceae; genus 13-2-20CM-66-19. The sequence goes on along the minus strand of CAYNTW010000002.1, from coordinate 139,596 downwards.
TGGGGGCAACCGACAAGCGCACGCCCGGCAACTTCGCCCCGCTCGCCATCGGGCTCGCGTTGACACTGATCCACCTCATCAGCATCCCGGTAACCAACACGTCAGTGAATCCGGCGCGCAGCACCGGGCCGGCCGTGTTCGTGCAGGGCTGGGCGCTCGAGCAGTTGTGGATCTTCTGGGTGGCGCCGTTGATCGGTGGCGCGGTAGGCGCGCTCGCCTACAGACTCGTTCGCGGACCGGATGAGGGGCCGGCGTTGGTGGCGGCCAAAGCGGCCACTTGATTCAACATAGGGCACCCGGGGACGCGAATTTTGCTGCAAAGCGCAATCCGTAACTCATGTTGAGTCGCAGGTCCAGTTGGATGGTGCATCGCTTCGGCTCGCCGTCGGGATCTTCCGACGTTAGAATCCCCCGACGCTTCGTGGAGGGTGGATTATGGCGAGTGAGAAGCAGGCATCGGTGATCTCAAATCCGCGCTCGGTCAGTACCGACGCGGAGTTGCTGCAGCTCCTCGTCGACAACGCTTCGGACTACGCCATCACGATGCTCGATCCGAAGGGCAACGTCGTCAGCTGGAGCAAGGCCGGGGAGCGGCTCAAGGGATGGAAGGCCGAGGAGATTGTCGGTCAACATTTTTCCCGCTTTTATCCACCGGAGGATGTTGCCGCGGGCAAGACCGAACGGGAGCTGCGCACTGCGGCCAAGGAAGGGCGCGTGGAGGATGAGGGTTGGCGGGTGCGCAAAGATGGCTCGCGCTTCTGGGCCAACGTCGTCATCACCTGTCTTCGGGACAGCAACGGGGAGATTCGCGGCTTCGGCAAGATTACCCGCGACTTGAGCGAGCGACGGGAGGCCGAGGAGAAGATCCGCAGACAAACCCAGGAGCTTCTGGAGATGGCCGCTGTGCCTGTCGTCCAGGTCTGGGAAGGCATCGTGCTGGTGCCGCTCATCGGTACGCTCGATAGTCAGCGTACCCAACAGTTGATGGAGCGGGTGCTCAATCGGGTCACCGAGACGAATTCACCCATCGCGCTGCTCGACATCACCGGGGTACCGAGCATCGACACACAGACGGCGCAGCATCTCATCGAGACGACAGCGGCGGTTCGTCTGCTCGGCGCCGACGTGATTCTGACTGGCGTGCGGCCGGCGATCGCTCAAACGCTGGTTCACCTGGGTGTCGATCTCTCCAGTGTAACGACGCGCTCGTCTCTGGGCGCCGGACTGCGCAGGGCACTGGAGATGTTGAAGTTGAGAATCGTGCCCGCCGCGGTGGAAGCCTGATGTCCATGGACCAGCAGCAGAGCTTATCCGTCATCAAGATCAAGGAGATCCTGTTGGTGACGTTACCATCGGATCCTGATGATTCCACGGTATCCGCTCTACAGGACAAGGTCTTGCAGCAATTGGAGCGACATCAGGCGAAGGGCGTCGTCCTGGACGTTTCGGCCGTCGAGACGCTCGATTCTTTCTTCGCGCGTACCCTCGCTGAGACGGCACAAATGATCGGCATCATGGGCGGCCGCACTATCGTGGTGGGCATGCGGCCCGCGGTGGCCATTACGACCATCCAGATCGGTCTCGGGCTCAAGAGCATCGAAACGGCGCTGACGGTCGATCGGGCCCTGGATCGGGTCATGCGCGAGCAGCCCACATCTTCCTCCGGACTCGCTCAATGAGCATCGCCTTCGACGGCGAGATCACCATCAAGGGTGAGGGTGACATCGTGGCTACGCGACACACCGTGCGCGAGATCGCGATGAAGCTCGGTTTTGGCATCACCGATGTCACCCGAATCGTGACAGCCGCATCCGAGCTGGCGCGGAACGTCTACAAATACGGGGGCGGCGGGGTTGTGCGCTGGCGCCATCTCAACAACGAAGAGCGCGCGGGGCTCGAGCTGCAGTTTGTCGATCAGGGCCCCGGCATCGCCGATATTTCCAAAGCGCTCGAGGTGGGCTATTCGACCGGCCGCGGGCTCGGATTGGGGCTACCGGCCGCCAAGCGCCTGGTGGATGAGCTGGAAATCGAGTCCGAACCGGGCCGTGGCACGTGTGTCACGTTGAGAAAGTGGCGCGGACACTAGAAGCCCTTCGCATGAGGCCCAGCGATGCGAATTCCCATTGAACATCCCACGGATACCCAACGCGCTGCCGCGGCCGCGCGTGAGCTTGCAGCCTCTATCGGATTCTCCGCGCTCGAATGCGAAGAGATCGTGGTCGCGACCACGGAGCTGGCGTCCAACCTCATCAAACATGCCGGCGGCGGCTCGATCAACCTGGAGGCGGCGTCCGCGGCCGGTCGAAACGGGATCTGCATCGAATCCCTGGACAGCGGGCCAGGCATTTCGGACATCGAGCAGGCGTTGACGGACGGGTATTCTACAGCAGGCAGTCTCGGCATCGGGTTGGGTGCCGTGAATCGTCTGATGGATGACCTGGAGTTGCGCTCGGCTGTCGCCGACGGCGCTCATATCGTCTGCCACCGCTGGCGGCGCTCGCCCCGCTCTCCCTCTCCTCCGGCTTGGGTGGAATTCGGCGCAGCCACGCATGCGCTTCGCAACGCGCGGGAGAATGGCGATGCATTCCTGGTCCGGCAATGGGCTGGCAACGCATTGCTCGCCGTCATTGACGGGCTGGGGCACGGTCAACTCGCGCACACCGCCGCGTTGGCCGCCCGTCGCTACGTCGAGCAACATTTTGATCGGCCCTTGTCCGATCTCTTTCGCGGAGCGGATCGTGCGTGCCGGGCGACGCGGGGCGTCGTGATGTCACTGGCCCGTTTCGACCACCAGGATCGATTCCACGTGACGGTGGCGAGCATTGGCAACATCAATGTGCGGCTGTTCGATGGAACGAGCCAGACTACCGTCCTCGCTCGTCGCGGGGTCGTTGGCTTGAGCTCGCTCTCGCCGCTGGTCACGGTGTGTCCGTGGACGCCGGAATCGATCATGATCATGCACTCCGATGGCGTGCATTCTCGTTGGAAGTGGCAGGATTTTCCGGATCTCGGGAAGCAGCCCGCGGATCAGATCGCCCGTTTCCTGTTATCGAGCCTCGGCACCCAACAAGAAGACGACGCCACGGTGCTCGTTGCGAAGGGGCTCGCGACGTGAGCAGTCCGCAAGAGACTCTGCGGCGCGCTCAGGAGATGATCCGCCAGTTGTATGGGGAGCTCGAGCGAACCAACCAGGAGGTCATGGCGCTGACGCTGGAGCTGGAGCAACGCGTGGACGCGCTGCGTAAGGAAGTCACGGAGCGCAAGCGAGCCGAGAGCGAGCGGCAAGCGCAAGTGGAACGCCTGAAGCTGCTGAACCAGATTACCCACGCGATCGGCGAGCGGCAGGACCTGCGTAGTATTTTCCAGGTGACCGTTCGCAGCCTGGAGGAACACTTACCGCTCGATCTCGCGTGCGCGTGCCTTTCGGAGCCCACAGAAGCCGCGATGACGCTCATGAGCGTCGGACACTACAGTGCGCTTTTTTGCGACGGCGACGTGCAGTTGCAAATCGATACGAAGTTGTTGTCGAGTTATCTGCATGGCGAGCTCGTCTGTGAGCCGGACACCGCGAGCAATTCACATCCACTGGCGCAAGAACTGGCCAAAGTCGGGCTTCGAGCCTTCATCGTGGCGCCGCTTCGCGCCGAGGAGAGCGTGTTCGGCGCGTTGGTCGCAGCTCGCCGCGGCGTCGACAGTTTCAGCCCTGACGAGCGCGAGTTCATTCGCCAATTGAGCGAGCAGGTGGCGCTAGCCGCGCACCAGGCGATGCTGCATGGCGCCTTGGAGCGAGCCTACGAGGACATGCGCCGGACGCAGCAGGTGGTCATGCAACAAGAACGGTTGCGCGCTTTGGGGCAGCTCGCCGGCGGTATCGCGCATGATATCAACAACGCGCTCTCCCCTGCCTCCATTTACGTGCAGTCCATTTTGGAGCGTGATGCGTCCTTGAACAGAGAGACGCGCGAGTATTTGACTGTGGTCTGCCGGGCGCTCGATGACGTCGGCCGGACCGTGGCGCGTATGCGCATGTTTTATCGCCCGCGTGAGCCGGAGACCGCCCTATCGCCTTTGGATCTCAACCGCATGCTGCGAGAGGTGATCGAGCTCACGCGAGCTCGATGGAATGACATTCCCCAGGAGCACGGAATCATCGTACGCCTCGAGACTGACCTCGCGCCCAATCTGCCGCCGGTCAAAGGCGCGGAAAACGAGATCAGAGACGCCCTCACCAACCTTGTTCTGAACGCGGTCGACGCAATGCCCGCCGGCGGCACGCTCCGTGTGCGCTCGGGCCTGGTTGGTGGGCCACCGGGCGGCAACACGGCAATCGGCTCCTCACTCGTGTTCATCGAGATCGCGGATACGGGTGTTGGTATGAGCGAGGAGGTGCGCAGTCGCTGCCTCGAGCCTTTCTTCTCGACCAAGGGCGAGCGTGGGACCGGCCTGGGATTGGCCATGGTCTATGGCATGGCTCGGCGCCACGGCGCGGAGCTCGAGATCGATAGCGCGCTCGGGAAAGGGACTGTCGTGCGGCTGATTTTTCCGATGGGTTCCCAAAGTGAGACTCCGCGACCCGCGCCTGCTCCACGGCTCGCACCGATGCGCATCCTGTTGGTGGACGATGATCCTCTGCTGCTCAAATCGCTGCGGGATGTCTTGCAAGCGGAAGGCCACTCGGTCATTGCCGCCGATGGGGGGCAGCGGGGTATCGATGAGTTCCTCGCCGCTCGAGAGCGCGGCGAGCCCTTTGCTGTCGTGATCACCGACCTCGGCATGCCGAACGTGAACGGGCGTGCGGTCGCCGCGGCAATCAAGGGGGTCACCCGGGAGGTTCCCGTCATTCTGCTCACGGGCTGGGGGCAGCGATTGAACGACGAGTCTGAGCTACCGGAGAACGTCGATTGTTTGCTTGGCAAGCCACCGCGATTGGCGGAGGTTCGGGCGGCGCTGACTAGTCTGATAGCCGGCGGGGCTTGCGGGTGCAAATCGGGGTGAGAGTCAGCGCGACGAGGCGAATAGCGTCCGGACGTAGGTCATGATGCCCGCTGGCAGAGTGAGACTGTTTCTGAGTCGCCACAGGCTCACCGTGCGCAAGCCGGTGATGAGAAGTCGTGGCGCGACGACGTAAAGGCACGCGGTCAGGGCGATCAAGTGGACCCAGCTCGCCGGCTCACCCACGCCGGCGAGCGAGGGAGCGCTCCAACGCAGCTTCGCAATGTCGTCCGCGCTCGGGATAGTGATTCCCGACAGTACTGCAGCGGGACCATATAACACGCTGAGCAACGCGTGCGCGGTTTCAGGACCGATTGCGCCACCACCTTCCCAGCCTGCCGCTGAACGCAGCACGAAGGCGCGAAAGTAGTAAGCGGCCACCAGCCCCAGGGCCACGAGCGCGGCGGCGAAGTGCAACAATCGGCGCGCCCGGGCTTGAAAGAGCGGCTGAGCGATTTCCCACCAATCTCCGGCGAATCGGCGCAAGCCGGGAGTCAGCGGGGCATTGAAGCGAGTGGAGTGTCCCAGTAGACGGTCTATGCGGCCCCGAGCCCACCGTGCATAGAAATCTCCGAACCAGGAGCGCGCTGCGTTCCGGCGGCGGCCCGGACCCAGGAGCCATAGATAGACCAGGAGGTTCCAGACGAGGAGCAACACCAGCGGGGGCGCGAAAATGTTGATTCCGCTCGCGCCATCGAGGAGCGATAGGAGGACACCCGCGATGAACGCCAGCATGAGCACCCCCCGTTCCAACGAGGCGGGGCCGCCGGCAACGTCGAGCACGTGATCGATGCCCGGAGAGCGAGATCGGAGCGAGCGCAGCAATACATCCGCGCGGCGAATCAGAAACCACTCCGTGGCGGAAGACAGCGGCGCCTCCGCTTGCGGCTCGGCGGCGGGCGGATTGTTGCCCATCACCCCACGGGTCGCTTCGATTCGCTCCGCAAGCGGCAACGCTTCGCCGCTGCGGTCAGTCTCTTCGATCGCCTGGATGAGTAGAACCTTGGCTGTCGCCCGATCCTGCATAGTCCCACCGAAAGCAGCGTCGCGGCCGCGCGAGCTCCTGGTCGCAATCAGTCCAACCGCCGCACACTGACCCCGATCAATGCGCCGTCCTCGCCGCGCTCGATTCCAAACTCGATCGGACGGCAGCAGACCTGACAATCCTCGATATACGCCGGCTCGTCGGTGGTCAAGTCGACGCGCGTTTCCAACCGCTCACCGCAATAGGGGCACTGCACCGGCACGAATTCCTCCGGCAGCAACCGCCCCGATGTTGCCCTTCCGGGCTCGTACACGGGTTCGAGACCGTAGAGCTGGTCGATGCTGCGGGAATCGAGACTCGCGATGCGGCGCCTGAGCGGTTCAACGACCGAGCGGTCGGCGGCCTTACGACGTTTCATCGCGCCATTCTACGCGACGAGACGTGTAAACGCTTCACTCACTGCCCGAGTCTATATACGCGTGCACCGATAAACCCCTCGGCACCATTGAAGGAGATATTCATGAATTCGGCTATCGCGAAAGCTTGCGCGCTCATGTCACTCGGCCTCGCTGCTGTGCTGACGGCTCCTATGGCTTCGGCCGCAACGCCCGGGCCAGACGATGTGAAAACAGTGGTGGTCAGCTACCAGGACCTTGACTTATCACAGCCCAAGGACGCCCACAGACTTTTCGGCAGAATCACTCGGGCAGCGCGCAGTGCCTGCGATAACAACCCAGATTCTGACCTTGGTCGCCTCGCCGCTTACAAGAGCTGCATGCATACGGCGATCACCAACGCGGTAAGCCGGGTGAACTCGCCCCAGCTCACGGGCGTCTACCGGACGGAAATTCGACGGGTGTCGAGAAGTTGAGGTTACCGTACACGGGCCGTTGCCTTAAGTGGGCACGGCCCGCCGCTGGCGCGGCCTACTTTTTGTCATCGAGTTGCATCTGGGGTATGCCGAACTTGCCCTCCAGCGCGTGCAGCTTGGCCAGGTCGATCGCGCCGACGATATTCACGATAGTGAAGGCGCGCGGCTCGCTGGCGATGATGGCAAGTCCGCTGGCGCGACCCTGGTCGACGCAGAGGTAGATGTCGACATTGGAGTGCGCCGGACTATTGTGCACAACGACGAGCCGCTGCCATCCTGGCGCCGCCAGCTGTTTGCGCACCTTTTCGATGTCCGACTCCGGGTAGGCGAAGTCCTTGTCAAAGGTATAACTTCTGACATAGATGCCTTTCAAGCCGCGGATCACTTCTTTCGCGGCCGCATCCGCCGGCTTGCTCGCATCCAGGAATCCGGTGGCGAGACCGAGCATGTCAGCGTCGAGAGTAATGTCGACAGTCTGACGGGCCTTCTGTGTCAGTGAGTCGAAGCTCGGGATGGCGAGCGCACCGGGAGGCGCGGCCGCGGCAACTCGCGCCAAGGCCAACAGGGCCGCCAATGTGACCAGGGTCTGTCTGATTCTCATGAGTCAGCTCCCACGATGCTCGCCCACCTCCGCGGAAGAACTGTCTCGATCGTTCACCGCACGGTATGCGACATCGAGCTCGTCACTGGTCATTCGCAGGGCTTCGAGCAGTTGCCGCCGTGCTTCCAGCCCCTGTTGCGTGTGTCGCGCCTGCCACTCGTGGGCTGCCAGAAGAGCGAGCACGAGGGACGCCGCCAGCGCAGCGCAGGCCCACCACATCGTCGTTCGCCGCACTCGCGCAATCGAGCGCCGCGGCTCGTTCGCGCTGCGTGTCAGCACGCGTTGCGTAAATTGCTCGCCTGGATCGACGGGCCGCAGCGCTCTACGCAAACGCGCCTCCAGATCTTCATTCATGGCACCGTTTCTCCAATGCTCTCGCGCAACATCGTCAGCGAGCGCTTGAGATGGCTCTTGACCGTGTTGATTGACATGTTCATCGTTCGGGCGATCTCGGTAGGATCAAAATCTTCCTGGTAACGTAAGAGAAGCACCGCGCGCGGGACCGGAGGGAGTTGTTGGAGCAGCAGCCGCAGGCGCCGCTCCAACAGCGGATCCGCATCCGCGGCGTCGCTGGCAGGCAGGCCGTCGGCCTCTTCCAGCGGCACGGCCTCGTAGCGAGTGTCGCGTCGTAGGCGATCTATCGCCGCGTTCAAGGTCACCTTGCGCAACCAGAATGCCAGATGCGCCACGGACCCGACCGAGGGCAGGTTCCGATACAACCGCAGAAACACCTCCTGGGCCAGATCCTCGGCCTTCTGAGGATCCGCCAACATGCGCAGCGCCAGGCTGTACACAAAGCGCTGCTGGTCGCGAACCAACGTGCCGAACGCCGCGGTGTCCCCGGCGAGCGCACGGGACAGTGTCTCCTCACTCCTACTGTTCAAGGCGCTCGCTGCAGGACCTGCGCGACCGGGCTATCCGCGCTCGCGAAGGTCTTGGCCACCCCCTGGACCTGGTCGAGATTGACTGTGCCGACGACGTTGACGATGGTGAGCTCACGCAGACCGGAGGCAATGATGGTGACTCCGTGGATGGTGCGGTTCTCGAGGGCGATGTAGATGTCCACGTTCTCCTTGCCCCGATCGCGGATTTTAGCCAACTGGCTCCATCCGGGTTGTGAGAGTTGCGCCCGGAGCGCCTCGAGGTCTGCTTTCGGGTAGACGAAGTCCTCCTTGAACCGGTAGCTGCGGACCTGAACCGATTTGAGGCCCTGCACGGTCTTTTTGAGATTCGCGCTGTCGGCGTCGTGATCATCCATCAGCCAGCCCACCATGCCGAGCAGCGATGGACCGAGCGTGATATCCACGGAGTCGGTGGCCGTTGATTTGAGCTGGGCAAAGGATGGCACGGTGACTTGCGGCGGTTGGGCCGCGGCCAGTAGGGGGAGCCCCAGGCAGGCAAACGCGGCAACGTAGCTTCGGGTATGCATGAGGAGCCTCACTGTCTCGTCTATTGAAGAGATACGCAGCGAGGGACTCAGGAGGGTGCAAACCCGGCGGTCGGTCCGAGCCGCTCCCAGGCGAAGATCGCATCGGCTCCAGAGGCGAAGCCGTGGAAGCTCTACGAGTTCACGGTCGCCGATCTGGATGGCAATCTGCTGCGCGTGTTTTATGACTTCGCGTGGGAGAGCAACGGACGGTGAGGTGATCGCGCTGCGGCAATGCGAATGGCGCTAGTTGCGCTGCGGCGAAGAGGGCGGTACGAGAAGCCAGTCACGCTTCGGCGCGGGCGGGGTCCTTAGCATCCGGGTGTTTCATCCAAGGTGGATGGCACTGACATCTAGGGATGTGCTCGTTGCAAAGACGGAATGCAACAATCGCGCGTGCGCGACAAGTTAGGCTGGGGCTGGCGGCGCTGCTCGGGGCGCTGACTTGCGCCGGGCAGGACGCGTTTGCCGCGGCGCCCATGCGCTTTGAGCGTCTCGGGCTGGATGACGGGCTCTCGCAACAAGCCGTGCTCGCGATCGCGCAGGATTCGCCTGGGTTCATGTGGTTCGGGACCGAGGATGGGCTCGATCGCTACGATGGCTATTCATTCCAACACGTGCGGCAGGCCCGAGTTCCCGGCGGCGGGTTGCCCGCCAACTTTGTCACCGACATCCAACTCGACGCGGGTGGGCGCCTCTGGGTCGGTACCGATGGGGGCGGGGTGGTCTGCCGCGACGCGCCGCAAAGCGAATTTCAGGCGCTCCTCGCCAGGCTGACCGCCGCCGAGGCACGCGGATTGGAATATGTGCGCGTCATGCGCTTCGACTCCGCGGGTCGTCTGTGGATTGGCTCGCGCGGCGACGGCTTGGCGGTCTTCGACCCTGAGCGGGGCCGCCTCGAGCGCTTCCGGCACGACGCCAACCAACGTGGCGGCCTGAGCGATGATGCGATCTTCGCCCTGGTGGTGGATCAGCGCGGCGGCCTGTGGGTCGGCACGCAGACCGGGCTGGATCGCATCGACCCCAACACGCGCGCGTTTCAACATATCACCCTGGAGCCTGGCGACCCGGTGCGGGTGCGCGCCCTGGCCACTGATGCCGCCGGGATGCTCTGGATCGGCACCGACAACGGATTGCTGCGACTCGATCCCACCACGGGCGAGCAGCACCGCTATCGACATGACGCGGCGGACCCGCGCAGCCTGCCATCGGATCGAGTGCAGGCGCTGCACGTGGATACCCAGCAGCGCCTTTGGATCGGGACGGCCAATGGTCTTGCACTGCTCGACCGTGAAAGCAACGCATTCGACAGCTATCGAAACGACCCCTCCGACCCCGCCAGCCTCCCCGACAACTCCATCCTGACGTTGTACGAGGATCACACGGGCCTCCTCTGGATCGGGACCAGGTTTGGCGGGGTCGCGCGCTGGAATCCGCGTACCTGGTCCTTCGGCCAGCATACCGCGGGGCCCGAAGAAGGCATGGCAGGCCGGAATGTCATGGCTTTCACGGAAGATGCGGCGGGTCGATTGTGGGTGGCGACCTTCGACGGCGGCATCACGATCGTCGACCCGCTCGCTCCGGCCGGGGCGCAACCGTTGAGTCTGCGCCACTCCGCCGCGAGCACCCATGGGTTGAGTGATGACCGCGTGATGGCCCTGTTGACCGACGCCGCGGGGATGGTGTGGGCAGGCACGATGGAAGGCGGCTTGAACCGGATCGATCCGCGCACGCGGACGGTCGAGGTCTTCCAACACGATCCCGGCGATCCAACGAGCCTCGGCGCATCGGGAGTCATGTCACTGTTGGAAGACAGCGGTCATAGGCTGTGGGTCGGGACCTACGGCGGCGGATTGTCGCGACTGGACCGCGCGACCGGCCGGTTCCAACGTTACACGCCCGATCCCGCCGATCCGTGGAGCTTGTCGGCCGATCGCGTCACGGCGCTCGCCGAGGACCCGAGCGGGCGGCTCTGGGTGGGCACCGACGGCGGCGGTTTGAATATCCTGGACCCCGGCACGGGCAGGTTCTTTCACCTTCAGCATGACTCGCGGCCCGGCTCGCTCGGTGGCGCCACGGTCTATTCGATCTGCGTCGACCGCACGGGTACCGTGTGGGTGGGGACTCGGACCGGCGGCCTGGACCGGGTCGTCGGCAGCGCGCTCGCCCCGCAATCCATCCATTTCGACAACTTCAGCGATCGCCACGGCCTTCCCAACAACACGGTGTACGCAATCCATGCGGACTCGGCGGGCCGCCTCTGGTTGAGCACCAACCACGGCCTGGCTCGACTCGATCCGGCGACCGATACGGTGCGCAGCTTCCACCGCATGCATGGGCTTCAGGAAGAAGAATTCAATTTCGGCGCTCACTACGCCAGTCGCACCGGCCGGTTGTATTTCGGTGGCGCCAAGGGATACAACGCCTTCGATCCGGCGCAGGTGGTCTTCGACACGACCGCGCCACCGGTGGCACTCACGGCCGCGTTCGAGCTCGGTCAGGCAGTGCCCGGCGGGGAGCGGCCGTTGCTGCCTAGATTGCACTATCACGATGTCGTGAGCCTCGAATTCGCGGCGTTGGATTTCGCCGCGCCGCGCGCCAACTCATTCGCGTTCAAGTTGGATGGATTCGACCGGGACTGGGAGTATGCCGGGTCGCGTCGCACGGTAACCTACACCAATCTTCCAGGCGGACACTATGTCCTGCATGTCCGGGCGGCGAACCCTGATGGGATATGGAGCGAGCCAGGACTGGAGCTGCCGTTGGAGGTGGACCCGGCTCCATGGCTCTCCCACTGGGCGTATTTTGGATACCTGCTGTTGGTTGCGACGATTGCGAGCCTTTGCTGGCTAGGGCACCGGCGCTCCCTGATCCGCGAGGCGCGTTACAGCTTGCGGCTCAAGGATGAGGTGCGCGCCCGCACGCGAGAGCTCGCCGCGCGCAACGCTGAGCTCGAAATGGCCAACAGCCGCCTGGAGCAGGCGAGTCTGACGGATCCGTTGACGGGATTGGGCAACCGACGGTCCCTGATCAAGGACATGCCGCGGCTTCTGGCGCAGGTCGATGCGTCCCAGCGCACGAGCAAGCCGCAGCGCTTGAGCCTCATGCTCGTCGATCTCGATCGGCTCAAGCCGATCAACGACGAGCATGGTCACGAAGCCGGGGACCTCGCCGTGGAGGGCGTTGCGACGTTATTGAGGCGCTCACTCCGGGAGTCGGACCGGGTCGTGCGTTGGGGCGGAGATGAGTTCGTGATCGTGCGTACTCTGTCGGATCTCGACGATGCTGCACGCCTCGCCGAGGAAATCCGGGCGAAGACCGCCGAGCTGCGCTTCCGTGTCTCGGACTCCGTGTCGGCGCATACCACGTGCTCGATAGGGTTTGCGTGTTATCCCTTCGTGCTCGAGGCGCCGCTGTGGGCGACGTGGGAGGAAGTACTCAATCTCGCGGATATGGCGTTATATCGCGCGAAGATACTTCGCGACGCCTGGCTCGGCTGGTGCGGCCTCCCGCGCGCAGCCCGACAGACCGAGCTTTTCAGGCTCATGTCGGTCGATCCTCACACCGCCCTGCGCGCGGGCTATATAGACGTCCGGGCCTCGCGTCGCAAGAACGATGACTGCGACGACGATAAGCCCAAGACCAGCTCCATCATCGAGATCCCGGCACGGCGCGTACACACCGTCTAGGAGCCGGGGTCAGCCTTCCTGCTGCGGGCGCGTGGTGTTGTTGAGTCGGGACAGCACGCGGTTGACAATGTAGTCGCTGCGATTGCTGTTGAGCTCAAACACCTCGCTACGCTCGGCGGGAGCATGTTGCGACCAATCGATACGCAGTCTGCGTTGCGCACGATAGAGCCGCGTCCGCACGGTCGTCTCGTTGATGCCGAGGCAAGCCGCTGTCTCGATGCCACTGATTCCCTCGATGGCGCGCAGCACGAACACCGTCCTGAACACCTCGGGTAGTGCATCGATAGCTTGTTCCAACACCTGTCGCGACGGGGGTGCGTCAGCGGCTACCTCGTTGCTCGAGCCTTCGACGCCGGCCTCGGCGGACACGGGCTCCACAACGGGAGTCATGGCAGACGGCCTCACCGTACGGCGTAGCGCGAGTGCCTGGTTGAATGCCAGCCGCGCGAGCCAGGCGCCGAATTTTCCGGTCGGCTCGTAGCGCTCGATGTCGCTGAATGCGAGCAAGTAGGCTTCCTGGACCACGGCTTCGGCAATATCCGGATCCGGGACGATACTGCGAGCTATACGGAAGAGGCGTTGGTTGTAGCGGCGCATGAGGGTCTCGAAGGCACGAGCCTCTTTGCCGCGCGCGCGCTCCACCAGCAGCAGATCAGGCAAAGCTGTCGCACCCGGGGGCGGGTCGAGGTTGCGATGGTGCTGCGCGGACATTTCAGGGTTCAAGGATTCAGCGATGGGCTCCAGCATGTGCGTCGACCTTTGGTTGGTTCATTGACAGCGCTGTCATCCGCGTGTGATGCTGACCTGAAACCATGCACACGACCGGCACGACATCCGGTGTCAGCGCTACTTCACTATGGATATGAATACAGTCCAAATTGGGCGCGATAGGTCCCCGGACAGCGGACCGGGGCCCGCCCCGGGTTATTGCAGCGATATGAGGAGACTCCAGGCTCCCGCGACTACGGCGATCCGTCGGCTTGCAAAAGGCATAGCCGGGAACGCCTTGGTCATAACCGCGGTGGCTTGCCTGACAGGAAGTCGCCCGGTCCTTGCGACCGGCCCGGACGTGCATCCTGACGAGTGGCCAGCGGTACGCCCCGCGCTGGCCCACGACCCTGCACTCGAGTCGCGTCTGGATGCCTTGCTTGGCGGAATGACCCTTGAGCAGAAAGTCGGGCAAATCGTTCAGCCCGACATCGCCAGCACCACTCCCGAAGATCTGCGCCACTTTGCCCTCGGCTCCATCCTCAACGGCGGCAACTCCTCGCCGAACGGGGACGAGTTCGCTCCACCGAGTGAGTGGCTCGCTCTAGCGGACCGGTTCTATGATGCATCCATGGATCCGGGCCATGGGCCGCATCCGATTCCGATGTTGTGGGGCACGGATGCCGTCCACGGCCATAACAATATCGTCGGCGCGACAATCTTCCCCCATAACATCGGGCTGGGAGCTGCCCGTGATCCAGACCTCCTCCGTAAAATCGGGGAGATCACGGCGCGCGAGGTCCGGGTCACCGGGCTCGATTGGAGCTTCGGGCCTACGCTGGCGGTCGTGCAGGACATGCGTTGGGGTCGGTCGTATGAGAGCTATTCCGAGGACCCGGGAATCGTGCGCCAGTACGCCTCCGCGATGCTACTCGGCCTGCAGGGGACTCCCGGCACACCGCAATTTCTCGACGCCTATCACGTAATCGCCTCCCCGAAGCACTTCGTTGGCGATGGCGGCACGGGCGGTAAGGACCAGGGTGACAACCTCTCGAGCGAGGCCGATCTGCGCGACATCCATGCGGCTGGCTATCCCGTGGCGATCACCTCCGGGGCGCAAACCATCATGGCCTCCTTTTCGAGTTGGCACGGCACGAAGCTGACCGCCGATCGTGCCTTGCTGACCGGCGTGCTCAAGGAGCATTGGGGCTTCGATGGTTTTGTGGTGGGAGATTGGAACGCCCACGGCCAAGTGCCGGGCTGTACCAAGTTCGACTGTCCGGCGGCGATCAACGCCGGGCTCGATATGTTCATGGCGCCGGACTCCTGGCGGGAGCTGTTTGCCAAAACCGTCGCTGAGGCGCGCTCGGGCGTGATTCCGGCGGCGCGACTGGATGACGCCGCTCGCCGCATCTTGCGGGTGAAGCTGCGAGCCCACTTGTTCGATGAGGGTCGCCCCTCTTCCCGGCCGCTTGCGGGTCACTTCGAGTTGCTCGGCGCGCCGGAGCATCGCGCTGTCGCGCGCCAGGCCGTGCGCGAATCGCTGGTTTTGTTGAAGAACGCTCATCATCTCCTCCCGTTGTCACCGCACGGGAACGTCCTGGTGGCGGGAGATGGCGCTGACAACATCGGCAAACAGTGCGGCGGGTGGACCATTACCTGGCAAGGCACCGGCGTTACCAACAAAGACTTTCCCCACGGGCAATCCATCTACGCAGGGATCCGGGACACGGTCGCCGCAGGCGGAGGCACTACGGAGCTGAGCGTCTCCGGTGACTTCAAGACTCGTCCTGAAGTCGCCATTGTCGTGTTTGGCGAAAATCCCTACGCCGAATTCCAAGGAGACCTCGCGACAGTTGAATACAGTCCGGGCGACAAGTCGGATCTGCAACTTTTGCGCAAGCTGCGCGCCCAGGGCATCCCGGTCGTTGCCGTGTTCCTTTCCGGGCGACCGTTGTGGGTGAATGCCGAAATCAACGCGTCGGATGCGTTTGTGGCGGCGTGGCTGCCAGGCACCGAAGGTGCTGGCATCGCCGACGTCCTGTTCAAGAAACCGGACGGCTCGGTACGGTATGACTTCCATGGCAAATTGTCGTTCTCCTGGCCGCGTACGCCGATGCAGTCCGTCGCGATCCTCCCCGGCAAGGCGCCAGCGGGAGACGGTCCCCTTTTCCCAATTGGGTATGGGCTGCGCTATCAAGATGACGGTGACCTGAAAGCTCTGCCCGAAACCGCGGGAGTCGCCAGTGTTGCGACCGTCGATAGCCGGACATTTTTTGCCGCCGGGCGGCCCGGGCCCGGATGGCATTGGGTTGCCGGCAGCGACAACAGCAGTGCGAGAGAGATCCCTCACGGTGTTGGTGCGCTGGAGGACAAGCGCGTCACCCTCAGCGCCGAAGACAAAACCGCACAAGAGGACGCGCGGCGCATTCAGTGGAGCGGCACGGGTCCCGCGTGGGTGGGACTCACGGGCGCCACGCCGATCGATCTACAACGCGAGGCCAACGGCCAACTATCGCTCGCGCTCGACTACAAAGTGGATTCGCCGGTCGCGACGCAGATCGACTTACGCCTCGGTTGCGGCGCTGACTGTCGTGGGGCTGTGCCGATTGCGCGCGCGTTGTCCGCCAAAGCACCAGGTCAGTGGGCGCACCTGAAGGTTCCGTTGGCCTGTTTCGCCAAGGCGGGCGCGAACATGGGTCATGTGACGACGCCTTTCGCGCTACAAACCTCCGGGCGCTTGGCGCTGAGCGTTGCCAACATACACCTGGAGACCGGCATGGACGGCGTGACCTCCTGTGAAGACACCTATGCGTCACACTAACGCTTTGGTGGCGGCGAGCTCGTCAGGAGCCGTCGAGGTCACAACGTCTGACTCGGTCTGATCCGGCTTCAGCTTCAAGAAGCTGAGCACGATCGCCGCGATCAGGGCGGCAACGGACATGGTGGCCGCCACCATCGGCAGACCGTAGCCTGCCTGGAAAAGATAACCGGCGAACATCGGCGCCAGGACGGAGCCGCCGCGGCCGATACCAACAGAGAAGCCGGTGCCGAAGGCCCGGACGTGCGTGGGAAACGCCTGGGCAAAAATCGAGTACATCCCGACGATGCCCGCATTCGTGCAAAAACCGGCCGCGGCCGCGGCCAGCGAGAGCCGCTCCAGGTCCGGCGGCGTACGGCCGAAGAGCATCACCGTCACCGTCGAAAGGATCATCACGCCGATCGTGAGCGGCTTCATCGCGAATCGCAGACCGAGCAACCCGAGCGTCGCGCCGCCGCAGGCTCCACCGACATTCGCCCAGGTTACGACTTTCGCTCCGGCGGAAGCCGCGAACCCCATGCCGGCGACAATCTTGGGCAGCCATTTCAGGACGAAATAGAACGTCATGATATGGAAGAAGTAGGCTACGCTGACGATGAGAGTGGTCGCGAGCAAAATCGGACTGAAGATATCCTCGACCGAGCGCTTGCGCGTTTCGGGCGGAATCGTCGGTAGCGCGGCCACGGGCGCGTGTCCCATACGACGCAACGCGCTGTTGATTTTATCCAACGCCCCCGCCGGCTGTTTGCGTGTGAGCCAGTTGATGGACTCCGGCACGAACACCAGCACCAAGGGAATGAACACCGCGGTAATGGCCGCGCCAAAATAGAAAACCGAGCGCCAGTCATGCGCCTTGAGGAGGTTTTGCACAACCAGGCCACCGAGCACGCCCCCGATCGGATAGCCGATGGCCATGATGGAGACGCACAGGGCCTTGCGTTTTGCGTTGGAAAACTCCGCGGCGACAGCGTTGATCGCGGCGAGGATGCCGCCGATGCCGAGGCCAGTCAGCACGCGCCAGAGTGACAACTCCACGATATCCGCGGCGCGCGTGCACATGAACATGCCGACGGTCATCAGCAGCAGACAGCCGAGAATCGTCGGCCGTCGCCCGAGCTTATCGGCCACGCCACCCAGCAAGATCGAGCCGACGGCCATCCCGAGCAGGTCCATCGAGAGCACGACGCCGAGAGCCCCCTGCTTGACGTGCCATTCCGCGGAAATGCCGGGTGAGGCGAAAGCACTCGAGAGCACATCGAACCCATCCAGCCCGTTCAGCCCAATGGTGATGGCGATGGCGATCACCTGCAGTACGCTCATCGGAGCGGCGGAAAGTGTTACGCGCGGATCGGTCGTGCTCACTCTGGTGCCCCCTGACGGGAAAACGGCTTCCTTGGCGCCGGTCGTGGGAGCCTAGCACTCCGTTGCACGAATCGCCGTCGTAAGATTAATGCAAGCGCCGCTGTGCGGCGCCTGATTACTCGGCACCGGCGCCGACGGCCACCCAGGCGAGCTCGCGGTTCGAGACGGACTCGAGTTTGAAAGTCTTGGCCGCGGCCGCCATGCGGGTGAGCGCCTGCGCCAGTGGCATGGGCGGCTTCGTGTCGCCTTTTTTCGCCTTGTGGAAACGTACGGGGTTGATGCGCGCGGCCACGTAGTTGCGCAAGTAAGGAGATTTGAACCCCTTCGCCTCCAGGGCGCTCATGACGCGCTTCACCTGCGCGTCGATCTCGATGAGACGCGAAGCGTGGTCTTCCCGCTCGCGGAGGCTCGCGGCCAGCGTGCGGTCGCTGAACCGGTCGACCTTTTTCAGAAACGCGCTGTAAGCGCCACCGGCGAAGCGCGATGCCTTCTCGTACACGATACCGAGAGTGAGCAACTCGGGGGCTTCGAACTCGGCGCTGAATTGCGACTCGCGCGCCTGCGGTTGCCGTTCCGCGAGGCTGCGCGCCATGCGGATCACTTCCAGGCTCCGATCGCGCAGGTTGTGCGCCTTCTCGGTGTTGAGCGCCAGGATACGATAGGCGAGCGATTCGTCGGGGGAGATGAGCGCCGTGATCTGCCGCAGGCCGAGCACTTTGCCTGCCGCGAGGCGGTGGCGACCGTTTGGCGTCCACAGGCGGCCGTCGTTACCACGCACCACGATCAGCGGATCCAGAAAAGCGGAGGTCTCGTCGATCTTCTGGGCGAGGCGCTTCGCGTGCGTCGGCGACAGGTCACGCTGGAAAGGTGTTGGCTGAACGGCGCTCAGAGGAATGCAGGCGAGCATCAGCGCGCGGCCACCGAGGGGCTCATGATAGGCCCCGATGGGGACCCCGCCCGCATCCCGGACCAGCGTGGCGAGCTCGGCGATCTCGGGACTCTCAGCGGCGATCGCGACTTGTGAAGCTTCCAGGCCCCGCGCGCTCGCGCCCGGCGCCAGCTTACCCTGGCGTCTCCGGGTACCGGCCGTCTTGCCCCGTTTCTTCTTGGCGCTTGCGGTGGTAGCGCCGGCGGCAACGCCATTCGCGGTAGTGCTTTTCTTTCTGATTGCCATACCTCTTAAGGTGCCGCGCGGGATCGTCCGCGTAAAGACCAATGTGCGAAAATGGCAGGCTCACCCGGGTGGCCTCGATCATGGACCTCGTCAACCCTCTCGCCAGCATCGCGGGGACGTTACCCGCGCAGCGCATCGACGCCGCAGGACGCGCGCATGTCGATCAGCGAGCCGTGCTGGCGCTCGCGCTACCGCTCATGGCCACCAGCGCTGTGCAGATTGTGCTCAATCTCACCG
The DNA here is from genome assembly GCA_964400085.1 of uncultured Steroidobacteraceae bacterium. Classification (GTDB taxonomy): domain Bacteria; phylum Pseudomonadota; class Gammaproteobacteria; order Steroidobacterales; family Steroidobacteraceae; genus 13-2-20CM-66-19. Next base: position 120,730 of record CAYNTW010000002.1, on the reverse strand, counting down.
ATATGTGGTTCATCGGCCATATCTCGACGACGGCACTGGCCGCCGTCGGGACGGTGCAGTGGCTGGTTCTCGCCGTTGTGTTGCTTCTCGGCGGAGTCGGGTCCGCCGTGCAAACCGTCGTCGCGCAAGCGGAGGGCGCACGTCGTTACCGACGCGCTTCGCAGGCCGTGTGGACCGCGATGTGGGCCGCGCTCTGCACGGCGCCCGCGTTCGTCGCGATCGGAATGGCGGGTCATTTCATACTGGCGCCGTTTGGTTTTGATCGTGAAATCGAGCAGTTGGCCGTTGCGTTCTGGATGCCGCGTGTGTCGGGCGCGGCGTTCGGGTCTGCCGTGTGGGCAGTGCTGGCCTTCTTCAACGGTGTCAGTCGCCCGCGGACCACCATGTTGGTCACTACCGTGACGGCGATCGCCAATGCTCTTTTCAACGAGCTCTTCATTTTCCACCTCGGCATGGGCATTGCGGGCTCGGGCTGGGCCACTACGGCCGCGCAGGCGGTCGGCTTGTTGGTTGGCCTCGCCATCTTTCTTCGCCGGCATTACCGCCGCGTCTATGGCTCGCATCTGACCTGGCGACTCAACGGCGGTCGGCTGCTGCGGCAATTGCGCCTGGGGCTGCCCATGGGGGTCATGCCGGCGGCGGACCTGCTGGGATTCTCGATCTTCCAGATGATGCAGGTCCGCCTCGGCGCGGTCGGCGGCGCGGCTACCCAGATGGTGATGGTCCTGACCTCGATCTCCTACATGCCCGGATTCGGAATCGCGCAGGCGGGCACCACGTTGGTCGGACAGTCGATCGGCGCGGGTGATCGGGGCTGGGCGATGCGGGTGGGTACGCGCGTCATCCTGTTGGCGGCGGTTTACATGGGCGCCATCGGTCTGGCACTGGCACTGGCGGGTCCGTGGATCCTGCCGTTCTTCACCGCCACACACGATGCGGAAGCGACGGCCGCGGTTGCCCTGGGCGCGAACCTGTTGTGGCTTGCCGCGGGCTACCAGTTTTTTGACGGGTTGAATCTGAGCAGCGGCCTTTGTTTGCGCGGCGCCGGTGATGCGGTCGTCCCCGCCGCCCTGGTCCTGCCGCTCTCGTTGCTTCTGTTCATACCGATGGCGCACGCGTTGACGTTCGCACCCGGGCAGGGTTGGGTGAATTTCCTCCCGCAGTTCGGCTGGGGAGCGTACGGAGGCTGGACTGCGGCGCTGTTATATTTGATGGCGCTGGGTATGGCGCTGTTCGTTCGCTGGCGCTCGGGTGTGTGGCAGAAGATCCGACTTTAGAGGCGCCTACGGCGATGCTGATCTTTCTGAAATCCATGGCTCGGACCCTGATCCTGCCGCCCACGGGCCTGCTGATCCTCGCGTTCATTGGGCTGTTCCTGAGCCGCCGTCATCGCAGGCTAGGAACCGCGCTGCTCGCGATCGGCCTGGTCTCTCTCTGGCTTTGTGCGAGTCCCTGGGTCGCGGATGCGCTGCAACGTCTGGCGGAGCGCTACCCACCCCTGGATCCAACGCGTCCCGTGAGCGCGCAGGCTGTCGTGATCCTCGGTGGTGGCACGGTGCGAATGGCGCCCGAGTACGGTGGACCGGCCGCCCGGCTGGAGACGTTGGAACGCCTGAACTATGGGGCGTTCGTCGCGCGACGAACCTCACTTCCCGTGCTGGTATCCGGCTCCCCTCGCGAGGCGCAGGCCATGGCTAGCACGCTCTGGCGCGATTTCGGCATCCGGACACGCTGGGTTGAGAATCGTTCCGGGGACACTTTCCAGAATGCCGAGTTTTCGGAGCGATTGCTGCGCGCGGACGGCATCCATCGGATCATCCTCGTGACCAACAGTACGCACGAGTGGCGCGCGGTGCATGAGTTCATGAGCGCGGGACTGGAGGTAGTGCCGGCGCCCGTTGGAACTCTGCAGCGGGAGGAGTTGGACGTGATGTGGTTTGTGCCGAACGCCGACGCTTTGATCCGTTCAAACCTCGCGGTATACGAGCTCCTGGGTGATACCGTGCGCCGAACTTTCGCCGCTCTGCACTTGCGCAGGCACCAGGCACAGGGCTGACCAAACCGCGCCAATGGTGGATGACACCCCAAGACTGGTGGAGGTGTTTCGCTCTCTACGGCGACGCACCTGCGATGAGCGCGCCCTCGTGCTCACGGCGGTGGGCATCGAAAGCGATGTCACTTTCGCGGGCGCCGGGTTCATTCTCTGGGTAAGCGAGACCGATGCGGCGCGCGCGCTGTCGCATTTACGTCAGTACGAGCTCGAGAACGGGCCTCGGCCTCCTCCTCCACCGCCGCCGCGCGTATACCCGCACGCGTGGATCGGCTGTTTTTTCTACGTGTTGTGTTTGATGACTGTCGCTTACGCCATTTCAGCCGGGCTCGTGCGGCTGGACGCCTTCGACACGGGGGATCTTTACGCTGCCAGTGTGCGCGCCGGGCAGCTATGGCGTGCCTGGACCGCACTGAGCTTGCACGTCGACGGCGCGCACCTTGCCGCCAATCTCGGCGCGGGAGTCTGGTTCGGCTACCTGGCCGGTCGACAGATGGGAGTTGGCACCGCCTGGTTTCTGATCGTCAACGGCGCCGCCGCGGCCAACTTGTTCGAGGCGTTCTCGGGGCCGGCGGAGCATCGCGCGGTGGGGGCCTCGACCGCCGATTTCACCGCGTTGGGTTTGATGGCGGCCTACTCCTGGCGCGAGCGCTTCCAGTTCCCGTTGGGATGGGCACGGCGGTGGGGGCCGCTCGTGGGTGGAGTAATCCTGCTCGGTTGGACGGGGTCCGGCGGCGGCTCGGAGGACGGGTCCGGCGCGGCCGCCGCTGAAAATATCGACATTGTCGGACACGTCTCCGGATTTGTAGTCGGCGTGCTGTTGGGAGCGACGGCGGCGCTGCCGTGGTGTCGCCGCGTGATCGAGCGGGTGCCGCAGTGGCTCCCGGGCGGCCTGGCCATGGCCTCCATGGTGATCGCATGGGGCTACGCGCTCCGGAGCTGAGCTACGGCCCCTCGATCTGGTAGCCCTGTTTGCGCAAAATCGCCAACGTCCCGTTGTCGCCGAGCAAGCGATCCATCGACTGCACGGCGAGGGTGGAGCGATTGCGGTTGAGTGCGTCCTCGACCGCGAGGAACCAGTCCTGCTGCGCCCGGGTTATGAGATCGCGGACGCGATCGGAGGTTGAGACGGCCTCGATACAGGCGGTTCGATCGTCAGGATGGTTGAGTTTCCGCAAGGTGTCGACATCCCCGAGCGCCCAGGCGCGGGCGCGCGCCTGCATCGGACCGATATCGGTCTCCAGGCGCCCAACCACGGCCTCCAGACAGGCGATCTCACCGGAAAGAGGTGTTTTGCCCACGTCCTTGAGCACGTCCACGGGGTGCTCCACTTTCAACTTGTCCTGATGGACTTTGACGCCGTTCTTGCGGGCGAGCTTGAGGACGTTTTGCTGCACCTCATTGTGCAGGGTGAGCCCGCTGGCATCCAGCGCCTCGTCCAACAGCCGCTCGGCCGCGAAACCGGGACGCAGCTCGTTGAGCTTCGTGTCTTTCGGCGCGTAGCGTTGTTTCAGGGCGTAGAACCGCGCGTAAAGGCTCGGCGGCAGCACTTCCTGCAGATTCATGCGGTCCGGAATCTTCTGCATGTTGTGCCACTGGATCCACACTCGAAGCAGCGTGAAGGGGTTCGCGCCAATGCCGAGTGCTGGCCAGGCGGGCACCACTTCCTGGCTCTGTTGTAGCACGGCTTCCACCGCATCCGATTGCCAGATCATCTTCTTCGGCAGTGGCGTCACGGTTCCCAGTATCCACAGCACGTGGTCGCCTTGAGGTCCGGCCTTGTGCACTTTCCACAGGCGAGGTCCTTCGTGCTCACCGGTGACCACAACCTCTTCCATTGGCACTTCGGAAGCAGGCGACGGCTGCGTTGCCGGCGCGAGCGCGCCCGTGGTTGGGCCCGGAGTCGCTGGAGCCTTGCTTTGCAACACCGCCGCCGCAGAAATCCGCGTCGCCAGGCTGGCGCAGATCAGGCATGCCAGGGCGAGTGATCGCAGTCGTGTCATTCGTTGGACGGCCCCGAATTCGGCACTATGACATCCGTGGCGTCATACACGCGTGTCAGGTTGACTTTCTGCAGCTCGAACGGGCCGATGTGCGTCTTGACGATGAGTTGCTTACCGTTCGGCGATAGCTCGTATTCTTCTGAGAAAGCTGGGCCGAGCTGTGGCCTGATGTGGATGACGTATTCCTTGCCGCTCCAACCTGATGTCTGGTCAGCCACGCCGTTTTCCGAAGACACGACGCTATGGCCGCCGGGTGTATAGCTGCGCACGGTGGTTCCGTAATCGAAGGAGATTTGCTCGGGCGACTGCCGGATCGTCAGGTAATCACTCCGCTGCATGACGTCTTTTAACGCGTGCATCGTCGGAGAGTTTCGTAGCGGGTCCATGCCGGGTCCGGGCGCTTGCGATGGCAACTCATCCGCCGGCTCGCCATAGGTGCCGCCGCCTTGGCCGCGCCGCCGCTGCCCCTGTCCGCCGCCGCCCGGTCCACCGGGGCCGCCCTCGCCCATCGCCTGTGCCGCATTCATGGCGCGCTGAATTTTCTTGGTGGCTTCGGCCTTGAGGCGTTGGACGATTTGCTGCGGATCGTCACTGGCAGCGCGGTTGAGTTTCCACAGGCCCTGCAGGCGCGCCCCGGCAGGCTCGTCGGCGGCAAGTCGGCCGCCAAAACATCCAAACAGCGCCGCGGCCGCGAGCAGGGCGATGGGAAGCAGAGCTCGCGAGGGGCGCGAAATAGACATGAGTCGCAGTTTCTCACTCATTGCCATGGCGATCGAATCAAGAATGCGCCCGCAACCAATCCAGGGCGCCGGGCGTTTGCTGCCAGACCGCGCGCATCTCGTCGCGATAGAGCCAGGCCTGGTCGTCGCCGCCGACCTCGATCCGGTCATTGAGGATGCGGGGGCGCCGGATGCGGGCTGGCAAAAGATACTGCGCCGTCTTGGGCAAATCCGTACGCGCGACGATCAGGGCGCGCTCGGCTTCCTGTAGTCGATGCAGACGAACCAAAGCCAACACGGCGCCGAAGCGGGTCTCCGGCGCGAGATCGTTCGGGTAAGCCTCGGCGAGCGCGAGCGCCTTCTCGTCGCTCCCGACGCGCAGGTACTCGTTCATCAGCATGAATCGCATGCCATGATTGTCGTCAGGATTCAAATGCAGAAGCCGCTCGGCGGTGCTCAAGGCGCGCGTACGCTCGTTTCGGGCGAGCTGCCATTGAACCGCTCGCTTGAGACCCCTCAACGCGGGTCGATTGCTGGCGATGACCCACGGCAAGACGATTTTGCCGCCGCTAGCGAGCGCGCGCGACAGAATGGCTTCGTTACGCGCAAGCACCGGACCGAGCAGCAGGTCATCGAGGCCGGGCGCCTCCGCGTGCGGATGGCGTGCAATGGCCGTTGCGAGGTCATCCAGGATATCGAGGCTGTCGAAGCACTCCGGATGGGCTCGCAAAAAGTCGCACCAATAGGTCTCGCCCGCCGCGTGCCACACTTCATGACTATCGAACGGTTGGTCCTGGACCGAGAACGGTTTTTCCAGGGGAAAGACCTGGTGCCACTTCCGCTCGATCGCTGCGATGGCCGGCGGCGGCTGGAGCGCGAACGCGCTCTGTTGGGCCGACAGCCCGTAGGTGGGTATGGGCCGCTCGCGCACCATCTGCAGCCATTCGCGAAATTGGCGTCCCGACCCATCGATATTGATCGCGACCTCGCCCAGGGCCACGACCGGATCCGCGGCTACACGTTGGAGAAATTCAATGCGCGGATCGCTCCCTGGAATGCCACTTTTTTTCAATGAGGTCGCCCAGAACTTCGCACGGTACCTCGCTTCCTCGAGTCGATGCTCGGCGACCAGGAGCTCCACCTCCAGCACCGAGAGCGCATCCGCCTGCGGATGGTCCTGCTGCGCGTAGCGGAAAGCCCGCCAGGCGCGGTCGCTCTCGCGCCGATCCATATAAATGGTCGCCAGACGCTGCCAGGCCTCCGAACGCAACGGCGAGCGCGGCGCACGCTCGGTCGTCATATGCAGGAGCTTCAGCTTGCGTCGCGCGCCTTTTTCCGACATGCCATAAGCATCGCAGAGCAAGTCGAGCAGTAGCGCCGCTTCCTCGTCGTGATAGCGCTCCGGCATGGTCAGACGCGGCTCGAGCGCTGCGATCACCTCGCCGCGGCGATCGTGATCGAGCAGATAGGCCGCGAACTCGATCAGGGCCGCTCGCGGCACCCGGTTACCCGCCAACAGGACAGCCCGCTCGGCGGGTTGGATGTTGGCCAGCACGTAAGGCCACAGCACACTCGAGGCCAATGGCGGAATGTGGGGCATGTCCTTGCAGCAGTCCGCGAAGGACTTTCCGGATCCACAGGGGCAACTCTCATCACCCGCCGGGTCGGGCATCCGCTTGGGTCGGCGCCCTGAGGCATCCAGGGGCAATCCGTTCCAGACGGCGCGCGCCCAGGCAAAGGCCAGCGCACGCGCGAGGGCATGATCGACCATCACGAGGGAGTTTTCGGTCGCGTAGTCGGCCAGGGAATGTTGGACCCAACGCAGGAACTCGCCAGCGTTGGCCACACGCATCGCGACACCGACCGAATCCGGGATCAGGCGCTCGAACTCCAACAGTGTCGAGCTTTCCCCCTGGGAGTGCATGGCGTTTTGCCGCGCCCGCTTAGTGACCTAAGCGCGCGTGCTCCGCGAGGCCGCCGCCTTCGCGGCGAGCGACTCGATGGCTGGCCAATCCTTTTTGCTGAGGGCCTCGCTGGGGGTGAGCCATGAGCCTCCCGCGCACAACACGTTGGGCAGGTCCAGATAGGATTTCACCGAGGCTTGCGTGATGCCGCCGGTAGGACAGAAGCGAGCCTCAGGAAAGGGTGCGGCGAACGAGTTGAGCATTGCGGCGCCACCGGCGGCGCCGGCAGGAAAGAACTTGAAGCAGCGATATCCCGCGGCGAGTCCGGTCATCAGCTCGGAAGCCGTGGCGACCGCCGGGAGATAAGGGATCGGACCCGTGACGCCGGCCTGCAGAAGCTCCCGTGTCGCACCCGGGGAGATTGCGAACGCCGCTCCCGCGGAAGCCGCCGCTTTCAGATCACTTTCGGAGAGTACAGTACCCGCCCCTACCGTGATTTCCGGCACCTCGCGCGCGATAATTTCCATGGCGCGCAATGCGACAGGTGTGCGCAAGGTCACCTCGATCACACGGATGCCACCGCGCAGCAGCGCGCGAGCGAGATCGGGGGCAAGCGCCGCATCAGCCAGGGTCACGACCGGCATCACCGGTGATAAACGAAGAAACTTCTCAATCGCGGCCGAATGCGTCATCGACTTCAGCGCCTCACGGTAAATCCGACATCTTGAACGAGATTGTGCACGTCCTCGACACCGACCAGGTTGAAATCTCCAGGAATCGAGTGCTTGAGGCAGGCGGCGGCCAGCGCAAAGTCGAGCGTCGGCTGGTCCGCCAGCCCCGTCTCGAGGCCATGCAGCACCCCGGCGGCAAATGCGTCCCCACTCCCGATCCGATCGACGATGCGGCCGATCGAATAGGTACGCGTCGTGAGCAGCCCCTCGCGGGTCATCAGCTTGGCGCTGAGGTCGTGGTCGTCGACGCTTCTTTGGGTGCGCACGGTGGTGGCGATCCGCTTCAGGCGTGGAAATGACGCCAGCATCTCCGCGGCGGCGACCTGGAAGCGAGTCGCGGCAGGCTCAGCTCGGAAGTCGCGGCCGAGGATCAGGGCCATGTCCCGCTCCTCAGCGAACAGCAGATCGGACTCGGCGACGATCTCGCGCAGGATGCGGGGCCCATCGCCTTGCCATCGCTCCCATAACTTCGCCCGATAGTTGCAATCAAAGGAAACGGATCGAGCTCGCTCACGGGCCACTTGCACCGCCCGCAGCGCTGACTGGGCGGCGTTCGGACTGATGGCGGGTGTGATTCCCGAGACATGGAGCCAGTGCACTTCGGATAGGATCGCCGGCCAGTCCATCAGTTCGGGAGAAGCCAGGGAAAAGGCCGAATCGGCGCGATCGTATAACACCTCGGAGGGACGTTGTCCCGCGCCGATTGTTAGAAAGTACAAGCCCATGCGGCCGGGGATGGAGTGGATCGCCTCGGTGCGGACACCGTGGCGACGTAGCTCGCCAATACAGGCTTTTCCCAGGGGATTGTCCGGAACGACGCTCGCCATGATGGCGACGTGACCGAATTTCGCGAGCGAGACGGCGACGTTGGCTTCCGCCCCGCCGATGTGGACCGCAAGGGAGCCACTCTGCAGCAGGATCTCGTTTCCCGGCGCGGACAGTCGCAACAGCAGCTCACCAAAGCAGGCGAAGCCTGAATTGCCGCGTTTGTTGTTGTGCGTTTCTGGCAACATTGATGACCTTCGGAGGCGATGGATACCGGACGGACACCGGTGTCATTTAAGGATGAAGCGGTTCCTTTGTCCACCCCCGCGCCGGCGGGGGCAGCCTTCCTGGGCACGACGGTTGCTTGCGTGACGGGAAATGGCGACACCCGGTGCGGCCGGCTCCTCGACAATGTCTCGTAATCACGAAAGCCTGAACTTGATTGCTGTACTCGACGTGCTGCGCGACGCCTACGACCTTGCGAAGGAAGCGCATCAACCCGCACTGCAGGAGCGGCTCATGGGCGCGAGACGGCAACTCCTGCTGGCCTTACACCAGAATCTCGATCTCCACAACGAAGTCGCCGAGCTACAGGAACAGCTGACACAGCTCCGGGCAAGGGACGCTCGTGCCGCAGCGAACGACGACACGCCGCTGTTTGCCGGCGCGACGGCTCGAATCTCCTGAAGTCCTTGACCGCGCCGCTCGGCGCACTCTTACGATAGCTCGTGGCATTCGACCGCAGGATGCGCTTGCGCTTGTCTGAAAGGAGCACGATGGATCCGGTCTGGTGGTGGGTGCTGGCGATCGCCTTGATCGTGGCGGGGGTCATCGGCACCTTTCTTCCAGTGTTGCCGGGCGCGGCGCTGGTGTTTGGGGGCATGCTGCTCGCGGCGTGGATCGATCATTTTCAGCGGGTTGGCTGGATCACGTTGACCATTCTGGGTGCGCTGACCGTGCTCGTCTTCGTGATTGATATCGTCGCGGCCTTTCTCGGAGCGAAACGTGTTGGTGCAAGTCGGCTCGCGCTCGTGGGAGCGGCCGTGGGGGCGCTGGTGGGCATCTTTTTCGGGATCCTGGGCATCGTGGTGGCCCCGTTCATTGGGGCTGTCATCGGAGAGTTGATCGACCGAGGCCAGATCGAGCGTGCGGCGCGCGTCGGATTCGGCACGTGGCTGGGAATGGCAGTGGGTGCGCTCGCGAAGATCGCGGTGGTGCTCGCGATGTTGGGTGTGTTCGTCGTGAGCTACATCGTCCGTTGAAACCTTCTCAAATCGCCCGCGCCGACATCTGCCGGGCAATGTAATCGGCCTGGCGCAGAGCGAGCGCCACGATGGTGAGCGTTGGATTCGCGGAACCGGGTGACGTGAAGGCACTGCCGTCGGAGATGAACAGATTCGGAATGTCGTGTGTCTGGCCGTGTGCGTTCGCTACGCCCTCGCCGGGGTGCTCGCTCATACGAGCGGTGCACATGTTGTGGGTGGCTGGCGTCGTCGGACTGAAGATTACGCGTTTCGCGCCTATGGCCTCATACATCGCCTTACCTTGCGTCCGGGCGTGTTGACGCATCGCCTTATCGTTCGGATGCTCGTCCACGTGCACGTGGGCGACGGGAAGTCCATTGACGTCCTTCACCTTGTCATCGAGTGTGATGCGATTGTTCGCCTGCGGGAGATCCTCGCCATTGATGAACAGGCCGGCCATGTTGCGGTAGTCATCGATGATGGATGCAAAATCGCGTCCCCATCCATAAGGCAGTCCGACCAGCGGCAACGTCGGCAGATCCAGCGCGATGAGCTCGAAGTGGTAGCCGCCCACGAACCCGCGTTTGGGCTCGTTCACCGTCTCGTCCTCGACCAGGCCGGCGAGCACCACGCCGCGCCAGAAGCGGACCGGCTCGGCAAAAGTCGCCCAGATGAAGCCATTGACGTGATGGCAGTAGTTGCGGCCCACATGTCCGGAGGAATTCGCCAGACCATGGGGAAACTTCGCGGATTCCGATAGCAACAGCAGCCGCGGCGTCTCGATGGCATTGCCCGCGACACAGACGATGCGCGCCTTTTGGCGTTGCTCCCGGCCCGCGCTGTCGCGGTAGACGACCGCGACCACCTTCCCATCGGCATTGTGCTCGATGCGGGTGGCCATGCACTGCGTCCGCAGGTCGAGGTTGCCCGTGGCTTCCGCACGAGGTATTTCGGTATAGAGCGTGCTCCACTTCGCCCCCGTTTTGCACCCCTGCACGCAGAAGCCCTGTTGGATACAGGCGCCACGCTCATCACCCGGGCGGGTGTTGATGGCCATGTAGCCGGTGTGAACCCGCTTGTAGCCCGCCTTCTTCGCGGCGGCGTACATGACTTTGAAGTTGTTGGATGCAGGCAGGCCGGGATTGCCGTTGCGGCGGGTGACCACCATGCGCGCTTCCGCGAGCTGGTAATAGCCTTTCAACTCGTCATAGGGAATCGGCCAGTCAATCAACGACGTCCCGGGGACATCGCCGTAGGTGCCGCGTGGGCGGAGCTCCCAGGGTCTGATTCTCGGCGTGGCGCCCGTCCAGTGGACAGTTGTCCCACCGACGGTCTTGGCGATCCATACGGGCAGCGTGGGCGAGGTTTTCACCGGGTCCCACGTGCCGGACTGGGTGCGCGGATCGAGCCAGGTCAGCTGCGCGAAAGCCTCGCCGGGATTTTGTGAGAAGGTCGCGATGGATTGGCGGCGACCCGCCTCCAGAAGCACGACCTTGATGCCCCGGCGGGTGAGCTCGTGCGCGAGGGTGCCGCCGCCGGCGCCGGATCCGATGATGACGACGGCGCCATCGTCTGATTGCTCTATACGTGACATCTCAACTCGTCACCAACACCGGGCCACTGTCGGATAGCGGCACTTCGGGCAGCCAACGCAGGTCGTTGAAGCCGCGCAGGAGGTAACCTCCCTTTGAGAAGGCCTCGCCCTCGTAGCCGAAGTACGCGTAGGCGAGCGGGGTCGCATACAACACCTGCAGCGTCTGCACGCGCAGATTCTGAAAGAACGGCGTGGGCTCGATCCGGCGTAGAGCCGCCACGCGCGCATTCTCCGGGCTGGTGGCAAAAGCGGCGCCAAGGCTTGCGACACCCTCCTGCAATTGTCTGCGCAGCGCCGTGTCCTTTGCCGCCGCCGCGTCGAGCGCGCGAACGACGAATGCGTACGCGGCATCCTCGAGCTTGTCGTGTGGAGCGATCGTGCGTGCCGCGGCCATGAGGGCGATACCCTCCGCGGTCGTGAGAGATGTCAGGTCAAGGGCCCAGGCACGCGAGGGCGCGATGAGTGCGAACGGGCTTCCCAGAGCCAGCACGCCAGTCAGCGTGCCCGTCTTATGTAGGAATTCGCGACGATCGATGGGTGTTTTCATGCACCTGAAATGTGCGCCAGACGGCCGTTCGGTGCAATCCAGCTTGGCTTCGCAGCGAATTCGCAATGTGCCGACAGTGCACCCCCTACCGATATGGTCGCCAGCAGGCTACGCTCGCTGTTGCGCAGGACTGTTGGCACCACCTGGTGGCCAGATCCGTGGCCGTACAGGAGCCTGGCTCCCGGCCAAAGCAACCTTCCTCCACAAAGTAACGGAGCCGCGCGATGGGAATGCTGATCGATGGCGAGTGGCACACCGCACCTCCCGCCCAAGGTGGGTCGGGCGAGTTTGTGCGCCAGACGAGCACTTTCCGGCACCAGATCACGGCGGATGGCAGCTCCGGATTCAAGGCGGAGGCGGGGCGATATCACCTCTACGTGTCGCGCGCCTGCCCCTGGTGCCATCGGACCATGATCTATCGTGTGTTGAAGCGTCTCGAGAACGTCATCTCCATCAGCTACGTCACCCCGCTCATGCTCGAGGAGGGTTGGACTTTCCCGCAGCCCGATCCGCTCACGGGCGCGCGGCGCATCTACGAGCTCTACCAACAGGCCGATCCGCTCTTCACCGGCCACGCGACCGTGCCAATCCTTTGGGACAAGGAGACCCACGGCATCGTCAACAACGAGTCCTCCGACATCATCCGCATGTTGAATTCGGAGTTCGACGAGATCACTCACGAGCTCACGAACTACTATCCCGACGCGCTGGCCGCCGAGATCGACCAGGTGAACTCCCGGGTCTACGACACCATCAACAATGGCGTGTACCGAGCAGGGTTCGCCACGACACAGGCGGCCTATGAGACCGCCGCCAAACAGGTGTTCGAGGGACTCGATTGGGTCGAGCAACGGTTGCAAAAGCACCGCTATCTCCTCGGTGACCTGGTCACGGAAGCCGACTGGCGGCTCTTCCCGACGCTCATGCGGTTCGATGCGGTCTATCACGGCCATTTCAAATGCAACGTGCGCCGGCTGCGCGACTATCCGGCTCTCTGGGCGTACGTGCGGGAGCTTTACCAGGTGCCCGGAATCGCGGGGACCGTCTCGATCGAGGAGTACAAGACGCACTACTACAGCAGCCATCGCAACCTCAATCCGACCGGGATCGTGCCAATCGGGCCGGAGTTGGATTTCAGCTCGGAGCACGGCCGCGACCAGGCATTCCCGCACCGCGAAGGCTCCAACACCGCATCGGTCACGACGCTGCATGCGCCCGAGGAGGAGTCCACGGTGGAAGTGCCGACGATCATGCGGGAGTCCCAGGGCTGATTTGCCGCGAAACTGGCTATGCCGCTGACGAAGATGGAGCACTACCTGGTGCTCACCGATAACCTCGAGGCGACGCGGGACTTTTATGTCCAGGCGCTGGGAATGCACGTGGGTTTCCGTCCACCGCTAGCGTTTCCGGGATACTGGGTGTATGTCGGTGAGACTCCGTGTATCCATATCGCGGAGTGGCGGACCTATACTGAGCATTCGCACCAACAAGGCATCGCCGTCACATCGCGCGCTGAAGGCACGGGGCCAGTGGATCACATCGCATTCAACGCGGATGACTATGACGATGTAGTCAGTAGACTCGAGCGTTACGGGGTGCGCGCCGCACGCAATGATGTACCGGGTGGCATGCTGCGACAGCTTTTTCTCGAGGATCCGAATGGAGTGAAGATCGAGATCAACGTTCGCAAGGACGACAGCACCTCTTAGTGAGCGCTCTGCACGTCGACGAGGATCTTGGTCCCTTCTTGGCGGTGCAGCCGCTCGAAGCCATCGCGGATGATGCCGTTGAAGGGAATCGTTTCTACCCAGCCGTCGGACGGATATGCGCCGGTGGCCATTTCCTGGATGACGCTGGGGAAGGCGTTACACGAGAGGGCGACGCCGGTGATGCGAGCTTCTGACATCAGGATGTCCATGGGGCCGATTTCGAGCGGCCGGGTGTGGATTGCCACCACCACCACGTTCCCATCGACGGCCGTGCCTAGTAGTGCGGCTTGAAACGCCTTGGGAACGCCGGCGGCGTCGATGGAGGCGTCCGCTCCGCGACCGCTGGTGAGGTCCTTGATGGCAGAGACTACTTTGCCGTCGCTGGGATCGAGAATCGTCTCGACCCCGAGGGCTTTCAGGACGGCGCGGCGTGCCGGTGACGGGTCACTCATGATGACGCGAACTCCACGTCGCCGCAGAGTGAAGTAGACACCAATGCCAATAGGCCCGGCGCCATGCACCACTGCGGTCTCGCCAGCCTCCAGGTCGCAACGGTCCGCGGTTCGCCAGGCGATCGCCATTGGCTCGATGAGCGCGCCCTGCAGGGGAGTCAGACTCCGCGGGAGCTTGTGAGCCATCGATCGGCGCACGACCGAGAACTGCGCCAGTCCACCGCTGTTTCGGTTGTATCCGTGAAAAGCCAACAGGCCGCAATGGTTGTATTGGCCGGAGGTGCAGTAGAGGCAGTGGCCGCAAGTTTCGACTGGCTCAACCGCCACGCGGTCGCCCAGCTCCAGGTCCTCCACGCCTTGGCCAACATCCACGACTTCGCCGCAGAGCTCGTGGCCGAGGATCACTGGGTTCTTGACGCCTGTCAGCGGGTGCGGTGTTGTTGGACGGGTGGTGATTGGACCGTCGTAGTACTCGTGCAGATCGCTACCACAAATGCCGTTGTACAGAACCTTTAATTTGACTTCGCCCGGGCCTGCGGTCGGCTCGGGGACATCTTCCAGCCGCAGATCCTGTCGGCCGTGATAGACGGCAGCTCGCATGATGGTGAAGGCTCCGGTCGCGCCGCTCGTGCCAGAGGCGGCGCGAGGACACTAGGGTGCGGTGGCGGGGAGCGTCAAGAGCTACGCAGGACCGAAATTCAGGTCCTTTTGCGAGAGGAGCCGGATGGGGACGCGGGGGACGCGCCAGATCTCATCGGCATATTCGCGTATGGTCCGGTCGGAGGAGAAGACCCCGGAGCGGGCGACGTTGAGGATCGACATCCGGCTCCAATGTCGCACGTCCTCGTAGGCCCGAGCGACTTGCGCCTGGCAGTCGATGTAGGATTGGAAGTCCGCAAGCAGCATGTAGGTATCCCAGTTCAGCAGCCCGTCCATGAGGCCGCGGAATTGCGTGGCGTCACCACGCCAGAAGAACCCTTCCCGGATGAGATCGATGACCGCCCGCAGCTCGGGATTGCTCTCGTAGAACGCGCTCGGATGATAGCCGTCGCGACGTAACGTCTCGACCTCGGCGGCGGTGAGTCCGAACATGAAGAAGTTTTCGGCGCCGACCTCACGACGGATCTCGATGTTGGCGCCATCGAGCGTACCTATGGTGAGCGCTCCGTTCATGCAAAACTTCATGTTGCCCGTGCCGGAGGCTTCCTTGCCCGCGGTCGAGATCTGCTCGGACAGATCGGCGGCCGGATAGACCCGTTGTCCATTCTTCACGTTGAAGTTGGGTAGGAAGACGACCTTCAGGCGATCCCCCACCTGCGGGTCGCGATTGACCACGTCCCCCACGGCGTTGATGAGCCGGATGATGAGCTTCGCGACGTGATAGCCAGGCGCGGCCTTACCTCCAAAGATGAAGGTGCGTGGCTGCGGATCGTAGTGCGGGTCGGATTTGATCCGGTGATACAGCGCGACGATGTGGAGAACGTTCAGGAGCTGGCGTTTGTACTCGTGGATGCGCTTGACCTGCACATCGAAGAGGGAATCCGGATCGACCGACACTCCGGTACGATCGCGGGCCATCACGGCCAGATCTTCCTTGTTGGCGCGCTTGATGTCGCGCCAGATCTTCTGAAAAGCGGGCTCGTCCGCGAACCTCTCCAGCTCGCGCAGCCGATCGAGGTCCTTGATCCAGCCGTCGCCGATCACTTCGCAAATGAGGGCGGCCAGACGCGGGTTGGTGAGCGCCAGCCAACGCCGTGGCGTCACGCCGTTGGTCTTGTTGCTGAACTTCTCCGGCCAAAGGTCATGGAAGTCCTTCAACAGGCTTTGCTTGATCAGTTGCGAGTGCAGATCGGCGACCCCGTTGACCGCATGGCTGCCGACACAAGCCAGGTGCGCCATACGAACATAACGCCCACCGTTCTCGTCGATGAGCGACATGCGCACGATCCGCGCTTCATCTCCGAGGAAGCGGATGCGGACTTCGTCGAGGAAGCGGGCATTGATCTCGTAGACAATTTCCAGGTGTCGGGGTAGCACCTTCGCGAAAACGGCGATCGGCCAGTGCTCGAGCGCCTCCGGCAGCAGGGTGTGGTTCGTGTAGGCGAAGGTTTTCTGCGTGATCGACCACGCCGTGTCCCAGTCCAGCGCGTGCTCGTCGATCAGTAGACGCATCAGCTCGGCGACGGCGATCGAAGGATGGGTGTCGTTCAACTGGACGGCGAACTTCTCGTGAAAGCGGGTCACCGAGATCTGCTGGACCCGCAGGATGCGCATCATGTCCCGCAGCGAGCAGCACACGAAGAAGTACTGTTGTTCGAGCCGCAGCTCCTTGCCTTTCAACCCTTCGTCGTTCGGGTACAGCACCTTGCTCAGGTTTTCCGACACGACTTTCTGGTTCACGGCGCCGTAGTAGTCGCCGCTGTTGAATGCCGCGAAGTCGAACGATTCCGGTGCCTCGGCACGCCACAGGCGCAGCGTGTTGGCTGTATTCACCCTATAGCCGAGGATCGGGGTGTCATACGGCACACCGTTGACGATACGATGTGGGACCCAGCGTACGCGTGAGCGGCCTTCGTGGTCGATGTAGGTTTCGGTGTAGCCGCCAAGCTTGACTTCCACGGCCCACTCCGGTCGCGGGACCTCCCAGGCATTACCGAAGCGCAACCATTTGTCGGTGCGCTCGACTTGCCAGCCGTCGACGATTTCCTGTTGGAAAATGCCGAATTCGTAGCGGATGCCGTAGCCCAGCGAGGGGATTTCGAGGGTGGCCATGGAGTCGAGGAAGCAGGCGGCCAGACGGCCCAGGCCACCATTGCCCAAGCCAGGCTCGTCCTCACAAGCCATCAGCTCGTCGAAATCCAGGCCCAACTCGCCAACGGCCTGGCGCACTTGGGTCTGGATGCCGAGGTTCAGGAGGTTGTTGCCGAGGTGGGGGCCCATCAGGAATTCGGCGGACAGGTAGGCGACCGTACGCGAGCCGTGGCTGGTGTAGGTCTCTGCCGTACTGATCCAGCGGTGCAACATACGATCACGTACGGTGTACGCGAGCGCCATGTAGTAATCGTGTTTGGTAGCGAGCGCGGGGGTCTTTCCCTGCACATAGAAGAGGTTGTCCAGGAACGCGCGCTTCAACGCTTCCGGGCTGAGCGCGACGCGTTCATCCTCGGGACTGGCGTCCTGGGGTGGGGTCAGCACACGTACGTTCATGTTCTTGGCGCCGTAGGTGGCCTCGTGGAGATCGCCACTTGAGTGCTCTGGTGTGCTGCAATTTCCATGCGTACGGGCGACCGAACGCGGGTTGCTTTGGACCGGCCGCGTTCGAATCGCGTGCTTTCAAGCCCTTAAGCGTTCGGGTTAAAGGCGAGTGCCTGAGGTTTTCCGTACGGGTACGCACCATTAGGGGGAGTCGCCATGGGCGTTGCACCTTAAAGGTGCAAGGTGCGGGGTGAGCGCGCGATGCGCGCGGGCGTAAAATGTGAGGACTGGCGTGGAGGACGCACAGCTCAATGGCATTCGCTATCAAAGCCGAGGTTCACGATCCGCGGGCAAAAACGTTCGCGTTCACGGCACAGAAGACGATGTATGGCGGCAAGCTCATCGCTGAGGCTGATACCGTGTTTGTGTTCGCCAGCGAGAACGAGGGTGGACATGGGCTTATCGCCCGTGGCGTCGTCATCTCTGCGGAAGCGATCGCCAAAAAGCGCGGCATTGTGCGACAAACGCCGCGCGTGAGCATCACCGTCAGGCGCACCGCGCTCGCGAATCGACCACTCGGGCGGAGCGACCTCAAGCGCTTTAGCGACTGGGATGATGGGCGGCCGGAGACCGAGCTCAATTTCAAGTTTTATCGGCAGGCGACGAACAAGATCGTTGGCGTGTCGGATGAGACGGCGGCGTTTCTCGAAGGGTTCTTTTAGAGCAGGGCCCGCTGGTCGTCGCCGAAGTCGCGGATCGACAGCTACCTATGCCGGCTGCGGTTCGCCGAGATCGGGGCGCGGCAGAGGGTGGATAGCCCGTTCGACCTTCTTGCCAATCTTCTGGCTCGCAACCTCTAGATCGTACTGAGACTGCAGGTTCTGCCAAAGCTGAGCGGACGTGCCGAAGTAACGTGCCAGGCGTAGGGCCATTTCCGCAGTGACCGCTCGACGCCGACGAACGATCTCGTTGACAGTGGGAGCTGTTACTCCCAGTTCTTTCGCTACTTTGTATGAACTCAACTTCAGCGGTTGCATGAAGTCGTGAAGCAAAATGTCGCCCGGATGCACCGGCCGTAGTTTCTTCGTTGCCATATCGTTGATCCTCCGCCACTTTACTGTAGAGCTTTCCAGGCCACCTCAGTGGGTCCGGATCACTTCGATATCATAAAGCGATGCGTTAATATCGTCAAGCGTTAATAGTGCCTCAGCCCTGATGTGCTCCCAGACTGTTCGCGTCCAGAGGCATCCCGAGCAGTGCTGCGCTGTGGTACTCGACAACGACGGCACTCGGCCGGGTGCCGTTCGGGCGACCTCTTCGTCGCCCTACGAACCGGTCATTCAGCTCGGCATTAGAACCGACGGTACCTGTCGTCGACGAGCACGGCCGCAGACACTCGCCCCCCAGCCTCAGGCTCTTTCTGCGCCATGGCCAAGAAATGAATTCACATCCTGGGCGCAACGCTCAGCGTCGCGAAACAGAATGGTGCGGAATCCTAGTTTGTTGGCGGCTTCAATGTTGGGTAAATGGTCGTCGACGAATATCGTGTTGGAGGGCTCCAGTCGATGTTGACTGCAAATATGCGCAAAGATCGCCGGATCGGGCTTGATCAGCTTTACCTCTCCGGATATCACGATGCCTTGAAACAGATTCCAGTGATGGTAACGCCCGCGAAGATAGGTAAACGTGGATGCAGGCATATTGCAGAGTCCGTAAAGAGGAACACCGCGTCCTGCGAGTTCGTGCACGAGCGCGACCGTCTCTGGTATTGGGACCAGCGACTCCTTGACCAGGTGGAGGAGCGCTTCCATCTCCTGCACAGGGCGGTTCATGCGCGCCGCAAAGCGGTGCGCGGCGGCGCTCTCTGCAAGTGAACCTCGGTCCATCTCGATCCAGTCGGGATGCCGGAACACGTTCCGGCTCAATGAATCCCGGAGATCCTCCTCGGCGTAAAAAGCGTCGATAATCTCTTGAGGCTGCCAGCGAAGCAAAACTCCGCCGAAGTCAAAGATCACATTGTGGGTCGCCGTGGCCATCATGTATCCGCGCGGCAATGCTACCCCTCTAGGATAGGCATGGGATACTGCAGCCGTGTGTCGTGCCTGTCTGGGCGCGCCGTATCGGCGAGAGCGAGCAGTTGCAGGCGGTTATCGAACCCGGATCGTCCAAACTCCAACTCACTGCGCCACATTGGCACGTTCCATTCAGCGCACCGTTGAGTGATTTCGACGCGCAATGCGCAGTAGGCTCCCGTGGCGGCGCCGTCGCTCAAGCTCGTTCGATTCCACTGGAGGGGCTATGCTCCCGTTTGCGCCAAAACTGGGATGCTCATCATGGCCCTGTGGCAATTCATAGTCATCGCCGTTCTGCTCGGGGCTCTTCTTGTCTACACGAGCGTCCTCACGAGCAGAATCAGCCGCACCAACGCCGCGTTGAAAAGGATTGAGGAGGCACTCTCCGTAAAGGGGGCTGTCGTGATGCCCGCCACTACCGAAGCAGCCGAGGCGTTGCGGCCTTCTCCCGAGGTATTCGGCAAAGAGGACGACAACACCGCCCGTTATCTGACTATCCGCGATCTAAAAATCAGAAGTGAGCTACGGAGGTCGCGTGCCGCAGCCTCTAACAGCGAGAAGTCTCTTCCAACGAGTCCACAGAGCCGCTGGGAAAGGCGGATGACAATGGGGCTGATGGGCTCGCGTGCTAGCCACTCCGAGAACGGAAAGTCTGTCGCAGCGAGCGTGGAGAGCGACGACGCACTGAACACAAGTGGCGAGCTACCGAGTGTGCACGCTAGCCGCAGCGAGGACGAGCACTGTGTTTCGGCGAGTTTGGAAAGCGGCGACGCACCGAGCACAAAT
This sequence comes from uncultured Steroidobacteraceae bacterium, assembly GCA_964400085.1. Taxonomy (GTDB): domain Bacteria; phylum Pseudomonadota; class Gammaproteobacteria; order Steroidobacterales; family Steroidobacteraceae; genus 13-2-20CM-66-19. The sequence goes on along the minus strand of CAYNTW010000002.1, from coordinate 100,959 downwards.
GACGAGTTACCCAGTGTGCACGCTAGCCGCGGTGAGAACGAGCACTCTGTCGCAGCCAGCTTGGAAAGCGGCGACGCACCGAGCACAAATGACGAGTTACCCAGTGTGCACGCCAGCCGCGGTGAGGACGAGCACTCTGTCGCAGCCAGCCTGGAAAGCGGCGACGCACCGAGCACAAGTGACGAGTTACCTAGTGTGCACGCTAGTCGCGGTGAGAGCGAGCACTCTGTCGCAGCCAGCTTGGAAAGCGGCGACGCACGGA
>CAYNTW010000002.1:12988-100597 GCA_964400085.1 uncultured Steroidobacteraceae bacterium | reverse complement strand
CGCGGTGAGAGCGAGCACTCTGTCGCAGCCAGCTTGGAAAGCGGCGACGCACGGAACACAGATGGCGAGCTCCCGAGTGTGCATGCTAGCCGCGGTGAGAACGAGCACTCTGTCGCAGCCAGTTTGGACAGCAGTGACGCACCGAACACAAGTGACGAGTTACTGAGTGTGCATGCCGCCCGCGGTGAGAACGAAATCGCTGTGGCAGCGACTCTGGAAAGCGGCACCGACGCGCTGAACACGGGGACTGAGCCACCGAGTTCGCCTGCTACCCGCCCAGTGGATGCGGACTCTGTCGCCAAGAAAGAACGTGACGCACTACTGATTCTCAGCCGCCAGCGCAGAAGGCGCCGCGCGCGCCTAGGCTATTGAGCCGGCATCGGGCAACGCTGCTCTTCGCGCGCGCCTACGCCGACTCAGCTTCCCACCCTCGCCGCTCGCGTCTGAGCGCCCCGACACCGCGGGCGGCGGCTTGAGCCTCGATCAATCTCAGGAGCTCGTTGATTGCGGGACTCGAACCTTGCCCGATTTCGCATACGGGCGCGGGGTCGGCCAGAGGGGATCGGGCCCCCGATAGTGTCAGTAGCTCAAATAAGACTCTATCCTGCGCTTCCGGGATGGCGCCGCTCAAGTGCTCCGACTCAACATAGAGCGCCGCCAGGACATCGGTCAGCATCGAACACAGACAGTCACATTGCTCCACGGATAGCATGGAGCGCCAGTGCACCGATCGGCAGGAGTCCACCAGCATAATGAGCTCGAGCCGCAATATCGCGGCGCTCATCGTGATGTCTCGCGGTCGGCCGTTGGTTTCGACTTGGCCTGCGGCTTGCGCCAACAGCTCGAGCTCGATCCAGATGCGCGCGCACAGTTCCCGGCATGCTGCCTTGAAGTCAGGGATCGGAACCTGTGGCCTGAGGCGGCTCACATCGCGGTGAAATACACAGGTTTCTTGCGAACTCAATGCAGCAAGCATTCGCCAAGAGCCTCGTTCCGCTTGAACCCGGCACTGAACAACGGCGGTCTTGCCAGACTGTGGAGAATCCACACTCGAGCCACTCAATATACTGCCCTACGGGCATGACCGTAAGGCGACAGCCGAGTTTCAGATCTGCGACGGTGCCTTGTAGTGCGTCTCCAAATCACGCCGCAGCGTTCGTGAGGCGAGCCAATAGTGCAAGCTTGCCCAGGCGAACGTGAGCGACATGATCATGACGGCATGACGCAATCCGACGGCGGAAGCGTTCGCGCAGGACTGGAGCAATGTGTCGGTCGCGCCCGCGGCGGGGTGGCCCTTCGGGCACGCGCGGACGTAGTCGCCGGCCACGAATGCAACGCGGGCCAAGCGATCGCTGAGGATTCCAACGATGGTGGGGCCAAATCCGATGCCCACCAGGCCCAGGATGAAGTTGAAAACAAACGTGGAGGAGGCTCGCATGCCGGGGCCGACCATGTTCTGCGCCAAGGCCAGGGTGGGAGTCCAGTAAACGAACAGCATCAGGTGCCCGAGCAGGAGTGCGCCCACTGCGCTAGCCAGGGTCGGTTGATTGAAGCCGACGAGGAAGGCGGGAGTAGCCAAAACCAAGGTCAGTGCGGGGCCCCAGGCGAACCAACGCTTGTCACGCCGGGCGGCCCAATCCACTCCAAAGCCCCCCAACAGCATGCCGCAAGGCATGGCGCAGCCGGCGATCAGTGACAGGATACGACCGGCCTCCGCAAGTCCGACGTGGTAGTTGCGCACAATGAACTGTCCAAAGAACTGGCCGATGCCGTTCATGGAAATCGCCGCCAGCGCGCACCCGGCGAGCAGGTGGCGCACCGAAGGTTTGGAGAGCAGGAAGCGCAAGACCTCCGTCATCGACGGCGGTCTTCCCGCGGCGCCAGCGGCAGCAGCCACTGCCAGATCTGACATGCCACGCGGGGGCTCACGCAAAGTCAGAAACGCCAGCAGCGCGACCACGACACCGGGAGCACCGATCGCGACGAAAGCCGCTCGCCAGCTTACGTGCTCCGCCATCCAACCGCCCAACGTCGCCCCGCACACGATTCCGACGGGCGCTCCGAGCCAGATGACGGACATCGCCGAAGCGCGCCGGGAGACCGGATAGTGATCGCCTATCAAGGAGCCTGTCGGGGGCACGAAACCCGCATCTCCGACTCCCACGCCGACCCGGCAGATCAGGAGCTGCCAGAAGTTGCTCGCTCTGCTGCACAGACACACCATGGCGCCAAAGATCGCCACGGCGGTGGCGATGATTTTCGTGCGGCTGAAGTGCTCGGCGAGGCGGGCGATCGGCAAAGCCAACACGGAGTAGAAGATCGCGAAGGCGAGACCTTGGACCAGGCCCATCTGCGCATCAGTGAGCGCGAGATCGAGCTTGATGGCCTGCGCGGCGACGCCGAGACTCTGCCGATCGGCCAGATTCAACGCGTTGGTCAGGCCCAGGACGAACAGCAACCAGGCGCGATAATTTCTGGAGAAAGTCGTACTCACCGCGGAAGCGGTTGGAACGGCGGCAGCGGCTTGTTGCATGGAATTCCCCCTCGCAGGCCGACTACCTTGCGGCAATCCGCCTCGATGGACAAGGGGGCGCGACGTATACGTCGCGCGGGCGGCCGCCGCGAGGCGGCGCCCCGGCCGGCTGGAAGCGCGCTATGTCCGCGACACGGGCGGAAGGCGCGCGTCGCGCACCTCGCACGAACGGCGCCGCCGACCTACCTCAGTGCGTCGTCTGCGACTGGCTCGCTCCGCGGCCTTGTTGCTGTCCGGCGCGCATACCCTGCGGGCGTCGATCCTCGGCAAACGCTTCCAGCATCTTGCGATTGAAGGCCGGAAGATCGTCGGGCTTGCGGCTCGTCACCAGGCCATTGTCGACGACCACCTCCTGGTCGACCCACTTCGCGCCGGCGTTCGTCAGATCGGTCTTCAGCGATGGCCAGGAAGTCACCGTTCGCCCTTTCACCACACCGGCTTCGATCAGGGTCCACGGGCCGTGACAGATCACGGCGGCCGGCTTGCCCGCGTCGAAAAATGCGCGCACGAACTGTACCGCCTTGGGCATAGTGCGGAGCTGGTCAGGGTTGGCCACTCCTCCGGGCAATACCAGAGCGTCGAAGTCCGCCGCGTCCGCCTGTTCCAGCGGGACGTCGACCTTGAACTTGTCCGCCTTGTCGAAGTGCTTCCAGCCCTGCACCTCGCCCTTGGCGGGGGAGACGATCCTCGTTTGCGCGCCAGCTTCATCGAGCGCCTGTTTTGGGCCCGTGAGCTCCACCTGCTCAAAGCCCTCCGCCACCAATATCGCGACCTTCATGCCATTCAAGCTTGCCATGCTGACCTCTCCCGCGGCTCCCGCCGCAGTTTGCTTCTGGGAGAGAGAAGGGAGCAGGCCACGTGCCACGGCTCACTACTTTGATTGGCAGAGTTGGTCGCCAGCGGGGTGCGCCTGGCTCACCAGGCAAGCCGTATCGAAATAACGGTGCCCCTGCAGCTCCTGATATAGCACCACCGTGGTCAGGCCCGAGGTGGTCCGCGGCGCAATAGTGAACTCGTGCCGGATCGGCGCGGAATCGGAGCCTTCCACCAGCGCCTCCGTCATGACGCGACCGCGAAGTTTGCCGAAATGCGGCAACCGCAAGCCCAGGATGTGCGCCAAGGTGGGCGCGATATCGGCATTACTCACCGGCAGAGAATCGGTGAAGCCTTGTTTGAAGTCCGGCCCCAGGGCGGCCATGTTGTTGAAAGTGCTGTCGCGCCCAAAGCCGCCATGCATTCCCTGCCCTTCCTGTAGCGGCGTGTCGGACACCTGCACGGCCGAGAGCAGATTGCCCGGCTCGAGCAGGAAAGTCTTGAAGCCCACCACGATCGAGGGCCGCGGCATGCGGGACGATCCTTCCAACGCCACGGCTGTCAACGGCAACGCGCCCGGGATATCGCCCAGGGCGCGGTCTACAAAAAGCGCGCCGACATAGTCCTGGTGAACCAGAAATTCCACGATCTTGCGCGCCGTGGAGCGATCGTGGCGGGCGACGTAGATGAGGTCCGCGCCACCACTCGCGGTGACGATCACCTTGGCGTCGATGGGATCCTGCACGGCTCCCATCCCACCGATCAGTCCGTCACCGGCGGCAGGGTGTTGGCGCGACTCGCTCGTTCCCGGTTTCGTGGGGTCAACAGGCTCATATCGCTGGGTGCCCGCGACCGTGATCTGGCTGTCAGGATCAAAAAGCGGCAGTCCGAGCGCGTGCGCGAGGTCGATCGCCAGGAAACCCGGCGGCAGCCAGCCGGGGGGTGTTTCCGGCTTGCCATCGCTACCCAGGTAGGTAAAGCCGCTCGAATAGCTGGCGGTGACGTGACCGGCGGCATCGATCTCATGACGGCTGATGGTGGCGAATCCGTGATCGGACGTGACAAACACGTCGGTCGCGGCCTGCAGGGCAGGATCGGCGGCGATGAAGTCCAGTAGCTGTTTCAGGTTGGCGTCGGCGTTGGTGACCGCGGCCTTGGAGGTGGGGCCGTTGATACCGGGCCGTAGCTGGTTGAGGCTGTCGCCCTGGTTGTGTTGGGTGCCGTCCGGATCGCGTGACCAGAAGACCAGCACAAAGGGTCGCCCGCTGTGGACGAACTTCGGGAGTACGACTTTGGTCGCTGCATCGGCAAACCACTTCTGTTGGCCAACGTTGGCGGCGAGCGTTCCGGGTATGAAGGCCGTACCGGTCGGTTGGTTGCGAGGAGTTGGCTTCGTGCCGAGTCCGGCGGCCAGCAGCGCGCTCTGCACCTCGTCCGTGAGCGGCACTCCACCATCGATTCCCGTGCTGTCATCGAGAATGATGGTCTGCGGCTTGCGAAAGTGGTGCTCGGTGGGCTTGAGCTCGGTGATGTCCTGGATAGCCACGGGGCCGAGCTTGCCGATCGCGGCGGTGTTGAAGCCGTGCGCGCGGGCGAGCGCGAGCAGCGACGCCTCGTTCAGGAAGTTTCCGGTGCGGAAATGTGCGGCAAGATCTCCCAGTACGAGGTCGTTCTCGAGAAAGGGAGTGGGGGTGCCGGGGGTCTTGTTGAAGTCGCCGTGGTTGAATGCCGGAAAGCCGATGTATTCGGTGTTGCTGAAGTCTCCCGTGTCGCCCAGGTAGTGGCCGGTCGCGATGGCGGACGCGTTGGGGGTCGTCAAGGTGGGGAAGAGGGAATGGCTATTCACGAAGTGAACGCCCTTTTCGCGTACCGCCGTCAATGTGGGGGCATCCGCCGGGTTGACTGAATCGTGGCGCAAGCCATCAGCAATGAAGATGATGATGTTGCGCTGCGGATGAGCGGATGGCGCCGGGACGTCGGCGGCCCGCGTGCCTCCATTGGCGACAAGGGCCACAATAGACACTTGCAGGAGGGCGCGCACGCTGGGGCGCATTTCGCTTCATCTCCTTGGGCGCGTGCGCGCCTTCGATTCACCGGGCGAAACCGGCGCGTATCCTAGCTGAAACAAGCGCCGGCAGTGCACGCGCGAACCCTGAAACCAGCGTGACCAGCGCCAGAACACCGGCGACCCAGCCGAAGTCGGTGGGTACGCGCCGACGCTGGGCGAGCCGGGGGTCGAGTATCGCCTTGCGAATCGAGGGGGCGCCCGCCAGGCGCAGATAGTCGAAACCAACTTGACGCGCGAGCCTGCGCAGGTAGGGCTCGCGGACTTCCGACAGGTGCTCATGGGTTTCCAGGGGCTCGCCCGAGGGCGCACGCCGCTGCACGACCTCGTCGGCGCGCCAGTAGCCGATGGGTCGACCCTCGGCGTCGGTCCTCGGTATTGGCCTGGGGGTATAGCCGCCTACCCCGATCAGCCACCCGTGGATATCACCGCGCTTCAAGTCATCGAACAAGGGTAGCCCCTCCCCTTCAACCGGCGGCGCTTCCTGGCCATCCGTCAGGAACAACACGCCCGGTCGGCCACCCACATCCCGGGCGCCTCGCAGCGCCCAGAACACACCCTTGCTGATCTCGCTGGCATTGCCCCAACGCATGCGGCCATCGATTCTGTCCAGCGAAGCGAGCAGATCGTTGTAGTTGTCGCAGACCTCGATTGGAGCAAGGAGCAGTAGCGTGCGATATTCGGCGAACACCCCCCAGCCTACACGGGACCCGCAGGGCAGCTGCCGCAAAGCCCGGCGCACCGACTCGCGCGCGAAGGTCAGCCGGCTTACCGGCGCGCCATCGATCTCATAATCCTCCACGTTCATACTCTGCGTGATATCGAATACGACGAGCTCGTCAAAGGTCGTGCGCGAAGTGTCGAAAGGCGGCATGAAGGCCGCCGCGAGCAGGAGAATCAGCGCGATGCCTGCCGCACGCGAGGTGCTCACGGGAGGTCCATTCTCGGATCGGCGATTGTCGAGCGCTCCTTTTCCTTGGGGGGTGGGGACCCCGAATCCTCAAAGTCGTCGTCTTGCTCGGGCGCAAGCCGCAGCGCACGCTCGAGGTTGTATCGGGCATCCCAGTCGTTCGGGTCCCGGCGCAGCTCGTCGCGATAGCTTTGCTTCGCCAGCTCCAGGAACGGGAGTGACTGCTGTTCGTCAGACATTTGTAATGCCTGGTCGAGGTGCAAATTCCCCAGGTCATAGAGCGCGATGCGCCGCAGGTCTTCGCGCCCCGGGGACTGGATGATCGCTTTGTAGGCCGCCAGCGCACCGTCGTAGTCTCTCCTGGACAGCTCCACCGCCTGTGTCAGTCGTGCTTCCGGCAGCATGGCCGTCGGCCGTGCGCTTGCTTGCTTGTTGGCAACATTGGTGAGGGTCGTGACCGTTACGACATTGACGATGGCCGCGTTGACCTCCTCCGCATGCACGAGGCGCGCAATCTCACCGACAGTCACCAATGTCAGAGCCGCCGAGATCACACCAAATGCCAGGTGTCCGTGCGCGCGTCTCACGTCCAGCTCCGCAACTCAACAGCGCCGAGCGCCAGCAAGCCGAGACACGAGAGTGCGCCCAACTCGAAACAGAGCCTCGCGTAATCGCGCCGCGGCACCTGTTCGGTGTAGTCCAGCGGCAGATTCTGCTGACGGCCGAAGTCGGCCACTGCTTGCGCCAGGTCCTTTGGCTCGGCAGCCTGGTAGGCGTGGTACGGTGTGTGGAGGCTCTGGAAGAACCGGTGCATCGCGACCTCCGCAACGGCGTCAGCCTGTGGGTCATCCGTGTTCAGATCCGCGCCATTGATGGATCGCAAGTAGAGCCAGTAGAGCGCCACGCGATTTCGAGCGAGGCCTGCGGCGATCCTCGTTCGCGTGGGCGGGTCGAGCTGCGCCCCGCCGTCGGAAACCAACAGAATGGCGCGACTGCCGGTGTACTCACGCGCATCGAATTCGGCGATAGCCGCGAGTAACGCGCGCCCCATATCGGTGCTCGACAGGCCTGGTCCCGTGCCCCCCGCGGTGATGCCCGCCTGCACGACTTCTCCATGTTGGGTGAACGGGACGACGGGCAATGGGCCGCCGCTGAAGAACATCAGTGAAAAGCGGTCCTCGGGCCGCTGTGCCACAAAGTGGGAAAGCAACTCGCGAGCGGTCTTGCTCTTTTGCGGTCCCCGGAACCAGGACTGTTGCGTGCGGATGATGGGATCGATACTGCGCCAGTCACTGGGAAGCATCCGCTGGTCCATACTGCGGCTTCTATCGATGAGCACTACGATCTCGGCGCCTCGCCCCGTGCGGAGGACTTGGGTCTGGGGACGACCCGGGCCGGCCAGGCCAACCACGATAGTCGTTATCGCCATGACGGCGCAGCAATCGCGCAGCCATCCAGCGATGCGGCCAGCGGGATCTCGAGGGAGCCAAGGAAGATGGGAGAACAAGAGGGTGTCGGAGCGAGCGCGCAGGAACGGCAGGACCGCGATCGGGAGCAGGAGCAGCGCCCAGGGATGGAGGAAGTCGAGGCTGGGAGTCATCACAGCGGATCTTGCGGGCTCGTGCTCATCGCTCGTAGCGCCTCTCTATACGGCGGAGCTCCTCGCATAGAGCGCGCGGAACGACAATAGCGCCGGGTTCGAGCGCCGGCGCAGGATGAGCCCGACGCTCCGAAGCATGTACGGGCATTGCGAAGAACAGCAGACTCGAGTGCGTGAAGAACTGTTCAATCTGCTGCCGGACGGGTAGCAATTGGGGAGCCCGCTTGAACAGATCAGGGAGGGTAGCGGTTTGAATCACACGGCCGGCAGTGCGGTCGAAAGCGCGGTGCAGAGCTTGCCACGCGCGTGGGTCGCAATCATTCAATAACCGCAACTCCCGCAGGGCGTGTGCGAAGGGCTGCGTAGCAGCCGCGCGCCGATTGCGCCAGATGAGCCAAGCGAGCCAGGCGCCCAGTGTCAGTACCAGTGCTCCGGCGGACAGGACGATCCCATGACGGATTGGTGTTAGAGGGCTCGATGGAGCCAACCGGTTTGGGCGTAGGTCGGCGATACCCACCTGGGTGGGCGAGCCTGGGAGGCTCAGCGGCGCTACGCTCACGTGGGTGGAGGGAATCTGCAACGCCAGCGTGTTTGCACCGGCAGGCGCGTTGATCGTCAGGGTCCAGGCAGGCAAGGTGACTGTGGTCAGTTTCTGAGGCGCGTTGAGTATCTGATATTCGACAGTGAGCCAGCGTCGGGAGGAGGAGTCCGTCCCCATCGTGACGTTGCGGCGCTCGAACCAAGCGCTCACGCGGCCGGGTGTTGGGAGTGCTATCGGGTTGAGATCGCTTCCGGCGCTCTGGAGAAGGACGCGTTGCGTTAGGAGGTCGCCGACGAAGTATCCGGTTAGACGTGGCTGCTCGACGAAGGCGACGGGTGTTGGAGCGCGCGGCCGATCAGCAACGGCGGCGACGGGTCCAGCGATGCGCGGCCGATCAACAAGGGCGGCGACGGGTCCGGCGACGCGTGGGTGATCAGTAACGGCGATGAGCCGCGCGGCCGGCGGGGGCCGGAGGGTCGCGGCAACCGGCGATGCGGCCGTACCTGCGGCGAGGATCAAGGTCAGGGCCGCGGCGATCACATGTCTGCCTCGAAGAAATAACGCGACAGTGCGTCGGCGTCGAACTCACCCTCCATGTAGAAGGGACGAAGATTGTGCGCGGCAAGAAAGCTGCTGATCTCGGCTCGGCGTTCGGCCACCGCTTGGCGCCATTGCTCGCGCAGCCTGGGGCGAACCCACAACGTGCGGCGCGCGCCTGATTCGGCGTCGCGTAGCGTCGCCAGAGCGTTCTTTGCTGGAGGATCGGTTTCCGCAGGGTCCCATACGATGACGGGAACGACGGTGGCGTGAGCGAGATAGTCCAACACAACGCTCAGGCGATCGAGCGGCCAGTGGAAGTCGGACACCAGGAACACGAGACCTTGTTGGCCTGCCAGATGGGAAGCCGCTGCCTGAAGTCCATCGCCAGGAGCTCGCCCAAGGCGGGCGGGTGCCGCCGGTCCCGAACGAACGCCGGCCGTCACTCCCACATGAGCGGCCGCGAACTTCGGGCTTGTCAACAACGCCTGAGCCATCACTCGTCCCATACCGCGACTGACGCGCGCGGGCACGAATAGATCGGAGCGCTCGACATCATCGAACGCCATCATGCCGACGGCGTCGCCGACCCTGAAAGCGCTCGAGCCCAGCGCTTCGACAAAGTCGGCGACCACGTGCAGCTTCGACCGGTGGCTGCCAAAAGTCATGGAGGCCGAGACATCGACGAGCGCCCGAACACTGATGCCCGCACGCTGCCGGTTTACTCTCACCAACCATTGCCCCTCGAGCGAGCGCAAGCTCGCCCGCAAGTCGAGCCGACGCGGGTCCGGATAATCGTATAGGCTCAAGTGGGTCACGAATTCCTGTCCCGAGCCGACACTCGAGCCGGCATGCGCTCCGGGGCGCCGACCGGAGATGCGACCGCGCAGGCGATAATGAAATTCGCGCGGGGTTTCCATTTTGGGCGGGGTGGCCATCGTCTTCGGGCGCGTCATCCTCAGCGCGGCGTCGGCACCTTGTCCAGAATTTGCTCGACCAGAGCATCGGCAATCTGCGCGCGCCGCAATTCGTAGACGGGTGTGAAGAACACCCGATGTCCTAACACGGCCGGAGCGACGGTACGGACATCATCCGGGGTCAGATAGTCGCGACCTGAGAACCAGGCAACCACCCGCGCCGCTCGAGTCAACGACATGATGCCTCGGGGGCTCGCGCCAGCGAGAATGAGCTTGTCCATATCGACACCGCCGATGGAAATGCCGAATTTTCCAGGCTGCTGTGTGGCCTCCCACAGGTCCAGCACGTAGCGCTCGAGCGCCTCGCTCGCACGAACACCTCGCTGGATGGCCGCGGCCATGGCGTTGAGCTCTCTCCAGGGCAGAACTTCCGGCGCGACCCGCTCCAGAAGCGAATCCACGTCGTGGTAGTCAGGATTGAACACCAGCGCGCGGCGCACAGAAGAGTCTTGTGGTGTCGGCATGCGCAACTCGAGCATGAAACGGTCGCGCGCGGCGGATGCGAGCTCGAATGTCTCCTCCTTCTCGACTCTGTTGCGGTCAGCGAACACTGTCATGAATGGGAAACGATACTCGCGGTTGAACGCTGAAACCGTTCTTTCAGCCATCGCGCGCAGCAGCAGTGATTGGACCTGGGGTCGCGCTCGGTTGATCTCGTTGAAGAAAAAGGTCGTCAGCCTCTCCTGGTGACGCAGCAGCGGGCCGGGCTCGATGCGCGGCTTGCCTTCGGCATCGACATAGGTGTGGTAGACGAGGTCGCCGGGCATCAGATCCACAGTGCCCTCGACGCGCTCGAACTCTCCACCGATGGCGCGCGCAAAGGCCCGCAGGATCGTCGTCTTTCCAACTCCCACATCCCCTTCGAGCAACACGTGCCCACGGGCGAACAACGCGACGTTGATCAGCCGGATCGTCTCCGGCTGCCCGAGAATAGCCTTGCCAACCTCCTGCTCGAGTCGCAGCGCTCTCGATCGCCAGTCGTGGAGTGGTTCCCTCGAGGTCATCGCAAATCCCGCCTCATCCTCGTCCGCTGTAGGGCATCTTCGTCGCCATGATCGTCATGAACAGCACGTTGGCTTCCAGCGGGAGGCCAGCCATGTGCAGCACCGCCTCGGCGACATATTTGACATCGAAAGTCGGCTCGGGCTTCAAGGACAAATCGGCCTGCAGCGTACCGGTCGAGAAAGCCGCGGCCAACGAAGTCGCCGCGTTACCGATGTCGATCTGGCCGCAGGCGATGTCGTATTGCCTTCCCTCGAGCGAAGTCGTTTTCGTGAGCCCGGAGATGGCGTGCTTCGAGGCGGTGTAGGCGATCATGTGAGGCCTCGGTGTGGTTGCCGAGATGGAGCCGTTGTTGATGATGCGACCACCGCGCGGCTGCTGCGACTTCATCTGGCGAAATGCGGCCTGCGTGCACAGGAATGCGCCGGTCAGGTTGGTGTCAATGACACGCCGCCACTGCTCGAGCGAAAGCTCCTCCAAGGGGGCCGGCGGGGCGCCAGTCCCCGCATTGTTGAAAAGCACGTCGACCCGGCCAAAGCGCTCCACGGCGCGCTCGAACAAAGCCGCCACGGATGTTGGATCGGTTACGTCGGTTGGCACCGGCAGCGCCTCGGGACCGGCTGCACGCGCCACTTCGTCGAGCGCAGCTCGACGTCGTCCGGCGAGCACCACGGCATAACCGGCATTCGCCAAAGCGAGCGCCACGGCCTTACCGATCCCCGATCCAGCCCCGGTCACCACCGCAACTTTTCGCATCATCGATCGTTTCCTCCACGTGCCCGCGGCTTGCTGGCGGTCGCTCGAGCCACTCCGAGCGATCTCATCCAGCACAACCCCTCGTCCGTATCACCACGCGGCCGGTACTCGCAACCCACCCAACCTTCGTACCCCAGAGCGTCGAGCGCCGCGAAAATCGCGCGGTAGGCGATTTCACCCTCGTCAGGCTCGGCGCGCGTAGGTACCGCGGCGATCTGTACGTTACCGATGAGCGGCATGTAGCGCTTCAGCTTGGTCAAAACGTCTCCCTCGCTGATTGCGACGTGGTAAATGTCGAATTGCAACTTGATGTTGACAAGCGCGAGCTCCTCGATGAGCTCGACCGCCTCGCCAAGTGTGGAGTAGAAATAGCCAGGATTGTCGCGCGGGTTGAGTGGCTCGAGCAGCAGGCCCAGCCCGTAAGCCGCCGCCTTGGCGGCAGCCGATCGCAAGTTGTCCGCGAACACGGTGCGTGCGCGCTGCCGATCCCCCGCCGCGACGTTACCTGCCATTACGTGTATGGCGCGCGCGCCGGACTCGACGCAGTACGCAATGGACTGGTCCACGGCGGCCTGAAAAGCGCTCTCACGTCCGGGCAAGGCCCCTAGCCCTCTCTCGCCCCGGGCCACATCTCCTGGCGCGGTGTTGATACCTAGTAAGGTGAGTTCGCTGCGACGCGCGACGGCGGCAATGTCCGCGGCAGGAACGTCATAGGGAAAATGCATCTCTACGGCGCGAAAACCTGCCCGGGCCGCCGCCTCGAGCCGCTGTGAAAGCGGTCGATCAGCCCAGAGTAGTCCGACGTTGGCGGAAAGGCGCGGCAATCCCATCGCTCCTCTGCAATGATGGCAGGGTTCGGCGCCTAATATCGCAAGATTCGGCTCGTTGCGCGCTACGCGCTCACGAGCGGCACCATTATGCTTAGGCCTCGCATGTGTCGGCACGGAGCATGGCGGAACGTCCTTGGGGGAGGACGCGACAGGAGGGCTTATGCTGTATTCGATCCTCTGCTATGAATCCGAGACCTTGGCGGCAGGACGGACTCGGGAGGAAGACGAGGCCATGATGGCGAGGCTCCATCAAGTCCAGCAAAAATTGAAGGCGGAGGGCAAACTCGGACCGGTCGCCCGCCTCCTGCCCACGACGACGGCAACCCATATCCGCTCGGGCCGTAACCCGGTGGTCATCGACGGACCTTTTGCCGAGACCAAGGAACAGCTACTTGGATTCTACCTGGTCAACTGCGCCACGCTGGACGAAGCGATCGAGACGGCGAAGCTGCTGGCGCGCGAGAAGCCACATGGAACGGTGGAAATCCGTCCGGTGGCCGTTTTCAATCCGGGCGGTATCTCTTAGGTCGCGAACGAAATGACGGACATGGCTTGGATCGATGCGGCGCTTACGGCCGCGCGTCCGCAGGTGATGGGAGCGCTGCTGCGCTATTTTCGTACCCTCGATGCGGCCGAGGACGCTTACCAGGAGGCCTGTCTGCGGGCGCTGAAGACGTGGCCGGTCAAGGGGCCGCCGCGCGACCCGGCGGCCTGGCTCATTTTCGTCGGTCGGAATTTTGCGCTGGATGAGGTCAGGCGTCGAGCCAAGCACACCGAGCTTCCCGAAGAAGAGGACATCGCGAGCGAGCACGAGGATGTGCAGGAGGAGCTGGCCGAGCGACTCGACGCCTCGCACTATCGCGACGACATCCTGCGCCTGTTGTTCGTCTGCTGCCATCCCGAGCTGCCCGCGACTCAACAGATCGCGCTCGCGCTACGCATCGTTTCGGGACTGACCGTGAAGGAGATCGCACACGCCTTTCTCGTCAGTGAAAGTGCGATGGAACAACGGATCACGCGGGCCAAGGGCCGCATCTCGGCGGCAGACGTTCCGTTCGACACGCCCGGCGCCCCGGAGCGCGCCGCGCGTCTCACGGCCGTGTCCACCATGATCTATTTGATTTTCAACGAGGGCTATTCCGCCAGCGGCGGTAACGCGCACGTGCGCGTGCCGCTGTGCGAAGAGGCGATCCGCCTGAGCCGGCTGTTGTTGCGGCTCTTTCCCGACGAGCCCGAGATCATGGGACTCAACGCCCTGCTACTCCTCCAACACGCCCGCGCGCCCGCCCGCCTGGACGAGCAAAACAACATCATTCTGTTGGAAGACCAGGATCGCAGCCTCTGGCGGCACGAGCTGATCGCGGAAGGATTGACCTTGATCGAGAAGGCCTTGCGCCACCGGCGCGCGGGTCCCTATCAGCTCCAGGCCGCCATTGCCGCCGTTCACTCGCAGGCCGAGCGCGCCGCGGACACCGACTGGGCCGAGATCGACCGGTTGTACACGGTTCTGGAGACGCTGCAGCCTTCACCGGTGGTGACACTGAACCATGCCGTGGCCGTTTCCAAGTTGCGCGGTCCGGCCGAGGCACTGGCCATGATCGAGCCCCTCGCCGGGCAGCTCAGCGGATATTTCTACTTTTTTGGACTGAAGGGGGCGCTGTTGATACAACTCAACAGGCCTGAGGAGGCCCGCATCGCTTTCGATCGGGCCATCGCACTGGCGAACACCGCTGCGGAAGCCGCGCACATACGGCTACACCTGGACAAGCTGCAGAAGGATACGGGGGGCGGAAGACCTTGCTGACGGGCTCGAGCCCGTATCAGGTCTTCGTATCAGAAATTCACCGCGTCGGTGTTGCTGCCGCATAAAACGATACCAACCCGCTCACCGGTAGCGGGACGATAGGCGCCGCTCAGAAGGGCGGCAAAGGCGGCGGCGCCACCGGGTTCGGTGGCGACGCGCAGGACGCGCCACAAAGTATGTTGGGCTGTGCGAATGGCCTCGTCCTCCACGAGCACGGCGCCAGCGACGAACTTTTGCGCCAACGGAAACATCAACTCGCCGACGCGCCGCGGCGCCAGCGAGTCGGCCGCGATGCCGCCCGCCTCCGCATCGACGGGGCGGCCCGCTTCGAGAGCACGGTAGAGCGTCGGCGCCGCTCGGGGCTCGACCGCTATCAAACGAGTGCGGCCTTCGAACCAAGCCGCCATTCCTCCGATCAGTCCGCCGCCACCGACAGCGACGAGAACCGTGTCGAGGCCGATGCGATGCGTAGCGGGCGCAAGTCCAGCGGGAGCCGTGCACTGCTGCTCCATTTCCAACGCCACGGAGCCCTGGCCAAGCAGCGTGTCGGGCTGATCGTACGCATGGATCTCGCGAGCCCCGGATTGGGCGGCGTACTCGCGGCTAGCGGCAAGCGCATCGGCGTAGCGCTCGCCCGCGATGATCAGCTCCGCTCCCAGCTCGCGAATCCGCTCGCGCTTGGTCGTCGCGGCTACGCTGGGCACGAAGATCTTCGCGGGAATCCCCAGCTTGCGCGCCGCGAAGGCGACGGCGAGCCCGTGATTGCCACCCGAGGCCGCGACCACTCCGGCCTGCGGCACGGGACGTGACAGTAGACTCGCCAACGCGCCGCGCGGCTTGAACGAGCCTGTGTACTGGAGCAGCTCGAGCTTGAAAAGGAGCGGTCCCCCGAGCAGGCCGAAGTCGGCCGCCTGCACCTCGATGACGGGTGTGCGGCGCACGTGCGGTCGTATGAGGTCATAAGTCGCTTCGATCGCTCGCCGATCCACGGCGATTGTTTCCATTTGGAGCCCGCCTGCCCGTCTCACCGGCTTTACCTTGATATTATGCGCCGGCGCGACGTTTCGCGTCCTTGGGCGTACGAGGATTGCAAGTGAATGGTGTTCTAAGTGCGTTCCTGCTGACTTTCGCGGGTCTGTTTCCGATCGTGAACCCGTTCGAGGCGGCGCCGTTCTTTCTGGGCCTCACCGCGGGAATGTCCTCGGCGGAACGGACCCTGCTCGCGCGCAAAGCCGCTACCAACGGCTTCGCGCTGTTGTTGGGATCCATGGTGTTGGGACCGTGGTTGCTGCAATTCTTCGGCATCGAGCTGCCGGTGGTGCGGATCGCCGGTGGGCTGGTGGTGACCGCGCTCGGTTGGAAGCTGCTTTCCCAGGAGAGTTGGTCCGATCACGGCTCGATGCCGGGCGCTGACCGCAAAGTTGGCAGCTTCTATCCCCTCACCATGCCCTTGACGGTAGGTCCCGGCTCGATGTCCGTCGCGATCACGATTGGGAGTCGTAAACCCGACAGCGACATCAGGCTGACAGAGCTCGCCCAACATGCGATCGGCGCGCTCGCCGGTGTCGTTGCGATTGCCATCACGATCTACATCGCGTATCGGTTCGCGGAAGTGTTCGCACGCTGGCTCGGCGTGACGGGATTGGAAGTGATGGTGCGGTTGTCGGCGTTCATCCTGATGTGCATCGGGATCGAGATCGTCTGGACCGGCTACAGCACGCTTACCGGCACGGGGATGCACTGACGGGTGTAAACCGTCTAACCAGCAGTGGACCTCCCCAATGACCACCCAGGTCGGCTCCACAAGGCCGCCGAGCTGCTGCGCAAAGTGCATAGCGACGTGGCGCGCGAAGAGGACGATCCGATGACCCGAGGCCTACGCAACCGTGCGGTGATGCATATCGATGAGGCTCATGCATGCCACATCGGCGACGTGAGGCACGGGCGGTAAGCCTGCTCGGGCGACTGGTGGCCGCGATAACCAAGCGGCCTGCCGTAAGAAGCCTTAAGAGCTAGTGTGCGTCCGGCTGTTCCGGGCGCACACTAGCTGAATGACTACGACCGCCTTCCCGTCATTGACGACGGAAAAACGGGCCCCTACCCCCACTCCTTGGGTCCTTCTTCTCTTCACCCTGGTATCGATGTTCAGCTTTTTGGACCGGATCATTGTCCAGATCCTCGTCCAGCCCATCAAAGGCGAGTTGCACGTCTCGGACGCCGACATGGGACTCCTCGGCGGCCTTACATTCGCCGTGCTTTACGCGGTGCTGAGTATTCCCATCGCGCGGCTCGCCGAGCGCCGCAACCGCATTGCCATCATCTCCATCAGCACGGCGCTATGGTCCTTGGCCACAGCGATATCCGGGCTCGCGACCAGCTTTACGCACCTGCTGCTTGCGCGGATTGGCGTCGGGGTTGGTGAAGCCGCCGGCTCTCCGGCGACGGCCTCGGTGATTGCCGACTACTTTCCCCGCGAGCGGCGGGCTTCCGCGATGGCTATTTACGGCCTGGCGGTGCCCCTGGGGGCGCTGCTGGGTGGCTCGGCCGGCGGGTTCATTGCCTTGCATTGGGGTTGGCGAGCGGCTTTCCTGATTGTCGGTCTGCCAGGGGCGCTACTCGCCCTGATGCAATGGCTGACTGTGCGCGAGCCGCCGCGGGGGCAGCACGATCCGGGTATCGACGTCAGCCAGACCCCGCCTTTTGCGGCTGTGTTGCGTCGATTTGGGGACCGCCCTTCACTGCTCAACATCATCTTTGGAGCAACCCTCTCCGCGGTCGCCGGGTATGGAGTGAGCTACTTCCTGGCCGCGTACCTCTCACGCCGTTTCGGGTTGAACTATGCGCAAGCGGGGCTCGTGTTCGGACTCATCTCCGGCATCCCGGCCTCGCTGAGCTTCCTTGCGGGAGGATTTCTCAGCGACTGGGCCGGGCGCCGGCGGGCCTACTGGTATGCGTTGGTTCCCGCGATCGGCGCGGCCCTGTGCGCGCCGTTCTACATAGCAGCCGTCCACGCGGAGACCTGGATCATCGCGACAGTCCTTCTCTCGGTCAGCGCTATGTGTCAGTACGCCTACGTCCCCGCGGCGGCGGCCATTACGCAGAATATGATGGAGCCGCGTATGCGGGCGTCGGCGACGGCGGTTACGGGGCTCGTCTACACGCTCGTGGGGCAAGGGCTCGGGCCGCTGCTGGTTGGCGCGTTGAGCGATCACTTCACCCGACGCGCGTTCGCGGGCGATTTCACTTTGGCTTGTCACGCGGCGGCCAGCGCGGCGTGCAGCCAGGCCGCCGCGAGCGGGTTGGAGATGGCGCTGACCTTGTGGCCGTTGCTCTACTTGTGGTCGGGGGCGCATCTGGCGCTGGGAGCGCGTACGATTGGGCGCGATCTCGCGCGGTGAAGTTAATAGGTGATTTGAAGTTATGCGACGATTCAAACGTATCGCGTTGATTGTGGCCATAATGATTTGTTGCGTGGGCTGTGATCAGACGACCAAGTCTCTCGCACGGGATCATTTGCAGGATCACGCCGTAGCATCGTTTTTCGGCGACACGCTGCGACTGCAGTATGCGGAAAATCCGGGTGCGTTTTTGAGTCTGGGAGCATCCCTTCCCCACCAGTGGGGAACCGCCGTGTTCACGATCGGCGGCCTTGCCATGATTGCGGTCGCCCTGTTGTATGCGCTCCTTGCCTCGAAACTGACGCGGCTGCAGATTGTGGCGCTCTCATTGATCTGTGGCGGTGGAATCGGCAACCTCATCGATCGCGCTCGTTACCATGGCCACGTGACGGACTTCCTGAATGTCGGCCTCGGGCCGATCAGAACGGGAATATTCAACGTGGCCGACATGGCGCTGATGCTCGGGGTCGCGTTGTTTATCCTCGGATATCCGCGACACGAGCGCACGGTGGGTAGCCCGTGACCGCCTAAGGCAAGCCGAACGCCAACAGCACATTGCCCGGGCGGGCAACGAGGCCGCCGGAGCCGGAGCTCACATAAACCATCCCGTCCACCACGACGGGACCGGCGCTATCCATGCTGCCGCCCTTGGCTTTTACTCCGTTCACGGTGTCGAAATCCCGATTGGTGTCGAAGGTCCACAGAATCGATCCGTCCCTGGTGGAGTAGGCTCGCAGGCCGCCGTCCATGCTGGCGTTCAGCACGGCACCCGGGATGGCGGTCAACGGGCCGCCTTGACCGGCGCTGCAGCCGCGCCCAAAGCCACACAGCTTCATCTGGGGTGGCTTCTCCCAGACGACGTGACCATCATCGAGCGCGAGCGCGCGCATGCCGCCCGGAGTGGGCGTGAGAAGATCGGAGACACCAACATATGCGCGCTCGCCTTCGACGGCCACGCCCCACTCGCCGCCCAACCCGCTGCCCTTGCCAAAGCGCGTTTCCCAGAGCACCGCGCCGTCGGTGTTGGGGTCAAGCGCCCACGCTACGCCTGATTTCTGGGGCACGATCAACACATCGCGCCCGTGAAGGCGCGCCAACGCGGGCGGCGCCGAGAAGTCGAAGTCCGGCCCCAGCTCCGCGGGACAGGCGGAATTCATTCCCTTGTTCTGCTGACATCCCAGCGACCAATCGTCATTGGCTGTCATCTGCCGCACCCACTTGATGGCGCCAGTGTTGATGTCGAGCGCGAGTACGGCGTCGGTAGTCGACTGGGGAGGGTCCGCATAGCCATTGCCCGTGGCAACGTAGACGAGCCGTCGCTTGCCGTCGATTGTTGGTACCGACCAGATGCCGCCGCCGGCCGGCCCGTACGCGGGCGTGCCATCCTGACTCGGCGGCCGGGGCATGCTTTCCTCCACGGTGTAGGTCTTCCAGATCACATTGCCAGTACTGGCGTCCAATGCCGCAACACTGCCGCGGAAGGTGCAACACGGATACCCGGCAAAGCCGCCCATCCCTTCCTCGTTCAGCCCTTGTACCGGAACGAACACGCGACCGTTTTCATAGGCCAACGCACCAGTGATGGCGGCAGCCGGATGTGACTCAACCTTGCGAACCCAGATCTCCCGTCCGGTCTGCGCGTCCACCGCGTAGGCGTTGGCCTTCCGATCGCCGAAAAAGACGGCGAAGCCTTGATCGCCGTCGGCGGTGCGATAGCGGCCCACAACCACCGCTGTGGGAATACCCGCCTGCGCCCTGTAGGTCCAGTAGCGGCAACCCGTGCGGGGATTGAGCGCGTAGAGACGCCCGTTCTCGCTCGCCGCAAACAGACGTCCACCGGCGATAGTCGGCTGTGGTCGCGCGGAAAGCACGTTCGCATAGCCGAAAGCCCACTTCAGTTGCAAGCGCGGCAGATCGGCGGCTGTCAGTTTTCCCTGGGACTTCGGCTGAAAGCGGACATTGGCCGGCCCGTTGCCCCAGCCGTTCCAGCCGGGAGTCGCTTGTGGATCGCCCATGACGAGCTGTTCTGTGCACAGATTCGTCTCCACCGCTTCGGGCGGCTCCACCGCGGGACTGAAATTTCTGCCGCTGGCATACACGGCGACCGCCCGGCGCTCCTCCGGGCTCAGGGAGGCGGCCTGGACCTGCATCTTGCCGTTGGTGAGAGTGTTGAGAATGGACTCGGGAGGGAACTGCCTGAGCAGCTCGCGCGGTAGCGCTCGGATTCCTGGGGAAGCGTTCGCGTTGTCCTCAGGTCTGAGGCTCAAATGACACGTCGCGCATATGCGCTGAAACACGGCTTCACCGCTGACCTGCGGCTGCGCCGACTGAACTTCACCGTGCGAGAGGCGTGGCGTGAGGGCCAACCCGAGCAGGCTCACCGCAAAGACGCGCAGAGTTCCAGATCGAATCACTTCGCCAGCTCCTCCTCATCCGACACCCATTCTGGCGAAAGCACACCAGGCAGTGCGCGGCAACACCTCTAAAGACCGAGTAGCGGACAACGGGCGCAGCGCGTCAATATAGAGGACTTCCGTAGCCGCACTGCCGTGGGAGGACGATTGGAGCCCATCATCTCGATCAGAGAGCTTACAAAAACGTATGCGTCGGGGTTTCAGGCGCTCAGAAAGGTGAATCTCGAGATCCGGCGCGGCGAGATTTTCGCGCTATTAGGGCCTAATGGGGCCGGCAAGACGACGCTGATCAGCATCGTTTGCGGGATCGTGAATCCGAGCGAGGGTGTCGTCCTCGCCGACGGGCACGACATCATCCGCGATTTTCGCGCGGCCCGCTCGAAGATCGGCCTGGTGCCGCAAGAGCTCACCACGGACATGTTCGAGACCGTGTGGGACACGGTGAATTTCAGCCGTGGCTTGTTTGGCAAGCCACCCAATCCAGCCTACCTCGAGCGAGTGTTGCGCGATCTGTCGCTATGGGAGAAGCGGGATTCGAAAATCATGGCATTGTCAGGCGGCATGAAGCGCCGCGTCATGATTGCCAAAGCGCTCGCGCTCGATCCGGAAATCCTGTTTCTCGATGAGCCCACCGCGGGCGTCGATGTCGAGTTGCGGCGCGCCATGTGGGAGAGAGTCCGTGCTTTGCGCGACGGTGGAGTCACCATCATCCTCACCACGCACTACATCGATGAGGCGGAGGAGATGGCGGATCGTATCGGCGTGATCAGCAAGGGGGAGATCATCCTGGTGGAGGAGAAAGCGGTGTTGATGGCGAAGCTTGGCGAGAAGAAGCTCACACTTCATCTGAAGCGACCGCTCGCCAGTCTGCCGGCAGCGCTCGCGGACCCGCGTCTGCAACTCTCGCCCGATGGGCACAACTTGATCTATACCTTCGATGCCCAGAGTGACCGCACCGGCATTGCCGCTTTGCTACGGCGTCTCGGCGAGCACGAGATTGATTTCAAGGACCTGCAGACGAGCGAAAGCTCGCTGGAAGAAATTTTTGTCAACCTGGTGAGGTCGCGATCATGAACGTCCACGCGATCCGCGCGATCTATACCTTCGAGCTGGCGCGCACCTGGCGCACCCTGATGCAAAGCATCGCCTCGCCGGTCATTTCCACATCGCTCTACTTCATCGTGTTCGGAGCCGCCATCGGATCGCGGATGACGGCGGTCGATGGGGTGAGCTACGGCGCTTTCATCGTGCCGGGGCTCATCATGCTTTCGATCCTGACGGAAAGCATCTCCAACGCATCATTCGGGATCTACATGCCGAAATTCTCCGGCACCATCTACGAGGTGTTGTCGGCGCCGATCTCGGTATACGAGATCGTGGTGGGTTATGTCGGCGCGGCGGCCACCAAGTCCGTGATCCTCGGCACCATCATTCTGATCACGGCACGACTGTTCGTGGCTTTCTCGATCGCGCACCCGGTTTGGATGATGCTTTTCCTCGTGCTCACCTCGATTACCTTCAGCTTCTTCGGCTTCATCATCGGCGTCTGGGCGGATGGGTGGGAGAAGCTGCAGACCGTGCCGATGTTGATCGTGACGCCGCTGACCTTTCTCGGCGGCAGCTTCTACTCGATCGGCATGCTACCGCCGCTTTGGCAGAAGATCGCGCTCTTCAACCCGGTTGTCTATCTCGTGAGCGCGTTCCGCTGGAGTTTCTACGGTGTTTCGGATGTCAATGTCGTTATCAGCTTCGGCATGACCTTGGTCTTCCTGGCGCTTTGCATTGCCGCCGTTGCGTGGATCTTCCGGACGGGTTACAAGCTCAAGGTCTGACGAGACCTTCGCAGTCAATCAGCTCTCCACATTGCGCACCCCACGGCTGACGAGATCCGCAAGAAAGGCCCGCTTGTCTCGGGGCGATACGAGCAACACGCGCCCAGGGCCGAATTCGATCCGCAGCCGGTCGAAGGACAGGGCCGGCCCGGAGCGCGTCGCCCGGGTCGAGCGTATGGACCGGATTTCCCGCAGCGGTATGGTCCAGCGAAAAGGGCCGCTGTGCGCCACCAGTGAGGTGGCGTCGATGACGTAGTAGGTTCCAAGCAGCGTCCAGACACAGAGCGCAAGGCAAATGAGCCCGACGACGTGTAGCGCCAACGCCGCGCCATGCAGCGGGTCGGGAATCGCGGCGCCCGCCAGGATCAGGGCCAGCGCCGCCAGCGCGATCACCGCGCCAATCTTGCCATCGACTTTCGATCGGTAGATGTGCTGCATAAACTTCGGGAACTTTCGGAGCGGCGCCAGAGTTATCCTATCTCCTATGACTGTTCTCCACGTCAATCACAAAACGACGTACCTTTACAAAAAGCCGGTGGAATTCGGCGAGCATCGGCTGATGTCCCGGCCGCGGGACAGTCACGATCTACGCTTGCTGGATACTACTCTGGTGATCGACCCGCCCGCGAGCGCGATTCGCTGGATGCACGACGTGTTCGGCAACTCCATCGCGATCGCCACGTTCAACACGGCGGCGGAACGGTTGGTATTCGAATCGGGATTCCGCGCCGAGCACTTTCCGACCGAGGAGAAGGCTCTCGAAGTGGAAAGCTACGCGAGCAAATTCCCTTTCAACTACTCGGCCGAGGACGCCATGGATCTCGCGCACACCCGGGACCGTCACTATCCAGATCCGGAACACAAGGTGGACGCGTGGGCCAAGGACATCGTGGAAAAGACCCCGGGCGGCGAGACGTTGGCGGTGCTCACCACTATGACCACCGAGATCAAACAGCAGCTGAAGTACGCGGCGCGGGAAGCGGCGGGCGTGCAGTCGCCGCTCGAAACGCTCGACTCCGGAAGCGGTAGCTGTAGGGACTTCGCGGTCTTCATGATGGAGGCCGCACGTAGCCTGGGATTGGCGGCGCGGTTCGTCTCGGGCTACCTCTACGATGAGAAGCTGGTCGGCGCCGCCGGTGGCCTCGTTGGCGGAGGTGCGACACATGCATGGGCGCAGGTGTTCCTGCCCGGAGCGGGTTGGGTGGAGTTCGATCCAACGAACGCGCTCATCGGCGGCCGCAATCTCATCCGTGTCGCCGTGGCTCGCGACGCTTCGCAGGCCGCACCACTGGTTGGAAGTTATAACGGCGCCCCCGCTGACTTCGTTTCGATGACGGTGGAGGTCGAAGTCACCGCGGAGTGAGTCTCAGCGATTGAGGTCCACCGCTTTGCCATCCCGCTTGTAGACGACCCCGTCTTTCATCACGAAGCTCACCTGTTTGAGCAGGCTGATGTCCTCGACCGGATTGCCATTGACGGCAATGACGTCGGCAAGCTTGCCGGCGCTGACACTGCCGAGCTCCTTCTCGTGCTTGAGCAGCTCCGCGGCATGAGTGGTCGCCGTTTGTATCGCAAAGAGCGGCGGCATGCCCGCCTGCACCATCAACTCGAACTCGTGCGCGTTCTCGCCATGCGGGTAGACGCCCGCATCCGTCCCGAAGGCAATCTTGACTCCCGCTTTGTAGGCTCGACCGGCGGTGGCCTGGATCAGCGGACCGATCGCCGCCGCTTTGGCTGCGACCTGTGGCGGGTAGTAGCCGGGAATGGCTGCCTTGCGGGCGACGGTATCGCCGGCGATGATGGTCGGCACGTACCAGGTGCCATGCTCCTTCATCAGCTTCATGTCCAGGTCGTCCATGAACGTGCCGTGCTCGATGGAGTCGACGCCGCCCAAGACAGCCCGGCGGATCCCCTCCGCGCCATGTGCGTGGGCGGCAACCGTGAAGCCGTAGTCGTGGGCAGTTTGTACCACCGCCTTGATCTCCTCGATGGTGAGCTGCGAGTTGTCGCCACTGGAGCTCTGATCCAACACACCACCGGAGGGCATGATCTTGATCAGGTCGTCATTGCGCTTGTAATGCAGGCGCACCGCCTTGGCGGCATCCTCCGGACTGTTGATGATGCCCTGCAGGGGTCCCGGATCGCCGGCCAGATCATACCGGTAGCCATCCGTCGGATCGGCATGGCCGCCGGTGGACCCGATTGGGACACCCGCGGTGAAAATACGAGGGCCGGTGAGCACCCCGGCGTTGATCGCGTTACGCAGCGCGACGGTCTCGTTGTTGTGGTCACCGACATTCCGCACGGTGGTGAAGCCGGCCAACAACGTCCTGCGGGCGTGCACCGTGGAGCGCACCACGTAATCCGCCTCATTCCAGTGAAACTCGTCGACGTACGTCGTGGGGCTGAACTCGTCGCTAAGATGCGTATGGCTGTCGATGAGGCCGGGCAGGCAAGTCTGGGCAGAGAGATCGATCTGGGCGGCGCCCGCTGGTGTTTGTGCGCCACCCGGGCTCACTTCGCGCACCCGCTTGCCCTCGATGACGATGGTCGTCTCGCCCAGCATTTTGCCGGCGGCTACGTCGAGAAAGTGGCCGCAATGAATCGCGGTTACGGGGGCTGCCCCGGCGGCCGGTCCAGGCGCGGGCGTCTCGGCTGTGCTGCCCGTGGTAATGCCCGCCAGCGCTGTTAGAGAAGAAACGACGGCAATCCGGATTCCGGCGAGTGGTGCGACCAAGTGAGTGCTCCCTGAAGCGGCTTCAAGGCCGCGCAGCCTATCAGGAAATCCTGTAGGCGGGCGAGCGCCGCCGCCGGCTGGAGGCCCGAACGGCAGCGCTGGTGCAGGAACCTCGTGTGAGGGCGACTCTATTCCTGGTGAGGAACGGACGCACCGGTATCGCTGTCGCCGCCCGTGTAGCCGTTACTCCACGTATAACCATTGCTCCAGGTGTAGCCGTTGCTCCACGTATAACCATTGCTCCAGGTATAACCGTTGCTCCACGTGTACCCGTTGCTCCAGGTGTAGCCGGTCCCAGCAATATACGACCCATTCCAAAACAGCCCGTCACCCATCAGAGGCACTCCCCAGAGCAAGCTGCCGACCAGCGGTACACTCTGAAATCCACCCGAACCGGTGGACGTGAGCACCGAGCCAGCCGTCGAGGCGGCGGACGTGGCCATGATGTAAAAGTTTCCGTTCGAGTCCTGGTTGGCGCGGCCGCCGAAGTGCTTCAGCCCGGCGAGATCCAATGCAATGTTGAGTCCAACGTTCGCGCAACCGGTCGCCGTGCCGTACGCGGAGTCGTGTGCGCTGACGAGGCCAGCGCCTTGTTGGAAGACGGTGTAAGCGAGCGTGCCGTCCGGGTTCACGGCAGGATGAGCGCCCGACATCAAACGACATTTGACGTCGTCCGGTGTGAGGAATGGATTTACCTGCAGCATGAGGGCGACGACGCCGCTGACGACGGCGGTGGCCTGCGACGTGCCCGACATCGTGAAATCATCGTGGGCGGGGTCGTACCACTGCGGAAATTGCGTGGCGAGGGCGCCATCACTCGGAGAGAACGCTCGCACGTGGCCTCCCATACCGACCACGTCGGGCTTTACAAAGCCTTCGTAGGTCGGACCAGCGGATGAAAATCGCGCCAGCGTGTACTGGCTGGGCTGCGTGGGCTGGTAGTTGTCCGTGACCGCCCCGACCGTGATGACGTAAGGGGTGTTGCCGGGTGCGCCAATCGTCATCGGCCCTGGGCCCCGATTACCCGCGGCGGCAACCACAACGATGCCCGAATACCAGGCTGCCATGACGGCTTGGTCGAGCGGGTCGGCCCAATAGGGTGATGGCGGCGGCGCTCCGAGTGACAGATTGATCACCCGAATGTTGTAACGGAGTTTCTCCGCGATGACCCACTGGATGCCACGAATGACGTTGAAGTAGGTTCCCGTGCCGGTGCCGTCCAGCACACGCACGGATACGAGGTTCACGCCAGGTGCAACACCCTGATATTTTCCCGTGGTTGCTATTCCGCTACTACCGATGATCGAGGAGACGTGAGTGCCGTGGCCGTACGGGTCGCCAATATTCGTATCATAAGACTCGAACAGATCGGCGAGCGGATTCTGCTGCGCCATGAGTACATCATACTGGGCGAGAATGCGCGCGGTGTTGCCGGTGGCCGAGGTTTGCAGAGGGCCGTGTTGCGCCCACAAGCCCGAGTCGAGTACCGCCACCGTAACGCCCGCGCCTGTGACTCCTCCAACATGAAGATCGCTCGCGGCGACTTCCGTTGGATAATAGGTCTCAGGGAGCTGGGTGGTGAGAGAGCTTGCCCTGACGGGAGTATCCTCGAAGATCCGCAGCGCCGGAACATCCGCGGCTTGCAACTGCATCAGCTCCTGGTCGTCAAGGGAGGCGCCCACCGCACGGATGATGCTCAGATCGCCCGTGACCACACCTCCAACTCGCAACACCGCGGCCCGCGCGACATCGGCACTGGAGGCTTGGATGATGTAGGAGCTGCGCTCGCCAACCTGCCTGTGCCGTGCGAGGAGCGCTGGCTTGGTGAAGGACTTGGCGGCGACAGCGGCAGCTGGCAGGAACGGTCGCGGAGAGAAAACAGGCATCGGTGCCGGAGCGCTCTTGTGGACAGCAAGGTAGACAGGTGCCGACAACAGCGCCAGGGCTGCAGCGGCCAACAGGTAGCGCCGAGCCCGAATACTCGTGGTCATAGCGACGTCCCAATTTCCAGGGCATGTGCCCGGGGCGCCTTTCTACAGACGCCGACGTCGCTCAACAGTGACACCGTTCACGGCACGGCGAGCGATTCCGGTTATGTCGTCCTTGCAATGCGACAGCGCAATGCGATAGCACGACGCATCGTGCTGTCAGGATCGCAGCAACTCCGCCAGGCGATGCGGGTCGACAGGTTTTGTTAGATGGAGGTCGAACCCAGCCGCGTAGGCGCGCTCCTTGTCAATATCCTGGCCCCACCCGGTGATGGCAATGAGCTTGATGGCTGAGCCGAGGGAGGACTGGCGCATCTTGCGCGCGACCTCGTAGCCCGTGAGCCCGGGCATGCCGATGTCCAGCAGCGCCACATCGGGTTTCAACTCGGCAAATACCGACAACGCCACCGGGCCATCGTGCACGCTCGTCACTTCGTGCCCTTCCATTCGCAGCAGGGCCGCGAGTGTTTCCGCCGAATCGCGATTGTCATCCGCGATCAGAATCCGCCAGCGCCGTGCCGCAGCCGATGCAGGGGTTGTTTTGGGGGTCGCCGCGGGCATGTCAGAAACCGCGCGTCGCGGCAGGCGCACCGTGAATTCGCTGCCGCAACCCAAGCCCGCGCTGTGGGCCTCGATGCTGCCGGCGTGGAGCTCGATCAACCCTTGAGCCAATGCGAGCCCGATTCCCAGTCCGCCTTCCGAGCGATCCGTCGTCGAATGGACCTGCGAGAACATGTTGAAGACGCGCGGTAGCGCGGCGGCACTGATTCCAATGCCACTGTCGGCAACCCGAATGACCACGTTGTCCCCTTCACAACGGGCGGTAACCCGGATCTGGCCCTCGGGGTCGGTGTATTTGGCCGCGTTGGTCAGGAGGTTGGAAAGCACCTGGGCGACGCGTAACGGGTCGGCGACGAATTGGATCGGCTCGGGAGGCATGTCGACCGACAGGTTGTGTCGCTTGCCATCGATCGTCGGTCGCGCGGTTTCCACCGCGTTCTCGATTACCGTGGCCAAATCGGTGGGTTGCATCCGTAGAGCCAACGTCCCGCGCGTGACTCTCGAGATGTCCAGCAGATCATCGAGCAGTAACGACATGTGCTGCACCTGCCGGTCGATGACATCGTGGCTCCAGCGCTTTTGCGCATCGGTCGCCCCCGGTGCTTTGGATATGAGCGCGGCCTGTCGGATGGGCGCGAGTGGATTGCGCAGTTCGTGCGCAAGGGTGGCTAGAAACTCGTCCTTGCGCCGGTCGGCATCGCGCCAGTCACGCTGTTGGTGCAGCTCGGCCTCGATCTCCCTTTGCACGGCGAGCGCGTGCGCAAGCTCCTGGCTCTTGCGCTCCAGCGCCGCCCTGGTCGCCGCCAACTCGCTTTCCGCCCGTTGGAGCGCGCGCAGTAGATCTTGCGCGGTCTCCTCAGCGGCGCTCGATTCCTGCAGATTGTCGCCATTTGCCGCCATCCGCCCTCTCTAAGATTTGGCCATCGGCTCGTTGGCTAGTCCTTGCCTGTACCGCGACAATAGGTCCCGCGACCCTCGGTTGGCAACCGGCCGCAAGGTCAAAGGCTGCGAGCCGCGAATAACCCTATAATAGGTGCTTTAACGCGGCTGTCGGGAAAGTCGTCATGCAGCGACCATTGCCATCTGCGATGGCCCAAGCCGCAAGCCAACTGAGCTCCCCGTGGGCGCCCTTTCGCCATAGAGTCTTTGCCACCATCTGGCTCGGCACTGTCGTGTCGAACATTGGCGGTTGGATGTCCTCGGCCGCCTCCGGATGGCTGATGACCAGCCTCGATCCCAGCCCACTGCTGGTGGCGTTGGTTCAGGCAGCCGCCAGCGTGCCGATGTTCCTGTTGGCCATACCCGCGGGCGCCCTCAGCGATATCGTCGACCGGCGCAAATTCCTGCTCGCGGGCGAGTTGGCGATCATGGCCAGCGCCATCGTGTTCGCGGTATTGGTCTCCAGACACCTGATCACGCCTGCGAGTTTGTTGCTCATGACTTTCATCGTCAGTGTCGGTTCGGCGATGACCGCGCCGGCGTGGCAGGCGATCGTCACTGTGTTGGTCCCCAAGGCCGATCTGTCGGCAGCCGTCGCGCTCAACAGCGCAGGCGTAAACGTAAGCAGAGCAGTTGGCCCCGCGCTGGGTGGCGTCATGGTCAGCGCGTTGGGGATCGCCGCGCCATTTTGGCTGGATGCGTTCAGCAACGCGGGCGTCATCGCGGGACTCGTGTCCTGGCGCCCCCCTCAGAGGCAGCGGGCCCGGTTACCTCCAGAGCGCTTTGGGGCCGCCATTCGGGCTGGATTACGCCATGCCCGCTACAACCCGCACTTGACGGCCACCCTCGCGCGGGCAGCCACCTTCTTTCCGTTTGCGAGCGCCTACTGGGCTCTATTGCCCCTGGTAGCGCGCCAACAAGCCGACAGTAGTCCCACGCTCTATGGGTTGCTTCTGGGAGCCATCGGGGCTGGCGCGGTGGGCGGAGCCTTTGTGCTGCCCTGGCTGAAGGACCGCCTGGGCGCGGATCAGTTGTTGGCGGTTGGGGCCCTTGGGACCGCCGCCGCCAGCGCGCTTTTTGGGGTGTCTCATACGACCGGCACCGCGTTGGTGGCGAGTATCACCGCGGGCGTATCATGGATCGCCTCGCTGTCGAGCCTCAACGTCTCCGCCCAGGTGGCACTGCCGGAATGGGTGCGAGGGCGCGGACTTGCCGTGTTCGTCACTGTTTTCTTCGGGTGCATGAGCCTCGGGAGCGTGGCCTGGGGTGAGGCGGCAAGCCTCGTCGGCGTGTCGCCAGCGCTGTACTTCGCTGCGGCGGGCGCCGTGGTGTTCATCCCATTGAGTCGGCGTTGGAAGCTGCAAACAGGTGCCGGCGTGGACTTCTCACCCTCCATGCATTGGCCGGCCCCGATCACCGTCCGTGAAGTGGAGGAAGACCGCGGTCCGGTGTTGGTGACCGTGGAGTATCGGATAGATCCGAAGAATCGCGCGGCGTTCTTGCGTGCGCTGTACCGCTATGCGCGCGAGCGGCGCCGCGATGGTGCGTACGAATGGGGAATTTTCGAGGACCCGGCCCAGGAGGGGCGTTTCGTGGAGACTTTTCTCACGGATTCCTGGCTCGAGCACCTGCGCCAGCACGAGCGCGTCACGAAAGCCGATCGGATGTTGGAGCAGGTCGTGCGCCGGTTCGTGGTCGACGGGCCGCCGAGGACCACTCACCTCGTTGGGGTCGAGCCCCTGGAGTAGATCATGCAAGTTGCTATTGTTTCCCCGGGAAACATGGGTGCCGCCGTCGCTCAGCGGCTCGCTGAGCAGGGTGTCGAAGTGCTCACCACTTTGGAGGGACGTGGCGTGGCCAGTGCGGCGCGTGCGCGCGGAGCCGGAATGAGGGTGGTGCCTTTCGACCGGTTGTGCGAAGCGCGGTTGATACTATCCATTCTGCCGCCTGCATCGGCGCTGGATTTCGCTCGGGCGATCGCGCCCGTGCTGCGCGCGACGGAACCGAAGCCGGTTTTCGTGGACTGTAACGCGGTGAGCCCGGACACCGTCCGACAGATTGGCGCGGTAATCAGCGCTACCGGCGCGGCGTTCGTGGATGCGGCGATCATCGGGTTGCCACCGCAGCCGGGCGGCCCAAGCCCGCATTTTTATGCATCGGGGCCGGATGCGGCGCAGCTGCAAACCCTCGCCGAGCATGGGCTCGACGTCCGGGTGTTGAGTGGGCCTGTAGGCGCCGCGTCTGGACTGAAGATGTGTTATGCCGGAATCAACAAGGGCGTCGCGGCAATCGCCGCCGCCATGATCCTGGCTGCCGCCCGCTCGGGGGCGAGCGGCGCGCTCTACCAGGAGATGTCGGAAAGTCTGCCGGGGCTTCTCAACTCGCTACAGCGGCAGGTTCCGGACATGCTACCGAAGACCTATCGGTGGGTGGGGGAGATGCGGGAGATCGCCGCGTTCGCCGGGGAGGATGCGGCGGCGAGGGAGGTATTCAGCGGATTCGCGGCGCTGTTTGAGCGGATCGCGAGCGACTTCGCGGGGGAGAAGGCGGAGAGCTCGGCGTTGCAGGAGTTCTTTGGTGGCACCCTGCGGCGGTAAGTACATCCGCGAACGACGCCTGAACTTCGCCCCTGTCACCCTTCCGCGTACCCGCGCAGCTTCTAGCGGCGGCGCGGCCGGCTCTTTCGGTCTCGCCAATTTCATTCTCAAGACTTGATTTTTATGCCATAACATACTGTTTTCGTTGTATTTATTCTATTCATTTTTCCATTCAGAATTTTATTCACTATGATGTCTGAATGGCCTCCCTCTCTGCTCAGATAGAAACGCGACTCTCCCGGGGAGTCGCGACCGGTGTTGAACTGCAACGCGAGCTGCAGATCAGCCAGCCCACTTTCTCGCGAGCCGTTCGCGCATTCGGCGATCGACTAGTGCGAATTGGTGGCGGGCGAAGCGCGCGTTATGCATTGCGGCGTGAAACGGCGCTGATCGGATCCTCCTGGCCTGCGTTTGTAATTGACGAGACCGGCACTATCAGGCCGTGCGGTGAGCTCGTAGCGTTGGCCCGGGAACAATACTGGTTTGACGCGGCGTACCCCCGGCGAGGTCTGTTGAGCGATGGATTGCCATACTTCTTACAGGATTTGTGGCCGCAGGGGTTCATTGGCCGAACGCTGTCGAGGCGATATCCCGAGCTCGAGTTACCTTCACGAACAACG
Source organism: uncultured Steroidobacteraceae bacterium (assembly GCA_964400085.1). Lineage (GTDB taxonomy): Bacteria > Pseudomonadota > Gammaproteobacteria > Steroidobacterales > Steroidobacteraceae > 13-2-20CM-66-19. Next base: position 69,143 of record CAYNTW010000002.1, on the reverse strand, counting down.
GATTGGAGCGAACAGCACGTGCTGACCTACCTGACCCGACGCGGCGAGGATTGCACGGGAAATATACTGCTCGGGTCGGAGTCGCTGCAACGCTATTTGAAGATGTCGCGCAGCGCGCAAGGTTGGATTGCGGGTGCGGCGCGCGAGAAGAGCTATCCAAAAATGGCCGAGGCCGCTCTCTCGGGCGCGCCCGTCGGCTCGTCGGCGGCCGGTGAGCACCCGAAATTCACCGCCATACTCCAACGTGGAGCACGGCTGCGACACGTACTCGTCAAGTTTTCGCCGGCGGTGAAGGATCGCTCCAGCGAACGTTGGTCCGATCTCCTGGTCGCCGAGCACTTGGCAAGCAAGGCGCTGGGGGATGTTGGAGTCACCGCCGCCGCTACCGAGTTGGTCTTCTGTGGCGATCGGACCTTCCTCGAGTCGACTCGCTTCGATCGGGTCGGGGAGCGTGGCCGGATCGGCGTCGTGAGTCTGGCGGCGATCGTCGACCATCACATCGGGCGGCGGGATAGTTGGTCCTCCGCGGCCGCCAGGCTCAAGACGCTGGGTGTCATATCCGCGGCGAGTGCCGAGGCTATTCGCCGCGCCGCGACGTTCGGTCAGCTCATCGGTAATACCGACATGCACTTCGGAAACTTGTCTTTTCTGTTCTCGTTCCAGGGTGCGCTCTCCCTTGCGCCGGTCTACGACATGCTGCCAATGATGTACGCTCCCGTGATGGGAGAGGAGCTGCCGAGGGCGGGCTTCGAGCCGCCGCTGCCTTCGGGCGCGAATCTGGACATCTGGCCCACGATCGCCGGGCGAGCCGAGCGGTACTGGCGCGACGTGGCGGAGCACGAACGGATCTCGCCTGGTTTTGCTTCGTTGGCCACGCAAAATGCCGTTGCCATCGCGCGGGCGAGAAAGCTGCTACCGTAATGCCATCACTTGGCGGCAGTGAAGGGTTCGAAGCGTGAGCTTTCTCGCTCCGACAGCTCTGTCGGTCGTGCACCTGCTGCTGGCCGTCGGCGTGACGGCTCACGTGCTGCTCTACAAACGGGAGACCAACACAAGCGCGGCTTGGATCGGGCTGGCGTGGCTGGCGCCGTTCATGGGCAGCGTGTTGTATCTGCTCCTCGGAATCAATCGCGTCCGGCGGCGCGCGATCAGCTTGCGTGGCCGGCATGCACCGGGACCGCTCGATCGGCGCACGAGAACCGAGCGTGATGATCACCTCGCACACCTCGAACGAGCCGGGTACCGGATTACCAACCGCCCGACGGAAAACGGCAATTCAGTCTCGATCCTACGCAACGGCGACGACGCCTATCCAGTGATGCTCGAGGCGATCGAGGGCTCGCACCGTAGCGTTGTCCTGTCGAGTTATATCTTTCGAGCTGACTCCGCGGGCACGCCGTTCATCGAAGCGTTGGTGCGTGCGGCCCGCCGGGGCGTGCAGGTACGCGTCCTTATCGACGGTATCGGCGGCGGCTATTTTGTGTCCCACGCGTACGGCAAGCTCAAGCGTGCTCGAGTGCCCGTCGCGCGGTTCATGCACTCCTCCCTGCCTTGGCGGATGCCTTTTCTGAACCTCCGCAGTCACAAGAAGATTCTCGGCATCGATGGTCGGATCGGCTTCGCCGGCGGCCTGAACATCGGCGCCGAGAACCTCATCCGGCAACGTCCAATGCATCCCGTCATCGATACCCATTTCCGTTTCGAGGGCCCGGTCGTCGCCCAGCTCGTCGAGGTATTCGCCGACGATTGGAGCTTCGCGACGGGCGAGCAACTCGCGGGTGAGCGTTGGTTCCCGCAGTTGGAGCCCGTGAAAGGAGGCCGCAGCGTCGCGCGCGTGGTGACCTCGGGCCCCGACCAGGACCTGGAGAAGATCGAGTTTGTCATTCTGGAAGCGATTGCGTGCGCACGCACCTGCGTCAAGGTCATGACGCCCTACTTTCTACCCGACGAGCGCATCATGACCGGACTTGCGCTGGCGGCCTACCGTGGCATCGAGGTGGACGTGGTGCTCCCCGAGCACAGCAACCATCCTACGTTGGATTGGGGCGCTCGTGCCCAGATCGGACCGTTACTGGCGGCCGGCTGCCGGGTGTGGACCCATCCTGCTTTCGATCATTCCAAGCTGATGACGGTGGACAACACCTGGTGCCTCGTCGGTAGCTCAAACTGGGACGTGCGCAGCTTCCGGTTGAACTTCGAGCTCGATGTGGAGGTTTACGATCCGGAGCTCGCCGCACGGGTCAACGAGGTGATCGAGGCCTCACAGCGCAGCCGGATCCTCCCAGACCAACTCAACAGGCGGACTCTGCCCGTGCGCATCCGCGATGGCGCGGCGCGGCTGATGCTACCCTATCTGTAGTAGTCGCCAGGTCGGCCTCGGGCCCCCAGCGTCCTCACCGCTCACTACCTGTGACGTCGGAACAGGAAGTCATGCGATATCCGGTTCGGATGTTTCTTGCGGGCTGCTGAGGCTTGAACGGGTGGCGGAGGCGCGACTGAAGGTGGCTTGGCTGCCTTCTGGACTGGGCGTGGCTTCTGGACTGGGCGTGTCTTCAGAACCAACCGTGATCTGCGCGGAATTATCGTACTCCGCGGTGGCTCGGGCGCAATCCGCAACTCCTGCAACGGCGGTAGGCGTCGGTAACGCTCAACCACACGTTGCCGAAGGTGCTCTCCTAATTCTTCAGCCGACATTTTCATACGAGTGACCTGCTTTGAGCCGATCGTACGGAAGCACGGTTGTACTCCGTCACGCACATGGGGACAACAACGGTTCGACGTGCTGGCATTCTGCGGCGCACACGATGGCGGCCATACAGTCACTGCGATGCAACGGCACTGTGTGGACGGCAAACACTTCGGCCTCCTATTCTTCCTCGCATGCCTCGCCCTACCGGTCACCAGGTCGTTTATCTGAAGTGCTTGCGCTGCGGGCATGAAGGAATCGTCGCTCCTGAAAGGTTGGAAGAAGCTGCTCAAAAGAAGCGCCGCCCGCGCTGCCGTCGGTGCAGGGGTTATGCATTTCAGGCGACCGTCGTTTGGCGCAGCGGCCCGCCGCCGGACAATGTTGTTCCGTTGCGCCGGAGAGCAGGAAAGGCCAACAAACCAAAGTGAGCGCCCGCGCGTGGCCGTTCAAGGCCGGCGCAAGCTCCTGGACCTGTGCATGAGCCGCGCCTCAGTAGCCTTTGGTCAGATCGACGACCGACAGCATCTTCTCCCCGTTGGCATAACGGCGGAGATTTTCGACGGCCAGGATCCAGCGAGCCTCGCCGGGCAGATCGGATCTCGAGGAAATGTGCGGGGTGATCAAGACATGCGGCGCGCGCCACAGGGGGTTGTCCGGTGGTAGCGGTTCGGGGTCGACGACGTCGAGCCCGGCTCCGGCGATACGATGCCGGTTCAGCGCATTCACCAGGTCAGTGGTCACCGCGCTCGCGCCGCGAGCGACGTTGATGAAGTACGTGGTGGGTTTCAATACGGAGAAGAACTTTTCGTTGTAGATGCCCGTAGTCTGCGGCGTGAGTGGCACGCAGTTCACGATGACATCCGCAGTTTTAGCGAGGGTCAGCAATTCGTCGGGTAGCCCGACATAACTCACGAACTCGGGCTTGTTGCGATCCTTGTCGCGGGTAGCGATCACCTTCATGCCGAGGCCATGCCCTCTCTTGGCCACTTCGGTACCGATGCCTCCGAGCCCCACTACCAGCAGCGTCTTGCCTTCCAGTGTCTGCATCGGGGTCGTCGCGCCGTGCTCATTGCTCCAGATGCCCTTGGAGGTATCCACGGCATAGGTGTCGAGGCCATGCGCGAGCGCCATTGCCAGGGCAATGGCGTGTTCGGCGATTGCCGCCGAATCGACTCCACGCATGTTGGTCACCAACAGGTTGCGACCGCGGACAGTGGGGACCGCCATGCAGTTCTCGACGCCGGCGGCCAGTGATTCGAGCCAGCGCAGCTGCTTCGCGTTGTCGACCAGCATTGCGCTGCAGATTTCAGGGTTGAATCCGATAATGACATCCGCATCCGCCGTGGCGCTGGCGGCGGAAGCCATATCCGTCGCAACTACAACCTGCGCCTTTGGTGCTGCCGCCGCGAACGCTTCCTGTCGGCCCGCCCACCTCTTTGGGTTCCCAAACTCCAGTAGCACCACCTTCCGCGGTGCACGCCACTGCGCGCTCTCTCGGACCGGCTGCGGCGCTTCCTGTACCCGTAACCGGGTGATCACGGACGCTGCCGACTCCACTTCGTCCCCCGCTGCCAGAACGGGCGCTGCGGCAAGCGATGCGAATCCGCCGACTGCCAGAGCGAGAACGCCAATCGACCCCATCGTGAAACGTGAGCCCATTTTTATGCCTGCCAGCGGACTGATCCCATGCAGTCTATCCCACCCGGCCGCGGAAGCGCGCGCGCACGCCTTTGCGCCCGGCCCACGGATGTCGCCAGACCTGATCCGAGGGAAATGGCTACAATTCTCGGCCCTTTCAGAGCGAGAACTGCGTTCAGGCGCGCTACCGTGATCGGACGCACAATAGCTCCCAACCCCGGACGCGACCTCCAAAAAGACGCTCTCTCATGATCTGGATTCTCTGGGCCCTGATGCTGCTCACCCATGGCGCCTTTGCGCGGTGGGCGCAGACCGCGCGCAGCTACGCGAAGGTTTCCGTTTTCGCCGATGTGCTCCTCATCGCGATCGGGCTGGTCACGCTGGATCAGCTCCAGGGGCTGGGGATCGTGGATATGGTGCGGATCGGGCTGTTCTTCGTGGCATTCGGGGCTGCCGGGCGGCAGTTGATGAGCACCCTGCTGAAGCGCTCAGCCTAAGTCTCAAAAGGCGCTCTTCACCACGCCGCCATCGACGCGCAGCGCGGCGCCGGTCGTTGCCGAGGATAACGGGCTCGCAACGTAGGCGACGAGAGAGGCCACTTCGTCGGTATGCGCGAAACGTTTGATCAACGAGGTCGCGCGCGCCGTTTTGAAGAATTGGTCCTCGGCTTCCGCGAACGAGCGGCCACCCAGGCGGCGCGCCGCTCGCGGGTCATCGGCGTCCAGGGTTGGCCCCGGAAGAATGCTGTTGACCGTCACCCCGGTCTTGGCACAGGTCTCGGCGATTCCCCGGGCGACAGCGATTTGCGCCGCCTTGCTCATCCCATACTGCACGCTCTCGACCGGAATCTGCAGCGCGCTCTCGCTGGAGATGAAAATGATGCGACCCCAGTTGCGTTGTTTCATCCCGGGCAGGTAGGCGCGCGACAGGCGTACACCTGACATGACATTGAGGTCGAAAGTGTCATACCAGTCTTTGTCGGTGGATTGCGTGAACTCTCGCGGGACAAAGCGGCCGACATTGTTGACGAGGATATCGACGCTCGGGAACGCCTTGACCAGGCGTTCGATGTCCTCCGCCTTGCTCATGTCGCCGGCGAAGGTGAGTGGCGCCTTTCCGGTCAGCTCTTTGAGCGAGGCGGCGGCCTTGTCGACCGATTCCTGGGTGCGCCCGTTGATGATCACCTGCGCGCCCTCTCGCAGCAGGACTTTCGCCGTGGCGTAGCCAATCCCCGCGGTGCTCCCGGTGACCAGTGCCGTTTTACCGGAGAGCTGCAGGTCCATTGCCGGGACCGGTTGCAACCCTGCCAGACACAACAGACACACACCGATCAGGTATCTCATAGGCGCTGCTCCTACGGCACGACACCCTACCTTACCGCAACCGCCGGCCTTGCGGCGCGCTTTTGGGGAACCAAGCCCGAGCGAAAACGATTAGGTTACATGCGGCGGATCTCGATCACAGCCCTGCCCGGCATCGGCACAATCGGTCCCAACTCAGATCTTCCCTCCATCGTCGCGTCCGCCTTGAGAGCCGCGGATCTGTCACCGACGAGCTCGGACGTGTTGGTCGTAGCACAGAAAATCGTCTCCAAGGCCGAAGGTCGCGAAGTCGACCTTCAGCAGGTCAGGGTATCCGAGCGCGCGAGGGAACTGGCCCGTGTGACAGGCAAGGATCCACGGATCATCGAGGTCGTGCTCCGCGAATCGACCGAAGTGATGCGGGCCGTGCCCGGAGTGCTGATTGTCCGGCATCGCCTCGGCTACGTTGTCGCCAATGCCGGCGTGGATCGATCCAACGTGCCCGCGGGCCCAGGCGAGGAGCGGGTCTTGCTTCTACCTGTCGACCCGGATGCCTCGGCTGAACGGCTCCGTGCCGAGCTACACCGGCGCTATCACCTCGATGTCGGGGTCATTGTCTCCGACAGCTTCGGAAGAGCGTGGCGTACAGGAGTAACGAATGTCGCATTGGGCGCGGCCGGAGTGCCGGCGGTGATCGATCTGCGCGGCCGCCCGGATCTATTCGGGCGCAAGCTCGAGACCACGGATGTTGCATTCGCCGACGCCGTTGCCGCCGCGGCAGCCCTGGTGCAAGGCGAAGCTGACGAAGGGACACCAATCGCGCTGGTTCAGGGACTCGATCCGCGGGCGCCCGCCCGGCCAGCGTGCGATCTCATTCGTCCGCTCGAGAACGATCTCTTCCGATGAGCGATTCCTCCGTCGTGGTCCTGTGTGGAGGCGTCGGGGGCGCCAAGCTCGCGCTGGGGCTCTATCGTGTGCTCCCACCGGATTCCCTGTCGGCCATTGTCAACACAGGCGATGACTTCCAGCACCTCGGCTTTTCTATCAGTCCCGACCTGGACACGGTGCTCTACACCCTGGCGGGAATCGCCCATCGGGAGCTCGGCTGGGGCTTGCAAAACGAGACCTGGAGTTTCATGACCGCCCTGGACAGGCTCGGAGGAGAGACCTGGTTTCGGCTCGGGGACGCCGATCTCGCCGTTCACGTGGAGCGCACGCGAAGGCTCGCAGCCGGCATGCCGCTGTCGCAGATCACCGCTGTCTTCGCGGAGCGGCTCAAGGTCGCCGCGCGCATCCTGCCCATGAGCGATGCCCCGGTGCGAACCATGGTGAGGACGCGCGCCGGCGAAATGTCATTCCAACATTACTTCGTGCGCGAGAAATGCGCTCCAGAGGTCACCGATATCCATTTTTCGGGGGCAGCGGCCGCGCGACCGGTTGAAGCTGCCGTGAGCGCGTTGCAGGAAACCGGTTTGCGCGCCGTGATCATCGCGCCCTCGAACCCTTACCTGAGCATCGATCCCCTCCTGGCGGTTCCTGGGCTGCGCGAGGCCGTAACCTCGTCACGCGCTCCTGTGATCGCCGTGACACCGCTGATTGGGGGCGCGGCCGTAAAAGGCCCGACGGCCAAGATCATGCAGGAACTGCGTTTGCAGCCTTCTCCGCTCACGATCGCGCGGCATTACGGCGCGCTGCTCGATGGCTTTGTGCTCGATAGTCGCGATCGCGATCTGGGTGAAGGTTTCAACATACCGGTCGAGGTGTGCGACACGTTGATGAGAACGGTCGAGGATCGAGAGCGGCTGGCGAGCCAGGTGTTGGAATTCGCCGATCGGCTCGCGCCCGCGAAAGCGGCGGCCAGGTTAGCGTTATGACCTGTTGGTCTCTTACCGCGGTGAACAGCCGCACGTTGTGCAAGACACGACTCGCGACCGTGCTGCCGCACGCGGACCGTCGCTCGCTGGTCGCTCGGATGTTGCATCATGTGGTCAGCACATTACGAGCGACGGAAGAAGTCGATCGTGTAGCCGTGGTCAGCCCGGAAGCGTGGGATTTGCCTCTCGACGTGTCCGTCATGTCTGATCGCGGACTGGGGCTCAATGGCGCGCTGACGCAGGCCGCGGCGCAAGCGGCACGCGAGGGAGCTGATCGGCTCGTCATCATCCATGCCGACTTGCCGTTGCTTCGCTCTACCGACGTGAGCGCTCTCGTCCGAGCCGTCGAACGCAGCGGGCTGGCTTTGGCTCCCGATGAGAAGGGAGAAGGCACGAATGCACTTTGTGTACGGCTGCCGACGCAGCTCGACTTCGCTTTTGGCCCAGGAAGCCTGCGCGCTCATGTCGCAAACGCAACCCGCAGCGCTCTCGTGCCTGCCATCTTGCGACGGCCCGGATTGGCGTTCGACCTCGATGAGATCGGCGACTATCGCCGCTGGTTGGCATACGAGTCGGAGGAATCACGCGCATGAGTGAGGAACAGGAGTTGGCATCACCGCCGGATGCGCTGGAGCTGCTGCAGCAGCCACTCGATGCGCTACTCGAAACCGCGGAAGAGTGGACCCTCGAGGGTCACGGCAGCACCGTGACCTACTCGCGCAAAGTATTCATTCCGCTCACACAATTGTGTCGGGACGTCTGCCATTACTGCACCTTCGCAAAAACGCCCCGAGGTGTGCCGCAATCGTACCTGTCTCTCGAGCAGGTGCTCGAGATCGCCCGCGCGGGCGCGGCATCCGGCTGCAAGGAGGCGTTGTTGACGCTCGGTGACAAACCGGAGTTGCGTTATCGCGCGGCGCGCGAGGCGTTGGAGCGGCTGGGTTACGGCACGACACTCGAGTACCTGAGAGACATCGCCAGGCAGATACACACCCAGACCGGTCTGCTGCCGCATCTCAACCCGGGCGTGATGACGAGCGAAGAGATCCGGATGCTACGGCCTGTGGCCGTGTCCATGGGTATCATGCTCGAGACCGCCTCAGATAGGCTGTCCGCCAGGGGTGGCCCACACTGGGGGTCGCCGGACAAGATCCCGGCCGTGCGCCTGGCGACTCTACGGGCGGCCGGTGAAGCGGCGGTGCCGACGACGACGGGCCTCCTGATCGGCATCGGTGAAACGCGGCGCGAACGCGTGGAGGCGCTTCTCGCGATTCGTGATCTGCACCGGCGGTACGGACACATTCAGGAAGTGATCATCCAGAACTTCCGTGCCAAGCCTGATACGCGGATGGCGCGCGCTCCTGAAGCCTCGCTTGCGGAGCATCAGTGGACGATCGCAGTGGCACGCCTCATTCTTGGGCCCGCGATGTCCATCCAGGCGCCGCCTAACTTGCGGGCCGGTGCGCTCAGCGCGCTGATCCGGGCAGGGATCAACGACTGGGGCGGAGTGTCGCCGGTCACGCCCGACCACGTGAATCCGGAGGCGCCCTGGCCGCAATTGGCGCGGCTGAAGGCGCAGACCGAAATAGCCGGTCGGGAGTTGGCCGAACGGCTTGCGGTGACGGCGCCCTATGTTGTCGGTTGGCGGCGTTGGATTAGCCCGGGGCTACAGCGGAGCGTGCTTCAGCAGGCGGATAGTGTTGGCCGTGCGCGCGGCGACAGATGGGTGGCTGGGGCTGGAGGTGCGGCGCCAGAGGCCTTCGCGCTTGGCGATTCCGAGGCGGCGGGTGGGCGCAATGAGCGGCCGCATCTCCCGCAGTCATCCGCAGGTCGCCTCGTAAGCAAGCCGATCTCGCGCGTGCTCGACCGTGCGCGACGAGGTGAGGCGCTGAGCGAGGCTGAGATCGTCAAGCTCTTTGGGGCGGAGGGCGCGGAATTTCGTGAAGTGACTCGAGCCGCCGATCGCCTGCGGGCGGAAGTCGTCGGTCCGGAAGTCACCTTCGTAGTGAACCGCAACATCAACTACACCAACATCTGTCTCTACAAATGTGGCTTCTGCGCCTTCTCGAAAGGCGGCAGCAAGGCGTTTCGGGGCGCCGCGTACCTGTTGGACCTCGAGGAGATCGCTCGGCGCTCGGCGGAAGCATGGGCGCGCGGAGCAACAGAGGTCTGCCTGCAAGGAGGGATTCATCCGAGCTTCACCGGCGACACGTATTTGAATATCGTTGCCGCGGTGAAAGGGGCGGTGCCCGAAATGCACGTGCATGCGTTCTCGCCGCTGGAGATCACACACGGCGCTCGCACATTGAGGATGTCTCTCGAGGCTTATCTGCGACGGCTCGGGAGCGCGGGTCTCGCAACCCTCCCTGGCACAGCGGCGGAGATTCTCGATGACGAGATCCGGGCCATCATCTGCCCGGACAAACTGACTACGGCCGAGTGGCTCGGCGTCATGCGGGCGGCCCATGCGGTCGGCCTGCGCAGTACGGCAACCATCATGTTTGGGCACGTGGAGCAACCGGTCCACTGGGCGCGACATCTGTTGCGCATCCGCGCGTTGCAGGAGGAAACCGGAGGTTTTACCGAATTCGTGCCCCTGCCGTTCGTGCACATGGAGGCGCCCTTGTGGCGCCGAGGAGTCGCGCGACCGGGCCCCACCTTTCGTGAGGCCGTGCTCATGCACTCGGTTGCGCGCCTGGTCCTGAGCCCGAAAATCCCCAACATACAGACTTCATGGGTGAAAATGGGACGCTCGGGAGCGCCCTGCTGCCTGGTTGCCGGCGCAAACGATCTGGGCGGCACGTTGATGAACGAATCCATCACGCGCGCCGCCGGGGGCGTGAACGGACAGGAAATGACCGAGTCCGATCTACGCCAGATGGCCAGCAGTGTCGGGAGGCCGCTCGTGCGGCGTACGACGCTGTATCAAACTCAAACAGGCACGAGTGACGTGCGGCAGCCTAGTGATGGGTCGTTTGCCGCAATTTCGGCAGCACCTCCTTGCCATAGAACTCGATCACTTTCTGCTGGTCGGGTTGCCCGGAATGGATGTTGACTATAGTGGCGCCACTGTCAAACAGCTTTTGAATGGTCTTGATGTGCTCTTGCGGATCGGTGCTGACCGTCCACTCGCCGTAAACCTTCGGTAGCGGCAAATCCGCCTGGGCCTGGCGCTCGATTTCGACGGGATCCGGAATGTTGTGGTATCCCTTGAAGGCCTTCGGTATGAAATTCCAGAGCTTCGCTGCGGTCTCAGCCTCACTCTTGTCGCCGACCGTCACGAATGCCTCCACCAGGACGGGCATGTCGGATATGTTCTTGCCCGCCGCGCGCGCGCCCTTCTCCCATTCGCTCTTGTGCTCTTTCCAGGTCTGCGGATCGGTGATGAGCCCATCGCCGTGTTGACCTGCAAGCCCCATTGCCTTGGGGCCGTTGGCGGCCAGAAGGATTGGAATCGGCCGCGCGGCAGGGTCGTAAAGACGCGCATTCACCGTATAGTGGGCGCCTTTGTGTTGCAGTGGATTACCCGTCCAGAGCTGCCGAATGATGGTGACGGCCTCGATGAGACGATCCCACCGCTCGCGCCACGCCGGCCAGGCGCCCGTGGCCGCCTGTTCGTTCAAGGCCTCGCCGGAGCCGAGGCCGAGAAAAATCCTCCCGGGGTAGAGCTGACTCAGCGAGGCGAACGTTTCGGCCACCACCGCCGGGTTGTAGCGCAGTGTTGGGCAGGTGACCGTCGGGCCCATCCAGGCGCGCTGGGTCTTCTGGCCGAGAGCGGCCAACGTCACCCAGGCCTCCCCGGCGTGTCGCTCGTTCGCTTGCCAGGGCTGAAAGTGATCGCTGGTGGCCAGGAGGTCGAAACCCGCGTGCTCCGCGGAGCTTCCCAGGCGTAACAACTCGGGGATGGTGAATTGCTCGTGTGCCAACATGAACGCCAGCATGCCCTTGCGGAGCGCTCCGTTTTGCCTGACGGAGGAATCGCCCGGCGTGGCGGTAGCGGACGAGCTCGTCGACGATGGTGGGCTGGCAGACCGCGATGGACTTGCGGCACTCGTTTGCGCGGCTTGGCTGACCGCCGCAAGCCCCGCGCCGGAGGCAGCCAACAGCGCGCCGGCGGATTTCAACATGTCGCGCCGGCCGAGGGCGGCAAAGCTCTCGTCGGAGGGTGGTATGTGCATGCCTGGATCTCCTTCCACTTTCGCTCGGTGCCGCATCTTTTGTGCCCTGCTCCGTAGAAGCGTCGGTGCGGGCGGATCCCGTGGAGGCGGAGCTGGCGTTCCCGCGGCGGCCATTGACGAGGGGCTATCGGTCGTGGATAACCGGCGTAGGCAACGGCAGTGCGCACCGGGCGATTCCTTCATGAGAAACGACTCCACTCTGGCGCGGCGAATCCTTGGTCTCATAGACCTGACGAGTCTGAATCCAAACGACACCGAGGAGTCGATCAAGACGCTGGCGGCTTTGGCGTCTACGCCGGCGGGGCGTGTGGCCGCGCTATGTACGTGGGCGCGCTTCACTTCGGTGGCGCGGAATAGTCTGAAAGGCACTGGGGTGCCGGTTGCCGTGGTTGCCAACTTCCCTGAGGGCGCAAGCGATGTGAAAGCGGCGGCGGCTGAAACCGTCGCGGCGGTGACTGCCGGTGCGGATGAGATCGATGTCGTGTTTCCCTATCATGCCGTGCTTGCAGGCGACGATGCTGCCGGCATTTCGCTCGTACGCGCGTGCCGGGAAGCCTGTGGACCGAAGACGGTACTCAAAGTCATTCTGGAAACAGGGCAACTGGGCTCGGCCGAGTGCATCCGACACGCCTCCCAGCTCGCGATTGAAGGTGGGGCTCACTTCCTGAAGACATCAACCGGCAAGACACAACCCGGCGCCACGCTCGCCGCGGCTGAAGCGGTCCTGGGGGTTATCGAGGCCGCGAGGAATCGGGGGCGCGTCGTTGGGTTCAAAGCGTCGGGAGGAATCGGGACGATCGCGGACGCCCAAAGCTATCTCGAGTTATATGAGAGGCGCTTTGGGGCAGGCAGCGCGACCGCCGCGACGTTCCGAATTGGTGCGTCCTCGTTGATCAAGCCCGTGTTGGCTGCCCTCGGTTGACGCGCCGGCGGGCGTGACGAGACGAAGCCGTTGCCAGGCCAAGCTGGAACCGCGTATCGTTTCCAGCCTATGGCGCCTGGTAGTCCAGAATATCCGCGGGACCTGGTGGGCTATGGACGGCATCCACCGCACCCGCAATGGCCGAATGGCGCTCGGATCGCCGTCCAATTCGTACTGAACTACGAGGAAGGCGCCGAGAACTGCGTGCTGGACGGCGATCCTGCCTCCGAGACGTTTCTGTCAGAAATCCTCAACGCGCAGGCCTTTCCCATGCGTCACATGAGCATGGAGTCGCTTTACGAATATGGCTCCCGCGCGGGCGTATGGCGCGTGCTGCGCGCCTTCGAGCGACGGCGGTTGCCGCTGACGATCTTCGCGGTCGCCACCGCAATACGGCGCAACCCAGAAGTCGCCTCCGCGCTCAAGGAGTTGGGACACGAGATCGCCTGTCACGGCTTGCGCTGGATCAGCTACCAGTTCATTGATGAGGCCGCCGAGCGGGCGGACATGGCGAAGGCGATCGCGCTGCTGCGTGACACGTTCGGAACACCGCCGCTCGGTTGGTATACGGGGCGCGACAGCCCCAACACGCGCCGCCTCGTCGTGGAGCACGGCGGCTTGCTCTACGACTCGGATTCCTATGCGGACGATCTGCCGTACTGGACCGAAGTGTCCCTTTGCAGCGAAGGTGAGCCGCGCGAGGTTCCCCACCTGGTCGTTCCTTACACTCTGGACACGAACGACATGCGCTTCGTGGCGGCCCAAGGGTTCAACTCGGGGACGCAGTTCTTCGACTATCTCAAAGCAGCCTTCGACTCACTGTATCGCGAGGGCGATCCGAATGGCTTGAATGCTCCAAAAATGCTCTCGGTCGGATTGCATTGCCGTATTGTTGGTCGGCCGGCGCGCATCGACGCCCTGCAACGCTTTCTCGACTACATCCAGGGCCATCCGCACGTGTGGATCTGTCGCCGCGTGGACATCGCGCGGCATTGGATCGAGACCCATCCCTACCAGGGCGCATCCGGTGTTACCGACCATGGCTGATCTCCTTCGTTCCGATCTGTTGAGGCGCTATACGAACGTCGCCGATCCACGCCTCGGCGCGGTCGCTCTGTTCGCCACGGACGAGTTTTTCGCGGCCAAGGAGCGGATGTTGCAGCCCACCGAGCCCGAATGGCGGGCGGGCCTCTACGATGCACACGGCAAGTGGATGGATGGCTGGGAATCCAGGCGGCGACGCGATCAGGGGCATGACTACTGCATCGTGAAGCTCGGCGCTCCCAGCATTCTGGCCGCATTGGAAATCGATACGCGCCATTTCACGGGCAACTATCCGCCCTTGGCCTCGGTGCAAGCGTGCCGCATCAGCGGTAACCCCGACACGAGCACGCGGTGGAGCGTCTTGCTGCCGCAATCCCCGGTGCTCGGCAACCAGCAGAACCTCTTTTCAGTGCAGTCGAGCGAAGTCTGGACTCACCTCAAACTCAACATCTTCCCGGACGGTGGAGTGGCTCGTTTCCGCGCTTTTGGCCTGGTGCAGTACGATTGGGCGCATGCTGCGAAGAGCGGACCGGTGGATCTGGCGGCGGCCTTGCACGGCGGCCGCGCGATCGCCTGCAGTGATGAGCACTATGGCTCGATGCACAACCTACTGTTGCCGGGCCGCGGCACGAGCATGGCGGACGGATGGGAGACCCGCAGGCGGCGCGAGCCGGGCAATGATTGGGTGATTGTGCGACTCGGCTCACCGGGCCGGATCCGTCATGTCGATATCGACACCGCGCATTACAAAGGCAACTTCCCGCACCAGGTCTCTATTCAAGGCGCCCTGCTGAGCGGTGACGAAGATGGGCACGCCGTCAGCCAATCCCTCTACTGGTCACCGCTTCTCGAGCCCCAACCTCTGCAGGCCGATAATGAGCACCGCTTTCAGTCCGAGCTACACGAGCTGGGGCCGATCTCCCATGCGAGGATCAACATCCATCCCGATGGGGGGTTGAGTCGGGTCAGGTTGTTCGGGCTGCCCGGAGCCGGGTGAGCCGGGCATGCCACACGCGATGCTTCTCGAGGCCGAGCCGCTGAGCGCCGCAGCGTTCGCACCTTTTGGCGATGTCATCGAAGTTGCGGGTCGGGCGCCGCGCCTGATCAACGAGGGGACCTGCGAGCGGTACGATGACCTCGCCCCGGTCGATGTATCCGGTCGGCCGGTGATCAGTATTTTCAAGGCGGAGCCGAGGCCACTGCCCTTCACGGTCAGGGTCCTCGAGCGGCACCCGCTTTCCAGCCAGGCGTTCTATCCACTGGATGCAACACCTTTCCTGGTCATCGTAGCAAAGGACGGCGCCGGCCCGTGGCCCACGCGACTACGAGCTTTCCGCGCCGCGGGCGATCAAGGCGTGAGCTACCGACGTAACACCTGGCACCACGCCCTGCTCGCGATCGGACGGACCTCGCGATTCCTGGTGGTGGACCGAGGAGGGGCGGGTGAAAACTGCGAGGAAGTCACGGTCGAGCCCGCGGTCGTCGTCAGTATCGGATACAACAATGAGCCATAACAACTCCTGGGTGCTTGCGGAAACGTTCGACTTCGAAGGCCAGCAGGTTCGCTATGGAGTGATCGGTGCAGGCGATCCGCTGGTCCTGGTTCATGGGACCCCGTTCTCCTCGATCGTGTGGCGTAGGATCGCCCCGCATCTGGCCGCGCGGCGTACGATTTTCTATTTCGATCTGCTCGGGTATGGCCAATCCGAAATGCGCTCCGGGCAGGATGTCTCGCTTGGCGTGCAGAATCGATTGCTGCAAGCGCTGCTCGGACACTGGGGCGTAACGCGACCCGACGTCGTCGCTCACGACTTTGGCGGCTGCACGGCACTGCGCGCCCATTTGCTGGGAGGTTGCGATTACCGGTCGCTGATGTTGATTGACCCGGTCGCGTTGGCGCCCTGGGGATCGCCATTCGTCCGCCATGTCCGCGAACACGAGGCCGCCTTCACTGGCCTGCCCGCCTACATCCATGCCGCCATTGTTTCCGTGTACATCGGTGGCGCGGTGTTTCGGCCCCTTTCGAGCCAGGACCTGCAACGCTACATCGATCCGTGGATCGGTGAGCGCGGGCAGGCGGCTTTCTACCGCCAGATCGCGCAAATGGATCAACGCTACACCGATGAGATCGAGAGGCGTTACGGCGAGGTGCGCTGCCCCGTGGAGATTCTTTGGGGCGAGCAGGATCGTTGGATTCCGTTGGAGCGCGGTCGCGAGCTGGCGTCCCGCATCCCAGGCGCGCTGCTGCGCCCGATTCCGGAAGCGGGACACCTCCTGCAGGAGGATGCGCCCGAAGCCATCGTCGCCGCAGTGCTCGAGTTTCTGCCTCGCTAGAAGGCGCGGACTATGCCCAGATCCATGAATCGTCGCGAGCTGCTCGTCGGCACAGGTATTGCGCTCCTTTCCCGCCGAGCCCCGTCCACTCCCACGCACAAATCAATGATGACAACCATTCCCCCCGCGCCCATCGCGCGCGTGCAGATCGTGAAGGACACCTACTTCGGCGAGACGCTGCAGGATCCCTATCGATGGATGGAGAACGACAAGGATCCCGACTGGCTGCCTTTTCTGAAGGGACAGAACGACCACACCCGCGCGGTGCTGAACCGCATTCCGGGTCGAGAGGCATTGCTGAAGCGCATTCAGCAATTGTCCGGCGATGCCGCGGCGACGCGAGCCGTGCAGCGCGCGGGTCGCAAACTGTTTTACGAGCAGCGGCCGGCGGATGCTGACAACTACAAGCTGTTCGTGCGTGAGAACGGCAATACCCGGGTCCTGATCGACCCGACGAAGCTGAGCGCCGCCGGCACCGGCCATTTCTCGCTCGATTGGTGGAACGCCTCCGCGGAGGGGGCACATCTCGTTTACGGCCTGTCGAAGGACGGTAGCGAGGATTCGGTGCTGCATGTCATGCGCGTAGCGGACGGCCGTGACCTGCCCGACACGATTCCAAACACCGAGGCTGCTCACCCGGAGTGGCTCGATGATGGCACGGGGTTCTTTTACAACCAGCTCACTGGCGTGCTCGGCACTCCCGAGCGATATCTGGACAGCGTGGCGCGTTTCCATGAGCTCGGTACCGATCCAAGCTCCGATCCGGTCATCATGAAACGCGGGTTGACGGCGAGCGTGGCCTACGATCGCATTCAGATGCCGCATGTCCATACATTCTCCGGCGCGCGGCATGTTCTGTTGACCCTCTCGGACGTGCGGCGTGAGATGCGCGTGCTGATCGCGCCGCTTGCCGACGTGCTCTCCGGTAATGCGCACTGGGTGCCCATCGCGGACTTCGGCGATGAAGTCACGGATGTTGCGATCGACGGGCAGGACATCTACCTGTTGGCCAACAAGGGCTCACCACGTGGCCGCGTCCTAAGGACGTCGGTTGCCGCTCCTTCTCTGACCGAGGCTCGAGAAGCCGTTCCCCAGAGCTCCCGCGTGATCGAGGGTATCGGACTCGCGAAGGAAGGACTTTACCTGCAGCTCATGGACGGCGGCATCAGCCGGCTGCAGATCATGCGGCACAACGGCCGCGTGGAAGAGATCACGTTGCCGTTCGACGGCACCATTTCGGCGCTGGAAACCGAGCGCACCCAGGAGGGAGCCTTGTTTGCCTTGCAGGGTTGGCTTACGCCCTCTGACATCTGGGCGACGGATACGCTGGGTCATCTCAACCCAACAGGACTCACGCCGAAGCCGCCGATCGATGTCAGCAGCTACGAGACCGTGCGCTCTTTTGCGACCGCAAAGGACGGCAAGAAAATACCGTACTCGCTCATCTACAAGAAAGGCCTGAAGCTCGACGGCACTACGCCCGCCTGGATCAGCGCTTACGGGTCCTATGGGGTGCCCGCCTATACTCCGGCGTTCGCGGGGCGCACCCTGGCGTTGATCGATGCCGGGTTCATTGTCGGCTACGCCAACGTGCGCGGCGGTGGGGAGTACGGTCGGGAGTGGC
Organism: uncultured Steroidobacteraceae bacterium; assembly: GCA_964400085.1. GTDB lineage: Bacteria > Pseudomonadota > Gammaproteobacteria > Steroidobacterales > Steroidobacteraceae > 13-2-20CM-66-19. Next base: position 51,542 of record CAYNTW010000002.1, on the reverse strand, counting down.
ACAAGGCCGGCCAGTTGGCCAACAAACCCAACACGTGGCGTGACCTGATAGCGGTTTGCGAGGAGCTGTGCGCGAAGAAGTATACTGCCCCTGCCCGGCTGGCGATCGGCGGCCGCTCCGCCGGCGGCATTACGGTCGGGCGCGCCATGACAGAGCGGCCCGAATTGTTTGCCGCCGTGGTCGATGGCGTCGGTTGGTCGAATCCGTTGCGCTACGTCGCAGAGCAGAACGGCTATGGCGAAGAGCCGGAATGGGGAGCCATTTCGCAAGAGTCAGGCTATCGCGCGCTGAAGAGTATCGATAGTTACCAAGCCGTTCGGGATGGAGTGCGCTATCCCGCGGTCCTGCTCACCACAGGCGTTACCGACCCGCGCGTCGCGCCCTTCCATGTCGCGAAAATGACTGCAAGACTGCAGGCGGCCAGCACGTCAGGCAAGCCCGTGCTGTTACGGGTGGACTACGATGCGGGCCATGGCATCGGCTCGACCCGTGCGCAACAAGACCAGGAGGCTGCGGATACGTACGCGTTTCTGCTGTGGCAAACTGGCGTTGCCGGCTATCAGCCCGGTTGAATTCCGGCTCTATCGACGTCACTTGTCTGAACATGAGAATCGCGACCTTCAACGTCAACAGCATCAACGTCCGCCTGCCCCATCTGCTGCGCTGGCTCGCTGAGACCACGCCGGACGTGGTGTGCTTGCAGGAGCTCAAGGCCCCACAGGAGAAGTTTCCCGAACAGCCCATCCGGGATGCCGGATACGGCGTGATCTGGCATGGGCAGAAGAGCTACAACGGCGTAGCCATTCTGTCCCGCGGCAGCGATCCTGTCGAAGTGACGCGCGCGCTGCCGGGCGATCCCGAGGACCTGCACAGCCGGTATATCGAAGCCTCCACGCATGGATTGACTGTTGGCTGCCTGTACTTGCCCAATGGCAATCCAGCGCCGGGCCCGAAGTTCGATTACAAGCTGCGATGGCTCGAGCGCCTGACGGTGCACGCAGCCGCGCATGCCTCGAGTGACTCTCCCGTCATTCTGGCGGGCGACTACAACGTTATTCCGACTGAGCGGGACGTCTACAAGCCGGAGCGATGGGTGAATGATGCATTGTTCCGAGTTGAGACGCGTGAAGCGTTCGCGCGCCTCACCGCGCAGGGGTGGACGGATGCAGTTCGCGTAATGCACCCCGACGCGACGATCTACACGTTCTGGGACTACTTCCGGAATGCCTACGAACGGGATGCGGGATTGCGCATCGACCATCTGCTACTCAACCCGACGCTCGCGAAGCGCTTGGTGAAAGCAGGTGTAGACCGTAATGTACGAGGTTGGGAAAAGGCCAGCGATCACGCGCCGACGTGGGTTGAATTGCAGGACGTCGCCAGCGCCTGACCCGACCACGTTGAGCTGCGATGGCCTGCTTTCAGGAAAGCGACACGCCGAGCAGGGTTCCTATGCCATAGGTCACCGCCGCCGCTGCACAGCCGAAGACTGCCTGACGAGCCGCCGAGAACCAAGGCGCGCGGCCGTTGAACAGCGAAGTCAACAGGCCGATGGCGGCCAAGGCGAGCGCGCTTGCGCCAACACTGACGGTAATGGCAGGCATGCCGTGCAACCAGAGGAAAGGCGCGACCGGGAAGATTGCGCCCAAGGAAAACAAGAAAAACGAAGTGCCGGCGGCGCTCCAGGGATTGCCTCCCAGCTCGGTGGGGTCGATACCCAACTCCTCACGTGCCAGAGTATCCAGGGCGGCGCTCTTGTCCCGCATGAGCTCCGCGGCGACGCGTCGCGCGTCCGCCTTGGGCAGACCCTTCGCCTGGTAGATCAGGGCGAGCTCGTGCTCCTCCGCCTGGGGTGTCTGCTCGATCTCCTCCGCCTCCTTGGCGATCTGAGTGGCAGCCAGCTCACGCGCGTTGGTGACCGAGAGCCACTCGCCGAGGGCCATGGAGCAGGCGCCCGCGATCAGGCCGGCAAGTCCAGTGAGCAGAATGGCCTTGTTGGCCGTACCGGCTCCCGCGACTCCCATGATCAGGCAGAAGTTGGAGACCAGACCGTCATTGGCGCCGAGCACTGCCGCGCGCAAGTTGTTGCCCGAAGCGCCTCGGTGCCAGGGCTCGCTGCGCGCGATGTCAGCTCCCGTGGCGGGGCCGCTGCTACCGCGCTTCGCCAGCTCCTGCACGACCGCCGCGTGGCCCCGCTCCTCCGCGGAAATCGACTGGGCATCCGTCTGGCTCGCGTACTTGTTGCGATCGGAGAATTCCGCTGCCGCGATGGTGGGCATCACGAAACCGGGACCAAACCGGTGGGCCAGCTTTGCCAGCAGGCGCGTGCGCAAACTGGGTACATAGGGGGTCTCCTTTACACCCGCCGCGGCCAGCTTTGCCCGCCAGAGGCCCGCATGCTTGGCCTCGGCCTGGGCCAATTGCAGGAATAGATCCTTGCGAAGCGGATCGCGCTCGGCCGCGGCGATCGCGGTGTAGAGGGTCGCTCCGTCGAGCTCGTCGCGCAGGTTGTCTTGAAAACGTTTGACGTCTTCGGTGGCCATGATCTTCAAAACATAGCAAGCGCCAATCCGCGGCAGACCCGCCGGCCGGAGCCTACCTCAATTGTGGAGCCGTCACGAGGGTCTGTCGGGGAGTTCCCGCCCCGAGAGTCGCCGCGTCAGTCAGCTCGCCGTAAGCGCGCGCCGAAGTTGGTCCGGTGGTGGCGCAAGCCGAGTTGGTCCCGGCAATCGCGGCACGGAATATGCTCAGCCCGCCCGAGTGTTTCGGACCGCGTTCCTCATGAGCTGTCACTTGCGTACGTGCCGTTGGGTATTGCTCGCTTGCGCTGTACTGTGCGCCACCGGCTGCGTCTCACTTGGGGCCTTGCGCCCTGTCGCCGGTGAGCCGCCGTACCAGCCGGTCGTAAAGGAGAGCGCGCTCGGCAAAAGTTTCCAGGCGCGTATCGCGCAGCATCCCGGGACCTCGGGGTTCCATCTCGTGAACGCGGGAATCGACGGGCTCCTGGTGCGCCTCGAATTGATCGACAAGGCGCAATACAGCCTCGATCTGCAATACTACATTTTCCGCTCCGATGACTCCGGCAAGCGTTTGGAACAGGCCCTGCTGCGTGCCGCGGATCGCGGCGTTCATGTCAGGATCATCGCCGATGACGGCGAGACTGTGCCCGGAGATGAGAAGCTGCTGTTGCTCACGGCGCACCCCTCGATCGAAGTGCGCATGTTCAATCCATTCTCCTATCGGGGTCATAACCGGGTATTGCGCGCACTGGATTTCCTGTTTCATAAATCCAGGCTCGATTACCGGATGCACAACAAGCTCATGGTGGTGGACGATGCGGTGGCGCTCACCGGGGGTCGCAATATCGGGGATCAGTATTTCCAGGTCGATCCGGAATCACAGTTCGGCGACGACGATATCGTGGCGGTGGGCCCAGTCGTCGCGCGCCTGGAAGCGGAGTTCGCAGAATACTGGAATAGTCCGGCCGTGGTCAGCTCGCAGCGGCTCTTGCTCCACAAAATCGATGCAACGACGCTTGCGCGCTATACCCAGGAGCTCAGCGCGCCGCATCCTCTGCTCGAGACCTACGCGACGGCTTTCGATCAGCGACTGCGCAGCGGTGAGCCGTTGCATACGATCCTTGCCGAGGACGGCGCGCTGCTCTGGACCCGAGCGACGGTGATCTACGACAGTCCGGAGAAGAAGAAAGTGCGCAAGGGAGAGCGCTTGGGACAGTTGATGTATCCGCCGATGGCGGACAGGATCGCGGCAACCCGCTCGCAACTGCTGATCGTAACACCCTACTTCGTGCCGACCCCTGGCGAGGTAGGTCTTCTTACGAAGCAGATCGAGCGCAACGTCCAGGTACGTATCTTGACCAACTCACTGACGGCGGCCCCCGATCTGCTCGCGCAGGCGGGGTATGCGCGCTATCGCCCGACTCTTCTGCAGGATGGCGTTAAGCTCTACGAGATCCGGTCAGATCTGGGCAACACTCGCGGCAGCGGCGAGTCGAAGCAGATCGCCAGGTTCGGCACCTACGCCTTGCACGCGAAGCTGTTTGTGTTCGATCGAGCCGCCGTATTCGTCGGCTCCATGAACCTGGACCAACGCTCGGTGCGCTTGAACACCGAGATGGGCCTGATCATCGAGAGCGATCAGCTGGCCGATACGATCAGCGCGCGGTTCAAGGAGCTGGCCAGCCTTGATAACGCCTACGAGGTCGCTTTGGACGATCCGCCGCACCACTCCCAGCCCCAACTCCTCTGGCGGACGAGGGAAAAAGGCGAACTTCTTACTTATCGGACCGAGCCGGCTCGCAGTCGGCGACAGCGCCTCGAGATGAAATTGCTCTCGCTGTTGCCACTCGATCCGGAACTATAGACGGGAACGGCGGGCGATCCTTATCGGTTGTGATCGCGCTCGCCGTGGTCTTGATCATGGTCGCGGTGCTCGTGCCAGTCGCGGTCGTGATCGTGATCGTGATCGTGGTACTCACGGTCGTGTCCGTGCTCAGCCTCTTCATAGCGGCGAGCTTCGCGCTCGTGCTCCTCGTGCCGATAGTGCTCGTCGCGCCGCCAATCCTCGTGGTCGCGCTCACCTTCGTGCGCGTGGTAGCGGGGCGTGTACACCTCGTTATACCAACGATCCGACACGAAATACACGGGCCGGCCGCAGGCGTCGTATTCGTGGCAATGCTTCGCCCAATGCCGTTCGTGACCCGGAGGGACGTGCAGGTACAACGCCGGGGGCGGTGGGGCGCCAGGAGCTACCACCACCGGAATCGCCACCACGGGCCTGGGTAGGATGAGCTCGGGCGTCGGGGGCACCGGAATCTCTCCCCCGATCGTGAGTTGGCCGTAGAGGCCGGGGGCCGCGACGTTCAATGAAACATTGACGTCGCCCGCGAGAGCAGGCGCTTGCGTCGCAAGCATTCCCGCGGCGCCGACGAGGGCGCAGACGAGCGAATGAGAGAGTCTGCTGTTCATAGTGGCTCTGCCAGGTTAGTTCGAGCCGGACCGATTGCTGTCGGAATCGACAACGATGTGGCCATCTTTGACCGGAATCTCGCGACCGGGGTCGTGATCCATGTGCACGTGCTCGCGCTTGCCGTCGAGCACGTAGACGACGTCATAACCAGCGGGAGCCTCGTGCGTGTCATACACCGTGTCGCAGTGCTGCTCGGTCGTCGTGTAGGTGTTACCTTGCTGCATCTTCTCTTCGATCTTGTTGCCGGCAAATCCGCCGGCCGCGGCACCCGCGACAGTGGCGAGTACTTTCCCACTCCCTCCCCCTACGCGGTTGCCCAACAGGCCACCGACCACCGCGCCAATGCCGGTTCCGGCCAGCCGATGCTCGTCTTTTGGCTGCTTCGTGCGCGTGACTTGCTCGTCATGGCATTCCTGCCGCGCGGTCTTGCTCTTCTTGGTCAACGCCTTCACGCTGACGACTTCCGCACTCCTCGGCGCCGCAACCATCCGGTACCCGGCGAAAGCACCGACCGTCGTCACGGCGATCGCGCCAACTGCAAGCCCAACGACCAGCGACTTGTTCATCCGACCCTCCTCATCAACTTGTTGCAAAGCATCCACAGGTCCTCGGACCTTGGTGCCGGTTGTCGCGTGAGGATGTTAGCGGGGCTGTCGCCAGATGCAACTGGGTGCGTCACGCATTGTCGAATGCGTCGCTGTCAGACCAACTACGAAGCGCTTCGATCCGGGCGATTCAGCCTCTGTTCAGCGCTTGATTCAGGCTCGGTTCAGGGAAAGCCCCGAGGTCTGCTGGATCATTTCGGAAGCAGGTGCATGTACGGTTCTGCTTCGCGTAGCGCGCGCGCATAGGAAGGCCGCGCCATCAGGCGATCCAGATAGGCCATGGTGTTCGGGTGAGTGTCACGGAAGGGTCCATAGAACCGGTTACCATAAAACAATGCCGGTCCTGCCGCGCAATCCGCCATGCTGAATTGATCGCCCACGGCCCACGTCTTGTCCTTGATATCCGTCTCCAGAATGTCGAGCGCCGCTCGGTAAGCGGTCTTGGCTTCCTCTAGACCATACGGGTCGCGATTCTCCGGCGGCCGCAGTCGATCCCCGGCGAATTTCTGCATCGGCGTGTGCAGATAATTGTCAAAGAACCGGTCGCGCAGGCGCACCTGCCAGGCGAGATCCGCGTCCTCGGGAATGAGCCGCACAGGACCGGGATAATGGCGCGCCAGATATTCGATGATGATGGTCGACTCGGGCACGAGTTGGTTTCGGCCTGTATCGCGCAGCACGGGGAATTTTCCCAATGGGTATAACTTCTTGAACTCGGCGAAGCTCGAGCGATCCACCAGCCGCGGCTCGAAGGCAATGTCGTTCTCGTAGAAGGCGATCAGCGCCTTGTGGCAGTAGGAGGACAGGGGATGGAGGTAGAGCTCGAGGGACATGGGAGGGACCGTGATAGTCAATGAGGGACTTTAGTTTTGCGTGGCCCGTGATCAAAGTCAAGCATTCACTTAAGTATTGCGTCGAGCCACGGCACAGCCCAGGGTAACGCTCCGTGCGTTGGCTCTACCAGGGCTCCGTCGCGCCGTCGTAGCGAAGGAAGCGGCCGGTATCCTCGATCGTGACTTTGTCGATGGTCTTGATCATGTTTGCCACGGTGAAGGAGGTCTGGAGCATTCCGGGTTGTTTTTCGAGGTACTGCTGGTGCTCGGTCAAGGTGGGGCCCGGATTGAGCATTATGACCGTGACGCCGTCCTGCTTGGTTGAGGCAGCGACGATCTGCATCTCCCGGTTCAGCGCGGCTTTGCTCATGCGATAGAAGATGGCGCCGGCGCGCGGCGTCTTTTCCCCGGTCAGGGTGCCGTTGCTCGAGCTGATGGCGACGATCTTTTTCTGGGCGCTCGACTTGACGTTCTTGTAAAAGCCTTCGGAAACGACGAGCGGGCCCTTGATGTTGACAGCCATGATGCTGTCCAGCAGCGAGTACTTCAGTTTCCCGAAGCTTTCGACCGTCCAGTCGCCGGGGCACTTGTCGTCGTCGGCAACGCACTTGTCGCGGTGGTTATAGACACCGGCGTTGTTGATCAACACGTCTATGGGGACATCGGCGAGCTTCGTGGCGAGCCTGCTCACCTGGTCGACGTCCGTCACATCCAACTTTTCGATGCGCACCCGCGGATATTGCTTCGCCAGCTGGGCGAGCGACTCCGGCGCGGTGGAGCGGCGGTGAGTTGCAATGACGGTCCAGCCCTTGGCGGCATATTCCCTGGCGAACTCGAGCCCAATGCCGGAGTTTGCACCGGTGATCAACACAGTGTCGGCGAGCGCCGCTGCCGGTAGCGCCGCCAACAGCGCGGCAAGCAGCAAGCTCGGGTGATTACGCCAAGGCACGAGTCAACTCCTCCCGCTCGACATCGCTCAACGTCCGGCTGAACTGCAGAATGGCATCGCGGACCTCATCGGTTTCGAAATATTCCTTACGACAGCCAAGATGGACGTAACCGCCCGGGGAGAAGCGACCTTCCTCGTAGTACACGATGCGGATGCGCCAACTCCCCTTCTCGATGGGCTCATGGCACTGGCGGCACTTGGCTTGGCTGCTGGGCGACCTCTCGGCGCCGTCGATTCGCTCGGCGCGGGGATGCGCGAGGGTGGCGAGCGCGGCGCGCCTGAGATTTTCCTGGTCCGGAACGGCTTCGGTGACGACCCCGAGGGCGTCAAGTAGCGATTGGGCACGTTTGTAGGCGGCGCAGATTGGGTGAAACCACAGCGTGGTCTCGCCCTCAGCGAAGAGGTTCGGGACGCGCTCGCCAAAACGAAACTCGCCGCGCTCGATGGCGCGTCCACAGCCACGGCACTTGGAGCGGCCGCTGGGAGCATGTTCGAAGACGTGTGGCACGTTCCAAGGATACTCCGGGTTCGGCGCGTCGCATATCGGGTGCGCGGGTCGCGCACCTCCACGTGGAAAGGCATATCCTTGGTTTGCCCTGCCGTTTCCGAGGCATTTTCATGAACGGTGCTGAAAGCCTGGTGCGCACGCTCGTGGCGAGTGGGGTGGACACATGCCTCGCCAACCCAGGAACGAGCGAGATGCATTTTGTCGCCGCCCTCGATCGGGTCCCCGGCATAAGGTGTGTTCTCACGCTTTTTGAAGGCGTTGCAACGGGCGCGGCGGATGGTTACGCGCGCATCGCGAGGCGGCCCGCTGCAACGCTCCTGCATTGCGGGCCCGGGCTCGCGAACGGCCTTTCCAACCTCCACAATGCCCGCCGTGCCCGCGTTCCGCTGCTCAACATTGTGGGTGATCAGGCCACCTATCATCGACCCTTCGACCCTCCATTGGTCGCCGACACGGAAGGCTGGGCCCGGTCTGTTTCGGCCTGGACTCGTGTTGCCCGGCGCGTCGAAACAGTGGGAGCGGATGCCGCGGCAGCGGTTCAGGCGGTCCGTAACGCCAACGATATTGGCACGTTGATCCTACCATCAGACGTCTCATGGAATGATGGTGGAGTGCCCGGTGATGCGCTACCGGTCGCGCCGCCGACTCCTGTCAGCCGTGACTCCGTATCCGAATGCGCCCGCGTGCTGCGCCTGCGCGAGCCCACCGCATTGCTGATTGGCGGAGCGGCATTGGAGGAAGAAGGCCTCGTCGATGCGCACAGTATTGCCGCCGCAACCGGGGCCAGGCTCTTCGCACCAACATTCAACCGCTTGATACAACGCGGACGGGGCCGCCACCCGATTCCCCTCCTGCCCTACCTCGTGGACGACGCTGTGACGGCCTTGGCCGGCATTCGGCACCTCATCCTCGCCGGATGCCAGCCGCCGGTCGGCTTCTTCGCGTATCCGGACAAGCCCAGCCTCCTGCAACCGAAAGACGCCTTCGTACATGTTCTCGCGCGACCGGAAGAGGACGTCGTCGGGGCGTTGGGCGCACTGGCCGAGGAGCTCAGCGCGCCCCCGGCTCCGTTACGCCTACAAAAGGTACCGGAAATCGCGCGAGGCGCGGTCAGCCCAACCGCAGTGGCCCAGACACTGGCGGCGCTGATCCCCGAGCATGCCATCGTGGTGGATGAGAGCATCAGCTTTGGGTTCGCGCTCTACCCGGCCACGCATGCGGCGGCGCCCCACGATTGGCTGCAGTCCTGCGGCGGGTCGGTGGGAGAGGGTTTACCGCTGGCGACGGGTGCGGCGCTCGCGGCGCCGGGGCGGCGCGTGATCAATATCGAAGGGGACGGGTCGGCGCTCTACATGTTGCAAGCATTGTGGACCCAAGCCCGCGAGCAACTCAACGTCACCACCGTGATCTGCGCGAATCGACGTTACGCGATCCTGGAGGCGGAACTGTTGAAAGTCGGAGCGCGGCCCGGACGCACGGCGCTCGACTTGTTCGATCTATCGAACCCTACGATCGATTGGATCGCGATCGCCAACGCACTGGGCGTGGAGGCCGCGCGCGCATTGACGCTCGAGCAGCTCGCCGATCTGCTCAACTCGAGCGAGCGCAGCCAGGGGCCGTTTCTGATCGAGCTGGTCATTGGGTGATTCGCGGCGGCAGGGGCGCGGCGCGACTCGAACGCCGCGCCGCGACCTAAGAGGCCAGTCAGCCGGCTGTCAGTTGTTTGCCGCTCCGGCGGCAATCCAGGCGGCTACCTGAGCGGTGGTCGCTGCGTCCAGATAGGGCCCATTCAGCGGCATGCGGGCGCCACTGATACCGGACGTGCCGAGCAGCTTTTGCAACAGGTAACTGTTCGCAGGGTCGCCCGGTACGACGTATTTCAGATTGGGTTGCTCTCCGGTCGCGACGTTGACCAGCGCCTTGTAGCTCCCGCCGGCGGTCAGATTCAACGCGCCCGGTGGAACAGTACCAACGCCGTTGTGGCAGCCGGAGCATTTCGGCGTGAAGATTTCCGTCTGCAGTTGGGTCAGTGTCACGGCGGGAGTCGTCATCACGGGGGGCATGACTTGCCCGCGAATCGCACCGTTCGGATCGGCTGGGGTGAGTACGTTCACATACCACAGGCCCTTGCTGAAGTTGCTCACGTCGGTGGCGGTAATAGGACTCAGCATCACCGACCAGCTTCCCATGTTGACGGCGTTCTTTGTCAGGGCGACCAGTTTCGTTGGCGTTGCACCCTGCATTTGCGTATCGAGCTCGACGGCGGTGGCGTCGGTGGCGCCTGTTGTGTTGACGAATACGGAGACCGTGTTCGCGACCATGTCGACCGTCGTGGCGGCGACTCCAGTTGCAGTCGTCGTGACAGGAGGGGTCTCCTGCGCACCGGACAGAGTCGTCCAGGCCACACTTATATTGCTCGGGGTGATCTGTCCACGAATTTCGCCGCTCGGATGCGCGGCTGAGGTGGCGACCAGGTAAAGCCCACCTTCGAGGAGCATCGTGACCTGGTCCGCGGTCAGCATCGCTGTCGGCGCGAGATCCCACTCTCCCGCAGTCGTTGCGTTTTGCGCGAGCGTCAGTACGGTCGTCCCGGTTGCGCCCGCGAAACCTGCAGAGATCGTCACGCCAGTTGCGGTCAGTCCCGTCAGGACGACCTTGCCACTGGTGGCTCCGGTGACGAGATTGACCGTCACGGTCGCGGCCGCCGTCGCATTGGAGGTTGGCGCGGGATAGATTTGCGCGGGCGAGAGGCTGACCATGAAGCTCGGCTTGTTGAGGATGGCGACGGATACGGCAGCGGACGTCGCCATATTGCCCGCGCTGTCGGTGACTTTCGCCGTCAAGGAGTGTGTGCCATCCGGACTCGTCGAGGTGTCCCATTTGATGCTATAGGGCGACATGTTGGCCGTGCCTACGACGGTGCCGTCGACGAGAAAATCCACTCGCGTGATGGTCGCTCCCGTACCGGCAACGGGCGTCGCCGTCAGGGATACAGTGCGGTTTACAGTTGCCCCTGGTGAGGCCAGGGTTACCGAGGACGGGGTGGTCGTGCCACCGGTCATTCCTCCGCCGGGCATGGTGTAGCTCCCGCCTGTCATTGTGTACATGTTGCCATTGCTACCGCCGCACGCGGTTAGAACCGCGGTCAGGATTCCAACGGTGAACGGAGTTAGTTTTCTGATATCTGACTTCGGGGCTGGATTGTCGCGCATTGGAGACCTCCGGTGAATTCGCAGCAGCGATGGTAGGTGGGCTCCAGGCAACCCAAGGGTTTCGCGCGCGGCGCCGCTGTGACGAATTGTTGCGTGACGAGCTGTTCGAGTTGGGCGACACCAGTGCGGACTATCAATCACCAGCAGTGATCGATCTGCTCATGAAACATCACTTGTGGTAATGACCCGCCGGTTGCATAGTGCCCTCCAGTTACGGCGGAGGTGCTTATTTATGGAGACTGTGCTGGTTGATCTGTTCGTGGTCCCGGAATCCTCGCTGGAGGAGTTCCTGGGTGCGGTGCGTTTCTCGGCGAAAATCGTCAGGCGGCAACCTGGATTCGTGGAAGGATTCGTACACGAGCGAACCGCTGGCGACGGCAAGGTGAACGTGGTGACCACGGCGGTGTGGGAGAGCGAGCGCGCGATGCAGGAGGCGCGGCAAGCGGTGCCGGCGGAGTTCGCGAAGACGGGTTTCAATCCGCCCGAGATCATTAAGAAACTCGGGGTGCAGATGGAGCGGGCGATCTATCGAAGATCGCCGTATTGATCCTTCAGCCCGCGCCGGTCAAGGCGCGTGGGTGATGCTGACCCGAAAGCTTTCAGGCGCGTTTGCGCCTCGGAAGCTTTCGGGCGCTCCAAATGGCTGGAGCCGAGAGCCTGATCGCCCGTCGAACGATATCCCGAAAGGCTGCCGCGGCTGGATCGGCGTGGGTCCGCTCATGCCAGCGCAGATTCGTGGCGATCGTCAGGGGCGGGATGGGCAACGGTAGAGCGCGAAGGCGTAAGCTTACCCTGAGCGCTTCAAACAAGGATGCCGGAACGGTGGCGACGAGATCGGTCGCGGCCACCACGGCCGCGGCGGCGGAAAAGGTGGGCACGGTCACGACGATCGTGCGCCTCGAGCCCGCCTTGGCGTAAGCCTCCTCTGATATGTTGCGCAGTCCCTGCCCAGGGGCCATTTCAACGAGAACGTGGCGCAGGATGGCGGCGCTGGATCGTTTGCCGAGGGCGGGATGATCCTCCCGACAAATCAACACCGCGTCTTGCTCGTTGAGTTTCTCAGTGTGGATGTCCGCGCCGCCCTCCTCGGGTCCGAGCACGACATCGACTTCGGGACCGGACAGGCCACCGAGCGAGACGAGCGAGTCGATGCCAATCGCCCGCAAGCGCGCGAGCGGCATCGTTTCCGAGAGCAGCGCGGCGATCCTGGGCAGCACAGTCGCCTGTCCAACATCCGACAGGGCGATGGTGAACCGCCGTGTCGTGGTCTCAGGGCGAAAGCCGGTGCTGGCACGAACGGCCTCGTGCAACTCCCGCAGGCTTCTGGCGAGCACTGGCGCCAACTCGAGCGCGAGTGGCGTAGGCACTATCCCACGGCCTTTCTTTGTGACCAGTTTGTCGCCTACGAGCAGCCGCAGTCGTGCCAGGGCGTTGCTGATTGCCGATGACGTGACGTGGAGACGGCGCGCGGCTCTCGCAACGCTTCCCTCCGTAAGTACGGCATCGAGGACTTGGAGGAGGTTGAGATCCAGCCGGGATGAGCTCACACACCACCGATAGGATCAGCCGGCGGTGCTGCGTTGGGTGACGATTTCTTTCGCGATCAGCATCGCGCTGACGGAGTTGGGCCAGCCGGAATAGAACGCAAGATGCGTGATGGTCTCGACGATCTCCTCCTGGGTCAGGCCGTTGTCCAGCGCCCGCTCGATGTGAAAGCGCACTTGCTCGGTGCGATTCAGGGCGACCAGGGCGGCGACAGTGATCAGACTGCGGTCACGCTTGGACAGCTCCGGCCGCTCCCACACATCGCCGAACAGCACGTCCTCGGTCAGCTCGACCAGCTTGGGAGCGAAGTCGCCGAACATCTTCCGGGGTGGGGAAGGCTCTGTGCTCATAGTCGGTGCTCCATGGAGGGGTGGTGCCCCGATTGTGCTCTGTGCGGTTGTCTTTATCCATCTGTTACAGTGAGGAATCGTCGGCATGAGCGGCAACCGAGGGGACGATGGGCTGCACCGGACGGGCTACCAGGCTACTGGCAATGACTGCGCTACTAACATCGGCCACGGCAGCAGCTGCAGGGAAACCGGACCCGCAGCATTGGCTCGCAGATCATCGCCTGAAGTTGGTTACCGACGGGCAGCCTCATTCGTTTGCATTACCGCATCCTCGCAGTGGTCCCACCACGATAGCCATCGCCCTTGATGGGCGCATCTGGTTTACCGAAAGCACGGGTGACCGTATCGGCCGGATGAACCCCGACGGCAGCGGACTGACCGAATTTTCCTTACCTCACCAGGGCAGCTCGCCGCGGATCATCGCGCGCGGCGCCGATGGCAACATGTGGTTCTCGGAGCATACTGGCAATCGCATCGGACGTATCACACCGGATGGAGATATCGCCGAGTTCGATATTCCGACCCCGGCGAGTCAACCGCGGGCGATCGCACTGGGAGCGGATGGGAACATCTGGTTCGGCATGTTCGCCGCGGGCAAAATCGGGCGTATTACCCCGCAAGGGGCCATTACCGAGTTCGCGCTGCCGACACGGGATAGCGGACCTCGCGCACTGGCTGCCGGACCCGACGGCAATATCTGGTTCTCGGAATATCGTGCCAACAAAGTCGGCTACATCACCTCCGGCGGCCAGGTCACGGAATTCCCGTTGCCGAGACCCAATTCCGGGCCGGGGGACATCACCACCGGCGCCGATGGCGCGCTCTGGTTCGTCGAGCTCTCGGGTGGGATGGACGGCATGACCACGGATGGGAACCGGGTCGGACGAATTACCGTGCGCGGTGAGATTGCCGAATTCGTGATGCCTACCCAGGCAGCCTCGCCAATCAACATCGCGGTGGGTCCCGATCGCAACATCTGGTATACCCGCGGGACCGCATTGGGTCGGGTCACGCCGGCTGGCGAGATCAGCGAATTGCCACTCGCCCCAGCGGCTCGGGGTGTGGGGCTGTCGGCCGGGAGTGACCGCCAGCCGCCGCAGCGGCTGGTGAATCGCCTATGGTTCGCGGATGGCGGTCTGAACCAGGTGAGTTATCTCGCTTTCAGCGCTCCAACATCTCGATCAGGCGCTCCTCACCGGGACCGAGCAGATAATAAGCGATGAATTTGGCGGGAGCGATGTCGGAGGCGTTGTCGAAGCGTAGCATGCGTGCGTTCTCAGGCTCGTGGAACGCATCCCCGGCCTGCAGGAGAACGCTTTGTTGCCCTTCGAGCTGGTACACGATCGAGCCGGCCGCAATATATCCCACGACATGACAGGGATGGCGGTGCAGGCCGGTACGCTGTCCGGGCGCGAGCTCAATTTCCTTGACCTCGATGCGCTCAACGGTTTGGGGCTGCCGCAGAAGCGCTGTCAGCAGCGGCTTTCTTTGAATCGTGTTCACGAACGCTCCAGGGTGGAAGTTTGCAACGAACGCGCGACCTGCGTGGCGATGTCGTCCTGGACGAGCAGCTTGTCGTTAGAGGCGCGATCGTAGGTCTCTGACCAGATGACATAGCCGTCCGCGGCGCGCACCAGTCGTACTGCGATCCGCAGCTTCTGGTCTGACTCGCGCACGCTGCCCGAAAGCAGATAGATCACGCCCAGTGATTTTGCAATCTGCTCGAGGGGCAGCCGTTTGCCTTTGAAGTAGAACGAAGAGGTCGGTGACGGCACGCGCAAGCCGGGGAGTCGACTCAACTTGTCGATCAATTCCTCGGTCAGGCCGTCGGCGAAGTACTCCTGGTCCATGGACTCACTCGTGAGATCCAGGAACGGCAGGACGGCGATCGACTTGGCGGGATTCGGGCTCGCGGGAGCGGGCCTGACGGTTCCACCGCGAATCAGAAACGCAGCCAGCACCACAAGAGACAGGCCCGCGCAGAGCGCGAGGATGGAAGTGGTGCGGCGGGTGGCGCGCAGCGGCGGGCTGCCAGGTGATACCGGCATACTGCTGGCGCTCGGCGGAGAGCTGGCGAGCGCTACCGGCTCGTCGAGCGATTGAGGAATGACTCGAGCGATCAGGCGATAGCCCAGTCGCGGCACTGTTGCGATGTAGGTCGGGTTCCTGGGATCGTCTCCGAGCACGCGGCGGACGGTGGCGATGGCCTGGTAGACGGAGTCGGTTGTCACGATCACCCCTGACCAGACCTGATCCAGCAGTTCTTCCACGCTGACGACCTGACCTGGGCGCTCCGCCAGGTAAAGCAACAGTCGCATGGCTCTCGGATCCGGCCGGCTCGTGGCTCCGTCGCGCATGAGCTCACCGGAAACTGGATTGGCGCACCAGTCTCCGATCCGGACGCAGTTTTCAGTGGGGCGATCCATGCTGGACCGAGTATAGCAGCCCGGGTGCTATCATAGAGCGGCACGGGGCGACGACGGGAAGACCCATGAATGCCGATGACTTCAGTGTCCTGCAAGTGTGCCCCGATCACATCGCGGCCAACATCATGGTGAACTTTCTGCGCATGGAGTCGGTGCCCGCGGTTGCTCGTAACCTGTCGGCCGTGCCCGGTCTCGAACAGGGAACGGAAGTATTGGTGCCAACGGCGCTGGTGCACCGTGCGAAATGGCTCCTGGCGCAACAGCCGCAGAGCGAGGCTGAGCTGACTTACCTCGCCACTGGCGCCCCACCGGAAGAGGATGCCTGATACTCACGCGCGGATGATCCCTGGGACCGCACCTCCCGCAGGGCCTGACCCAGCCGCTCGACGCCACGGCGGATAGCACGAACGTCAGCGCACGCGACTCCGAGCACGAGCGCCGGGGGCATGGAACGGTCAATGATCAACTTTGATAGGGGCACCGTGTCCACGCCGTGGCAGGCGGCCCTGCGGGCGGCCTCGCTTTCCTCAATGTTTTTTCCCAACCAGCCTACAACCTGGAGCCCGGCTCCGACGGGGGATAGTTCCATGACGTCCTTTATAGTGCGTTGCGCACAACGAACCAGGGCGTCGAACCTCTCCGTGTAAAGCTCCCGCATGCGTCGCATGTGTTGGTCCAGGTGCCCTGCCGACATGAACTCCGCGAGCGTGGCTTGATCCGGGACCGAGGGGAAGCGCTCGAGGACCGACCGCGCGGCCAGCACGGCATCGACGAGAGCTCGCGGCAGCACGAGAAATGCCAGGCGCAGTCCGGGAAACAGCATCTTGTTGAATGTGTTGCAATAGACGACGCAATCAGTGGTGTCGAGCGTCTGCAGGGCCGCCAGGGATCGCCCGGAAAATCGCAATTGACTGTCGTAGTCGTCTTCGAAGATCCAGGCGCCCGCCTCGCGCGCCCACTGCAGGAGCGCCAGCCGCCGTGTCAGCGACAGCCCCATCCCCAGCGGAAACTGGCAGCCCGGGGTGACGTATGCCAACTTCGCGGATGGGCACCGGCGCCGCCCCGCGTCGCAATCAATTCCCTCCGCGTCCACCGGAATGCCAATCACCTCCGCCCCCGACGCGCGCAGCAGAGCCGTTGCGCCGCTGTACCCCGGGTCTTCCATCCACACCCGATCGCCCGGATCGAGGACGAGTCGCGCGATCAGATCCAACGATTGCTGCGTGCCCGTAGTGATCACGACCTGGTCAGCGCTGCATTTCACTCCTCGCGTCAACTCAACATGAGCGGCGATCGTTTCGCGCAAAGGTCGGAATCCAAGGATTTCGCCGTGGCCAAGCAGACGAGAAGTGCAGCTCCGCAGAACCCGGGCGGCGGCCCTGCCCCAGAGCCTGGTCGGGAACGCGTCCAGTGCGGGACGGTCCAATCGAAACGTCTCGACGTTGCGGTTTGAAACGAGAGGTGGGTACGGATTGCCGGCAAGCTGCCGTCCGCGCGCGGAAAGCGAGGCACGTGATGACGTGACCAGAATCCGTTGACCAGCAGCCCTGGGTTGGGGGAACGTCGGGCGCCCCTTTTCGGACCCGGGGAGCACCCTGCGAACGTAAGTGCCGTTGCCGACCGTGCTCTCCACGTATCCTTCGGCGGCCAACTGATCGAACGCAGCCACGACCGTCCCGCGCGCTACCCGGTGTTGGGACGCAATACTGCGGGTTGAAGGCAGTCTGCTGCCGGGTTGGAGCCGTCCGTCAACAATGGCAGTCCGGATCTCGTCGTACAACCACCTGAAGAGGGTTGCTCCGTTCGAGCGTTCGCCCAGTGTCATGGAAGTGGTTTGTCTTGTCTTGGGCATAGCGGCGGCTGCGGTTCGACCTGCGCGGGATAATGGTCCATCATTTTGCGCAATAATGGTCCAATACACTGATCCACTGGAGGCCTATCATCATTCCCGGGCAATGCCCGCGCAAGTGGGGTGCAGAGGAAACATATGCGCGCAGTCGGCGTGGGTCGTTTTTTGTTTGCGCTGGGGTTCGCGGTGGTTGGGGCGATTGGGCTGGCGACACACAATTTCGTGCTCGACCAACAGCCCATTCCCACGGGAATACCCGCGCGCGAGATCCTTGCGTGCATCTCCGGCGCCTTGCTGTTGGTCACGGGTATTGGCCTGTTGATTCCCCGGGTGGCCAGGGTTGCCGCGCTCGTGTTGGCGAGTTATGTGCTCCTGTGGGTGCTCGCGCTACAGCTGCCGCGCATCGTCGCGAATCCGCAGATCGAGGTGTTCTGGCTCGGACTGGGAGAGGATCTGTCGATGGCGGCCGGCGGCTGGCTCATTTTTTGCGCCATCGCGGGGCGAAGTGACGCCAGTGTGCGGGCCGCGCGCATCCTCTTCGGGCTTGCCCTCGTGCCCATCGGACTGTCCCACCTGGTCTATTTTCAGATCACGGTGGGATTCATTCCAGCCTGGTTCCCTTTCCGTCCGTTCCTGGCCGGCTTCACGGGTGTGGCGCACATCGCGGCGGGGCTGGCAATTGTCTTCAACATCGTGCCGCGCCTGGCAGCGACCCTGGAAGCGGTGATGGAGAGCGGGTTTACGGTGTTTGTCTGGATGAGCGCAGTGCTAGGCGCACCTTCGAATCGCCAGACCTGGGTCAATCTCTTCATTTCAACCGCCCTGAGCGCGGCGGCCTGGGCCGTGGCGGAGTCCTACCAACATGCGCCCTGGATGCTCGGGCGCCGTAGCGGTCCTCTCAACGGAGGCACTACAGCTTCGGCGGGAGCACAGTAGAGTCCACAACGTGAGTGACGCGCGGAAGGTCATCACCATGTCCAACAAGCCGACGATCTTTGCTTTCCTCGTCTTTCTGACCTGGTGCGGTCTGGTATCCGGCCAGGAGGCCGCCAAGGTCATTCCTCCACCGGCCCTGGACGATCCGCACGCCCCCGGGGAGACCGCGAAGGCCGTACTGGCTGGCGGCTGCTATTGGGGAACCCAGGGCGTTTTTGAGCACGTGAAGGGAGTCAAACGCGTAGTTGCCGGGTTCACCGGCGGCCGGAGCGACAACGACGGCGGCGCCGAATCGGTCATGATCACGTTCGACCCGAATGTCATCAGCTACGGCGAGCTGCTCCAGATCTTCTTCTCCGTGGCTCACGATCCAACACAGCTCAATCGGCAGGGACCCGACGAGGGTATTTCGTACCGCTCTGACATTTTCTATCTGAATTCCGATCAGCAGCGCATCGCGCAGGCCTATATTGCCCAACTCGAGCAGGCGCATGTCTTTCCGGCAAAGATCGTGACCCGCCTCGATCCCATGCCGAAATTCCACCAGGTCGACATCAGCCAGCAGGATTTCATCATCAAGAATCCTCACTTGCCGTACGTCGTGGTCAATGACCAGCCCAAGCTCGCCAGCTTGAAACGGCTCTTCCCGGCGGCTTACCTGGAGTTTCCGGTCGAGTTCCGGGGCTAGTCGGCTCCAGTTGCGGATGGCATGCGTGGGGCTTTCGACCGGCCTGCCTCGTCCGCTGCTACGCTGCTCGCACGATCAGTAGCAACCCCGATCCGACCACAACGGCTCCGACGAGGCGCGCGATGCGATTGCCAGCGGGCGCGACTCGCTCGGCTGTAACAGCCAGCGCGACGGCAGCCATCGCGCCGAGATCCATGACACCCATGACTAACGGGATCACCATCAGATTGGCACAACATGAGCAGCATTGAAGGCCGAGGTGCAAACCGTCTCGCCAAGCGCTGGCGGGAGTCGCTCGTGGCGAACAGCCGCACGAGGGCGCCTGGCGACAGCATGCGAGCCGGCGCGCTTTCCACGAGGTAAGCTGGATAGCGCCAGTTATCAGAAGGACCATACCGATCATGACTGGGACAGCCCGCGACAACGTAGGTTGCCGCATCTCGATATTGGCAAGCACCACGCCTACCGGAAAGATGGCGAGTCCCAGCAGCGCCCAGACGAAAAAGTAGCCCCCACCGGCCAACACGGTCATCAGACCCGGGCGGGGCTCGCCCGTTCTCAGCATGGCCTGGTGGTAACGCCACAACGCGGGCGCCAAGGATGGCAGCATCATCGCCACCATCATGACAGTCCACATGCCAAGAAATGAAGCCGCGGCGCCCGGCCATGTCTGGCCGGGCATCCGCATCCACTCCATCGACATCGTCCAACCGCCTGGCATCGCCATTTCGCTCATGTTGGACATGGACTCACACCAGAGAATCGTCGTTGCCACGCTGGACACGAAGATCATCCCCACAAGACCAAAAAAAGCACGCCGGCTCATTGTTTGCCATACCGATCGCGATGTCGCAGCCACGCGTGCTCTTCGTTCCTTCCCTTTGGGGCACGGTCGAGCCACTGGTACATGCCCCAAAGGGCATCCAGTCCGCGCGCGTAGGTGGAATAGGTGTGATAAACGACTCCGTCCTCCAGGATGAATGCGCTCACACCCGGTCTCTCGCGTACGAACGTGAGCAAATCAGTTCCGGCCATCGCTGCGTGCTGCACCCCCGGTGATTCGTCGCCGCGCAATTCCCGCTCCTGAACAACTTTCCCCAACGAGGGCTCGCGCATCGGCGCCTCACGTCGGTAGTTGTATTCGATACCGGCACGCTGTTGGTCGTCCGTGAACCAAACGTTGAAGTCGAAATTGAACTTGCCATCCCGCGAGGACGCCCACGGAAAAGTCCACCCCATGCGCCGCTTATAGGCCTGTAGCTTCGCGAGAGGCGCCCGTGAGACTGCCCAAAGCATGACGTCGTGGTTAGCCAAGTGAACGGCAAAGCCGTTGAAGCCGTCCGCGATCGACGAACAGGACGGACATCCCGCTGTATAGTCCGGACCAAACATGAAGTGGTACACTAGGAGCTGCGAGCGTCCCTGGAAGAGGTCGGCCAGCGAGGCCTCTCCCGCATCGGTCTCGAATCGATACTCTTTGTCGATCTTGACCCACGGCAACTCCTGCCGCCGCTGCGCCAACTCGTCACTCCGTCGCGTGAGCTCCTTCTCGGCCTCGAGAAGCTTCAGACGCGCGGCGAGCCACTCCTCACGCGTTCCCGTCGTATGCTTTGCCATGGCTGCTCTCCCAGTGGTTGTGGAACGTGAGATAGATTAGGGCCCGGTATCGAGCCGAAGGGAGTTACAAGTGTGACGGGATTGCGATGGACTCTCTGATCACGGCCGCGGCCCGGGCGCTCGCGGCAGGTGATCCCCTCGGGGCACTCAAGCGGGTCGCCTTGCGCGATGACGCGCCGGCCCTCGCGCTCCGAGGTATCGCGATGGCGCAGCTTGGCGATCTCGTTCGGGCGAAGACCCTGTTGCGCCGTGCGGCGCGCGCCTTTGGCCCGAAAGAGGCCCTGGCCCGCGCGCGATGCGTTGTAGCTGAAGCCGAGATTGCCTTGGCGTCGCGCGACCTGGGCTGGCCTACGAAGGCGCTGGACGCAGCGCGTGCGACGCTTGAAGAACATGACGACAAGGTTAACGCTGCGCATGCGCGGTACCTCGAAATCCGACGCCTTCTCCTCATCGGGCGCCTCGGCGAGGCTGAGCGCGCGCTCGCCCAGCTCGACCCGAGGCCCCTCCCGCCCGCTTTGCGGGCGGCCCACGAGCTGGGCGTTGCCGGCATCGCGATGCGACGCCTCCAAACAAAAACGGCCCAGGCAGCGCTGGGTCGGGCTGAAAGTGCCGCCCGCGAGGCGGGTATCCCGGCACTCGCGGCGGAGGTCGAAAGCGCATCCCTTCTCCTGAGCGCCCCGGCTGCCCGCCTGATTGCTCGTGGCGAAGAGCGATTGCTCCGGCTGGCGGAAGTTGAAGCCTTGTTCGAGACGAAAGCGCTCGTCATAGATGCGTGCCGCCACGCGGTGCGCAAGGGAAATACCGTGGTATCGCTAGCGAAGCGCCCGGTGTTGTTCACGCTCGCGCGCGCACTGGCTGAAGCCTGGCCCGCGGATGTGCCGAGGGATACGCTTGTTGCCCGGGCATTTCGAGCCAAGCGAGCCGATGAATCGCATCGCGCGCGATTGCGAGTCGAGATGGGGCGGCTGAGAGCAGAGCTGCGCCCACTAGCTGAGGTGAGCGCTACTCAGCGTGGATTCGCGCTGGTGACCAGCGACGAGCAAGAGGTCGTCGTGCTGGCGCGCCCGGTGGAGGAAAAGTATGGGGCCGTGTTTGCCCTGCTCGCCGATGGTGAATCCTGGTCCACGTCAGCGCTGGCCTTTGCGCTTGGAACGAGCCAGCGCACGGTTCAGCGCTCGCTCGACGAGCTCGCCTTGACAGGCAAGGTGCAATCGGTCGGTCGCGCGCGAGCTCAGCGTTGGATGACTCCGCCAGTGGTGGGATTCACGACGACATTGTTACTCCCGGCGCCTCTCGTCAGTGACTAGGATGGCGGCACGGGTACTGAAGAGGCCGCACTTGGCAATGGGGAATCTATGAAACGATCGACAGCGGAAATCATCCGTGAATATGGGCCCTTTCCGGGCGCCGAGAAGGTGGCCGGTGTCACCTATGATGGGCAGCAGGTCTGGTTCGCTTCCGGAGACAAGCTGAACGCGCTTGATCCAGAGAGTGGGAAACCCCTGCGCTCGATCGATGTCGCGGCGCATGCGGGCACCGCGTTCGACGGTCAACACCTGTTCCAGATCGCCGAGGATCGTATCCAGAAGATCGATCCGAATACCGGCCGTGTGCTCACCACGATTCCCGCGCCCGGGAATGGCGGCGTCTCGGGACTCACGTGGGCCGAAGGGACGCTCTGGGTCGGAGAATATCGGGCTCGCAAGATCCACCAGATCGATCCCGATACCGGCAAGGTGCTGCGGGTGATTGAATCCAACCGTTTCGTGACTGGGGTCACCTGGGTGGAGGGTGAGCTCTGGCACGCGACGTGGGAAGGCGAGCAGAGCGATTTGAGACGGCTCGACCCGCAAACGGGTCAGGTCCTGGAGAGTCTCGAAATGCCACCTGGGACAACCGTGTCGGGACTCGAATCCGACGGGGGCGAGCGGTTTTTCTGTGGCGGTGGGAGCAGTGGGAAGGTCAGGGCCGTGCGGCGGCCTCGGCGAGCCGCGGCTGGGTAAGTCAGGGGCGTGCCGTGGACGTGACCGGGCCGAGCGATGGGGCGTGGCTGTCGCGCGCGATCGTCACATCCGCGGCGACCTGATCGCGGATCAGTGCCCAGTGAAAGAGATTGTGATCGTTCGCATCTCGCGAGTTGTTGTTGTAGTGGGTCAACGGCATGTCCCGGTATAGCGGGCGCGTGATCTTGATGACCTCGTCCCAGTAATCCAGCGCTCGCTGCAGGTGGTCGATCGCGGCGCGCTTGTTTTCATCTCCACCACGCAAACGATAGGTTTGCAAGGCGACGGCGCCCCGGAGCTTTTCCGCCAGGTGCAAGCCGAGATTTGCCCAGGTTTTGACATCCGACACTTCATAAAGCAGCGACGCGCTGCCGGAGGTGTCGACGTCATTGACCATGCGCAGCGCCTCAGTATTATCGCGCTCGAGCGCGTCCGCGAGGATCGGGGGCGTAACACGCGCGGCGCCGAACGAGCCGCCTTTCGACGTCGTCGCGACGTAATCACTGACCGAGACATACGCTGGATCCATCGTGGGATGGCTGATGAGTTGGTCGACCGAGATATAGCTCGTGCGCTCGCCTTGCAAGGCCAGAAAACCTTCGCTGTAGAGCGTGAAATCCCAGGTCGAATCGTAGAGCGAGGCCAGGCGCAGTTGCGTGGACGAGGCCAGGGAATAGGCTTTCAGGAGGTTGGCCGACTTTGGTCCGTAGCGCCGGATGAAATCAGCTTGAAATACCGTATCCGGCGTCTTGGGCTCGTAGAGCAATCTCCCCCAGAGCTCATAGAAGAGCCACTGGCGCTGAAACGCCCACTGCCAGTCGACCGGGCCTTTGAGCGCGGTGAAGTAGTCGAGCGCCGGAATATAGGTCTCCGAGCCGATGCAATAGCCCCCAACATAAGCCTGCCCGCCGTTGCGCGCGAGATGTTGCCGGATGAAATCGGGCACACCCCAGCGCAGCGCAAAGAAGTCCTCATTGCGGACCATCCACTCGATTCGATAGTCCTTCGGTGGCGGCACGAAGTAGGTGCTCCCGAGCGCGCCGCCATGAACTTTGACCAGCTTCGGGGTGGAGTGTCCGTGCGACCAGTTGAACTTCACTTCCACCCAGATCGGTCGTTCGAAACGCTCGTCCAGGTGATCTATCGCGTGGCGGGTTGATTGCTCTACATCCCTGCTGACGCCCGGCTCGGATGATGTCCCCGAGGAGAATGGCACACGGTAGATCAGCTTTACGGGGCCGGGGCGCTTCGCATCCAGCATGCCCGCGATCAGTACGTCATTGACCCACTGCTGCCGTTGCACCGGGGTCATTCCGCCCATGCCCTCCCCTTGCGAGACTCCGATGCCGTCGAGATCGGGGTATTCCTCCAGCGTTTGCCGCACGCTTTCGCGGAGGTATCTTTTCACGATGTCCGAGGTGTCGCCTGAGCCGTAGTAATGCGGGTAGAAGTTTTCTTTGGCCACTCCGTGTGCCTCGGCAAACTGCCGGCTCACGAAGATGCTCCAGAAGACGATGTAGGTATCGAGAGCTCGCTCCTTCGCCATGCGGAAGATTTCGCGGTATAGACGTTGCCACTGCGCGAGCTCCTCGTCGGACCACGGGCTGGCTTCCGGAAAGTCCTTCGTGCGTACCATGTACGTGAAGGGGTCCAGGTTCCAGAGGGTGATGGTGTTGAAGCGATTCGTCACCATCATGTCCAGAAAGGCTTCCCAGTAGTGGAGGTCTCGAGCCGTTTCGTAGTGTTGGCTCAGGGCCGAGCTGGGGCGATAGGTGCTCCAGGGTAGGTTGTATTTGATTGCGCGAAGCCTCACTTTGGCTCGCTCGGTCCGCGCCTTGACGTCCTCGAAACGAGTCCCGTTACCTAACATCCCGGTCAGCGCGAGCGCGCCGTAGATCATGCCGCGGTTGTCGCCACCGGTAATGGTGATCGCCTTTCCCCGCGGCTGGATTCTGAATTCCTCCGGTGCAAGGTGGGTTGGATCTACCGACAGGATCACCTTGCGACTGTTCTGTCCGTCAGGCGCACGCGCGGGAGCGATTGCGAAGCCTCGCTCGGATAGGGCCGTGCGTAGTTTCCGGGCGGCGTAGGCCGCCTGCGGGCTCTCTTGCCGAGAAAGCACGGTGACGCTTTCGGCGTGCGCCGTCGCGGCCGCAAGCCAAAACACGAGCATGAAAGCAGCGGCAATGACTGAAGTAGCGCGCACGTTCATTCCCTGAGCGGCTTTATCGAACGATCGATGCGAGATGAGGCACTGGGCTACAAGGCGTCGGCGATATCCTGAAGCAGGCCATTGTCCTGCGGCTTGGTCGGCGGCGGATAGCGCTTGAGCACGCGACCGTCACGGCCGATCAGGAATTTCTCGAAGTTCCATTCGATATCGCCGGCGAAGCCATTCTCCGGCGCGGTCAGGAATTGGTAGAGAGGATGGCGGGCCGGTCCGTTGACATCCAGCTTCGCGCTCATGGGGAAGCTGACATCATAGTTGGTCTGGCAGAACTGCACGATCTGGGCCTCGGTGCCCGGCTCCTGCGCGCCGAACTGGTTGCACGGAAACCCAACGACCGAAAAATCGCGTTCCTGCAGCTCGCGATGAAGCTGCTCGAGCCCGGAGTATTGCGGGGTGAGGCCGCACCGGCTGGCCACATTGACCGCCAGCACCACCTTGCCGCGCAAGCTGCCCAGAAGGTCGGCAGATCCGTCAATGCCTCGAACGGGAATGTCGAAGAAGCTGGCCATGTATAGCGTCTCGCTAGCGAAGTGAACGCCAGCGTGGATCATTCGAGGGGCGCGGTCAATCTGCCTCTCCTGTCGACATGGAGCTTCGCTCGCTTGGTCTATAATTCTCGAAACGACGATCGGGGCAACCCATGGATACCGCGACCGCTCGAATGCTTGCGCAATATCGTGCCTGGGCTGACGCGCTCACCTACAGCGCGATCGAGGCTCTACCTGCGGGCGAGGCCGCGAAGGAACGGCGGACTCTGTTCAAGAGCATCATCGGTACGTTGAATCATAATTATGTAGTCGATCTGATCTGGCAGGCTCACCTGGAAGGGCGTGAGCATGGATTCGAAAGACGGAACGTGATCCTGCACGCGGATCTGGGTGAGCTCTGGCTAGCCCAACAGCGGATGAATCGATGGTGGGTGGAGTGGAGCGAAGCGCAGACGGACGTCACCTTGGGGGAAACAGTCCATTTCCGCTTCATCGGTGGAAAGGACAGTGAGATGACCCGGGGCGCCATGCTGATGCATGTGGTCAATCACGGCACCTACCATCGGGGCTGGATTGACGAGATGTTTTTCGAGATACCGGCCAAGGCTCCCGCGACCGATCTGTGCGTTTTCTTGCGGGAGCGGAAATCCTAACCTGCCGTCTTCACGTCATCCGCGATCCAGTTGACCTCCCAACTCTGCCCTCCGTCCACCGAGAATGCCTGCTCAAAATGGGCCGAATCGGGAGTCGGGCGAGTGATGATGAACCGTACGAAGATCGAGCGTCCATTCAGGGAGTCCTGGCCGTAAAAGGAGCCGCGGCCGTCGCGAAACGACCCAATCACCGCGGGCGTAAGACGGCCGTCCCGCAGATTGGCGAAATTGACCGTCCACTGACGGCCCTCGGGCTCATACATGCGAAGCGACAGCGCGTCGATGGATCCAGACTGGCCGGACACATGGAACTCGAGCAGGTTGGCTCTCCCGCCGGACAACGCGCGCACGGTAGTCGTGCCGTTGTACTCGAGCCAGGTTGTGGAACCTGAAAGTGGGTGCTGAAGTCGGCGCAAATGAGTGCGCCAGGTTCCAAGCTCGAAGTCGAAATCATGGACACCGTCCGCTGGCAGAGCAGGGACAGCCGCCGTTTCCGCCAGGACCAAGTGAGAGACACCCAGGATCGTG
Source organism: uncultured Steroidobacteraceae bacterium (assembly GCA_964400085.1). GTDB lineage: Bacteria > Pseudomonadota > Gammaproteobacteria > Steroidobacterales > Steroidobacteraceae > 13-2-20CM-66-19. The sequence continues at coordinate 25,133 of CAYNTW010000002.1, read as the reverse complement.
CCCATCAGAGCGCCGAGAAGCAGCATCGAACCGAGATGAAAGCGCATCCGACCGCCTCCTCCTTCAGGATTGAGGATCATGGAATGGTCGCACCTTTCAGCGCGACCATTCCCGAAGGCGAACAATAGGCGAGTCTTGCCCGCCTGTGTTGAGCCACTCTTTGCTAGATCTATTGGGCCACCGCCAGGAAGGGCTTTTGCGTCGGGCGCTCAGGTGTGCGCGTCGATAAACGCCTGCAGTTGGCCCCTGCTCAGACTACCGACGTGCGTGGCGACGGGTTGTCCATCCTTGAAGAGCATCAGCGTGGGGATGCTCCGCACTTGATAGCGCGCGGCGACGGCGCCGTTTTCATCGATGTTGAGCTTTGCAACTGTCAACCGGTCGGCATACTGCGTGGCCGACTCCTCGACAATCGGTGAAATCATCCGGCAAGGGCCGCACCACTCGGCCCAGTAGTCCACGAGCACAGGTTTCGGTGACCGGAGTACGTCGGCCTCGAAGGTCTGGTCGGTAACAGTGGTGACGGCTTCGCTCATGGACAGTCCTCCAATTGGTGTGACGAACGCCACTTTATTATTCGTTTAGGAAGGGATAAATTGTTCTTTTTGAAATGATTATTCTGAATTCTGAATAATACGAATGGACAAGCTGCAGGCCATGGCGCTTTTCGCGCGAGTCGTCGACACCGGCGGAATAGCGCGCGCGGCCGAGAGCCTGGGAATCCCGAACGCGACGGCTACGACGTTGATCCAGAAACTCGAGGCCTCACTGGGCGTGAAGCTGCTGAATCGCACGACGCGGCGGGTCAGTGTCACGGCGGATGGCGCCGCCTACTACACCCGCGTTACCGGAATCCTTGCTGAGATTCGGGATGCAGAGGAGGCGCTGTCGCAACGCTCGTCAGCACCGCGCGGTCGGGTGCGCGTCGACGTTCCAACACTCGTCGCCCGTTCCGTCATTGTCCCGGCGCTCCCCCGCTTCTTTGCCCAATACCCGCAAATCGAGCTGGCGCTTGCCTGTAACGAGCGGCACTTTGACCTGGTGTCCGAGGGAATCGACTGCGCGCTGTGGATCGGTGAGATCGATGACACGAGCCTGGTGGCCCGCCCAGTGGGTTTTCTGTACTTCGCGACCTGTGCGGCGCCCGCCTATATCCGCGCGCACGGCTCACCCGCCCATCCACGCGATCTCGCACAGCATCGGTGTATCAATCACTTCTCGCCGCGCACCGGAGAGACCGTCGAGTGGGTTTTCTCCAAGGATGGCGAACGCGTGCGGGCGGTGTTTCCCGGTCATCTCGCGCTCGAGGACGAGAACAGTTATGTGGCTGCCGCCGAGGCAGGGATCGGGATCGCCCAAATGCCCGCGTTTGTGGTGAAAGAGGCGATGGAGCGGCGCGCGCTCGATCTGGTGCTCGCGGAATGGTTCCCCGAGCCCGCACCATTGAACGTCGTATACCCCCAGAGTCGACATCTCTCGCGCCGGGTGCGCGTGTTTGTTGACTGGCTCACCGCGCTCATCAGCGAGCACGATGGCATCCAGCTGCGATCCACGCTGCCACATGTGGCATCGGTGTAGTCGCGAACGAGCAGCCGCCAGTCACGGCGTCGCCTGGGAGCTCAGTCGCCGCGCCACGGATGTTCGATAGAGCCACAGCGCCATCGCAAGTAGCGAGCCGCCGGGCATCACCAATTCGATGACAACATAGGGGCCAAGCGCTCGGCCCACCGAAAGGAGTTTTTTTGCAAGGGAACTCACGGGGATGTCTCCAGACTCACGTAGGAATTCGGCCAACTTCATGGCCCCATCCTAGTGACTCCCACGATGAAGCCGTGAGTAACAAAGTCGTCGTGAATCGAGCGGCAAATCGCCAAGTTGGCGAGCGGCCCCGTCATGGTTCGTGTGGCGCTCTCTCCAGGAGCTCGCGGATGGATTGACCGACACGCACGCCGGCCTCCCGTGTTGGAAAATGTCCGACGACCCTATGAGGCTCGTTTCGACAGCCACTCGGCCATGGCGCTGTCTCTGGCCGCAACAGCAGCCTGCCAGGCTGGCAGCGCCGCGAGCCCTTTGTACCAGCGAACGATCTCGGGGAACTCTCCGATGGGAAGCCCAAACCGTTGGGCAGATGGCACGAGTCCCCCAACGGAAAAATCAGCGATCGTAAGCCGTTCGCCAATGAGCCAGGTCTTGCCTTTGAGCGAGGCGTCGAGCGCGGCCGCAAATCGGGCGAAGTTCTGCTCACCTCGCGCAATGAAGGCCGGATCGGGAGGGCCGAGGCCGAGCACCATCTTCGAGCCTCTCTCGAAAGAGACCATGCCGCAGGATTCGGCGTCCCAATGTGCGCTTTCCCACGCGAGCCAGCGCAGCACATCCGCCTGACCTTGCAAATCGGACGGCCACAGCCCGCTATCCTGTTGCTTGGCCGCCATATAAAACAGGATGGCGTTTGATTCCCATAGCACGAAACCATCGTCTTCGAGCGCGGGTATTTTTTTGTTCGGGTTGAGCGCGAGGTACTGAGGCCTGAGTTGGTCGCCTCGTGAGAGATCGACCGGCTGCACGTCACAGTCGAGCGCAAGGTGGTTTTTCAGTGCCACAATACCGATGACACGTCCTGATGGCGGAAAGATGTAGAGTCTCATCTCATCGAGTTCCATGGGCTGGTCAGGTTTTCCGAAAGGTGGCCTCACCGGCATCCGACACCTTGACCCACTTCGGATCGGGCGCGGCGCCAGGGACGTAACTATCGTGCCAGTTCCACCATTTGTATGGCCGGGTTTGAGGGTAGCCCTGCGGGGAGTCCTCCCATTCCTCCTGGCGCCCGAGCGCGGTCATGTCGAGATAACTCCAAGTGGTGCCCATCGCCTCGTCGCCGCGCAAGTTGATGAAGTAGGTGCGATAGATGCGGTCGCCGTCGCGAATGAACGCGTTGTGACCGTGCCATTCATGCACTCCGAAGTCGGCGTCGAAGCTGTCGGTGATAGTATACCAGGGCATTTCCCACTCCATTCTCGCCTTCAGTCGCGCAATGTCCGCCTGCGGCGCGCGCGAGGCATACGCGAGAGTCGTATCCCGCGCGTTCAGGTGAGAGAGATGGGCGACCTGGTCGGCCCCAAGGGAACAGCCGATGCAGGCATGCTCCGGCCAGCCGTGCACACCGGGCTCGAAAAAGGCGCGGTAGACGATCAGTTGACGGCGGCCCTCGAACAGGTCGAGTAGGCTCACCTTGCCGTTGGGTCCTTCGAACACGTAGGGCTTTTCCACCGCCATCCAGGGCATCCGTCGGCGCTCGGCGGCCAGCGCGTCACGGGCCCGAGTCAGGGCCTTTTCCTTGACGAGAAGCTGCTCACGCGCAGCCTCCCACTCTTGTGGCGACACAATGGGTGGTGTGTTCATGGCGTGCTTTCCTGACGTAGTTGTGGTCATCGCAATCTCCGAATTGGAGCGGTAGTTTCACCGCCCCACCTCGAAGGGTGGGAGTAACAAGTGTGACGCCATTCCAATGGCCTCACCGTGCCATGGACGCGCCACTGCCGTGGACGCGGTCCCAAGCCCTGCAGCGCGATCGATGACCTCGCCGCCGAGCCGCTGAGGTAAAGCCTGTCACAGACACGCGACTCGTCTCGTCTATGGAGCAGATGTCCAATCAACCCCGGAGGATTCGAAATGAAGGCTCGCATCGAATTTCGGAACGCCAATCCCAAGATCATGCAGCTCTTGCTGGGGATCGAAGGCTATCTGCACGGCTCCAGCCTGGGATCCCGTCTCCTGCACCTGGTCAAAACGCGTGCGTCTCAGATCAACGGCTGCGCACATTGCCTCGACATGCACACCAAGGATGCTCGCGCCGAGGGCGAATCCGAGCAGCGACTCTATGCACTCGATGCCTGGCGAGAGACGCCATTCTTCGACGAGCGCGAGCGCGCGGCACTCGAGTGGACCGAGGCACTAACCCTTGTGGCGGAAACCCACGCTCCAGATGACGTGTACGAGCGCGTCAAGCAGCATTTCACCGAGCAGGAGCTGATCGATCTCACGCTTGCCATCAGCATCATCAATACATGGAACCGCCTGAACATCGCCTTCCGCACGGTACCCGGAAACTATCGTGCGGGAATGTACAAGTCGTGGATTACGGCAGCCGAGGCGCCGGCGAAGTGAATCGCGAGCGGAAGCCGCGGGAGAGCACCCGCGGCTTTCGCACTTCCATTTTCGCTATGAGGCTGCACGCATTAGACGACTGTCAGCCGGAAGGGCACGTTGTTTCGTGTTGCGTTTGAGTAGGGGCAAACCTGATGTGCCTTCTCGACCAACGCTTGCGCCTCTGCTTTCGGGAGGCCAGGGAGCGTGACCTCGAGTGCAATGTCGAGGCCGAAACCACCTTCCGAACGGGGCCCAATGCCGACGATAGCCTTCACTTGCGCATTCGGCGGAACCTTGGGCCCGCCTTGGGAGGCGACGAATTGCATCGCACTGAGAAAGCAAGCGGAATAGCCGGCGGCAAACAACTGCTCGGGGTTGTTGCCGACGCCGTTGCCGCCCAACTCCTTGGGACGAGCGAGCTTGACTTCGAAACTGCCGTCGGTCGTTGCGGCCCGGCCGTCGCGACCTCCAGTGGCGACGGCACTCGTCGTATACAGAACGTTGACTGACATGATGGTTTCCTTTTTTCCGCGATTCCGGTTTATGCAATATCGAGAACGACGTTACCCATCGTATCGCCCTTCTCCACGATATCGTGAGCTTCCGCGATGGCCTCCAACGGCAAGCGGCGGCTGATGGTGTGAGACAGGCGCCCAGCCTGCAGCAACTCCGTCAGCTCGTCGATCCGTTCCTCGCGGTCGCGAGGACTGATTTCATAGATCAGAAACAAACGGAGGGTGATCGAATTCTGCATCAACCAGAGCGAAGGCAACAGGGCTTCATTTTTCGACATGCCGTAGACGCTGACGACAGCGTGAGGTCGCAAAATCAACGGATAGAGGCTCGCATTCCCGGTGAGATCGACTTCGATCACCGCATCCACCCCTCGACCACCTGTCTCCTCTTTTACCCTGTTTGCCGTGTCTTCCACGCGATAGTTGATTACCACATCCGCGCCAGCTTTGCGTGCATGGTCGGCCTTCGCCGAATTGCTCACGGTTGTGATCACGCGCGCGCCGCGAATCTTCGCGAGCTGAATTGCATAGTGACCCACCGACCCGGCGCCACCGCTGATGAGGACCTGCATACCCGCTTGGATTCCCGCAAGCTGCACGGCCTGGCTCGCCGTCAGCGCGGGGATACCCAGAGCCGCACCTTCCGCAAAGCCGATGATATCTGGCAGATGGACCGCCTGTGCGCTGGGAACGACGATGTATTGCGCCGCTGTTCCGTGGGGGCGCTTCCATTGGCCATTCCAAATCCAGACCCGCTCGCCAATCCGATTCGGCGCCCCAGGACCTACCGCGTCGATGATTCCCGCCCCGTCACTGTGTGGAATGATCAGGGGAGCGATGAGCCCGCGTCCAAAGCCGCCGCGCCTGACTTTCCAATCGGAGGGATTCACCCCCGAGGTATGGAGCTTGACGCGAACTTCGCCTGGTCCGGGCTCCGGCGTAGACAACTCGCCGATCTGGAGAACTTCCCGTGCCGGTCCCTGCCGTGAATAGAATGCCGCTTTCATAGTGCCTGCGCTCCGTCCGTCTTACCGTCGTGGAGAGATTAGAGGCAGCGCCGAAATTCCAAAAGGCGCCTCACTCCCATATGATTTATCCGTCCGGCGGATAAATATGGGCGCTCACTGACACGAGGCGGAAATGGATCGAGTTGCACTGATGCAGACGTTCGTGCGCCTGGTCGAGCGCGGCAGCTTCAGCGGCGTGGCACGTGAGCTCGGAACAGGACAGGCGACGATCAGTCGACGCTTGCAGGAACTGGAATCGGAGCTAGGTGCAACACTGTTGAAACGCACGACGCGTCGCTTCGCCCCGACGGACGTTGGCTTCGAATATTATGAGCGCGCCAAGGCGATACTCGCGTTGCTCGACGAAGCCCACGAGAGCGTACGCACTTCGCAAGGGTCCGCGAAGGGGCAAATACGTCTTTCCTGCACGTCCGCCTTCGGCATCATGTTTGTTTGCCGAATGCTATTTGCATTTCAGAATCTCAATTCGCAGGTTCACATCGACCTCAGCCTCAGCGACCAGCGGATCGATCTCATCAGAGAAGGCGTTGATCTCGTGATCCGTGTCGGCGCCCTCGCGGACAGCTCGTTGGTGGTGCGTAAACTCGGCGAGCTCCGCCGCGTGCTGGCAGCCTCACCCGAGTACCTGGATCGGCGCGGCGTGCCTCGACACCCGGCGGAGCTCTGTGAGCACAATGGGATCCGCTTCGCGGGGCTGGCAGGCGCCGATTCCATCGTGCTCATCGATTCGGCCGGACGGAAGGAGAGTGTCAGCCTCAGGGGTGACTTTCAGGTCGACCACGCGCTCGCTATCCGGGAGGCTTACCTCGCGGGACATGGCCTTGGTCCCGCACACTACTGGCTGGTCGCTGACTTGATCGAAGCAAAGCGCCTGCAGATTGTGCTCCCGGAGTACAGGTTGGCGTCGGTTCCGCTGAATTTGCTCATTGTGCCCGGGCGTAGCCGGTTGGCACGGGTGCGACTGTTGGTCGATTTCCTGGCCAAGGAGATCACCAAAGTCCCTGGTGTCGAGGCGTAGGGCCCGATACGAGCGGGCGACAGTATGGATTTTTTCCACTGTCGCCCGCACGGCGGCATCGTCAGATCATCAGGCCAACACGGATGGGGATGAACCCCGTCTTTACCGGCGTCTCCATCTCAATATAGCGCGCCTCGATGAACAAGGAGTCTCCGCCGCCAAGGGAAAAGCTGACTCCCACACCGGCATTCCATTCCCAGCGTCCCGTGGACTTGCTATTCACCAACACGTCGCCCGGATAGTGGCCGGCGGAGCAGAAACCGGTCCAGTCGTTGCAATAGCTCCCGCCCGAGGTGACCGTCTGGGTGAGAGAGATGCGACGAATTGCACCGCCGCCACCGGCCAGGAGGTAGGGGTCGATACCGCGTGCGAACGGGAGATGTACGATCGCATCGATGTCGTTGCTGAAGAGCTCACTCCAGCCATGATTGATCTGGGTCTGGTTGGCCGCCGCACCCTCACTCAACAACTGATTGGTCGCCTTGTTGCGGCTGTACTCGAAGTCCAGGCGTAACGAGACCGGGCCCGGGGCAAGCCGCCACTGGATTCCGCCACCGACGTTCCAGCCGTTGTCCACGAACCTGGCGGCCTCTCCCGTGGCGACGGTGTAACCGCCAGCGAAGTAAACGTTTGCCACGGTGTCTTCGGGGCTGTGGCCCCCCGCCAGCACCGGCATACAGCAGCCCAACAACACGACTGCACCCATGGAGTAGACATAATACTTCTTCATTGTCATCCTCTTCCTGATAGTTGAGATCAAAGCTCCGATTCAGGTCGGGAATGATTGATGCGCCTATCGCCATGGATCAATACTGTTGCGTAAGGTATCGTAATCCGATACCACGAGTTTCGAGAAATGACCATGTCGATGACGGGCGTAAATGTCATGCCAGCGCGCATCATGACCAGCCTCAAGGCCATCATGAAATCCAGGCAGGTCACGTATCGTGCTCTCGCGCGGCAGATCCGTCTGAGCGAAGCCTCCGTGAAGCGCATCTTTTCACGCGGGACGTTGACGCTCGCACGCCTGGACGAGATCTGTCAGGCACTCGAGGTCAGCCTGAGTGAGGTCGTTCGACTGGCCAGTCAGCAGTCTGGGGACACTCCGGAGCCTTTGACTCTGGAGCAGGAAAACGCCCTGGCCGGGGACCCAAAGCTCCTGGCGTGTTTTTATCTACTCGCGAACGGGCGGACGGGGCGGGATGTGAGCACGCAACTCGGCGTCGATGAGCGGGCGGTGCGCCGCTTGATGGTGCGGCTCGATGCGCTGCGCCTGATCGAGTTGCGCTCGAAGCTTCGAGCTCGAACGCGCGCCGCATCGGTGATCGCGTGGCGACCCGACGGCCCGCTGCGGCGCTTGTACGAAAACCAGATTCGCCAGGAGTTCTTGCAGGCTGCATTCTCGCGCTCGGGAGAGGCCTTGCACTTTCTCTCCGCGGAGCTGTCGGAGGCTTCCTGCAAGGTTCTGCTGCGCAAGTTGGAGCGCATGGCCGGGGAATTCCGCGACCTGGCGGAGCTCGATCGCGCCCTGCCCCCCAGAGACAAACGGCCCATGGCGGCCCTGTTGGCGGTCCGACCCTGGGTATTCTCGATGTTCAAAAGTTTGCGAGCGCTGCCCGCGCCGACGCAGCGGATACGGAGCCGCTGAGCAGCAATTTTCTCCAAGCACGATACCCGTCCCCGGTTCCAGACTTGCGAGAGCACTCACAGTTGGACCGAAGGAGGTCCGCAATGGGATCCATGACGAAGGAAGTACTTACCGATGCCGATCCACGCCTCGTGTGGGAGGCGATCCGCGACATTGGCGCTCTACATACGCGCCTGGTACCTGGTTTTGTCGTCGACACGAAGCTCGTACCGGGCGGACGTCTCGTGACCTTCTCGAACGGACTTACCGTCGAGGAACCGATCATCAGCTCGTCGGATCCGCTACGCAGACTGGCCTGGACGGCGAAAGCCGAGGCACTTCCGTTCACTCACTACAATGCCGCCGTACAGGTCCATGCGCGCGCTGCCGGCGGTACTCGTGTCGAGTGGACCGCAGATTTCCTACCCGACAGCGCCGCGACGATACTCGAGCCTTTGATGAATGCCGGCGCGGCCGCGATGTCAAAGGCATTGCAGGAGCTTACTAAGCTACGCGCGGACCGAGCATGATGATGGCCATTCCGAGTATGCAGACTGCCGCGCCAATCAGCTGTTGACTCATTGACTCCCTCACTCAATGTGGCGACCGCGCCGGGGTCGAACCGCGCGGAGTTTCGGTCCTGGGCTCGTCACATTCCTGGCCTCTGGATACGTCATGGCAGTGACCGACGAAAATTCGCCATGCGTTTTGCGAGGAGGACCAGATGAAATTCGTGCTATTGATTTATCAGGGGACTACGCCGCTGCCAGGCTCTGAGGCGTGGAAGGCCGTGCCGGAAGTGGAGCAGAAAGCGATTTACGCGGACTACGCGGCGCTCAATAAGACTCCGGGAGTCACGCCTGGGCTTCCGCTCGGTCTGCCCGGCGCAGCAAGGACAGTACGGGTGCGGGATGGAAAGCCCCAGGTAACAAATAGGACATACCTTTCCGAAGGCGTTGGCGGGTACTGCGTTTTGGAGGCCGAGAACATGGAGGCGGCGGTGGCCGTGGCCGCGCGTATCCCGGCCGCCCGATTGGGCGGAGCGGTTGAGATTCGCCCGGCCGAACAGTACTGGTGATCTACGCGCTTGCTACGCCGGAAGCGGCAGCAATCTGGAGGATGTCGATGGATGAGAGCGATTGGCTAGCCGAGCGATTCGACGAAAGTCGCGCCCGCCTGCGAGCGGTCGCGCACCGCATGCTGGGCTCGGCCAGTGAGGCCGAGGACGCCGTCCAGGAGGCTTGGCTGAAAGTCAGCCGCTCTGATGCCGCGGAGGTAAGGAACCTCGGCGCTTGGTTGACGACTGTCGTCGCACGCGTATGTCTCGATATTCTGCGCTCGCGGGGGTCGCGGCGTGAGGAGCCACTCACGACCGCGGCCGACGCGCCCAGCGACAGCAGTCCTGAATCCGACTTCGTGCTTGCTGATGCAATCGGCCCAGCGCTTCTGCTCGTTCTAGACAGGTTGACTCCCACTGAGCGCGTCGCCTTCGTATTGCACGACATGTTTGATTTGTCATTCGAGGAAATCGCGCCCATTCTCGATCGCACGCCCGCGGCAGCTCGCCAGCTCGCCAGTCGCGCTAGACGCACCGTGCGCGGCGCCGCAGCCCCAGCGCCCGATATAGCGAGGCAACGTGAATTGGTGAGCGCATTTCTGGCGGCATCGCGCGACGGCAACTTCGAACATCTCGTCGCTGCACTATCTCCTGATGTGGTACTGCGTGCCGATGATCTGGCCGTGCGTATGGCCGCCGCGAACCGCCGACATGGAGCACCTGATTTAACGTCCGAGGCGCATGGAGCGTCTCGAGTTGCGGCCGTTTTCAAAGGCCGCGCCCAGGCCGCCCTGCCAGCACTCATCGACGGCGAACCGGGCGCCGTGTGGGCAGTCGGCGGTCAAGTTCGGGCGGCATTCGTATTCACCGTCGACGGTGGCAAGATCAGCGCCATCGAGATCATCATGGAACCAGCCCGTCTCGCCGAGCTTGCAGTGAAGTTCGACTAACGCTCTATTGATCGGGCGAGCCGGTGGGCCGGCAGCGGATGGCCCTGAATCCGGCTCGCCTTAGCTGATCCTTGCGCCTCAGTTCTTTGGCATCTGGGACATATCGACAAACACACATTCCCAGATGTGCCCGTCGACATCCTCGAAGCTGCGACCGTACATGAAACCATGATCTTGTTTCGGGTTGACGTCCGCTTTGCCGCCGTTGGCGCCGGCCGCGTCGGTGATCTTGTCGACGAGCTGCCTGTTCTCGGCCGAGAGAGCGAGCATGACTTCACTCTCACGGCGCGCATCGACAATCGGCTTGGTTGTGAAGCTCGCCCACTTGGCATGGGTCAGGAGCATGACGAAGATACTGTCCGAGAACACCATACACGAGGCCGTGTCATCGCTGAACTGCGGGTTCTTCGTCGCGCCAATGGCCGCGTAGAACGCAGTGGCCTTCTTGAGATCCCGCACTGGCAGATTGACGAAAATTTGCTTTGGCACGATCCGTTCTCCTTATCTCATTGAAGCGTTGATGCTGGGGGTGCTTGCACCCACTGCCCCAAGGACGCGGGCGCGGCCCCTCGGCCGACATGCCTGCGAAAATATCCTGGTGCTCAGCGCGATGCTCGACTCAAGTCGTGGCAATGCGAACCCGGGCCCGCGGAGCCGGAAAGGAGACTGCGCGCGGCCGCGCTTTCTCCAGCGCCGCAAACAATTGCAAGGCGGTTTCCTCGACTTCCTTGCGCCACACCAGGCGCCAAGGCCTGAGAATGGGTCCCGAAGCCAGCCGTCTGGCGACCACTTCGCGGCGTTGCAGGTGCGGCTCGGCCACCCACTCCGATAGCACACCAATACCGAGTCCCGCGCGCGCGAAGTCAACTATAGCCTCCGTCAGCGGGACCTCCTGGAAGTGGAGCGCGCGCTCGCCGCGCTTGCCCACAAATGTTGCTTTAGGAAACCACTGTGCGTCGCGCGTTGGAACATGCGCGGCGAATAGTGTTTCGTCCTGCAAGTCAGCACGCGTCAGTGACGCCCGCCCTGCCAAACGATGCGACGCCGCCATGATGAGCACGACCTCGTCGGAGAACAGGGGTTTTATGCCGATGCGCCGGCTGCGTGGCATGGGTGCTTCGGTGATCAACGCCACGTCGAGCTCCCCAGCTTGCAGGGCCCCGATGGGATCGCCCGTGAATTCGAGTGCTATGGAAAGATCGATACCCGGAAGATTGGCCTTCAGCGCCTGAAGGACACTCGGCATCCAGTGATAGGCGGTATAGCACTCGCACACCAGCCGCAGATGCTGTTGCGGAATCGGCTTGCCGCGCAGTTGCGCCTCGAGCACGTTCAGCTCCTGCAGCAGACGGGGCGCGCTTGCCAGCAGTGTGCGCGCGGCTTGCGTCGGCTCCAGACCACGCGGCGTGCGGTCAAACAGGGTCACATCGAGCCGCTGTTCCAGCCCAACCAACGCACGACTGACAGCCGGTTGTGTGAGATGCAGCGCCTTACCGGCCGCTGCCGTGGTGCGGGCGGTCGCCAACGCAACAACGAGGCGCAAGTCGCGGGTTTCGAGGCGCGAAGGCACAGGGAGGGCAATGTCGTTCATGCATCGAGTATATGACGAGAATGCGTTGGACGAATAGCCCGCGGGAACCCAGACTGCGGCTCATGGAATTCCCCGAACATCGCTACACATCATGAAGAGCTGGCATCTGAATGGGTCTGGCGTCGGCCTGGACGGCCTGTCGCTTCGTCATCGAGAGATCCCGAAACCGGGGCGCGGCGAGGTGCTGTTGCGCGTGCATGCCACTTCGCTGAA
>CAYNTW010000002.1:0-12888 GCA_964400085.1 uncultured Steroidobacteraceae bacterium | reverse complement strand
CTTCCAGAAGAGGCATTGGTACCGATCCCCGAGCACCTGTCCTACGAGGAAGCGGCAACGCTGCCCTGCGCAGCGGTCACGGCCTGGAACGCGTTGACCGCCGGTGCACGATCACTACAGGCTGGCGACGACGTACTCACGCTCGGATCAGGCGCCGTATCCCTGTTCTCCCTGCAGCTCGCCAAGGCCGCGGGTGCCCGCGTGATCGCTACGACTTCCAACAGCCAGAAAGCCGAGCAGTTGCGATCCTTGGGCGCCGACGTGGTCGTGAACTATCACGGCACGCCCGAATGGGGCGCCGAAGCGCGGCGGCTCACCGATGGGCTGGGCGTACAACACGTCGTCGAGGTTGGCGGCGGCAGCACTATGTCCCAGTCTCTCGAGGCCGTTGCCACTGGCGGAACTGTGAGCCTGGTGGGTGCTCTGGGGGGCGGCTCGTCGATGATCGACACGAGCGCAGTCTTCCTTTCTGGAGCTCTATTGCGACCGGTGATCGCAGGGAGTCGTGCGCATTTGGCCGGCATGGTTCGTGCCGTAACGTTGCATCGGCTACGGCCCGTAATCGCGCGTGTGTTTGCTTTCAACGAAGCACGGGATGCGTTGGCCTGGTACGCCGCAAGTCAGGCGATCGGCAAGACGGTGATCAAAGTCGACGCATAAAGTCCAACAGTGTCGGAGGATTGCGAAGTGAGCTTTTATGTCGTGGTAGGAGCCGGGCCGGTTGGACGTGAGACGGCTCGTCTTGCGGCGGAAGAAGGGCACGACGTTGTTCTCACGAGCCGCAGCGCAGGCTCCACTCGAGCAGGGTCGGTGCGTACCGTTTCGGCTGACGCGACCGATCCACCCCAGCTTGTCAGAATCAGCAAGGGCGCCGACGTGATCTTCATGTGCGCCATGGCCCCTTATCACCGCTGGCCCACGGAGTTCTTCCCCATTCTGGACGGGACGGTGAAAGCCGCGGAGGCCGTGGGCGCAAGGCTGGTAGTGCTTGGAAATCTCTATGGCTACGGCGAAAATGCTGCAATACCTGTCTCACCGGCGCTACCACTGGAGCCAACGACGAGAAAGGGTGTTGTCAGGACCATAATGTGGCAGCGCGCCGCCGCAGCGACTGTTCCGGCCATTGAGGTCCGCGCGAGCGATTTTCTGGGTCAAGGGGCCGTCACGTACTTCTCATTGCTCGCACTGCCTGCTCTTCTCAAAAGAGAGTCGGTGGTGTCATTTCCGGGCAATGCGGACGCGCCCCACGCGTGGTCTTTCACGAAGGACACCGCAAAGACACTCATTGCAGCGGCACGCTATACGGGGAAGTGGGGTCGTGCGTTTCACGCTCCAGTGCAACACGTGTCGATCCGGGACCTGGTCGCGAAGTTTGCCGCAACGCTCGAAATCAACACACCCGAGATATGGCAGATGACGACGACTCAGTTATCCGACATCGGGTTTCACGAGGCGCTCGAGATGCTCTATCTTTTCGAAAAGCCGTTCCGGGTTGATACGGCGGATACCGAGCGATTGCTGGGGGTTGGCGCAAGCAGCCTCGAAACCATGATTCAGGATACATTGCGGTCGCCGGCTTGAGAGGCATGCGTAACGTCCGCAACATGCGCGACCAGTCCGGTTTGACCGCTCGCGACGTGATCGCCGAGAACGTGTCGGTCCGGATAGTCCCCGCCGTTTTGACGGCGAAACGGGATGGGAGCATCTTCAAAGAGACGCGCGACGCGCGTGCGCCAGGCAGCTTTGGCGGCCCGTACGCCGGCTGCAGTGATCTGAACGCTTCCATAGACCGCATAGGTGGGCAGCACATCCATGCCGGGGAAGAAGAGCGTCCCATGAGTGATGGGAAATAACAGCTGCTCCAGTGGCCCGTTGATACCGCGCGGCGAATAGTCCACCTCGGGTCCCCCAACGACCACCGACAGCACGGCACGCTTGCCCTTCAGGCCGCCATCTCCGTAGCGGTACCGATTCCCTTCGTTGCGGTAGCCGTACGCCAGACCATAGGCAAACACGCGATCCACCCAGCCCTTGAGAATGGCGGGCATGCCAAACCACCAGAGTGGGAACTGCAATATCAAAGCGTCCGCGGCAAGCAGCTTCTGCTGCTCCAGTGTGACATCCGCGGTCTGCTGCCCGCTCGAGTAGGCATATCCGGACTCGGTTATGAACGACAGTCGCTCAGGATCGAATCGGTTCGGAAAGTCGTGCTCGTCGAACACGGCCTTCCAGTGCATGGCGTACAAGTCCGACAACGTGACGGTATGGCCTTGCTCCCGGAGAGTCTGTACGGACACCTCCACGAGCTGGCGGGTCAAGGACTTGGGTTCCGGGTGTGCGTAGACGATGAGTACGTTCATGGCGGCACTATGGCCCACGTTCGGCTATAGTGAAAATGAATATTTTCAATGGTGCCCATAGTCATGGACAATTTGCGCAATGTGGATCTGAACCTGCTCGTCACGCTGGAGGCGCTCCTGACGGAGCGCAATGTCACCCGGGCCGCGCGGCGGCTGCACTTGAGCCAACCCTCAGTCAGCGTTCAACTGCGCAAGCTGCGGCAGATGTTTGGGGATCCGCTGCTGTCGGCAGTGCCAGGAGGAATGTCGCCCACCACACGTGCCCAAGCGCTGCTACCCGCTTTGCGCTCGACTCTTGCCGACATGCGCCGGCTGTTGCGCCAGGCCGGCTCATTCGAGCCGCGCACCGCGCGACTCACTTGGCAGATCGCCGCGGCGGACTATGCGGAGTATGCGATCCTGCTGCCGTTGTTCGCTCGTCTGCGGGATATTGCACCCGAGATCCGAATGGCGGTGCGGGGAGTGGGTCTGGGTCACGTCATGATGACCAGGCAACTGGACAGCGGCGCGATCGATCTTGCGCTGATGGCGATGGATACGGTGCCTAGCCACTTACATCACGCCATTCTCTACCGGGAAACCTATGTTCTCATAGGGCGCAAGGGTCATCCCGCCCTCAAGCGCCGATTGACTCTCGAGAGGTTGCGCCAGCTCGAGCACACCATCATGTCGCCGGAGGGCGGAGGTTTCAGGGGCGTGACGGATGAGGCGTTGGAACGCCTGGGGCACAAGCGGCGAGTGGTATTCTCCACCCAGCACTTCCTGTCCATACCCGAGCTCGTCGCCCGGACGGACATTGTCGCGATGGTGCCCTCCCGCCTGGTCCGCGATCGCTCGGACCGGCTGCAGATCGTGGCGCCGCCACTTGCGATTCCCTCCTATGAGATGGCGATGATCTGGCACGAACGGTCTGAGCGCGACCCCGCCCATGAGTGGTTGCGCCAGCAGGTGCGGCTCGCCGTCTGCAAAGACGAGTGACGCCAATCCGCTCCATATCAGTGAGCGATGGCAATCTTGCCGAAATGCTGGCCGCCGCTTGCCAGCCGCGCGTAGGCCTGCGCGGTTTCTTCGAGCGCGAAAGTCTGGTCGATGACCGGCTTGATGCCACTGGCGGCGATCGCCCGGGCGGCATCGCGCAAGTCCGCAACGGATCCGGTGTTGTTACCTTGCACATTCAGCGCTTTGACGATGATGGGCAGCAGATCCACCTCGCCACGGGTGCCGCTCACAAAACCAATCACAAACAGAGTGCCGCCGTAGGCTACGGCATTCACCGACCGCCCGAAGGTTTCCGGTCCCACCGTTTCCAGTACCAGGTCCGCGCCGCGACCCTGCGTCAGGGCGAGGACTTCCTGGTCCCATGCTGGCGTGCTGCGGTAGTTGATTGTCAGGTCCGCACCCAGCCGCTGCGCCCGCTGCAGCTTTTCCTCGGACGAGGAGGTGAGAACGACAGTAGCACCTGCCGCCTTGGCCAGTTGCAACGCAAAGATACTCACGCCGCCCGTGCCCAGCAAAACGACCACCGAGCCAGGTCGCACACGAGCGGCACGAATCGCGTTCCAGGCGGTCGTGGCCGCAATGGGCAGTGTGGCGGCCTCAATATCGCTCAAGTGAGTGGGCGTGGGTACCAGTGCGGTCGCAGGAAGCACAACGTACTCAGCGACCGAGCCGGGTAGAGCTATTCCGCGCATGGTGGTGCTATTGGCCGCCTCGATGGGACCCCCTACCCACAGAGGCTTGGAATGCGGAATCACCCGCTGGCCGACCGTAAAGCCCTCGACATCAGGACCGATCGCCGCGACTTCACCCGCTCCGTCGCAGACCGGAACGAGTGGAAAGCGGTTTACAGGATACTTACCGGTTGCGACGGCGACATCGATGAAGTTGAGGCTGGCCGCTCGCATTCTCACCAGCACCTGGCCGGTTCCCGGCACCGGATCAGGGCGGGATGTGCGGTGAAACGAGCTCAGCGAGGGAGCAGTCAATTCTACGGCGTACATGGTGACCTCCGTGTTGATCGATCCGCAGCGTACCCGGACGTCGATCCCTGATACATTGGCTACGATACAGGACACCGGTGCACCCTATGCAGCAATGGCCCGAAGGCGCGCATATCGAAGAGATGGCTGCCCTGGCGGCTGTAGCCGAGCAGGGATCGTTTGCGAAGGCTGCGGACTCACTCCGGCGAGACGCGACCGTCTTGACCCGCCGCATACAAGCTCTCGAGCGGCGGCTCGGCGTGCGACTGTTGGAACGCACGACCCGCCGGGTGACTCTCACTGAAGCGGGTGCTCGGTTTCTCGCCCGCGCCCAGGACGCCATGGCGGTGTTGATGGACGCTCAGAACGAAGCCGCCACGGCCGGGAGCGGAGAACCCAGTGGTACTTTACGCCTCGCCCTACCCGGTACGTTCGGGCGCAGATGGATCGCACCCTACCTGTCAGAGTTTCTGAGCCGCTATCCCCAGGTCCGCATCCACGCTGAGTTCTCCAATCGGTTCGTCGATCTCATTGGCGAGGGCTTTGATGCGGCGGTACGGCTGGGTGTGTTGTCCGATTCGAGCCTCGTGGCCCGAAAAATCGCGGAGCGCCAGCGGCTGCTGTGCGCTTCGCCGGCCTATCTCGAGCGCCGCGGCATACCAGCACGCCCCGAGGATCTTCGGGATCATGCCTGCCTGGGATTTACCGGTTTATCGTCCCATCCGGATTGGATCTTCACCGACTGCGAAGGGCAACGCGTCACGGTGCGCATACAAGGTCCCCTCGTGGCCGACGATGCCGAAGCACTCGTGGCCGCGAGCGTGAGCGGACTCGGAATCATGATGTGCACAGATTGGTTGGTGGGCCGCGAGCTCGTGGACAGGACGCTCGTACCGCTCCTCAGCGAGTGGATGATGGAGGGCGAGGGCGGCGTGTACGCCATTGTTCCATCTCGGGGCCTGCAGCCCGCCAAGACGCGAGCGTTCGTCGACTGGATCGCAGCGCGGTTTGCTCCAGTTCCTCCATGGCGAAAACCGTGAGCCGCGAAACCCCTACTTCACACGACGTGGTCGCCTAGCCGCGCCGGTGGACCGAATCGGACTCATCAGCGCGCCTGCTCGCTGTCTGTGCCCGAACTGCGGGCAACCGCGGTATCGTCCCGAAACGTGAGCGTGATAGTGCGGCTCAACACCTGGCCAAGCGTGCGATCACCGCGAGTGTGAGCTCGCCGCCAATACAGTTTGTTTCCTCGGCGCACCAGGTGCCCTCTCACCCGATGGAGTCGCGGGCGCGCGCGCCGTGCGGTAACGCTGGGGCCGGACCCTGGTGCGGTCACTTTGGCTGCTCCAACCGCGAGGAAAGCCTCGACATGATTCAGGAGCGGCGGTTTTCCGAGCGCCGCACGTTTGCGATTGAGCACATCCCATTTGACGGGTCGCGTCGAGACGGCTCCACGGCTGGCCAGCAGAAGCAGGAACGCAAGCAGCACGGGAATATCGCGCGCAATTCCCGCGAGGGAGGCCCGAATCACCTGCCGCCATTGATCCTCGGATTGCACTGCGTGCGCGTAGTATGCCGCCCATGTTGGGTCGAGCCTGAACCGCGCCGGCCGTAAGAGCGTGGCGATGGCAGGGTCTCGATCCGAAACGCGTATCCATGGCTCTGCGCGATCAGTATCGCCCGAAAGCGCTCCGTCGCGACTGGACAGCTGGAGGAATGCGTCCATCGGACACGCCGACACGCCGCCAACATCCTGCCACAAGGCACTGACACGTGCCCGGTTGCCGTCCTCGGATGCAGACACCATGACACCTGTGAGTTTTCGCTCGAATTCGGGAGGATTTGGCGTCGAACTGAATAGGCCTCCACTGCCGCGGATGGCTGACGCATCGTTCCACTCCACCCACATCGATGCTGAAGGAAAGCGAACGAGATCCAGACAGTCGACGAGGCGCTCCCCGGTCTGGTAGGCAAGCTCTGCACAGGCTTCCGCCATTTCGTCATCGAGAACGTAACGCGAGGGACAAGCTGCCAGCGTCGCGCGAAACGCATGGGCGCCGCGCAAGTGCCACACCTGCGGCGGCACACCTCGTTCGACAATGAAGGGCGACGTTTCCTGTGCCACGAGATCAAGTAGTCGCATACGCGCGCTCGCATCCAGCGAGCATTTCCCTCAAATCCCTGTCCAGATTCCTGCGGCGCCTCGGCGTCCACACACGCGAACGCCGGGGCTCTGGTCCTTCAGAATTTCAAGCTGAATGCCGCAAACAGCTGCCGCCCGAAAAGGTCGTAGTAGCTGTACGTATTGGCCGCACCGTTGGCGACCACGGAGCTTTCAAGGAGCGGTGGGTCTTTATCCATGACATTGTTGATGCCGGCCCGTATGCTCAAACCTTTGACGACCTCCCAGCTCGCGGCAAGATCCAGGTAGTTGAACGAGGGGATCGTCGCATTGAAATAGTCATACGCGCCGAAGGTGCTGAAGTGCAGCGTGGGGTCGTTGGTGTTGTTGTCCTGCGAAACCCCGCCGATGAAGCGCCAGGTCGCTGATGCGCTGACGTTCCACGGTGTCTCCCAAGTCAACCGGAAGAGATGATGCCAGCGTGGGTTGACCGTCTGACACGTAAAACCGAACAACCCCGCGCAGTCGTATGTGTGAGCGCCAGGCACCGGCTGCGTAGTTTGATGCTGTAGATACGCTCCATTCAGGTCGGCAACGAGACTGGAGCCGCCCGGAATGCTCACGCGATAGCTCAATTGCAGGTCAATGCCACTCACGAGGGACGTTCCGAGGTTATAGAGCTTTTGCACGATGAAACCGCCCGTGGCCACGCTGTTGCCGGTCAGGCTCCCGGTACTCGGCGACCGCACGATCTGACTGCAATAGAACGGATCACCGGTATTCGCGCAGGTATTCAGGATCACGCTGGGCTGAATCGTGTTGATGATGTCCCTTACCTTGATGTGATAATAGTCGATGCTGCCGCGCAGGTTGGGTATCTGGCTCGGCGCGAAATTCACTCCCAGTGTGTACGTAACGGCGGTCTCGGGCTTGAGAGCCGTGTTGCCACTGGTCTCCTGCGAAATCTGCGAGGCCGTGCCCTGCGGAATGGAGCCGCTGTTGTACTGCGCCGCCGTTACACCGGTGCGCTCGCACTGCTGCAGGGTGAAAATGATCGGGGGAGCGCAGGGGTCGCCGGAAAGGGTAATCAAGCCGACATTGGGCGCGCTGAACAGCTCGACCACCGAGGGGGCACGCACAGCGCGGTCGAATGAGGCGCGCACTCGATAATCCGCAATGGGGGCGTACTGCAGCTCCAATTTATACGTGTTGGTCGTGCCCGCGGTCGTGTAATCGGAGTGACGGTAGCCCGTATCGAACAGAAGCTCGCTGATGCCCGGCCGCTCCTGTACGAGCGGGACGCGCGCCTCGAGGAATTCCTCGTGCACGGCGAGACTGGCATCGATAGGCACCTGGGCGCCGCCGGTACCGGAGACGAGCCCGCTTTGCAAGGCCGCATCGGGTAAGTACGTCTGGTGATCGTTACGATGCTCGAATCCAACGTTGACCCCGACTCCTTCGGTCGCGAGGGGTGAGCGCACCCCATACTCTCCGAGTTTTCCGGTCACGTCCGCATGCAAAGTCCTCAGGGTGGAGGTTCCCTTCGCGGTCGCAAGGGTATAAAGGTAGTTGAGCTGGCTCTGAGTGACACCGCCATCCGAGAAAATGTCGTACGGTACACATCCTTGCACTACAGCGGTAATGCAGGTTGGCTTCGCGGGCGTCCCAGTAGCCAACAAAGCGTTACCGATGCTGGTGAAGCTCATGTACTTTTGATTGGCCAGCGTAAACGCAGTATAGAAATACTGTCCGTAAACGTCGTAGCTCCACGCATTCGCGAATTCACCCTTCAAGCCCAACACGGCGCGATAGTTCTCGTGCTCATAGTCGCTGAAGCGTGGCCCCCCCTCCACGTTGCGACGGCCGATACGCACTTGAGCGAGCCCGGAGCCCGGATTCGCGGTATCCGCCGCGATCTGCGCTGGGGTGCAGAGAATCGACTGCTCCTGTGCGCTCAGCAGGGGATTGCTGCAGTTGATGAAGTAGTCTCCCTTGCCCGTCGGATCGAGGACGTTCTGGTCGCGAAACAGGGCGCCCGGGGCGACCGCCGTGTGCGTCCTGTCGTCCATGAAATAGAGCTCACCATAAGGCTGGAAATGCTCGGAAAGATCCTCGTGGGCGAGCACGGCCGCGTTGTACCGATCGTCTTCCCGCGTCATGTAGATGAATGATTGCGAGTCGTACACGGCGGGAGGAGTCGTGGCGACCGAGCCTCGCGGCACGAAATCGTGGCCGAAAACGCTATAGACCGATCCGGCATGCGGACCCGTCACCGGCTGAAAATAGTTGGAATTCGCCGACCCACCGCAGGCCACGCCGTTTTTGTTGCCGTTGTCGTCAAATGTTGCGAACAACTGGCAGCTGCCGAAGTCACGCTGGCTGCTTGCGACGGGGTCCGCGTGCCGATACGCGAAATAGGCCGTGATGTTGCCCTCGCCGTCGGCGATATTGGTGCCCATCAGGACATCGAAACTGCGCTGGTGGCCGTCCATGTGAGTACCGGTGGCCGGCGTCGAGCCAAGGTCGGTCACCAGCTTCTGTGCGAAAGTATCGTTGTTGTCGTGCCAGTTCGCGTTCCACTGGCCATCGAGCTGCAGGCCCTCGAAGTTGCGCTTCATGATGAAGTTGATCACGCCTGCGATCGCATCCGAGCCATAGACCGCCGAGGCCCCGCCCGTCACCACTTCGACGCGATCGACGAGACCGGCGGGGATCTGGTCCAGATCGGGAGCGGGGAAGGTGATTTGGGTGTTCGGCGAGCCGATTCCCAAGCGCCGGCCGTCGACCAGAACCAACGTGCGATTGGGTCCCAGGCCGCGCAGGTCGGCAGTGGCTACGCCGGCGGGATTGCTGAGACCGCTGGTTCCGTTCCCGAGGTCCTGGCCCATGTCGTTACCGAAGTTCTGCGGCAGTTGACTGATGACGTCGCTGATGTCCGTTTTACCGGTCGTTGCGATCGATTTGGCCGAGATGACCTGGATAGGACTGGTGCTCTGCTCGTTCGGCGCCGCGATCCGCGAGCCGGTGACGACGACCTCCTGGAGCTGCGCCGCATCCGGCGCGCTCCCGGTGGCCCGCTGCTCCTGAGCGATGGCGTGCAATGGATTCCAAAAGCAGGCGATCGAGGCGAGCAGCACGAATGCCCACCCTGACACGCTCAGGCCCCGGAACGTTCCCACGATACAACATGTGCGTTTCATTTTTTTGCGCCTCCCATTCACGGTTGTAGCTACGCTCCAACACGAGCGGCGTAGACCACCCGCGCAGACGGTAGGTCCGTGAGGTGGTATCCTCAAGATCCGTTGGAAGAACGTTTTTGGGGACCACCGGCGGCGTCATGAAACTGTTACTCGATGGCAAAGGACCACGCTATGAGCAACTCGCGCGCGCAATCAGAGCTTTGATCCTGGACGGGACGCTCGTTCCCGCGTCTCGCTTACCGTCGACACGCGCGCTGGCGCTCGCGCTCAAAATGTCCCGCAAGTCCGTCTTGGAGGCTTACGACTTGCTCGCGGCAGAGGAGTTGATTTCCTCTCGCATCGGCGTGGGAACGTTGGTCGCCGAGCTCGCCGTTCCCATCCAGGCTCCCGCGAGGAAGGTGCGTGCGCAGGCGCCATCGCGATACGCGAACAGATTGAGGCACCTTCCAGAACTGACGCTTGCGGGCATGTTGGACAATGCGCGCTACAATTTTCAGTACGGTGCGCCTCACGTCAACCCACGGATCTATCTCTCCTGGTCGAGAAAGCTCGCGGCGGCCTCGCGGCGTGCGGGACCGGGCTATGCAGCCGCCCGCGGACTCCTGGCCTTGCGCCGAGCGATAGCGGAGTACCTTGCCCGACGGCGCGGTCTCATCTGTAGCGCAAACGAGATCGTCATCGTCTCCGGCACGCAGCAGGCGATGACGCTGGCAACCCGTGTGCTCCTCAATGAAGGCGACCGGGCAGTAGTGGAGGATCCGTTCTATCAGCTTGCGGTTCATGTCCTCATGGCGCACGGGGCGCGCATCTCTTACGTGCGAACCGACATGGAAGGTCTTTGCGTGGCGGAAATCCCCGATGGACCCAGTCGTCTCGCGATCGTCACGCCCTCGCATCAGTTTCCATCGGGTGTAGTGATGTCGACGAGCCGGCGCATCGAGCTGTTGCACTGGGCTTGCAGGACGGGCGCCTGGATCATGGAGGATGACTATGATTCGGAGTTTCATGGTGGGGAGCGACCTCTGCCGACGCTGCGCTCGCTCGACATGGCGGAGCGCGTGATCTACGTTGGGACGTTTTCGAAAACGCTGTTCCCCGGATTGCGCTTGGGATACATCGTGTGTCCGAGCGAATTACTCGAGGATTTCGTCTCGGCCAAGCGTCTGGACGATGTGGGTTCGTCCGTCCTCGAGCAAATGGCCCTGGCTACGTTTATCCAAAGTGGTTTGTACGAGCGGCAGTTGCGCCGTTCCGTTCGCGAGGTCGTGCTGAGACGTCATGCGCTCGTGGAGGCTTTACGTCGCCGATTTCGCGATCAGGTTGAGATTGGGCCACACTCCGCGGGCATGCACCTCGTACTCTGGTTTCCAAACCTCACTCACGAGCGGCTAGCGACAGGGCTTGCACGTGCCGCGGCGGCCGGCGTGAGTGCGCAACTCCTGCGGCCACACTGTCATGTCCTGCCGAAGCGACCCGGCATTCTCTTGGGATACGCCGCTTTGTCAACCACGCAGATTCGCAGTGGCGTTGAAATTCTCTGGGAAAGCCTCCGTTCCGTTTAGCCCGGTGCTCGCTGCGGAAATCACGCGCGTGCGGAGGTGTCCGCCTGCATGTCAGGGCTCATCCATACAATCTCCCATACATACCCATCGGGATCCTCAACGCTTCGGCCGAACATAAAACCATGGTCCTGTGCTGGATTGGGATCGGCGCGACCGCCGGCGGCGACCGCCCGAGCCAGCGTCCTGTTTACTGCCTCGCGCTTGTCGACCGTAAGCGCGAGCAGCATTTGGCTGTCGCGTCGCGCGTCGCCGATCGGTCGACGGGTAAACTCGCGATACCTGTCATGCGTCAGCAGCATCACCACGATCGCGTCCGAAAACGTCAGCGACTTGGTCTCGTTGTTGGAAAATTGTGCGTTGATTTCACCACCCAACGCGACGTAGAACGCTTGAGACGACTGCAGATCGGTCACTGGCAGATTCACGAAAATCGTCTTGCTCATCATCCCTCCGGCCTCGATTCCGCGCTTGCCGCGGGCGATGGCGATCACCCGGTGCTGCGGAAAGATTCGAGGCTAGGGATGCGTGCGCGATATGCCAAGGCCCGCTCGGCGATTAAAAAAGGGTGCCACGCGGTTCGCCTATGGCGAGCTGCCCACGGCCAATGCGTCATCGATGCTTATTCGATACACGCGTGGTCCGCGCTGCAGCCAAATGCTATCTCCGCGTCCGATGATTCGGTCGAACCGCCTGGGGAAGTATTTTGTTACTCGGAACTCACGCGCCACTCGCAATGCCTGCCCGTCATCCATGACGTAGAGTACGTAGCGGTCATTGTCCGGTCCGATGAACAGCACGTATCGGCCCTGCACCGCGAATGCCGGGCTGCGGGAAATCGGCACCTTCCAGTAAGCATCGGCAACTGAATCACGAATTCTCACCAATGAGAAGTCGAAGCCGTAGTAACACCACGTGACCGCGTCCGACTCGACGTTGAGCGCGTAGCACTCCGCTATTGGACCCAGGCCGGGCGGCGGAGTGAACTCGTATGTCTTCTTTCCAGATGCATTCCAACGGACCAGACCCGCTTGCCCAATGGGCGTCTTCCAGCCCAGATTGCCGCCGATTCCCTCGTCAAAGTAGCTCGTCCAGATGACACCGGCCGGCGTTACCTGCAGGTCGTGAATCCCATCGCCCAGGAGAAACGCTCGGAGTCGTTCCGAACTGGCGTTGAAAACGTGGGCATTCAGGTCGAAGTCCTGCTTGGCCCGATAATAACTTCGCGAGCAGGCCAGCAGAAAGCCATCGAGCAGAGGCTGCACATGATTGAAGTTGATCGGCATCTCGTTGATGGCGAAGTCGTGCACCAGGCGCCCTTCCCGCAAACACAGCAGGCGATAATCCTGGGGCTCCGCAGGAACGACTTTTGGGAACAATGCGTGCGATGGGACCCTGAGGTAAAGGTCTGGTTTCCTGCCGGTGCACAGGAAATACAGCGCTCCGGTTTGATCCACGTTGAACGCGGCGACGGGATGACGGCCCACGTGTGCGCTGATATCGACCTGGAGTCGCGGCTCAATCCGGGTCATGACCCTCGAGGCCTGCGACGCCGTTTGGTATTCTCCTGGTGGCGACGCGTTTTGGCCGCATTTCCACAGACCGCCATGTCACACCAGACCCGCTGACCGCCCTTTGACGAATCTATAAAAAGCCAACCGCACGCCT
>CAYNTW010000001.1:132441-171215 GCA_964400085.1 uncultured Steroidobacteraceae bacterium | reverse complement strand
CAGCGACAGGCGATCCGCGATGAGAGGCAAATTGACCGCGCCGTCGGCGACATAGTTGGGCTGGACGGTATTCCATGTGTCCGAGATCGCCACATGGGTGCGGGCCGAAAAGGTGTCGTCGGGCTGTTGCGTGATCAATCGTACCGTTCCGCCTTCCGAACGCGCTCCATACAGAGTGCCCTGCGGCCCTCGCAACACCTCGATGCGGTCGATATCCACGATCTGAGGATTGATGCTCTCGGGCAGCGGTGTGTCATCCAGGTAGAACCCGGTGGTGTCGTTTCCAGCTACGCCGCGAATCGAAATCGTCCGGGCGCCGCTGAACCCGAATCCGGTGTAACCGAACCCGAGATTCGGAACAGATGCGGCATAGTCGATGAACGACACCACATTACGCGCTTCCAGTTGAGTCGAGCTCAGCACCGATATCGACATCGGTACGTTTTGGATATTCTCTTTGCGCCGCTGCGCGGTTACGAGGACTTCCGTGAGCTGCGAACCGCCCCCAGCGGAATCGGCCTCGCCCGCGGCCGCATCTTGGGCGGCAACCGGGATCGTGTACGCGAGCAGCAGCGACGTCACCGATACGGAAATCAATCTCATGAACAGGCTCCCGCACAATCGTGGTTTTTTTGGTTCGGTGCCCCCATTCTGACACCGGTCCCACCTCCGACCTGATGGCAGAATCGGCAAGCGTTGTTGCAAAAGGGGTCAGGACGCTGCGGATCTGCTTTTGTCCGCCCGCGCCCTGAGCGGCGCGAGCCCCGACGCGACTTCCGCTTGCGCCACCAAATGAGGACACCTGTTACTGTTATAAGGACCACCATGAGACCGATGAGGCTCACCGCGACCTTCCAAGGCAAGCCGAAGACCGACGCGATATGAAGCGCGAGAATCCAACTCGTAAAGGTGTTGCCGGCGTTTTGCCCGGTCGGAATCTGTATGCCAAGGAAGCGCCCATCCCGGGCGTCGATCATGATCGTGGCAGCAGTCGCCGGTGAATCCGTTTCGGTCCGGCGACCACCATCCGCGAGATCGCGCGAAGTATGCGCCAGAAAGAAGTAAACACCGAGATCACGTCGATACTCGATTGCCGCGAGCCGATCAATACGAAACCCTTGCGCGCGCGCCTGCTCAGCGAGATAGCGCTGCCCCAGGTGCAACGCTTGGTACCAGTTCAACGGCGGACGCACCAGTGGCTCATCAAGGGGCGGCCGGTGTTGCATTTCCTGGAAATGCTCATAACCGCTGATGGCGTTCATGATGCGGGTGTAATAACCGGGCAAGTTGAGCGCGAACCCCGTCCACGCGAACACGAGGAGAATGAGCCACAACCACAGACTCGCGGCGCGGTGCATGTCGTAGACGAGCCGATTCGTCCCGGCGCCTGGTTTGATTTGCCACGCGGATTTCCACCGATGGAGAAAGCCCCTGCGGACCTCTGCGGTCCCGACACGTTGCACACCACCGCTTCCCGCGGGCAGCGTGAGATAAAGACCCACGAAGCAATCTAACGTCCAGATGACCGACAGAATCCCCACGAATGCATAGCCGAGAGTTTCCGGTAGCACCAGCGCGTAATGCAGAAAGGATATCTGCGAGATGAGATCCCGCGGTTGGAACGAAAAGTGGCCGATGCGCCGCTCCCCGAGTCGCTGCCCGGTATACGGATTGGCAAATACTTCGTTGTAGTCGAGCTCGAAAGGCTGGCCCGTCGCGGAATCGATGGCACCCTCGACACGCGCGAAAACCGATTCATCGGGTGCTTGCGGGAATTGCAGCGACTGCACATGCGCGCGTGGGTCCTGAGCCTCGAGCCGCTGGCGGATCGCCAACAGGCCCTCCGGTGTCCATGCCGGGGCGCGTGGCTTTACGACGCGCAGCTGTGAGTCAACCGCCCGCTCCAGCTCACTGTAAAAACTGATGATGCTGCCCGTTGCAGCGATAACCACGAGAAACAGCGCAAGTGTCAGGCCGCAATAGCGATGCAATTTCACAGCGATCGGTCGCAAGAAGCTTGCGGTTCTCATTGGCACTTCCTACTGCTGCCACTCAATCTTTGCACGACACAGCAGGTCAGCTTGATTGCAGAAGGGGCAACTTCGTTGGCAAAAGCGGCCAAGGTGCCGTTGGTATTGATCTGGGCATCAAAGATGCCGCCGTCATGAGCGACGGAAAACGACTGGCGGGGTCAGTTGGCCATTTGTTGCATTTTGTCAACGAAAGGAGGCGTTCTTAGACTATTGTATGCACCACTCAAACGCGCTAAGTTGTGCCCTTGGGGGGCGACAAGCCAGTCAAATGGGTGCCATGAAATATCCACTCGCAATGCGGATTCTGCACTGGAGCATGGCCGTGATCATTCTCGGTCTGATCGCTGCCGGCTGGAGCATGGTTTCACCCGACGGGCAGACGCCGTCGAAGTTCGACTTCCTTTATCCCTGGCACAAGTCCTTCGGCATGTTGATCCTGCTACTGGTTCTGGTGAGGCTTGCAACGCGCTGGCGGGCGAGCATCCCCGAGTTGCCGCAAGGCTTGGCGCCTTGGGAAGCGCGGGCGGCCAAGATCGGTCACACCGCGTTATATGTGCTGATGATCGTCGTCCCTTGTATGGGGTATTCCATGTCCAGCTCCTTCACCCAAAGTGATGGAGTGTTCTTCTTCGGGGTCAACTTGCCGGAATTGCTGCCCAAGAACGATGCCCGATTCGCAGTCTTTCAAGCATTGCACCGGTACCTGGCCTACACGCTTCTGGCACTGGTCGTGTTACACGTAGCTGGAGCGCTGAAGCATCGATTTCTAGAAAAGAATCGCGCCAACGACGTGCTCTCCAGGATGACGTGAAAGGATCCTGCAGGCGCGCTTCGAACCTAGCGCCTCAGTCGCTTGTTCATTCATCATCGGATACTATAATCACACGCACTCCATATTGACGCCGTAGCCCCCAAGAGATGCGAACGAGAGTTTCTGCGCCGCGCCGGAGGTGCGCCGTGCGACCCGTTCCGGCCGCCGTCCTGCTGCTTGCCCTATGCGCCGTGCTGTCAATGACGGCGACGCGCGCTTCGGACCTCGCGATCGTGAATGCCAAGGTCTATGCCTCGCCGGAAGCGACCGCGATTCCCAACGCCACCGTCCTGATCCACGCTGGACGCATCGTAGCGGTGGAGCCAAGAGACCGGCTTCGGATTCCTGCAGATGTCCAGGTCTTTGACGCGCGTGGCGGAGTTCTCGTCGCGGGGTTTTGGAACTGCCATGTTCATCTGGTCGCCGGCGGACTGCTCGAGCCCGAACGCCTGTCCGACCAGGCGCTCTCGCGCGAACTCACCCGGATGTTCAGCCGCTGGGGGTTCACCACGATCTTCGATTTGGCCTCCACGATGAGGAGCGCGAACGACATTCGCCACCGGATCGAAACCGGACGAGTGACCGGTCCTCGCATCCTGACGGTTGGGGAGCCCTTCTATCCGCCACACGGCACGCCCGTCTACGCGCGCCCGATCTATCGCGAATTCCAACTTCCCACTGCGGAGATCAAGAGCATCGCGCAAGCTGTCAGCAGGGTCGACCAACAGGTCCACGAAGGTGCGGATGGCATAAAGCTTTTCGCAGGCGCCATCGTGGGCGGCCGCGAAGGCATCATCCACATGTCCGCCGAGGAGGTACGAGCGATCACCGCCGAGGCGCACAAACTCGGACGTTCGACCTTCGCTCATCCGACCGATGCCGCGGGGGTGAACGTGGCAATCGACAACGGTGTGGACATCCTCGCCCACACCGACCCGCTCGCGGGCCCTTGGACTGCGGCCTTTGCCGAGAAGCTGAAGGCGCACCATGTCGGACTGATTCCGACCCTCATGCTGTTCGAGCTCGAACCCGACCCGCGCACACCCGTGGATATCGCAGTTCAGCAACTTGGGGCTCAGGCGCGTGCCGGTGGCGACATTCTATTCGGCACCGACGCCGGCTTCATTGAGGTCTACGATCCCAGCCGGGAGTATCAGCTCATGGCGCGAGTCCTCAGCTGGCGAGCGATTCTCGCCTCTCTGACCACCGCCCCCGCTCGCCGGTTCGGGTTGGGTGGGACTGTGGGGTATGTGAAGCCGGGGTTCCTGGCCGATCTCACCTTGCTCGACGGCGACCCTGCCACCGAGCCCGTGAACCTCGCGCGCGTTCGGACTGTACTGCGCGCCGGCAGGATCATATACGCTCGCGCTTCAGTCACTCCACCGGGTCTCAGGTGACCCTCATCGGGATCGTGCCGATAAAATCACGCTTGCCGATCTCGACCCCGCAGTGGCGTAGGATGTCGTAGGCGGTGGCCAAGTGAAAATGGAAGTTTGGCATCGCGAAGTGGTTGAGATAATCCGCGCCCCGCATGTGGCCTTTGTTCGGACCGAGTGGGAAAGTGATCTCGCTGTCGGTCGACTCGTCGATCCTCCTCGCGTCGAGGCAAGGGCCTTCGAAATCATCCATTGACGCCCCTTGAGAAATAATCCGCAAACCCTAGATTTACGCTCCTGATCGTCCGGCCAATCCTGGGCGGCGATGCCGCCGATTTCCGGATCTGGCCGACTTGGCCGTCGAGCCTTGTCTGTTAAAGGAGCGCCGCCAATGAGGATCGCCCAGATCGCACCGTTGATCGAGGCCGTCCCGCCGATGCTCTATGGCGGGACGGAGCGCATTGTCTCTTACCTGACCGAGGAGCTCGTGCGACAAGATCACGCGCACGCGCATTGGGACCGCAGGCTTTCAGTGAAATGGTCAGGCGGCGCGCGAACGACCGATGACGAATCACGCCACCACGGCGGTGGTTACCTTCCAAGCCCGTCAGCTTAAGTCAGTACCATCGCCGCTAGAGCAGGTCGTAGATGAAGTCGAAGGCGGTCGCCTTCGCGTCGCGCGCGTGGAGCTTCATGGTGCCCCTGGCCCCGGCGTATTTTGCGCTGCCGCCGGTGACCACCAGGACCGAGTCGCCGCTGTCGAGGAACGGCCCTTCGACGGTGATCTCGCCTCCAGCGAGGATCAGTGTCCACGTACATTCCCAGCTTTTCCCGACCGCGACGCGCACGCAGTAGCCCTGGTCACTGCCGACCTGGATTTTGTTGGCCGCGTCATAGACCGGGTTGGCAAAGGTGAGCAGATCGCCCGCCGAGTCCCCCTTGGGGCCAAGATCGACCGTCGCGTCAGTCATGGCCCGCTCCACCAGTTGCAGCCGCTCGCCGGCGGCCACCGGTTGCGCCACCCACACCAGAGCGCACGCTCCCACCACGGCTGAAAGTACTCTGGTCATTTTTCTCACCTCGAGCGCCGTTTCAAAACCTGAAAGTAAAGTCGACACCATACGTGCGGGGCTGATTGGTCGATACACGTGTGATCGTGGGCTGCTGCCACGCGAATACCGTGTTGTCGATCGTCAGCGCCGCCAGTTTGTTCGTCAGATTGGTACAGAACAGGTATGCGCCCCATTGGCGGCCCAGAACGCCCGTTTTCACATCCACAATGTTATGGGACGGCAGGTTCTCGCGATAGTACGCCTGGTCCTGGATAGGGCCGACGAGCGAGCTCGTGAGGTGAAACGAGCCGGAGAGCTGGTCGTTGATGGACTGCTGGTAGTCGAGCGAGGCGATCGCCGTGTATTCCGGGACATTGATGATCTTGATCCCGGGGTAGAAACCGGCAGCCTGGGCGGTGGCGTTGGGGTCGTTGATTTCCGCCTTCGTGTAGGCGCCTGACAGATTGAGCGTAAGCGCATCCGTCAAGCGGAAAGAAGTCTCGAGCTCGGGTCCGTACGCCCGCGCGTTGCCCGCATTGATGTTGGCGGGGTACCCGCAGGTCAGCGATACCACCTGCTGGATGTTGGTCCACTTGATGTAATAAACGTCCGCGTCGATGGTGATACGCCGGTCCGCGAAGCGCGCCTTCTCACCCAGCTCGTAGCTCCAAACCGAGTCCGGGCCATAGTCGGGCTGCTTGGCCACGTATGCCCCGGCCGGTCTCGGCAGGGTCGGATCGAGCTGGTTGGCAAGCGGCAAGTTGCAGTTGTACGCGCCCGGATTGACCTCCAGCTGCTGGATCGATGGAATCGGAATCGGCAGGTTCACCCCGCCGGGCCGCGAGCCCTTGGACACCGTGCCGTATACCGTCAGGTCCGGCGTCGGCGTGTAGGACAAATTCAGCTTCGGCAGCGTAGCGCTGCCGCTCTGACTGGTGTCGAGGATCGTATGGTCCTGGTTGGCCGAGGCAGTGCCGAGCCCAGCCTGATCCGCGTGATTCTTGATGGTATATCTGAAATAACGTAGGCCTGCGGTCAGCTTGAGGCTATCCAGAATCTTGTACGAGGCTTCGCCGAAGACGGCGTACTGCTTCATGACATTCGGATTGTTGTCATTGAAGACGATGCCGTTCGGGTTGGCGGCCTCGCCGCTCGGGTACGGCGGCAGAGTGGCGTCCGGGAAGCGCAGCACGCTATTGGGGTTATACGGCGCCTGGCCGGGGGGACATTGCCCGCCCACCACGGGGGACGTGGGCGACGGATAACCGCAGGTCAATGCCGTCGCGAATCCCGGCTCCTCGTTATGAGTGATGTATCCGGAGTGCAGGTCGGCGCCATAAACGCCGCCCTGCCACTGAAAAGGTCCGGTACCGTTCGACGCCAGTCGCAGCTCGATGCTGTCCTGCGTGGTCGGGTCGGTCTCCGAGTACAGGTTCTGTATGAACGAGGTGAGATTGTTGATGTTCTGCAGCGCCTCGGTCGAATCCGTCGACTGGAAAACGTAGCGTTGCCAATACGCCGGAGTGAGGGTCAGCGACACGGGACCGAAGTCGCTCACGAGAGTCAGGCTCGCGAGCTTGAACTGGTCATAGTACGGCTCCGGCTGATCGTACGGCTGGTAGACGCCCGGCTGCGCGGGATAAGGCGCAGGGGAGGTTCCTGTCGCCTGATAGTTGTTGTAACCGTCCGCGGCGATTCTTTGATACATGAGTGTCAGCGTTGCCGATAACCAATCGCTGGGCTTGAGCAGCAGGAGTGCGCGCGCCGAGGAGAATCTCTCCAGGTTCGAGCCGTGGATGACCTTGGAGGGCGTGGCATCCTGAACGTCGCCGCGCGTGCAATAGTAGGTCACGCAGTTCGACGGCGCGTTGGCGGATCCGTACGGATTGACAGGAAACGGAAAATTCGGGATGACCACCCTGTCGATCCAACCACTGATATATTTTTCGGTGCCCACCACGCGCAACGCCGCCATATCGCCGAGCGGTATGTTGATCATGCCGCTACCGCCGCCGTTGGCGCTACCCCCGGAGTCGGTGTAGGAGGCGGTCACATCGGTAGCCGCCTCGAAGGCGCCGAGCTTCGGCTTGTTGGTCACGAGCTTGATGGTGCCGCCCATCGAGCCGGCGCCATACAGGGTCCCTTGCGGCCCGCGCAATACCTCGACGTTGTTGAGATCGAACAGATCGGGGTCGATGACGGTGCGGCCATTGAGAGCCACCGCGGAGGCGGCCAATGGAGTTTCGTCGAGGTAAAAACCCACCGTCGCAGTCGATCCGCCGGCGGAGGTGAGCCCGCGCATCTCGTACTCGGTTTGACCCGGTCCCGCCGTGCGCATGGAGACCCCCGGCACTGCGGCCGCGAGCTCTTCCACTGTGGAGATGTTCTGGTTCTGTAGTTGCGCGCCGCTCAGGGCCGTCATGCTGATCGCGGTCTGCTGCACGGTGGATTCGCGCTTCTCAGCGGTCACCACCACTTCCGCCAGCTCGCTACTCCCGGGCGTCGCGGCATCGGCCGCCGTGGCCCCGGCAGTGGCTACATCGGCGGCGGTATCGGCGCCCAGGGCAGGCCCGCAACACGTCACGACGACCAACGAACCAACAACTTCCCGCAATCTCAGCATGTGCGCCTCTCCGAAACGGAAACACTTCGCAACTTGCGGGCGGACCCCTTTTGCGGCTCGCAAATCGGCGCCGCAACCGCCATTTCTAGTTAGCGCGGCCCCATGGCCGTTTTGCATGATGGTAAATTATTTTGCATATGAATATCATGCGGCGCGATTTCGGGTCAACACCCGAAACACGGGAAAAGCATAAATAAAGCCAGCCCGCGCGCTCCGCAAACATGCAAAAAGCGACCTGGCGCACCACAAAGGCGCGCCCGCGCGCGCAATTGCACTAAGGAGTGATGTTGGAAGAACGGTCCGTGGCGCGAACGATCGGCGCGGCGGATCCCGCTAGGAGAATTTGATCATGACGTGCCGGGGAACCGTGTAGTCCTCCAGCGCATAGATCGACAAATCCTTCCCGTACCCCGAGCGTTTGAAACCGCCGTGCGGCATCTCGCTGACCAGGGTGAAATGAGTATTGATCCATGTGCAGCCGTACTGCAGTCGCGCCGCCACGGCCATGGCCTTGGAAACGTCCCGGGTCCACACCGACGAGGCAAGGCCGTATTCGGAATCGTTCGCCCATTCGATCGCCTGTTCCGCGTCCACGAAGCGTGTGACCGACACTACGGGACCAAACACCTCGCGCTGCACGATCTCATCGGTCTGGAGCGCTCCGGCCACGACGGTCGGCTCGTAGAAAAATCCGCTCCCGGCGCGGACCCTACCACCGGTAGTCACCTGGATGTGTTTGTTGGCGGCCGCCCGCGCCACGAAACCCGCGACGCGCTCGCGTTGCTCGGCCGAGATCAGGGGCCCCATTTCGACATTCGGCTCGGTTTGCGTACCCACCTTGAGCGTGCTGACCGCTCCGGTCAGATCGGCCACGAGCTTGTCGAACACCTTCGGGGCGGCATAGAGGCGACACGCAGCCGTGCAGTCCTGTCCGGCGTTGTAGAACCCGAAAGTCCGTACTCCGCTGACGACGGCATCGATGTCGGCGTCATCAAAGACGATGACCGGGGCCTTGCCTCCCAGCTCCAGGTGAGTGCGCTTGAGGTTCCCCGCCGCCGCAGCCAGTACCTTCTGGCCCGTCGAGACGTCACCGGTGAGAGAAACCATGCGCACTCCCGGATGAGCGACGAGCGGCGCGCCTACGGAGTCGCCCCGGCCACAGATGAGGTTGACCACGCCCTTTGGAAACAGCTCGAGCAGGTACTCGCCCAGCTTCAGCGCCGTCAACGGCGTTTGTTCCGATGGCTTGAGGACCACAGTGTTGCCCGAGGCCAGGGCCGGCGCGAGCTTCCATGCAGCCATCATCAACGGATAGTTCCATGGGGCAATCGAAGCAACCACCCCCACCGGGTCGCGGCGAATCATGCTGGTAAAGCCGGGCAAATACTCGCCGGCGATGGCGCCATGCTGTGCGCGAGCCGCACCGGCGAAGAAACGAAAGACATCCGCGATTGCGGGAATCTCGTCGTTCAGGGCCGATACCAACGGCTTGCCGGTATTGCGTGACTCGAGCTGCGCCAGCGTGGTCGCCTCGCTTTCGACGCGGTCGGCCAGTTTCAGCAGCAGTGCCGCCCGGTCCTTCGGCACGGTTTGCGACCACGCTGGAAATGCAGCCTTCGCGGCGCCGACAGCCGCATCCACCTGCTCTCGGCTAGCTTCCCCGACCTGCGCTATCGGCGCTCCTGTACCGGGATCGAGAACGCTTTCGACGGCACCTTCGCCAGCCGTCAGTACACCGTTGATCAACAGTCGGGTCTGCATGATTCGCTCGCCGCGAAGCTCTGTGCGGCCCTCGAGAATAACACGGCCTCAACCCATAGCAGTGCGCTTCTTCTTTTCAGGGTCGTCAAACGGCAGCGTATGAGCGGTCGCCGCGGCGGTCACGCGTTTGCCGCGAACCTCGAGCCGCGTACCCTGTACCGCATACGGCAAATCCAGTCGCGCGATAGCCATGGACTTGCGGGTCAGCGTCGAATACATGGCGCAGGTGATGACACCAACCTGCTTGGCGCCAGCGTACACGCCATCGCCCATGTCTGCCGGGAGACTGCCCTCGAGCAACAGCCCGAAGATCTTGAAGCGCTCCTTGCCCGCAAGCCGATAATGCTGATCGGCGCCGCGAAAGTCGGTCTTGCCGGGGCTGACCGTGAAATCCAATCCCAGCTCCCACAGTGTGTCCCCCGGCGGATACTGCTCGAAGGGATACATCTGCGACATGTCATAGGGATAGAAGAGCAGATAGCTCTCCACGCGCAGCATGTCCAGAGTTGCAAAGCAGGTGGGAATGATGCCTGAGCTCTTGCCCTCGGCGAGAATCGTGTCCCAGATGAGACCGGCATCCTCGCCCTTGCAAAAGATCTCGTAGCCGCGCTCACCGGTGTATCCGGTGCGGGAAATGTGCACTGGGCGGCCGAAGAGCTGCGCCGGCATGTGATGGAAATACTTCAGGTCGCGAATGCCCGGCACGTGCTTGGAGAGAAACTCGACTGCAAGGGGGCCCTGCAGTGAAAGGTCGTGGAGATCGTCATCGAACAACAGCGCGGCGTTACGTCCGACGACCGCGCTCGTAAGTGTCTCGTGCCCAGCGCCACTGCCGTGGACTACCATCCAGGAGTTTGGTCCCATGCGGTAGAGGATACAGTCCTCAATGAAGTGCCCGGCATCGTTCAGCATGCAGGCGTAGGCGGAGCGCCCGGGGTAGATTTTCGTCACATCGCGTGTCGTCGCGTAGTGCAGCACGGCGGCGGCGTGCGGCCCGACGAGGTGAAGTTTCTTCAGGCCCGAGACGTCCATGAGTCCCGCCTTGGTCCTGATGGCCACGTGGTCGAGCGCCATGTCCTTGGCGTAGGTCCACGCGGTACCCATTCCATTCCAGTCCTCGAGCTTTGAGCCGAGCGCGCGATGGCGATCGGCAAGAACGGTGGTACGCCAACTCAACGCCATGTTTCTGTCTCCTGGTGATGTTATTCCGGCGCGGTGCCGGGCGAGGTCGGGGCGCCGTCATCGTAGGGCGCGAGATACTCCACCACGGCATCGCGGTAACGCGTGAGGCCCTTGTAATCCACCAGCGCCGGGTGCAGGTCGCGCAGTACGCGATGCATACGCCGCGCCCACTTGGGTATGGTCACCAGCTCGCGCATGCTGATGAGATAGGCGCGAATGCTGAAGACGATTCCGTTGGATCGCGGCAGTCGCCACAACCCTTGCAACTCGACACGCAAGTGCGCCAGATCAGCCGCGTTTTCCGGTGTGACCGTGGTGCGATCGGAACCCCACTTGGGATAGGTCTCCGGTGAAGTGTCCTGGCGTGGGTGGATGGTCATGGTCCAGTTCAGCCGTCGCACGGGGTGATTGAGTCGCAGGCCCAACAGGTACTTCAAGGCACGATCGAACACCCCCATCTCGTGCGCCAGCGGGACAGGCCCGTGCCACTCCTTGAAGCTCATGCCGATATCGAAATTCAAAGACCAGTCGGCCGGCGTAGTCACCACGCCCGCCTCGGCCCAGAGGTCGCCTTCCCGCTGGTCCATGATGACCCAGTCGCCTTGTACCTGGCGCCCGATGTATTCGAGGGGTTGCTGCGGCAGCGTGCTCGGATCCCCAAACGTGAAGCGCTGTTGGATCGCCAGTGGCCGGTTGGTCCAGAGCCATTGGCCGCCTTGCTTGGCCAACGCAAAGTGCTGGGGATAGTCGCGCGCCAGCGATTCCATGATCAGCTCGAGGCAGTCCCACTGCGCGCTCATCATGTGCGGTAGCGCCTGAAATCGCAGTGGATCCTCAGCGAGCACCAGCGCACGCTCCCGGCACTCGGCGATGTAGTGCTCGTCGATGTCGATGGGAAATTCGACCACCGAGCCCGGCGGACCGGGGAGGTGCTCCTCGATGTTTACCGAATACATGTACTTGTCTTCGGGAAATGGAAACGGGAACCGCCGGATGGCGTGCGTGCTGTTGTGGTATCTGAAATCGCCGCGGAAGGTCTCGTCCGGTTTGAAGGCTATGTTCATGGAATCAGCTCCTATAGATCCAGAACCAGCTTCTTGCATCGCGCCCGCGATACGCACGGCATGATTGCCGTTCCCGAGGCTTTCTCCTCGGCGGATAGGTAGTAGTCGTTATGGATGAGCTCGCCGTCGAGCTCCAGGACGGTAGTCTTACAAAACCCACACACGCCCCCGCGGCAGAGATACGGCACATCCACGCCCGCTGCCTCGATCGACTCCAACAGGCTTTGCTCTGGTGCGACATGCACGTCCAGGGCTGACTTCGCCAAACGAACATCGAACGGCTCACCCACGGGTGGGGCGCTGAATTGCTCCCAGTGCAGGTGACTTTCGGGCCAGCCACACTCCCGTGCCGCCCCCAACGCGTTCTGAATGAGGCTCGCAGAGCCGCAGACATACAAATGCGTACCCAGAGGTTGATGGGCGAGCAGTTCGTTGAAGTTGATACGCTCGCCCGCGCTGCGGTAGTACATGGTGAAGCGTCCGGCCGCGCGCTGCTCGAGTTGTTCGAGAAATGGGGCGTGCTCCGGGGAGCGCACCGCATAGTGCAGCTCATAAGGCACGCCACTGCCGTGCAAGTCTGCAACCTGTGCCAGCATGGGAGTAATGCCGATACCTGCGGCCACCAGCAGATGCTTCCGGGCGATCTTGTCGAGCGGAAAGAGATTTACCGGGTGAGCGATATCGATGACACTCCCGAGCCGCACCTCGTCATGCATGAAGCGCGAGCCACCGCGGGACTCCTCCATGCGCCGTACGCCGATCTCATAGTAATCCAGGTGTGACGGCGAGCTCATGAGCGAGTATGGGTTGCGGTAAACGCGATTTGCCGCTGCCATCACCACCACGATATGCGAGCCGCCGGAGAATGCCGGCAGCGAGCCTCCGGAAACCGAGGCCAACGTAAAGTGCTTCACCAGGGGAGTGACCTGCTCCACTGCAACAACGCGCACCGGAATGGTGTCCGCGACACTGGTCATGGAAATGACTCCTTCAATGGCGGTACCTCTCCAGGCGCCTCCGCATCGACCATAACACCCATGTACGCAGCCAGGCGGCTCGAGTAATGGTCGCGAACGAGCAACCAGCGGTTGCAATCACCACACTGCACGATATTCGTGACCACATTCTCGATTGCGGTCTGACAGTGGATGCAGTAGACCCGGCGTGCGGACGAGCCGCACTCTTCCGCACGTACCTCGTCCTTGTTGAGATTAAATTGTCGTGCGACGCGCATGACCAGGCCCATGAAGCTCTCCGGGCCGGCGACGTAGAGCCGGGTGCCCATCACGGAGCCGCTCAATACTTCCTTGAAGTCCGCTAACAACGCGTCAGTTTTGTCGAAAAGCCGCACCTCGGCTGCTCCCGCCGACCTGAATTCGTCGGCGATGCCAGCCTGTTGATCTGCTGCAGCCACGAAGAGCATACGAGTGCGCGCGCCGCTATCAGGCGCCGCCGCGTGCAAGGCGCGCAGTACCCGCAACAGCGGTTCGCTTCCAACACCATGGCCAACCATCAAGTGATACCGGCCGGTCAAATCCGGCGCGAGCGGCGTGTAAACCGGCTTGCTTTTGATACCTGTGACCAGCATGTCAGTACACCGCAAGCCAGTGTGTGACGCCGAGCACCACCACGCCAAGCGCGAGTGCGACGTAAGGCCATACACCGGCACGCCTTACGACTTTCTCGCCGGCGCCGATCTCCAGATCAGCCTCCATCGCGGCGGGAAATCTGCCCTTGTCCTGGACATAATGTCGATAGATGAACACCGGCACGATCAGCGCCGCGAAAATCAATCCGCTGCGCAACGTGCCGATGCCGGACGTATCGGCCCCCATTCCCATGAAAGCCACGTTGACAAAGGCGAGCACCGCCCCAGCCGCGATGATCCAGCTCGGGGCGCGCCACGGCCGCGCCTGGTCAGGACGATCCATGCGATGAATCCAGCCGGAATTGAGATTCAGAAAGCTGAAGATGAGGTAGCCGACATTGGCGGCAGCGAGCACGAACACGTAGTCCGACATCAACAGCAGCAGCAGATTGAATCCGAGGTTCGTCAGCATGGCATTGCTGGGAGCGCCATGATGGTTGAGCTTGGAGAGATACTTCGGCAGCCAGCCATCGACGGAAGCCTGGTACAGCGTGCGCGAGGAGCCAGCCATCGAAGTCATGAGAGAGAGCACCAGCGCGAGAATCAGCATGATGATCAGGATGACTCCGCCGGTGGTGCCAACGAAGTGCACCATCTTTGCCATCACGCGAGCCACACCCATGCCGCTATAGATGTCAGGAGCGAGCATGCCGCTATAGACCGCCGGCTCCACGACCGTGCCATGCGCGTCGAGCACCGCCGGCTTCACGAGCTCACCCAACCCAAGGTAGCCTTGAAACGCGAATGGCACCAATGTGTACACCACCACGCACAACAGGCCCGAATAGAAAATAGCCTTGAAGGTGTCGGTCTTGGGGTCCTTGAACTCACCGGTATAACAAACGGCGGTCTCGAAACCGTAGGTGGACCACGCCGCCAGAAACATTGCGCCCGCCACTGCCGTCCAGCCGGCGGCGTTCCAGGAGCCGTTGCTCACGGTACCCGCGGCATCGTGGATCAAAGGCACGAGCGGAAAAAAGTTGGCCTTGACGATATCGCCCGTAATGAGCGGTACCACACCGATGAGAATCAGCGGGATCATCGCCGAGATGCCCAGGATCTTCGTGGTGTTCGCCGAGCGCAGGATGCCGCCGTCCTGGATGGTCTTGACCGCAAGCAGGATCACCGCACCGAGAATGAATACCGCGTTGATGCGCAGCGTGAGACCACTCTTGACGGCGCCCAGGTCCAGCAAGGTGAGCTGCCAGGTGTTGACGATCGAGTCTGGAGGAAACACCGCGTTCAGAATATAGCCGGCCGCCAGCCCCGATCCGATCGCCTGCACCGGTGACCAGGCAAACCAGTTGCACCAGACCGAGATTGGCGCGATCAACTTGCCGTAACGTACCCAGGCGATGGCTCCGTAAACCGAGGTGCCCCCCGACTTGTCGGGAAACAGGCCCGCGATCTCCGCGTAGGTAAAGGATTGGACGAACCCCATCGCGATGGAGGCTGTCCAGACTATCCACGAGAGGTGACCGACGGTCGCCGCCACGGCTCCGATAGAAAACAACACCAACGGCGGGACGCCGCTCGCAACCCAGAACGCGCCGGTCCAGTCGATGCCCCGCGCGAGGACGGCGCTCGGCTCAGTAGCCGCGGCTTCTTGGGCCGCTGCAGCGCCGGTGACGGCGTCGACGCTTGCCGAAGCACTCATAGCGGCGGCCGCTCCCGCGCCAGCGGCGACGGCCGCAGTTGAGGTCAATCCACTACTCACCCTTTCATCTCCCGAATGGCTCATCGGAAATGCTCACGCAGGGCGGCGGCGACCTCGAAAATGTCCCCCACTATGCCGTACCGTGCGATACTGAAAATCGACGCGTTGGGATCTGCGTTCACCGCCACGATGGTGCTCACGTGCTTCATGCCGGCCAGATGTTGGATCGCCCCGGAGATTCCCATGGCGACGTAAAGCTTGCAGGCGCTCGCCGTTTTGCCGGACTGCCCAATCTGCCGGCTCTTTGGCAACCAGCCGGCGTCGGCGATCGGTCGCGAACACCCCAAGGTGGCGCCGATCGCCTCCGCAAGTGTCCGAAACTGCTCCACATTCGCCTGCTCGCCGATGCCGCGCCCAATCGCGAGAATGAACTCGGCATTCGTCATGTCGACGTCATCAGCGGAGCTCATCTCGATGAAATCACCGGCGACCACTCGCGCCTTCACCGATGGCCCGGGAAACTCGCTCACCGCCGGCGAGGAGTTGCCCTCGGGAGGCTTGAAAACGTTGGCCCGCAGCGCCAGGACTACCGTCTCCTTCCCAGGGAAACCAACCTCGACGTTGACCTTCTGGCCATATCCCCCACGTGTCGCGATGAGCTCGTCTCCCTGGTATTCAAAGCGGAATACATCAGAGGCGAATCCATACCCGCCCTTGGCGGCGAGAGCTGCCGCGTAGCCGAATGAGTCGATGCTGTGGGGAACGAGGACTACATCGGGCTTGCGGGCTTCAATGACCGCCCGTGCCACGGCCTCATATGTGTCCGGCTCGAACTCGCGCGCGGCGACCCTTACAGTGAGGACTTCATCCACTCCCGGGATGGATACAGCAGGCACGAGTTTTTCCGGCTCGCTAGCGATCACAGCCAGCGCCACCGTATCCGACGGCGCTCGTTTTGCGACCTGCGCCGCCGCAACCAGCTCGAGTGTTACGGGCCGAAGCTCGCCGCGCCGATGCTCCGCGATTACCAGGACACCACTCATGATGCGCTCCCAGCGCGATCCATGATGATCCGCGCGAGTCGCGCTGCCTGCTCCTCGACCGTGCCTTCTATCATCTGGGCGCGGCCTTTTTCGGGTATGTACATGCGGCGAACGCGGGACAACGAGCCCCTCTCACCGACATCGGCCGCTCCGAGCCCCAGGTCTTCAGGAGAAAGTACCTCGATCGGTTTGGCGGCGGCTTGTTTGATGCTGCGCAACGAAGCATATCGCGGAGTGTTGATACCGAGTTGGATGGTCAGCACCGCAGGACACTCGATCCGCATCTCCTGGAGCAGTCCCCCTTCCAACTCGCGCCGCAGCAGGGCCGATTTCGCTCCTAGTGCGTAGCCGAGGCGTGTCACCACGGCGGCATGCGGCCAATCGAGCAGCGCGGCCGTTGCGATACCAGTAGCGGCAAAGGCATGGTCGGAAGATTGCACACCCGCGAACAACATGTCCGGCGCCTCACGCTTCGCCACAGCAGCGATGATCCGCGCGATCGCGAAGGGATCGGAGCCTCCGACGGACTCGTCCCAGACACGGATCGCCCTATCGGCCCCCTTGGCCAGACACTTTCGCAACACCTCGTCCGCCTCATCGGGACCGACGCACACCGCCACAACCTCCACCGCCGTGGCCGTGTTTGACTCCTTGATCTGCATCGCCTCCTCCAGCGAGTAGTCGTCCCACTCGTTGAGGTCACGGACCAGGAAATCCGGCTCCACGTCCTTACCGTCGGCACGGATCTCGAAGTCTTCATCCAAAGCGGCTACCTGCTTGACCGCGACTAGAATTTTCATGATGCCGGACTCACACTGACTGCGGTTTCTACAGAGCTCTCGCGGAGCGCCTCACGCACCAGCTCGATCAGCTCCCGCACCACGAACCGGCCTTCGTTGCCGGTCGTCTTGAGGGCATCCTCGAACATGGTGAGGTCCTTGGGACAGCTCACGACGTAAATTTCCAGTCCGGGAATGGCGGCGGCTTCGCGCATGCGATTCTGGGCCGGCTTATCCGCGCCAACCGGGTCAGGCATCCAGATGCGTCCACCACCAGCCCCACAACAGAAAGAATTGGCGCGGCAGCGAGCCATCTCCACGAGATCGCAGCCGAGGAGGCGCAAAATCTGGCGCGGAGCCTCGTAGCCGTGATTGAAGCGCCCCAGATGACAAGGATCGTGGAAAGTCACGCGGTAGCCGAGCTGCCGGGCAAGCGGCAGCTTGCCTGCCTGCAGTAGCTTCAGCAGTAGTGTCGTGTAATGCTCAATCGAGAACTTCCCGCCGAAGTCCGGATATTCGTTGCGAATGGTGTTGTAGGAGTGAGGGTCGGTCGTCACGATCGTCTTGAACGACGCCGCGGACAAGGTTTCGATGTTGGCTTCTGCAAGAACCTCGTAAAGCCCCTCCTCGCCAACGCGGCGCACGTCATTCCCGGCGTTCGACTCGCCTTCGTAAAGGATTCCGAAATCAACATCCGCCTGGTTCAGTAGCGTCGCGAACGTCGCCGTGACTTTCTGGTTGCGAGGATCGAATGACGCGTAGTCGCCCAC
Source organism: uncultured Steroidobacteraceae bacterium (assembly GCA_964400085.1). Taxonomy (GTDB): domain Bacteria; phylum Pseudomonadota; class Gammaproteobacteria; order Steroidobacterales; family Steroidobacteraceae; genus 13-2-20CM-66-19. The sequence continues at coordinate 153,416 of CAYNTW010000001.1, read as the reverse complement.
GAACCACAGAACGTCAACGGGCTCCTTCCGAGCATCCTTGATCTTGAAAGGAAGCGCCTTGGTCCAGGCGGCACGCTTGCGACGCGACTCGCCGAAGGAGTTACCGCTCTTGTGAATGGTCTGCAGTGTCTTCTTGAGCTGCGGATCCATCTCACCCTCCTCCACCAGCTTGCGCCTCATCTGCACGATGATCGGCACGTGCTCGATGGCAACCGGGCAGATCTCGACGCAGGCCATACAGGTGCGGCAGGACCAGAGCGTCTCCATCGCAATCTGGCCGGGGCCCTTGCCGTGCACATCGAGCTCCGCTTGTGCGGGGAGGGCTCCGGACTCGAGTGTTTTGTTAGCGAATTCCCGCAAGGAGAGAATGACGTCACGGGGCGAGAGTGGCGCGCCAACTGCCCGGGCCGGGCACGCCTCGTGGCAGCGTCCGCACTTGGTGCAAGCGTCCAGGTTGAGAAGTTGCTTCCAGGTGAAGTCGGTGATGAATTGCGTGCCCGCGCGCTGCTGCTCGCTCGGCACACGAGGCAGGCGCTGTGCGGCTTGCGGATCACGCAACATCAGCGAGCCTACCGCGGTGAAGATGTGTTTGACTTTCGTGAAGGGAATCAGTGCGATGAAAAGCAACGCGAGCAGTCCGTGGAACCACCACAAACCCTGGCGCAATGAGCCCGCCGCGGTCTTACTCATTCCGACCGAGCGCAGCATCTCGGCCAACGCTGCGCCAAAGGGGGACCACCAGCGTGTGCCCCAGACATCTGGCCTATCAGCAAGCCAGACGAGTCGCGCGGCTTCGAGGACATATCCGGTCGTAGCAATCAGAACGAGAGTCCACAAAAAGGCCCAATCTTCGCGCCGGTAGCCGCTGCGATCGTAGTCAGGATCGCTCGGCTGTCGATCCACTCGCGTGTAGTCGAGTTTTGGCGGCCGCAGCCAGCCGCGCCGGTACATCATGTAGATGAGGCCGGCCAACAGTAGGACGCCCGCAACATCGAGCACCAGGGAAAACCAGAGATAGAACGTACCGCGCCAAAAATGCACTCCAAACAGCGGCCCCAGTATGTCGTAATCCAGAGTGATGGTCGCGGTACCCATGAACAGCAACACGAAACCGTAGAAAATCAAGCGATGAGCCGTGCCCGCCGGCCGGTCGCGCCGGGCGATCGTCCGGTGGGTGAGAACTGTTCGAAGCATGTCCCCGAACCGGACCCAAAAGCGGTCCCCCTGAGCGACGCCGCCACCACGGCGGTACTTCCTGATCTGCACGTACGCACCGTAGACAAACACCGCGATAGCGGCGAAACCGATCGCGTAGAACAGCCGCACGGCCGAGGTGGTGAAGTCCTCGAACAGGACGCGGGTAGCTGTAATTGTCTGGCTCATTGCCGCGCAGCGCTCGCCAGTAGGTCAGCTCTGGTATTGCAATTCCGGGTTGCCGCCCGGCATATGGGAGACACCCCACACCGCCACCTCGCGTTTGTAAGGCTTCGGCTGTTGTGCGTTCGGCTCCTCGATTTCCCTGGCCAGACGGTGCCCGGAAAAGGTGGCATCGGCGATGAGACGCGGAGCTTCGGCGTCGCCTATCAGATAGACCTGCTTGAGGCCGTTCTGCGCCCACTGTGCGTGCGTTGCTTTCAGCTCGCGATACAGGGCATCGTTGGAATGGCGTCCCGTCACCAGAACCAGCGAGTCGAAATCGAGCCAACGATGGGTTTTGTTGGCATTACGCGGCGCCGCGCCGGGACCGCGGTAACTGCGCCGTGAGCCGTCCCCCCAGATGTCGTAGATCTCGAGCCGTCCCGCCTCGATACGCGAGCAGAAAGTGTTGTGGAGCTCCTTGATGTGCAGCTCATGTAGACGCCGCATCATGTTCGGATACTCGAGCGTGAAGTGCATGTAGTTGGCCAGGTGCACGCCCGTGACGATGGTGACATCGTGGCCCGCGGTAGCCAGCTTCTCTGCGAGGCTCGGCGCCATGAAATACGTGTCCGCATTGAGAATCACGACACGCCGCCCGATTTTCTTCTTGCCGTCCAACACCTGCTCGGGTGTGAGCTGGTCAGGCTGCGAGGCATCCGCTCCCGGGATTGGCTCGTGAGTCAGACAGTTGGTTCCATCGGTGTTCCAGGAGGAGCCCGTGGCGACGACGATCTTCTCCGCACCGTAAGTAAGTGCCACCGCAGCGGTCATCGGCTTCTGGCCGAGAGCCACCTGCGACTGCTTGTTCTTCTTGATGAGCTTGCCGATCTGCAGCTCGCGGTAATCGCGGTGATAGCTCCACTCACCCAGGCCGGGTAGCGTAGCCACCGTATTCAAGTGGCCGCCGATTTTCGCGGCGGTGTCGTAGAGGTGCACCGTGTAGCCGCGCTCGAGCAGCACCCGGGCACATTCAGAGCCGGACGGACCCGCACCCACGACCAACACGGAGTCATCGGAAGTCTTCTTCGGGAAGCGCTCCGGATGCCAGCCGCGCCGGTATTCCTCGCCCGCTGTGGCATTCTGGGTGCAGATCATCGGCGGACCGCCGATTTCCCAACGGGAGATGCAAACGTTGCAGCCGATGCAGACCCGAATGTCGTCGTAGCGACCCTCTTCGATCTTCTTCGGCAGCCAGGGATCGGAGATCGAAGGACGTGCGGCGCCGATAATGTCCGCAAAGCCCTTCGTGACGATTTCCGTCATCTTCTCCGGATCGGTAAACCGGCCCACTCCCAGGACCGGTTTCTTGACGACCGCCTTGACCAGCTTTGTCCAGGGGACCTGGTGCCCCTGAAGATAGAAACGAGAGGGCCCTGCATCCTCCCCCCATTCAGCGATGTCCCCGACATCAATATCCCACAGATCGACCAGGGGATCGGCCAATTCGGCGAATCTCACGCCATCCCGCTCCACCTCAACACCGGCTTCGCCGTACAGGGTGTCCACCGCGAAGCGCGTCGCGATGGCGCAGTCCTTGCCCACGGCGTTGCGCACCTTCTCCAACGTTTCAATCCAAAAACGCGCTCGGTTCTCGAGCGAGCCGCCGTACTGGTCTTTTCTCTTGTTGTAGTAAGGAGAAAGGAACTGCAAGGGCAGATACGAATGCGCGCCGTAGACGTAGACGATGTCGAACCCCGCGTCACGTGAGCGCAGCGCTGCATCCACGTAGTACTGCTGGACCTGCACGATGTCATCCAGGTCCATCTCCTTGCAGTACGTCAGGGTCTCGAACTCGGACGCGTACTGGCTCGGACCCCGCGGCGTCGCGCGCGACTCCATGTTGGGCGCATGCGAGGAGCCGTACCACAACTCTACACCGGCCAAGGCGCCATACTGGTGGATGTGGTCGGTCATCGCGCGCAGGTTGCGCACATCGCCGGCGTCCCAGATTCGCGCGGACAAGCGGTGGGTGTCATCCGACTCGGGATGAATGGAGCAATATTCGGTGTTGATTCCAGCCCAACCGCCCTCGGCTTTCAAAGAGCGGTGCGCGGCCTGGAAGCCCGGCCGGTCGGAACCCGCGCCGATGCAATGCGGTACCTGATAGAACCGGTTGCGCAGCGTCTTGGGCCCGATCTTGATCGGCTGGAATAGAATGTCGTGTTTGGGATCGCGCGCCATAAATCATCCGCTCCCCTGAGGTGGTTGTCTGCGAATTCGCCCGCGCCGTGTCAGGTCGCGCCGTGGCCGGGGATCCAAGAGGTCCCCGCCAGAGGCACGTTCGCCATCGCGGCGGCCTCGATCGTGAGTGCGGCCAGGTCCTCACGCTCGAGGTGATGCACGTCCTGCTTGCCACAGGCGCGTGCGATCATGGTCAGTTCCATGTTCAATGTTTTGAGATAGTTACGCACTCTGCGCGCGCCGACCGCAGGTTGCAGCCGTTGCTCGAGTACCGGGTCCTGGGTCGTGACGCCGACCGGGCAGCGCCCGGTTTGACAGTGATGACAAAACCCGGGTGCCGTGCCGATGCTGCGATAGTCGGCTGTTGCCGAGACATGCTCACCGTCCTGAATATAGGAGCTCGAGTTGCATCCGAGAGCGATGAGGACACCCTGCCCAATGGACACTGCATCCGCGCCCAGGGCGAGAGCCTTCGCGACATCCGCCCCGGTGCGAATGCCACCCGAGACGATGAGCTGCACCTCTTCTTTTTTGTTCAGGTCCTCGAGCGCATCGACGGCCTGCCGGACAGCCGCAAGACTCGGTATCCCCACATGCTCGATGAAGGCCCACTGTGTTGCGGCTGTTCCACCCTGCATTCCATCGACCACGACCACATCCGCGCCAGCGTGTACGGCGAGCTTGACGTCATGAAACACCCGTGTCGCGCCCACCTTGACGTAAATCGGTGTTTGCCAATCGGTGATCTCGCGAAGCTCCTTGATCTTGATCGCCAGGTCATCGGGGCCCGTCCAGTCCGGATGGCGACAGGCGGAACGTTGATCGACACCTTCGGGAAGGGTGCGCATCGCGGCGACGCGTGGGCTGACCTTCTGACCCAACAACATACCCCCGCCGCCCGGTTTGGCGCCTTGACCGATGACAATCTCGATTGCATCCGCCTTGCGCAGGTCATCCGGGTTGAAACCGTACCTGGAGGGCAGACATTGATAGACGAGCGTCTTGGAGGAGCGCCGCTCCTCCGGAGTCATTCCGCCGTCGCCAGTCGTGGTCGATGTGCCGAGCTCGCTGGCGGCGCGCCCTAGAGCTTCCTTCACATTCGCCGAGAGCGCTCCGAAGCTCATTCCGGCGATGGTGATGGGCATAGCGAGCTGTATCGGCCGCTTCGCGTAGCGGGTCCCCAGTACTGTCGTCGACGAGCATTTCTCTCGATATCCTTCCAGGGGATAGCGTGAGAGCGAGGCGCCCAGAAACACGAGGTCATCGAAATGGGGCAGCCGCCGCTTCGCGCCCAAGCCCCGAATCTCATATAAACCGGTAGCCGCCGCGCGTTGGATGTAGTGGATGACGTGACGGTCGAAGCTGGCGCTCTCCTCGAGCTGCGCAAGCCCGGGCTGGTCGTTGGCGTCACTCGCGGCCGATGTCGTCATGTTGTTCCTCTGCTGCCTTCGTCAGTAAGTCTGGTTGGCGTCCGCGTTCCAGTGATAAAGCGAGCGCGCCGAAGCAATGCGTTTGAATTCCCTCGGCGGATGTGGGATATCCGCGGCATCCAACAGGCCGCGAATGGCCGCACGATCCTCCTCGGTCAGGGGTTCGATGCGCGCATCGGCCCCGAGGGAGCGGACCTCGCCGGCGACGTAGATAACCGCTTCATACAGCGAGTCCCCGAGTCCGTCACCGGCGTCCCCGCAGACGACCATCCGTCCGGCTTGCGCCATGAACGCGGAGAAACTGCCCACATCACCGCCCACCACGATATCGGCGCCTTTCAACGAGATACCGCAGCGCAGACCGGCATCGCCGCGGATCACCAACAGTCCACCGTGCGCGGAAGCTCCGGCGCCACCGCTCGCGAAGCCGGTTACCTCGACTCGACCGGACATCATGTTTTCGGCGATCCCGGGACCTGCATTGCCGTGCACGACAACGGTCGCTTCCTTGTTCATCCCGGCAGCGTAGTAGCCGGCGTGACCGCCAATATCGATCCGGACCGGCGCATTCAGTCCCACAGCGATACTGTGAGCACCGTCGGGATTTTCGACGCTGACCGTGTCCACCCCGGATAGATCGCCATGGAGGAACTGGTTGAGGTCCCGCACGCTCTGCCGCTCGAGATTGAACACTACCCGGCGCTGGCTGTCCTTCAGTGCACTGACCATGCATAGACCTCCGCCGGCTTAGGCTCAAACACAGAGGCGTGCCGGATACCCGGCAAGTGCGCCAGGGAGCGGAACTCGGAGGCAATCGCGACGTACTCATCCGTTTCGGCGACCACCGCCGGCTTGCAGGCGAACGGATCGCGCACGAGCGCAAGCTTGTCGCGTGTCCCCATCAGAAAAGTGAAAAACCCGTCGAAGTCATTAAATGCATGTTGTAGAGCGGTCTCGAGGTTGTCGCCGGAGGTGAGTCGCCAATGCAAATAGCGGCATGCCGCCTCCGTATCGCAGTCGCTCTCGAATTGCTCGCCCAACTTTTCGAGCTTGCGTCGCAGGCTCCCAGGATTCGCCAGTGAGCCGTTGTGCACCAGGCACCAATCCTCGCCGGCGGTGTAGGGATGAGCATTCTCGGGAGTCACCGCCGATTCGGTGGCCATGCGGGTATGGCCAACCAGGTGTGACCCGCGCATACCGCGAAAGCCGTAGCGCTCCGCGACCTCCGCGGGTAAGCCAACATCCTTATACAGGTCGATGCTGCGCCCTACGCTAAGGACGTGCACGGCTGGGTAGTGCGCGGCAAGCCACTCCCGAGCCTTTGCCACCTCGGCGTGCGTCGTCACGATGCAATGGTTGGCCTTGCGCTCGAACCGCCCGTCACCGAGGAACTCCAACAGCGCATCCTCCAGCTCTGGCCAGTCGAACGCCGCATCCGCGCAATACAAGCTCATCTTGCGCCGTTGCTCACCGACGGCGTCGGTGAAGACCGCCATGCCGGATGAGTCAGGACCGCGCTCGGTCATCCCGATGAGCATCGGAACCATGAGCTCGCCGAGTCGGGGGCGCAGCGCTGGAACTTTCAACAGCAGGCCGACGATTCCGCACATAGAGAGCATCTCCTCAAAACATTTCCAGATAGCGCTGCGTCTCCCACTCACTGACGTGCCGGGAGTATTCCACCCATTCCATGCGCTTCAGGCGCAGAAATTCGGCGGCCAGATCCTTGCCGAGCCCGGCTTGGACGACCTCGTCAGCGGCCAACGCATCGAGCGCCTCATTCAGGGACTGCGGCAGCAGCCCGATGCCACGATCGCGAATCTCCTGCTCGGACCAGTCGTATAGATTCACGTTGAGTGGCTCGCCCGGGTCCAAACGTCGCTCAATACCATCCATTCCGGCGGCCGCCAGCGCCGCTGTCGCGAGGTAAGGGTTGGCCGAACCGTCCGGGAGGCGCAACTCGATACGACCGAATGGGATGCGCACACAGGCAGTGCGATTGTTGTCGCCGTAAGCGATGTAGGCGGGAGCCCAGGTCGCCCCGGAGAGCGATCGACCCACGACGAGCCGCTTGTAGGAATTGATGGTTGGGGCACAGACCGCTGCGAGCGCTCGCGCATGCTGTAACAAGCCGCCCAGAAACCAATAACCAAGCTGGCTCAAGCCGAGGCCCCGGCGATCGCTCTTGTCGTAGAAAGCGTTCTTCTGTTCGTCCGTACCGATCGAGAGGTGAAAGTGCGCGCCGGTACCGGTGCGGTTCCAGAACGGCTTGGGCATGAAGGTGGCGATCGCGCCGTGCTGCTTCGCAATCTCGCTCGCCGCCATCTTGAACAGCACCATGTTGTCCGCCGATTTCAACGCATCGGCATACGTAAAGTTGATCTCGAACTGCCCGTTGGCATCCTCGTGATCGATCTGGTACACGTCCACACCGACGGAGCGCAGGTGGCGTGACAGGTCGTCCAAAATGGCGCTCATGCGCGCCAATCCCTTGTAGTCGTAGCAGGGCTTGTCGGCGATATCGGTCGAGTCGTACGGAGCAAGCTTGCCGTCCGAGCCGCGCTGTAGCAGCATGAATTCCGGCTCGATGCCCGTATAGAGCGTATAACCGCGATCGGCGAGCCGCCGCAGTTGGTTTTTGAGCGCAACGCGCGAGTCGTAGGGGTAAGGTTTGCCGTTGACGTGCCCATCGCAGGCAATCCGCGCGAAGCCCGGCATCCACGGCACATCACAGATGGTGGTAGGGTCACCGACTCCCATGAAGTCAGGCCCATGCGGCCCCATGCCCAGACCCCAGACCGCGAAGCCGGCGAACCCGGCACCCTCGCCGATCACCATATCGTAATGCTCGACCGGTACCGCTTTTGCCTTCGCCGCGCCGTGGATGTCCACGAATTGCGCCAGCAGGTAACGGGTCTGGTGCTCAGCGAAGAATCTCTTGGCCTCGTCCGGTTTCATGTTTTGCTCCCGATGACCATAGCGCCAACGCCGCGCCCCACTTCCAACAGCGTCGTCCAGAAGTAATGTGCGAAGCTGGGATCGAGCCACACGGTGAGCGCTGTAGCTCCGCGCTCGGTTCGATGTGGCCATGCCACGACACTCACGCCGATCATGGACGTGAGGACGACCACTCCCCCATCAGCCCGCACCGAATCGAACAGGGGAACGAAATCAACACTGCAGATTTGTCTGAGCAGCGTCTGCAAACCGGGTCCACGGATGCCTACCACCAGATCCTCGCGTGCGACGGGGTAAACGTCCGCGGGACGCATGGAGGTGAAGGTCAACTCCCGCTTGGACGGCTCCAGTGCCCCTCCGCCGTCCAACGCTTCAACGAGGAACTCCGACGTCGCCAATCTCGCGACGAGAATGCTCCTTTCATCGACGAACGCGCTGTTGGCGCCGGACGGTACGCGATAACCATGAGCGGTCAGCCAGGCTTCGGCACCCGGACCCTTGCAACCGAACCGCCTGCGCTCCGACAGGTCATCGAGCCATAGCGCGGCCTGCTCGCGCCCTGATACCACCAGCGGAAACTGCTTCGCGCGGGCATCGAGCGGCGAGCGCATCACGCTGAGCCTCCCAGGCGCTGCCGCTCGCCGTCGGGATCGTAAAACGGGGTCGGTGTTAGATCCGCCTGGATTTCCTCACCCCCGTCAATGCGAATCCGCAGTTGCTTTCCGGTGGCGAGCGTGGGACTCACGAGCGCCAAGCCGATACAGCGCTCCAAGGTTGGCGACCAACCGACACTGGTCACGCGCCCTCCAATGCGCGGGCCGTCCAAGACGAGATGACATTCCTTTGGCCGACGCGACACTTGCCCATGAGGTTCTTTGGGCAGGGTGAACCCGACCAGTACTTGCTTGCGCGGCAGCTTTTCGAGAATGCGCAAGCTTCGCTGGCCTACGAAGAAAGGCTTATCCATCTTCAGCGCCCAGGGCATACCTAGCTCGAGCGCGTTGGTCACACCGTCAGTATCCTGACCGACGATGATGTGGCCTTTTTCCAGGCGTAGCATGCGCTGCGCCTCGACGCCGAACGGCCTCACTCCGATAGCGTGCCACACATCCCTGGCGTAACCCGCTGGAAGGTGAACTTCGTACCCCAGCTCGCCGACAAACCCGACTCGCATCATTCTGCAGGGTGCGCCGGCGACCGTGCCCTCTCGCACGCCGAGATAAGGAAAGCCTGGCTCGGACAGATCAATGTCGGTAAGCGGTTGAAGGACCGTGCGCGCTGCCGGACCCGCCAGATTGAAGGCTGCATAATGGCCGGTGAGATTCACCAGACCGACACGCAGACCCCACCAGGAGACGAGTCGGCCGAATTCGCGAAATAGCGTGGCGGAATTGCCGGTCGTGGTGGTGAAGTAGAACGACTGCGGCCCGAGCCGGCCCACCACGCCGTCATCGACAACCACTCCCGCCTCATCGAGCATAATCCCGTAGCGAGTCATACCGACTTTCAGATTCGCGAATCGGGCGGCATAGACTCGCTCGAGAAATTCGGCTGCGTCAGGTCCATGAGCCTCCACCTTGCCGAGAGTGCCTACGTCGATGACACCAACGCGATTGCGTACTTCGCGGACCTCGTCCGCGATAGCGGCCTCACGAGACTTACCCGCGATAGCGTAATACTCCGGACGTCGCCAATTTCCCGCCGGCATCCATACGGCTCCGAGCGCCTCGTGCTCGCCGTCCAGGGCGGTGCGCCGCTCAGGCGCGAATCGCCTTCCTGCGAGGTGCGATAGCGGCACCGGGTGGAACATTGGGCGTGCCGTAGTCCCGCCCACCTTCTCCAGCGGCTCGTCACGAACACTAGCCAGGATGCGCAGCGCGTTCATGTTGGAGTGCTTACCCTGGCTCGGGCCCATCCCAACAGTCGAGAAGCGCTTGAGGAGCTCGCTGCTATCGAACCCTTCCTGGCAAGCATTGACCAGGTCCTTTACCTGCAGGTCTTCGTCGAAATCGACGAACTCTCGGCCCTGCGGATGCGGGAAGATGGGATATGGATGGGTGGGCGACTCCAGGATCACCGCGTGCGACCCGCGCTCAGGCTCGGATCCGAATCCCAGGTAGGCCGCCGCGCATGCACCTGCATAACGACCGTCGCCAACACGGTCCTCGAACGAGTACGCCCCGTTGACCTTGCCGCATGCATAAACGCCGGCGGGTAGCTCACGCGGCACGAACTGTTCGAGGGCTCGGTCGTACCGCATCTGTGCGCTCGCCTGGTCGAGTAGTGCGTTGGCCGGCGCGAATCCAACGCTCATCCATATGCCATCGACCTCGATTTCCTGCCAGCCTGAAGCAGCGCCAGCCGATGAATCGAACACGAGCTTGCCGACTTCCCCAGTATCGCGCGCGACCGCTTCGATTGGACGCACCCCGTAATGGACCCGCACGCCGCGTTTGGACAGCTCGGCAGCGAGCGGTTTCGACAGCGGCCCGGGCTCAGAGCGCAGATCGAGCACGGCTGCGACCTCGATCCCATGGGCGAGCCCATCCAGTGCGGCCGCATAGCCTTCGGAGTTTGACGTCAGAATGGCAACGCGACGGGCGACCGCAACCGCGTGGTGATAGAGAAGCCTTTGCGCGGCACTGGCAAGCATCACCCCTGGCACGTCATTTCCGCGAAAGACTGCGGGCTGCTCGTAGGCGCCTTGCGCGACGACGACGCTGCGCGCCCGGACTTTTATCATGCAATCGGCGGTTATAACGGGAACCCAATGGTCTGCGTAGTAACCAGCGGCGTACGAGTCAGTCAGCAAACGGATTCGCGTGCTGTTGCGCACCGCAGCGACGAGCTCTTCAGTCCGTACGGATAGCTCCGGCGCGCCACCCAGTGCATAAACACCGCTACCCCCTGGAGCCGGGTTCTCATCCACCAGAAGCACCGAGGCACCCTGCTCGGCGGCCGCGAGCGCGGCTGAGAGCCCTGAAGGTCCGGCGCCGACCACCAGCACGTCACAAAAATCGTAGCGCTTCGGAGTGTTGCGGGCGGCAGCCTGCAGATCCACTTCGCCCAGGCCCGCCAGGCGACGAAACATCCGCTCCCAGCGTGGGAACCAGCGCTTGCTGTGAAAGGCCTTGTAGTAGAAGCCGACCGGCAGGAAGGGCGCGAGGTGATTGAAAACGCCGAGACGGTCGCGCGCGAGGCCACCGCGAGTGTTGACTGCGGTTATCTTCCAGCCCTGCTGGACTCGAACGAGGTCCGCCCGTACATTCGGGACGCTGCGCTCGTTGTTACGTACCTGCATCATCGCGTTGACGTCATGCCCGGCCGCGCTCAACAGTCCGCGAACTCGGTGATACTTGAACGATCGCCCGAGGATCCGCACGCCCGCAGCGACGAGCGCCGAGCTGACGGTATCGCCTCGGTAGCCGCGCACGGGCCGCCCCTCGAAGGTGAAGTCGACGGTGGTGGCTCGATCGATGCGCTCGCCTTTGACAGCCGAAATGCGCTTCATGGCGTCGGCAAATACAGATAGGTCCGGTGTATGGTGTCCGTCGCGGTATCCCGCTCCGCGATGAACCAAACACCGCTCGGCGTGTGACACCACCACTCTTGCTTCACACCCGGGAGCGAGTTCCGATTGAACACGTAATCGGACCAGGTGTTATCACTGGCGGTGTTTGGGTCAGGCATTACGCGGAGCTCGCCGCCGTAGGCGAACTCGGTGATGACTCTTGGACCGTTGACTGGACAGGTCATGAGCTTCATCCCCGCCGCATGGCTCCTCAGTGACCCACCGATGCCGCGCCTTTCTCGCCGGTTAGCGCATAACGCGCAAACCTATCCAGCGAAAAGGCGCGAATGAGTGGGTGCGCTTCGTCCCGCGCTACCGTGAAACTCATGGTCTTGCCGCAAACAGGCGTAGCCTTGAAACCCCAGGTTCCCCAGCCCGCATCCAGATAGAAGCCGCGCACGGAGGTCAGGCCCATGATCGGCGCGAAGTCTGGTGTCATGTCGGCCATCCCGGCCCACTGGCGATTGACCTTCACGTCCGACAAGAACGGAAACAGATCCAACATGTGAGCCGCGAGCGTCTCGGCAAAATCGAGCGTGGAGCGTGTGGAATGCAGCTCGTAGGGGTCCAGTGACGCACCCATCACGAGCTCGCCGCGGGCACTCTGACTGACATAGACGTGCAACGAGGCGGAGACGACGATCGGATCGAGCCAGGGCTTCAACGGCTCGGACACCATTGCCTGTAGGGGGTGAACGTAGATCGGCGAGCGCAGCCCCACCATGTCCAGGAGCCGGGGTGTCGACCCCGCGACGGCACATAACACCTTGCGTGTCGAAACCCGCCCACGATTTGTGATCACGCTTTTGACGCACGGTCCAGAGCCCGCGTCCTCGAGCTCGATGGCGAACACTTCTGTGTTCTGGTGGAGTTCGACGCCGCGCCGATCGGCGCCTCGACCATATCCCCAAGCGACCGCATCGTGACGTGCGATCGCCCCCGGCGCGTGATAAAGGGCTCCAACTACAGGCGCGTGGCCGGCACAAGTCATATCCATCATCGGGATCGCCTCGTGCACCGCTTGGGCATCGACGGCTTCGCTCGCGATCCCGAAATGTTTGTTGACCTCCGCGCGCCAGCGCATGGTGCGCATCGCGGCGTCAGTATGCGCCAAAGTGAAATGTCCGCGCGTGGAGTAGAAAAGATTGAGATCGAAGTCCTGCGAGAGGTCCTGCCAGAGACGCACGCTCTCATCATAGAACTGCACGCCTTCGGGTGTCAGATAGTTGGAGCGAATGATCGTTGTGTTGCGCGCTGTATTGCCACCGCCGAGATAATTCTTCTCGAGCACCGCGACATTACGGATGCCGTGATCGCGAGCAAGGTAGTACGCTGTCGCAAGTCCATGTCCGCCGCCACCGATGATCACCACGTCATAGCTTGATTTCAGACTGTCGTGGCGAGTGAACATCCGCGGCTCTGGATGCCGACGCGACAGTGCGAATTTCAATAGGCGTACCGGCATCGGGAATCACACGGCTCGTCTTTATAGTCTGCGGGCGTAAGCGCCCCCGCGAAGCGACGGTTATAGGTACCACATGCTTTACCACCATGCAATAGACTTGCATGGAAAGAATTTTATCACCATGCAAAACCACGCCCGACGAGCCCCACGGCTAAAATAGGTGCGAGCCTCTAGACCCGTAAGGAGCGACAGTGTCGAATCGAACCCGTAGCAGTGCCCGACGCAAGCCGATCCCGGTGGCGAGTGCGCCCACGCCCCAGCCCGTGGCGGCAACCGATTTCGCCGCCAGCATCGGTCGTGTCGCGCGCCGCATCCGCGAGGACCTGGGACTGACCCTCGCCTCGGTCGCCCAGCAGGCCCGCATCAGCCCCGGCATGTTGAGCCGGCTCGAAAACGGCCAGGTCAGTCCCAGTCTCGAGACCATCGTGGCGCTCGCCGAAGTCCTGGGAGTGCGCCCGGCGATTCTCTTGCAAGAAGTGGGCGACGATGAAGGCGGCGCCCAACACGTTCCTGCTGGCCAGGGGCTGGAGGTCGTGCGCCGGGGCGCAACGCGGGCCGCGCAAGTTGTTCGAGCCGTTCCTGGTGACTCTGACCGACAAGAGCGAGATTTTTCCCGGATTCCAGCACGCCGGGACGGAATTCATCCATATCCTCACGGGCGAGATCCGGTATCGGCATGGCAGGGAGAGTTATCTGTTGAAAGAAGGCGACTCGCTCACGTTCAGAGGTGACATCGCGCATGGCCCCGAGAAACTGGTGAAAGTGCCGATCCGGATGCTGTCGATCATCATCTACAGCGGCGGCGAGTCGGACTGAAACGCACCGAAATGCAGCGCCGGTCGCACCAGGCGGGTGCGGGCCGGCGCGGCGAGTTGCCTGAGCGGGAACAATGAACGACACTCCCGACCCAACACTCCCTATCGGGACGAAGATGAACGAAACGACAAACCCCAGTCCGGCCATACCATCAGGTCCAGGTGCGCTCATCGTGGGCTCGGCCAGCGGCGCGACGCAAGCGAGCGCGACGAGCCCCTCCATGTCTACGGCACGGCCGAGCGCGACGGCGGCCGACACTTCAGTCCAGCCGAGCGCCACTTCGAGAACCAACGCTCCCACGCACCCGAACGCTACGTCGATAACCCACGCTCCAACGCAGCCGAGCACCGCCGCGGACGCGGACGCCGCGCAACTCGAAGCGCTCGGCTACACCTCGAAATTCGACCGCACCATGACCGAGCTCGAGAACTTCTCGCTCGGGTTCACGTACCTCTCGCCCGTGGTCGGTGTCTACAGCTTGTTCGCCTCTGCCCTCGTTGCCGGCGGCCCACCCATGTTCTGGTGGTATCTCCTGGTCGGATTCGGGCAGATGTTCGTCTGCCTGATATTCGGTGAGGTCGTCTCGCAATTCCCCATTTCTGGGGGGCTCTACCCTTGGGCGCGCCGCCTCGTCGGTAAACGCTGGGCTTGGATGAGCGGCTGGGTCTACTTGTGCGCACTGTTTGTCTCGATTGCCGCCGTAGCCACGGGTGGGGCCCCCTATGTCGCGCAATTGTTGGGATTCACACCCGAACCCGCTATCACCACGAGCATCGCGCTCGCGATGATAGCCACCGCGACCGCGTGCAACGTGAGCGGCACGCGACTGCTGGCGCGGGTAGCGATGTTCGGATTCATCTGCGAGCTCATCGGCGCCCTCGTGGTCGGTGGTTACCTGTTGCTGTTCGCCCGTCACCATCCCTTCAGCGCGCTGTTGGATACTTACGGGATCCGGAGCGGGGGGAGCTACCTGCCTGCGTTCTTGGCCGCGGCTCTGGGAGCGATGTTCTGTTACTACGGATTCGAGGCCTGCGGCGACGTGGCCGAGGAGACTCCGGACGCCAGTCGCATGATTCCGCGCGCCATGCGGATGACCATCTACGTTGGCGGCGGCGCCGCCATGTTTGTTTGCCTGGCCTTGATTCTCGCAGTGCCCGACATGGGCGCGGTTCTTGCCGGCAAGGATGCCGACCCGGTGGCAACAATTCTGCGCAGCGCGCTCGGCGAGGTCGGTCTGCGCGCGGTGCTGGCCGTCGTGCTCGTGTCATTCATCTCGTGCGCGCTCAGCATGCAGGCGGCCGCGAGCCGGTTGCTGTTCGCCTACGCGCGCGACGAGATGATCGCGGGTAGTCAGCTCTTCAGCAAAATCTCCCCACGTACCCACGTTCCGGTTGCCGCTCTGCTCGCCGCCGGGCTGGTGCCCGCCATGATCGCCCTGTGTGGCCTTTGGCTGCAAAACGCGGTTAACACCATCATCAGTTTTGCGTCCGCGGGCATCTACATGGCGTTCCAGATGTTAGTGCTTGGTGCGCTCATCGCACGCGCGAAGGGCTGGAGACCCGCCGGACCCTTCACACTTGGCCGCTGGGGTTGGACCGTCAACGTGATCGCTCTCGTATACGGCCTCAGTGCGATAGTCGATATGATGTGGCCCCGCAGCCCCAATGATCCCTGGTACAGCAACTACGGTATGATCGTCACCGCCGTCGGGGTCCTCGTGTTGGGCACTCTTTATATGGTGCTCGGCAAACCCTACGACCGCGGTACCGCCCCTGCGGGCGACGCGCACCTCCTTGTCTGAGAGCTTTCCGAATCATAATATCGGGAGGATGGTTCGGCACCCGAAGCCTCCCGGATTGACGCCTGAGTATGCAGCGCAATTTCAGGATGCCTCGATAGTAGAGGCCTACAAATATCGGGAGCCCTATCCTCCAGAGACATTCGACATCCTGCGTCGCCTCGCGGGATCGCACTCCCCCCATATTGCCGATATCGGATGCGGCTCGGGCGACTTGGCCTCCGGCATGAGCAGATTTGCTCACAGAGTGGACGCGATCGATATCTCAAAGGCGATGCTCGAGGAAGCGCAGCGGGTGACCCATGACGCACCGAATATTCATTGGATCCACAGCCCCGCTGAAACGGCCCCTGTTGAGGGACCGTATGACCTGATAACGGCCGCCGACAGTATTCATTGGATGGATTGGGAAGCTCTGTTCCGAAATATGCGTGGCTGGCTCAAACAAGAAGGCTTCTTCTGTGTAGTCACCCGCTGGTATGAAAACAACATCTGGTGGGATGAAGCGTTTCAGGAGATTGTCAAGACCTATTCAACGAACAGGGATTTCAAGAAATACGACATCATCGAAGCGCTGAAGAAATCGGGGTTCGTAACAATAGAGGGCTCCACGAAAACAAAACCCGTCGCATTTACTCAGCCGCTGGACAGCCTGATCGGGGCTTTCCACTCCAGAAATGGTTTTTCGCGAGACAGGATGGGACAGCTTGCAAATTCCTTTGACGAAGCGGCCAGAAGACACCTGAGTCGGTTTGCAACGGACGGCGATATGAAATTGCAGTCGGCTGCAAATATCACCTGGATGAAGATCAATTGATCCTGGGTCCCAGGGCGGCAGCCATTCATCACCCGTTATTCAGTCAATCCCAACAGCCGCTCGCGCTCGGCTCGCACTTGCACCAGAGTCTGGGAGCGGTACCGCGCCACTTCCGATTCGGTGTATGGCGTGAACTCCTTCTTGCCGCTGAAGGTCCCGATCATCCAATTCAGCACGGCCGCCAACTCCGCATCCGTCAATGCGGATTGCGCGGAGCCGGGAACCTGCACCAGGTACCTGCGGCCGTCCGGCAATCGCGCCAGGGGCAGCAGAGTGTCCCGGATCGCCGGCACCCGACCCGGTGTACCGGACCCATCGGGTGTGTGGCATCCCATGCAGTGCAACGCGTAGTTGATATAGGGTTCGTAACTCATGGCACTGTGCGAGGCGAGCATCACCACGACCCCACCCAGCGCCGCCCGCGCGAGCCTCCGGACCGACGCACGCTGCCGCGAAATCAATTTTTCAGCGCTCCAAACGTCAAAAAACGATGCTGCCCACAGAAGTTCCCCCGCAGACGTACAGCGTCTGCCCCGTCACAAACGATGCATCCGGACTGATAAAGAACAGGATCGCGCGCGTGACATCCGCGGGTACGCCCGCCCGCCCCACCGGAATCGAGCCGGCGACCGCGGCAAACTTCGCGCTGCCTGCCGGGATGACCTGATGAAACATCTCCGTCTCCGCGATAGGCCCCGGCGCAACCGCATTCACCGTAATGCCATGCGGCGCGAGCTCCAGGGCCCACGTGCGAGTGAGTCCCACCATTCCCGCCTTGGTGGAGGAATACACCGTACGCTTGGCGAGTCCGAGAATGGCACGAGTTGAAACCAGGACGATGCGGCCGTAATGGGCCTGCTTCATGGCCGCAAGATTGGCCTGCACCATCGACAGCACCGCTCCAAGATGCAGATGCGCAAGCGCGTCCAGATCCTCGAGTGTCGCGTCCTCGAGCGGACGCTCCCGAATGGCCCCCGCACAGTGAATGAGCGTCGTGGCCGGCTTTCTGGCGGCCAACTCAGCGAACACCTCACGCGTGGCCGGCGCATCCGTGAGATCCACCGTGAGGTTCTCGAGCCGGGGAGATTGCACCGGCGCGGGCCGCCGCGACACATTGATCACTTCATGCCCGAGATCGAGCAGAGCGCGGCACACATCCGCCCCGATTCCCGAGCTGCCGCCGGTCAACACCACGCGTTCGATCGTCATCGATTCACACTCAGATGAGGAGTTGGATGGACGGCAGGGCCGCATCGCAGTTGACGAGCTCGATCTTCTTCAGTCGGATACGCCACTGACCGTCAACCCGGACGAGATGATGCCAGCTCACCCCGGCGAGCATGAGCTGCCGGTCGAGCTGGGACTCAAAGTAGAAGAACGGTGTGCGGGTCACGTAGAGGCTCGCGGCAGCATCGGTACTCTCGAGCCGCGGCTGCTGCAGAACGTGTTGGCAAAATGAAGGCTGCTGTTCCGAAAACGCGTTCGGATGACGCATCCGCTCGATACGCACCCGCAGAAGCAACTTGTCCTCATAAAACAGTGACGTGTGCATTTCGCCGTCGGGTTGCCCCCGCGTGAGCGGCATCCAGTAGCGTGCATCCTCCGTAAACAAGTCGTACCACTCGGCGAAGCGCTTCTCGTCCAACAAACGCGCCTCCTGATAAACAAACTCGACCAGCTCCCCCTGCAGCGCGCTCATGGTTCGCTCCGGGTCATGAGATCCGCCCAAGCCCGGTATTGACCGCGCATCGGCGCCTCGTTGGTCGCCCCATACGTGCCGGCGATTCCACCGGCTTCCGCGCAGGAATGATTGCGATGCAGGCTCACCCAGTCCCCCCCGCCGGCAAGACCTTGCTGAATCGAGCGATAACAGTGCAGATCGTCGTGCCCGACCATGGAAGTCGGCGCGTTGATGAGCCGGCTGTAGGTGGTGGTGCGCGCCAGCAGCTCCTCCGGAGCGCCGACCAGCCGGAAAGTCCAACTCTCAATCAGGGTCTGATCGACCGCCAGCGGCCGGGCCACCCGGATCGACTGGATCGCCCCCTTGATGGTGAGGTTGGGATAGTAGACCGTGTTATGCCGGACCTCGGCGAGAATGCGCTGCGCGCGCTCGGCGCCATACGCCTCCGCCATGCGCCGCTCGTAGTCGCCGACCTGCGAGTATTGCGAATGGATCGAGAAGTTCACACCGGTGTAGCTGTGGCCGTTGGCGAATACCTTCACGCCCATGTTGTCGAAGAAGTCATAGCCGTTGACAAACGGGACGAACTGCTCGATGACCATGGGCGCAGGTCCGGCCGCACCGCTGGACTCCCACAGCTTTTTAGCGGTGCCCGCAGAAGACTCGTGAGCGACCATCGGGTGCATGGCATCGTTCAGATTCTCGACGTAAAGCTTCCAGTTGCAGTCGTGCAGGTAGCGCAACACGCCGCCGGCCACCTCGAGCCGCCCTTGCGGCGAGCGGTCGACCATATTGTCGATGGAGCTGAGCGACTCCCCGAAGTAACTCTCGAAGTCGGGGCCCGTTGGGCTCAGTCGGGCGAAGACAAACCCGCGATAGTCGACACTGCAGATCTCTCTCAAGCCCTGAGCCGCTTCGGAGCTCGCGAAAGCGGTGCCCTCGTACCCGGTCTTGAGGGGAATGGTGCGGATCTTGCCGTCGAGTCTGTAGGTCCAACCGTGATAAGGACACCGCAAGACGCCGCCGATGCACTTGCCGTGCACCGCACCCGCCAGGCGCGTCCCCTTGTGGGCACAGCGGTTCGGCAGCACCCGCACCAGCCCATCCGTGCCTCGGATCATGATGACAGGCTCCCGCCCGAGCTGCGTGGTATAGAAGTCACCGGGATTGGGCACCTGGCTGTCGTGCCCGACGTAGACCCACGCGTTACGCCAAAGGCGCTCCATCTCGAGATCGAACAATTCCCGGTCGAGATAGACAGCCCTATGGATCTCATCCGCACGGACCAGAGCCCGGATGGCCTGCGGATCGCTGCGGTAGCTCATGGCGACACCGTATCGATAGTACTTTAAGCCTAAACTAAATTCTGCCCGGGTGCCAGGGACCCCATATTGCTTCCATCCCACACAGGCGGTAAATTTCCGCTGCCCCGCCGCGCGCGTGGGAGGAGGTGGAGGAACGCGGTGCACCTGTGCGCCACGTTCTTCTTTTACCTGAACAAGGACCTCCTACCATGAATCACTATATCCCCGATCCCGCCACCGAAGCTGAATGGGTCATCGCAGCCTTCCTCGACGCACTCGCCGCGGACCCTGCGACATCGCCTCACGTCCCGCGACTGCGAGCGGAGCTCGACTCCTGGTTCGCTCGATATGAGGAGAAGTATTTCAATGAGTTGGTTGACGAGGCTGCACGACATGCGCTCCGTCAAAGCATCACGGTGTTGATGGCCTATCGGCATTGCCGTGACACTATTCCCACACAAACGCTATTGGCCACGTTGCAGCGCTGTTTCGTCGAGCCACTCCGCGAGCGCGTCCGGAGCGCAACCGCTCAGATGCTCGATGAGGCCGCAGATCCGTTCGGCGCGATCGTCAACATCGCCAAACTTCGCGAGCGATCGGTCTTCGGGCACGCGTTTCGGTTCGAAACACGGCGCGATGACGATCACGGCTGCTACATGGATGTCATGCGCTGTCTCTGGCATAGTTTCTTTGTCGCGGAAGGGTGCGCGGAATTGACGGCAATCTTCTGTGCCGTCGATGGCAACTGGATCGAGGCGATAGACCCAGCGCGGCATGGAGTGCATTTTGAGCGCGCAACCACCCTTGGAACGGGAGGCTCGTTGTGCCCTTTCCATTTCTTCCGGGTGAAGCGGATCGCGTGAAGCGCGAGAGCGCCAGACTTCGAGCGAACTGACAAGCTTGCGGCTCTGCTCGACCGGCGCCACGCAGCGGTTTGCTCACCCTCGTCAGGCGACGTTGACGACCTCAGACGGATGTACCGGCACAAGTCTTGCCGCAACCAGCTCCACCGATTATTAGCTGAGCGGGCCATAGCGGCCCTGGCTGGAACCATATGACGGGTCTCGGGACGGAGCGGACACCCCTTTCGACATCCCATTTGCCTCCCGCCCCGCGGGAGCCGGCACTCGCGAACGATGTATGGGTGTCGCTGAGTGTTGCCGTGGTGCTGGGTCTGACCGCGGTCACCATTGGGTTGTGGCCCACCAAGCAGCCGGCGGAGACTGCCTCGCGATCCGGAGTGCCGACACTTCCAATGAAGGATCATCCGTCAGGAGCCGCGCCCGTCCACGTGCAGAACTTACCCACGCGCTTTACAAACCCGTTCGACGCCTCGGAAGTTTTCGAGTTTCCACCCGGAACGAGCGAAGACGCGGCACGACAGTCAGTGGCTAAGATGCTTTTGCAGCGTGCACGCGAGCGACGGGCTCACATCAGCAGTACCAAGCACGCGCACAATTATCGGTCTGCTCCCCTGCGAACCTCCACATTGATGTCCGAAAGCCTTTTCAAATAGATCACCTGAGCGACAGTCG
>CAYNTW010000001.1:118452-132341 GCA_964400085.1 uncultured Steroidobacteraceae bacterium | reverse complement strand
CTTGTCTGATTCTTTCTCTCCAAGGCGCTGAATGATGTAGCCGTGCGGACCAGGCTCGAAGACGAAAGGATACGGCGCGCAGGGCGGACAACCACCGCCACCGACCACGGAGTCATTGGTTATATTCGGTGCGTAGTACATGATGTGCGGCATGCTCATCGTCATCACGCTGGACTTATCGTTCGGGTCCAGTGACATGTGGGTGCGCATCAGAGGCGCCGTCATGTAGGAGAAGCCTGCTCGATCTGGCGCCTGATAGCGGCCGGAGCGAAAGCCCGACTCAATCTGCTGTTTCAGCTCCGTCGCGGAGACGCCTCGCGCCCGCAACGCTGCCACGTCGAACAGCACCTGCATGTGGTGCTTGGCCCCGGTCTCGTCGTATCAGGTTGGATCGTAGATGTCGCTTCGATAGTCGGCGAACTTCCATTCGGTGCGCGAGACGAAACAGTGCTGTCCATTTTTCCCTGTGCGTGCCTTGACGTATCCTTTGGTCGGGTCGAGCACGTAAACGGTGGCGCCATCACGCAGGCTCGGCGGTAACGCGCTGAGCGCGAAGCGCACCTCGAGGGAACGCGGCATTGGCTCGAGCAGACTATGCGGGTCTGCAGCGGCCGGGCTGGCCGGACTAGCCGAGCTCATGCCGACTGACACAATGGCGATGGCAGCAACCAGGGACTTCATGATCGGCTCCTCGAATTGGATGTGCGGGACTGAGACGCGTGAGCCGGTTGCCGCACGACATTGCCAATAGGTGACCACTCACCCGTGGTGAGTTGCGGAGAGCCTGCGCAGGTTGGACCATTGAAGCGCCGCCATAGTCCCTTCGTTCCCAAGGAGTGCCGTCATGATGTCCACGCAACAAGTCGCCGCCCGACTTGCCGAGCTCTGCAACGAGGGTCAGTTCGAGGCAGCTCAGCGAGAGCTGTTCGCAGAAGACGCCGTCAGCATCGAGCCATACGAGTCACCCCAGTTCGCCAAGGAGACCAAAGGGTTGCAGGCGATTCTCGAAAAAGGGCAGAAGTGGTTCTCGATGTTGGACCAAGTGCATTCCTGTGCGGCATCGTCCCCGCTGGTTGCCGGAAATGCGATCGCCATGGCTCTGACCCTGGATGTGACCATGAAAGGCAGGGGGCGCATGAAGCTCGAGGAGATCTGTGTCTACGAGGTCAAGAACGGCAAGATCACCTCCGAGCGATTCTTTATGTAAGGCGCCCCGGGCGTAGCGACTCGGCAAAGCCGAGTCGCTACGCGACGCCGCGTGGTCAAAAATCCCGCCATCTTTGTTACTCACAGCTCCTCGATTGGCCCGCCTTAAATAGCTCCCGTGAGAGACCACCCGGTCAAACGAATGGGAGTAATGTCGATGATCACCATATCCGCCTTCAGCCATGTCCCGGATGTCGCCAAGGGGTTGGTTCGCGATTTGCGTGTCCGCTGGGCGCTCGAGGAAGCCCGGCTTGCCTATAAGGTTCGCCTGCTCGAACAAGGAGACCAGAACAAGCCCGAATACCGGGCATTGCAGCCGTTCGGACAGGTGCCCATCTTCGAGGAGAACGGGCAGGTGCTGTTCGAGTCGGGTGCAATCGTTCTTCATATTGCGGAGCGCTCGGAGGTGCTTCTGCCAAAAGACCCTGCGGCGCGCGCACGTGCTGTCCAGTGGGTGATCGCGGCGCTCAATTCCGTGGAGCCCGCCGTTTGGAATGTCTTCGTGATCGACAATCTCTATCGGAATGAGGAATGGGCCAGGTTGCGCAGGCCAGGCGCCGTCGAGTTCATGAACAAAAACCTCGACGCTTTGGCCAAGCGGCTTGGCGACCACCCTTTCCTGGATGGCGAGCACTTCACAGCCGGTGATCTGATGATGGTCACCGTGTTGCGTTTCCATTCAGACACCTCGAAACTCGACCCCCGCCTCGTCGCATACCTGGACCGCTGCACCTCGCGACCCGCCTTCATACGTGCACTGAACGCGCAGCTTGCCGACTACAGGAGTGACGCCGCGTAAGCACATGCGCTCTTGGGCGTTGGGTACACACGTGCGGAGCTCTTTGAGCTCCGCCGACCCAGAATTTATATACGAATATTGCAGTCTCTGGTCACGACGAGTAGAAAAGCTAAACCGTCGACGCCGGAAGACCTCCCATGTCACGCAAGCTCCCGCCCCTGAACGCGCTCAAAGCCTTCGAGGCCAGCGCCCGGCTAGGCAGCTTCGTCCTGGCAGCCGCTGAGCTGAGTGTCACGCCCAGCGCGGTCTCACAGCACATCAGGAAGCTCGAGGACTTCTACGGCCGGCAGCTGTTCATCCGCCGAAACAACCAGCTACTGCTGACCGACATCGCCCGCACCATGCTGGCAGCGAGCTCGCAGATGATGGATGGCCTGGCGGAGCTCACAGAGCGGCTGCTCGCCGGTCCTGTGCGTTCGAACCTGATCGTCAGCGTGCTGCCGTCGCTCGGGGTCCGCTGGCTCAATCGACGCCTGCCCGAGTTCCTGGATGCCCATCCCGACGTGCGCCTCGACTTGCGACTGGAGGAAGATCCGGTCGATTTTTTTCGCAACCGGATCGACGTACGGTTGAGTTACGGCGAGCACCTTTACCCTGAGTTCGTCACGGTTCCTTTCAAGCGCGATCAGGTGACCGCGATGTGCCGCCCCGATTTCCTCGCACGTGAGCGCCTCGATCGAGCAGCGCCGGATACGCTGAGCGACGATGTACTCATCCACGTTGCATGGCGAGCGGGCTTTTCTTCCTACCCCGCTTGGTCGGCGTGGTTCGCGAGCCAGGGGATCTCCAGGCAGCCGCGTCGCGAGCTCGGGCACACCACTGACACATCGAGTGTCGCTGTTGACCTGGCCTGCTGCGGCAGAGGAGTCGTTCTCGGACAGGAGATGCTCGCGGCAACCGAACTGGCCTCCGGTGACCTCGTGACGCCCTTCCCTCATTGGATGCCGCTACAGTATGAGTATTGCGTCGTCCACGCTGAATCCAACAGCCGCAACAGAACAGTCGGTGCTTTCGTCGAGTGGCTGGTCGAGGGGACCGCAAGCCGCCGCAGCGGTACGATGCAGGAGTCGAACGTCAGTCGGCGCTGAGCGGGTCGACCCCACTGGAAATGCCGACCACCGATATTGCGCTGTCGAGGAATTCCTGCTTCGTCATGTAGTACAAGCCAGGATCATTCTCATCCACGTGGCCGTCTCCATAGTCTCCCGGTTTTGGCTGAGAACCGGCAGGGTCGCGAAAGTAGACATTTCCGGTCTTTGGATCAACATGACTGAACGTAACCACGTGGCTTTTCCAGAATTGCCAGCCCGGGTCCGACGGAAAGTGATAGGTGATTTGGATCGGCGCATTTCCCGTGTACTTCGACAGGAAGGCGTAAGCGCTTTGAGCCTCCTGCCCAGATACGCCCATGGGATAGAGCATTTCAGGCACGCTGGAAGCACCGTATAGAACCTGAAAGTCCCCCCCGAACAGGTTGTCGAGCATGCCAGCCTGCCAGCCTCCGGGCATGCCGGTCACCTGGTCGTCCACGCCACCGAACAGATGCTTTATCAGGTTATTGAGAAATCCGTGTCTGAAGAGCTCGTATCGATCTGTACTCGGGTTATAAGTTAGCCAGTACGGCAACGCGCTCTGAATGGCGGCGCTCTGAAACACGGCATTGGCCGCGTTTCGACCGTTCTCGGCGATAACACCGCCGCCGCCGAACGAACCTGCTTGAAGCTGGAGATCCCCACCGCCTGTTGCCGTCACTGTTCCAGCCGGGCCGATCAGGCCGGCCATCAGCCGGGCGAATTCCGCCGGGTCTGACTGTATCAGCGAATATTCTGCAGAGGTTGTGGCGCATGTATCGTCCGTGCCCTCCAGAACGGACGCAGCGGGCGCCGAGAGATCATTCAGTGTCCCGGCCAAAATGTCACTACGGGTCTTCTCCCCGCCGCCCTGTGAGACGATGGTGCCGTTCAACGGCTCTGTTGCGATCTGGTCTAGATCTCGCAGGAGGGTGTTGCCTTGCGTGTCAAGCGCCTCGACGTTCGAGACACTGAGGTAGTCCGAAAATGTATACAACTGATCCGCGTCGAGGTGGCTTGCGATTTGGATGATTGCCGAGCGGTCTTGGGCGGTGCCCTGCCAGGCATCGTCTGATTCAATGGCGAAGGCGAGACTGGTACTCCTCGTCTTACTCTGTACGATTGCGGCAAGCGTCGCATCTTGCTGAGTTTGCGTCTCCGAATTGGGGAGATCCGCGGAATGATCGAGCCCCGGTGGCGGCAGGGGAACCATCGTACCAACATCGGCTACTCGCATCCGGCTGACTCCTCAATGTAACGACTCGCTGCGACCGAACGGATCCGTGGCAAATCACACTGCATCCGGGACAGCCGTCATGTGATCGCCAACTGAATCACACCTGCATACAGCGTCTACCGCGGGCTCAGAAAGCAGCGGCAGCGTCAACGTGAAGCAGCAACCTTTGCCGGGCTCGCTGGCCAGATGGATCTGGCCTCGCTGAGACCGCAGCAGCGCATCGGCGATCGAGAGACCCAGCCCGAGGCCGCGCCGCGCGCCCGAACTGCAGCCGCGATAGAAGCGCCTGAAGACATGAGGCTGATGCTCGAGGGGGATGCCGGGGCCGTTATCCATCACTCGGATCATTGCCTGGTTGGCGGAGAACCGGTCGGTCAGCACGCGGATGCGGGTCCCTTCGGGACAATGCTCGATTGCATTGTGAATCACGTTGAGGAGCGCCTGGCGGATGAGCGTGAGGGCAGCATCTGCCCACACGCAAGAAGTACTCAATTCAAGGTATTGATGCTTTTCTTCCGCGAGAACCTGCAGGGATTCCACACAGCCGCGCGCGAGCTTGCCGAGCTCCACCGGCATCGGTCCGCGCGGTGGACTGTCATTAGCCACCCCCACAACGGCTGACGCACGTGCGAGTTCCAGAAGGTTGTCAATAAGCAGACGCATATGCTTTGACTCTTCCAGCATGCTGCCGATCACCTCGCGCAATTCGCCACTCGAACAGCGTCGCGCCAGGGCGTTCTCTCCCACGACCATTTGCGCGCTCAGCGGAGTGCGTAGCTCGTGTGCCGCGTCCGCCGCGAATCGCCGCTGGCAGACGATGAACCCGTTGAAGTACTTCAGCAGATCATTCACGGCTAAAACCAAGCTGCTCAGCTCGGCGTCATTGCCTTCGTAGTTCAGGCGCGGAGCCGCACGGCCAGCGCAGATTTCCTGGCACTGGTGGACGATAGCGGCAATCGGCTCACCCACACGGCGCACCACCCAGCGACTCTTCAATCGCGCCATGAGCCAGATCGCCGGCGGCGCCACCAACCAACACGCCAGCGCCGCCTGCCACATCAGCCTGATTCGTCCAAACGCTTCCGCCGCATCGATCCGCACCATGAGGCAGATCACGACGAGACTAAAAGCAGCCATCAGCAGCACGAGGATCCCGCAGCGCGCCCAAAATACCTGCGTCTGCAAGCTCGTAGGCTTAGGAAACGACCTGCTCTGAACTTGTATCACTTTCCCCGATCCCGCGCCGATGCCGTGCCGCGATGCCGTGAACCGGCCTTTCAACTCAATGACGCACCACCTCGACCTCTACCTCACATACCGGAAAGGTATTCACGGATAGGGAAACCGGCAGGTAATCAAAAACGATACGTCACGCGGCTGTAAAGAAACCGGCCGCGGAAACCGAACGGCGACAGGTCAGAGAACGGGGCTGTATAATTCGTCGCCGGCAAAATATTCGCTCCCGGGTAAGACTGGTCCACACTGCCCGCGCGGAGGCCGGTCGACTTGGCTGTCGGATAGGTGTCCAGGACGTTGTCAGCTCCGAGCGCAAACTGCCAGCCGGTATACGAGTATCGCAACTCGATATCGGCCACCCAGGCGGGCTCGATGACCAGGTTATCCAGTACGGTCTGGCCGGGCGAAAGAACTGCACCGTAATAGTTGGCGCGCACCGTGGCGGACAATCCGTGCCGGCCCCAATCAGCGCTCAAGCTTGCTTTCGAGCGTGGCTCGCCGTGCGTAATGAGCCCGCTTTCCACCGGTCCGACCAACCCGTTCCCGGGTATGCTCGCCGGAGAGTCCCGGCTGTCATTGAGGTGCACGATGGCTGTTCGCGTGTAGTTGTACCCTGCGCTCAGACGCACGTCACCCCAACGCGTAGTTGGAAAGCGGTATGCACTGGCTACATCAACACCTTGCGTCAGCGTGTCGAAACCGTTGATGAAGAAGCGTACCGCGGAAACATCTCCGTTCCCACTCTCGGCAAGCAGCGATTGGACTGCGGAATTTTGGTCCGACGTTCCCTCCAGGCCGAGGTCATCGCTCAGTACGATACGACGATCGATCCGGACACGAAACCAGTCCACTGTGAGATCGAGCCCCTCGACACCATCGAAGACGAGGCCTGCCCCGAAACTGGTCGACCTCTCCGGTTTGAGGTCCTGCGAGCCAAGTGCCCTGGCCACCGCGGCTGTGGCGGGCAAGGTCCTGACATAGACACCTTGCGCGCCGCCGACCTCACCGCCCAAAAAAACGCCATTGCCACCCTCGGCGCTCAGCATCGTGGTCGAGAAAAACTCCTGTGGCAGAGAGGGTGCCCGAAACCCGCTCGTGATCGAAAAACGACCCGCGAGTCCCCGGGCGAGCACCACTCGTGTAGCCAGTTTGTAATTGACCGTCGCGCCGAAATCCGAGTACTGCTCAGCCCGCCCCGCGACACCTACGGTCCAACGTTCATTCAGGCTCTGTTCCAGATCGACATATTCGCTCAGATCATGTCGGCTTTGGTCGAAGGCGCCCAAGGCGCGAAACTCGGGGAGCCCCTGCGCTTCGCTGGCCGCGACCAGTGATTTTGACAGGGATGGTCCGTAGCGGACGATGAACCTGACCGGATCCGGGTCACCCGGCCGCGTCGCGTAACGCTCACCGCGATACTCGAGCCCCCAGGCGACCGAGAGCGCCGGCGTCAATCGGGGAAGCGCGAAATCCCGCTGCAGGTCGAGATTGGCGAGGTATTGTTGATACCGC
The DNA here is from genome assembly GCA_964400085.1 of uncultured Steroidobacteraceae bacterium. GTDB lineage: Bacteria > Pseudomonadota > Gammaproteobacteria > Steroidobacterales > Steroidobacteraceae > 13-2-20CM-66-19. The sequence goes on along the minus strand of CAYNTW010000001.1, from coordinate 125,281 downwards.
ACGCCGCCGTCGCGGAAGCTCGTGGGACTCCTGTCTCCGAGCAGGACATTGTCTGTATTGTGAGTCGAGAAGTCGATCCGGTTGCGGCCATAATTCAAGCTCAGATCATAGTTCCAGCGGCTCCACTGGCCCCGTAGCCCGGTTATGAGCGCTCGGTCGTCGACGTCAGCCTCGAGTTGCGGCAGAAACCCGTTTGGATAAATCTTCGTGACGGTGAGCGGGTCGACAGCGCTCTCATAAAAGCCCTCTGTAACGCCTTCGCGCACTCCATACGTGCCGAGCGCATACCACTGGGCTGCACCACCACCGACCGGAAGTCCGGCGTTGACGACGCCAATGGCATCTCGTAGACGTGGTTCGCCAAAACGTTGGGACAAGCGATCGAACGTAAACTCGCGCGGGTCAGCTAGACCCGAATCCAGGGCCGGATACTGCTGTCGTGGATCGTAGCCCGCGCGATTCGTCGGCTCCTGATCGCGTCCTTGCACCGTGATGTCGAGAAACCCGTCGGTCGCGAGCGGTAGCCCGAAATTACCCGAGAGTGTTACGGTTTGCCCGTCATTCTGCTTACGGTCACCGGCGTACTTCAGCGCGTATGTCCCATCGGGTGCTATCACAGGCTCGCCGTCCGGCTGTGTCTCGATTCCGGTCGCCGCAGGGACACCGTGAATTGTCGTATACGTTTGGCCATACGTGAGCTCGACTTCGCCTCCGTCACGCCGCTCTTTCAACAGCACATCTACGACGCCGGCAATAGCATCGGAGCCGTACCGCGTCCCTGCGCCGTCGCGGAGTACCTCGATACGATCAATCGCCGCGGACGGCAACATGCTCATGTCGACTGCCGCACTGCCACGTCCCACCGTCGTGTTGATATTGAGCAGCGCGCTGGCATGGCGCCGTTTCCCATCGACCAGAACCAACATTTCGTCCGGTCCGAGTCCGCGCAACGTCGCCGGCCGCACGATGTCAGTACCGCTGGCAAGCGACGGATGCGGGTAATTGAAACTAGGCACGAGCAGCGACAGAGCCTCAGCCGTGTCGGATACGCCTGTCGCCGCGATGCTCTCCCCGGTAATCGAGTCAACGGGCACGAGCGAGTGATCGATCGATTGCTCTCGATAGCGCCTGCCTGTCACCTTCACCTGCGCCGGCATTTCCGCCGCGTCGCCTCTGGAACGTGTGGGACCTTCTGCGACCCCGTCCCCGGTGCGCCTGCTGATGACAATCGTGCGGTCCGGCTTGAGCGAATAAGAAAGCTCGGAGTGATCCAGCAGCAGGCACAACGCCTTTCCGGCCTTCATGGAGCCCCGCACGGCTCTGGCCTGCCGACCCGCAACCGTCGCCGGCTCAAAGAGGATGTCGAGGCCTGTCTGGACAGCCAGTGCCTGTAGTGCCTGGCCTAACGGCTGCGACGGGAGATTGAAATCGGCGACCGGGCCTTCGTCTCCGGCAGGACAGTGGTTTCCGGCCGCGACCGCGATATCGAGGCCAATGCTCATCGCTGCTGCCAACGCAGCTCTCATGTGTGCGGTGGAACTCACGTGGCCAGCTACTCAATGGATCACGTGGGCCCTACTGCTTTCGCCCGGCATCGGATGGCGACCACGGTCGGGACTCGGATGAAGGCGCGAGCGTGATGGAATCCGGAGTCTCGTTCAGGGTGAGCTTGAACATGTCCGCGACCGCGCGCACAAACGGGCGGAAATCATCGACCGAGAACGTGCCGCTGACGAGCAATGAGTCCAGCGCCGGGTCGGTCAGCTCGATGGGGCGGGGTGCATACCGATTCATCTCGGCCACCGCCGCACCCAAGTGGGTCGAATCAAACATCACACGGCCTGTTACCCACGCCTCCTCACGTTCGAGGCGGGCCGTGGACTTGATCGCGCGAAGTGGACCATCAAATTCCAGACGGTCTCCCGCCTCGAGCGTTGGCGCCGTGCGCAGCGCCGACGCCGTTGGCACCGCCGATACCGGGAGAATGGCCACACGGCCTTCGATGAGTACTACACTCAGATGCTCGTCCGTCCAACGAACATCAAAAGCAGTCCCGATTGCCACGATCTGCTGCTCCCCGGCACGCACGCTAAACGGCCGGCTGGGGTCGTGAGCGACATCGAAGCGGGCCTGCCCTTTGTCGAGTATCACCTGCCGGATGTAACGACCTAGTCTAACGCGCACCCTGGAGTTGGTGTTCAGCGTGATTCGGGAGCCGTCAGACAGAGTGTTGGAGCGCCGCTCACCTATTGCCGTTGCGAACGTCAATGATCCGGAGACCCCCTCCTGAGTCGGGAAGATGAATACTCGAGCGGCACCGATCAAAACAGACAAGACAAGTATCAACGCACACGCTGCAGTTGTGAGCCAAAATCCACGGGATCGGGTGTGCCGGGCTTGCGGCTGCGGAACGCGCCGCAGATCGGCGGTTGCGTCCCAAATGCGCGTCATTCGTTCGAACGCCTGGCGGTGCACTGGACTTGCGGCAAGCCAGCGGCGAAACCTGGCCTCCGTCTGCTCCGAGCAAGCATCCGAGTGGAGTTTAGCCACCCAGACTGCCGCCTCGGCCATCGCCGACTCGGGCAGCGCAGGCTCCTGCTCTTTAGCGGCGACCGGGCTCACCATTGACTTTCGCGTCGATCAGCAGACACGCACGGGCAATGTGCTTCTCCACCGCGCTGACACTGATACCACAAGCTCGGGCTATCTGGCTGTAGCTCTGGCCGTCTATTCGATGCATCAGAAACACCTCTCGGCAACGCTCCGGGAGCGCCGCAATCGCCGCCTGTACACTGCTAAGACGCTGCCGTGCATCGACCACCTCATCTGAGGCCGGCCAGTCTTCAGCGGCGAGCACGGCGCACTGCGCGGCACCCTTTTCCCGCGCCTTGCGCCGCCGAGTGGAGTCAACCGCCAGGTTTCTCGCGGTTGAGAACAATAGCCGTTCCCAGCTCTCGACAACGTTATCGGCAGAGTAGCGCAAGACGCGCAGGTACGCGTCCTGTATCACGTCCTCCGCGTCATGCCGATTGCCAACCCGCGTACGGACGAACTTACGGAGGCGTTCGGTCAGCTCGTCCATCGCAAGCTCTCGCTCCATCTCGAGCTCGGAACTCTCGCTCTATCGCAAGTGCTCCTGCTCCATCACCATGAGTTCGCCAACATTATGGCGAGCCAGTGCTCGCGGCGCAAAGCCCACGGCGGTTTGTTTGAACGCCTGATGTGGTCATCGATCGGGTCGCATCATTTTGGTGCATTGCCGGCTACCAAGCCCCAGGGTGGGATCGGGTTCCGGGCTCGACGTTGATTCGACCAAACAACACGTCGCATCGGCGCGGATACTCCTTGTTTTTTTCAGTTTTGTTGCATATGTCCCTGGCGTCCCGCGATATCTGAGGGGGTGAGCGGCAGGTAGGCACTGGGGAGCAGGGCGATGTTGCCAGTCGATACGGTCGATGGTTCGAGTATTCGGCACGCCTATGTGCCGCCGCCCCCACCTCCACCCCAACCGGCTGCGGCGCCGATACCGAGCCTGCAGGGGAACTTGAAGAGCGCTACGTCGCAGCGCGACCAGGACACGCAGTTCCTGCAGACCCAGGAGGGGTGGCTGAGTTACTTGACGAGTCCGGCGGGGATGAGTGGCCTGCCGGACGCGCTGGCCAACCCTCTGGCGCAACCCCCGCTGGGGATGACGGTCGATCAGGTCAAGGCCGGTATCGAGGCGACGAAGAAGAAGATTGCCGCGGACACGCACGCGGTAGACCAAGCCCAGACCCGGCTGGATGCGGTCACGCAGCCGGCGGCGGCCTCCGATCCGGCCGCAGCCCAAATCAGTCAATTGCAGAATCGCGTCAACACTGATCGGGCGAATGTCAACCAAGACACTACGGATCTGACAAACGAAACGGCCCAGCAGACGAAGGACTCGCAGGTCAAGGGCGGCGGTCGTCCCCAAGCCATCGCCCTGCGCAACGACCAAAAGAATATCGACGCCACGCAGGCGAAACTGGCGACGGACAAGCGGAATCTCGCTAATGACCAGGCGAACCTGACCGCCGCCCAGAAGGTGCAGAACAGCGCCGACAGCTATGGCTCAACGGTGACGGCCCCGCCGGTCACGGTGTCCAATCCGGTGACGCAGGCGGTCAAACCAGTGCTGAGTGCCGCCCAGGGAGAGGCCACGGCGGCGCAAGGGGATGTCAACAGGGACACCTCGGTGATCGCCACCACGCAGGCGGCGCTGAACGATCTGTATGCGAGTGGCGATCTCAGTCCCGGCACGCTTACGCGCGCGCGGGCCTTACAACGGCAGCTGGATCAGGAGACCGCGAAGCGGCAGGCAGACCAACACCGGGTGGATGCGGCCAATGCCAAGATAGCCGCGGCCAACGTGGTGCTGTGCGGGCAGCAGACCGATGCGGACACCAGCAGTCACAACGGGCAGTACCAGGCGCTGCTGGATGCAGGGGTCATCAACAGCGACGGCACGTTGGCGGTGGACCCCTCCAAGCTGAGTCCCTCGCAGGTGATCGCCTACGACCACTACATGGAGATCACGGCGAAGGTTGTAGCCGACAAGAAAACACAACAGCAATACTGGGAGCAACTGCAGCTGTATGCCTCCGACAGCGGCACCTACGGGAGCATCGCCAGCGATGCGGTCGATGCGGTGAACGCGGCTGCGGGAGCCACGGTCCTGACGGTGCCGCAGGCGATCCACGTCACTACCGCACACTACCACCTGCGGCAGGGCACGCGTGCGGCGACAGAAGCGGATGCGACCTGGAACGAGCTAAGCCAAGCGGCTTCCGTGGATACAGCAGACCAGCAGGTCGCGGACCTGCTGGATCAAATCAAGCAACATCCGAACGATCCGACGCTGTTCAAGCGCCTGCAGACGGCGGAGGCGAACGGCATCCAGGTGAGCGCCTCCTACCAGCAGGCTAAAGCGTACGCCCAGGAGCTGGAGGATGGGGACCGCGAGCAGGCCGACCGGGACCGGCTCACGGCCGCGCAGGCGGCTTATCTGACCGATCCGAGTGAGACAAACGCGGCGGCGTTGGAGTCGGCCAAGCACCAAGTGCAGCAGGATGAGCGGCAGTTGCAGATCGATCAAGGCGGGCTGCTGCAGGCCACGGCGAAGTTGAATGACGTGCCCGAGCTAGCCGTCATGACCACGAAGCAGGACCTCACCGCGCTCGATCCCCAGATCAAGCCGCAACCGTTCATTGGGCCGCGCGCCGCGGGGTGGACCCCGCTGCAACAGCCGCTGCAGCAGTTGCAGAGCCAGCTGGATCAAACCCCGATCACGGCGGCGGCTCTGGTGGTCACTTACTGGAGCACGTACACCCAAGACCAGCAAGCTCAGGATGATTATTGGCAGAAGAGCAGCGATCCGGGGGCTTCGGCGGATGAGGTGACCCAGGCGCAGACCATGATGCAAAGCGAGGACTACCAGTTTGCGCGCGCCACGTTCGATCTGACACCGCCGCTGAGCGTGGCGCAGCCGCAGGGGGAGACCGAGAGCAATGAGGCGGCCCAAGCGTGGGACAGCTATGCCACACAACACCATCTGGTCATTCAGGACAGCAAAACCGCCGACTTGCTGAAGGATCTGCCGGCGGGACAGAAGGTGGATGCCTCCGCAGGCGTGCGTGAGCTGACGCAGGATCTGTCATCGGAGCAAACGATCCTGGCTGACCGGCCGCTGCTGCAGCAGGGCTGGGATGCAGTCACGCACCAACAGCAGGATACACAAACCTACCTGCAGGGGAAGCTGGATGAGCTGCAGGCGCTGATCGCTCAGGGGGACCAGATGAGCGCGGCGCAGTTCAACGCGCGCTACGTGCAGATCATGGGGGATGTGAGCACCGAGTTCGACGCCAAGAGCCAGGCGCAGATCGACAATGAGCAGACCTGGCAGCAGGGCGAGCAGATAGCCGAGGAGGTGGCGGTAGCGACGGTGTCACTTGCCGGGGGCCCGATCGGGGAGTTGATCGGAGGCACGGTCGGTGCGGTTGGTGGGGTGTTGATCGGGACGGCGGGGGGCTTTGTGACCTCCCAGGGCCTTGCGACCTGGCAGAACTATCTGACGGCCTCGGAGGGTGGCCAGGTGAGTGACAACCAGAGCGTGTCGCTGGTGGCGGTGTGGAGCAACAACTTCGGACACGGCGGAGTCAGCCAGGAAGAGCGCTCGCGCGCAGCTACGGGTGCGAAAGTGGATGCAGTCACTGCATTCAGCAACTCTGTTGGATTGAAGGTAGGCGACGGGATTGCCGGGAAGATCCTGCCGAAGGCATTGAGGGCTACGGCGCCGCTCAAGACGCGCGTGGTTGCAGACGCCAGTGGCTTTACTGGGTACCAGGCTTTCTCGGGCACGGGTCAGGTGGTCGCCACAGTGATGCAGGTCGATTCCGAGGTGTCCCAGGGACGGATGACCAGTGAGCAGGGCTCGCAAGAGATCCAACAGACTGTTGGCAACGTGTTTTTTAATGTCATCACGGCGCCGCTTGTTGGAGGCGTTGGGGGGATGTTACCTGCGGACCGGCCGTTGATCTTCCGTCATACCGCCGTAAATATGATGATGAATGCCGGGACGACCTTCGGCTGGGACGGCATTAACGGACGGCTCAATATACCGGGGGACGTGACGGGAGTGCTTGTCAACACCATTTCCGGGAGCGTCCTGCAGTGGATGGGGCGACGGTCGGCCCCGCATCCCGGCGGTCGGTCGCCGCGGGCTGGGGATCCTTCTGGAGGGCAAACACCGGAGTCAGGGCAAGCGCCTGAGTCAGGGCAAGCGCCTGAGTCAGGGCAAGCGCCTGAGTCA
>CAYNTW010000001.1:115272-118352 GCA_964400085.1 uncultured Steroidobacteraceae bacterium | reverse complement strand
AGGGCAAGCGCCTGAGTCAGGGCAAGCGCCTGAGTCAGGGCAAGCGCCTGAGTCAGGGCAAGCGCCTGAGTCACCGGTCCCGGCGACGGCGGCCGTACAGTCGGAACCCGACACGCAAGGGCCCTCATCGGCCTCTTCCGGGTCCACCGCGACTGAGCCGCCACCGAGCTCGGCTGCGACGCCCGCCACAAGGCCGGAGAGTACTCCAACCCACGCTTCTGGAACCCGTGGTAGCGGGCAAGGGAGCGTCAGCGCTGCGGATGTTGAGGAGGCGAACAGACACGCAGAGGAACTGAACACGCAAGTCGCAGACGCAAAGCGTCTTCTCGAGAAAATAAGTCGTGACTGGATGGATGAGTCGACCAAGCTGAGAGAAGCGACGACCACCGAGAACGAGATGAAGGATCGATTGATGCACGCGGAGGAGCAACTTGCAAGAACTCCAGAAGGTGGGTCGCAGCGGAGGGACGCTGAACGAGAAGTTCAGGAGGCGCAGCGCGCACTCGCCGACGCCCAACGCAAAAAGGCTGACCAGAAATACCTGACCGACGCATACATGTTGGCTATTGACGAAAAAAGCCGAGAGGTGGACGAGTTGCGGGCTCAAGCGGACACCGCCCAAGAGCTTGCCGATTCGCTGCGCAGGACATTCGAGCGCCAGGGGGTAGTGCCTGAGGCTGCCCCTGCGCGCGGTGAAACATCTTCCGCCAAAGCTGCGACCGGGCCCGCGACGGAGGCTGCGACGACCGCGACCCCGACGGAGGCTGCGACGGGCGTGGCACCGGAGGCGTCTTCGCCCGAGCTTGTCGCGCACGAATCCGCATCAACCTCGACTGAGCCGACACAGAGCTCGCCCGTGCCGCCCGCGGCGCCGGAGAAGACAACAGCGGCGCCGGAGAAGACAACACCGAAGCCTCCGAGCGCACCAACTTTGCCAGACGACTGGGGCAAATCACCACAACGCATACTGACGCTGATCAATGACTTCCGTACGCGGGTAGGAGCTGCAGCGGTCGCGTCTGTGTTGGGTTATTTGGCGGCACGTGAACCCGCGCTTTTTCACCAGTTGTTGGCATTAGTAGCACGTCCGGGAGAACATATCTGGCGTTCGGTGTGGGAGCTCGTACACGCCTGGTTTAGCTATGACTACGACTCTGCGGACTACGGTACGCGAGGTACGATAACGCTGCTCAGGGAGGGGAGCCGGAGAGTTTGGTTCTGGGGTCACGGCGCGAGGATGCTGACCAGGATTGGTACCGACGGACTGACCGAACGACAGACAACTCAGCTGTTGCGTTATATGCGTCAATACGCAAGGCGGAAGGGCCTGGACGAGGGCGAGGTCAAGACAGCCATTGAGACTTTCCTTGGTGGCATGGCTGACAGCAGAGGGAGGCTTGACGCTGCCATTGCGACGAAGAACGTGGACGACGTCATGGCCCAAGTAGCGCAACAGACGAAGTTGGTCATCGCGTTGCAGAATGCGCTGAAGATCGAGGGCCCTACGCGAAAATTCCGGGTCGAACGGCTCATAGACGACATCGAGAACACCGATCCGGCGAGCCGCAGGGGACAGAAAAAACTCATGAGTCGACTCGAGGCCCTCGAGAGCAGCGTCAAAACGTATCTCGAGCGACATGGCCTCGATCCAACGGAGGTCCGCAAAGCCGCGCTAAAATACGTGGACAAAATGGGCGACAGCAAACTGAACGAGGAAAGTGCGCGGGCGGGTGTCAAGCACTCAAAGCAGAAGGAGCTTCCGGAAATCAAGAGGGAAAAGCAGCTGCAAGAGAAGCTCAGCGCCGACTTCAAAAAGGAATTGCAAATCGACAAATTCCAGCCGGCCTCTATCGCGGAAGTGCTCGCCTATTTCGGCACCGGCCCGGTGAATCCTGCGGCTCCTTTGAGCGCGGATGAGCGATCGCTGCTGACAATGTATGCCCGCGACCGCGGTCTCAGCGAGAGAGCCGTCACGACTTTGGAAGGATATGTGCGGCGCATAGGCGAGACCAGAGACGCATTGATGGAGTCCTTGCGCACCGGAGACGATAAGGCAATCCATGACGCTATAAAGAAACAGTTCGATCTCAGAAATGCTCTCGCTCGACGTCTGGGAGCTGATCCGAAATATACGGTTTCGCGGGCGTTGTTCGACCCGTGGGAGAACAATCCGTGGGTGAAGGGAACCAGTGTCGCCATCCATGCTTTCACCTACGGCGCGAATACCGCGCACAGTGTGGAATACACCGTTCACGGGAGAGATTTCCTCGACGATTGGCAGCTTGCGACGAGTGCGCACCTCGGACCACGCGTTGTCCTGTATGGATGGGCAGACCTGGGCGATAATCTTGGATACATACCTCCCACTACTATCCTCGCCTTCCATTACGCGACCGAGCTAGCCGCCTTGCTGACGCGGCGGGCCTCGCACACGGGGCAGGTCCACCGCGTCATTCATCGGGCCGAGCAGGGTTATCACCGGCTCGAATCGACCGTTGAGACAACTTACTTCCCCGCCTGCTTGTTCTGGACGCTCAAAGATGCGTCGACCGGCTTCGGAACGACAGACACGCGGCATACGCTCAAATGGTTCGCCGACGGTGTTGTTACCGCGTACTGCATACCTTTCTCGTACATGAGCTTCGAGGGTGGGAAGGACCAGGAGGCTAGGACGGCGCTGCGTGTTCGGCAGCTATCAGCACGCCTGAGCAATGTTCCTGGGGTCCGATGGCTGGCGAGCCCAACCGGGTGGCTGGCGGAGCTGCCTCTGGTTCGCCAGCTCAGCGACGCCAGACCTTTTGACACCCTCGCTGCCGACGTTGTGTCGGCACTCGGTATCGTCAAATCTGACCTCTATCGCCCGTACGTGCAGGAATTGCTCCAGCATATGGCGGATATCTGGTCGGGGGGGTGGTGATGTTGATTTCGCTCTCTTAATCCAGGAGGACCCATCCGGTCGCATCCCAAGTGCGTGCCATCCGTTCGAACGCCAGGCGGTGTAGCGGACTCGCAGCAAGCCAACGCCGGAACGTCGCCTCCGTCTGCTCGGAGCGAACATCCGAGTGGAGTCGCGCCATCCA
>CAYNTW010000001.1:113198-115172 GCA_964400085.1 uncultured Steroidobacteraceae bacterium | reverse complement strand
GTGGTTGTCCTCCTCCCGGCGAAGTTCCCGAATGGCCCCCACCAGCCGGCGGCCCCCCCTGGTGGTTGTGTCCCGATGGCGAGCCGCCGGCGTGGGCGCTGCCGCTCGACCCTGGGTTGGAGGCAGGCGTGGGGGTCTGACCCGTCCCACCCCCAGTGTTGCTTGCCGACGCCGTGTTGCCATGGATGATCATTGGCAAGATCAGGTTCGCGACAGGCACGACAATGGCCGTCGTCAACAACAATGCACGCCGCCGGTTGTGGGCTGCTGTGTCTCCTTCCTCCAGGCGCAATACTTCCGCCGGGTTCTTCATCTCCGGCAGGTGTCGCAGCAAGGGGATTGCCTCGACAGTACGGTTGACATGCTCCGTCAACCACTGGCCCGACGCATCAACCACATGGTTATAACCTCTGCCGAGCTTCTTCAGCCCCAGGTATCCATTCCCTTGCTCTATACCGGTAGGGGCGATCCGGAGCCCATAGATCTTGATCCGGGTGTTCCCCTGTTGCGCCATCACCCAGCCCGGCGTCGACACCAAGCCATGGAAGAGCGTCATGGCCGCCAGTACCGGGTTCCCATCGGGGAGAACCAACAGGCCCATGCCCTTGGCGAGATACCGGTACATACTCACAACGCCCATGTAATCACCCGCCGTGTTCAGGGACTTCGCGGCCAGCACGCTCTCGACCGCTGCTGCGTCGCGCCTGACCTTGGGGTCGCGAGATTCCAGCGCCTTCTTCAGCTCCGCCACGCGCTCCGCGGCCGCTACTTTTCTGCCGATCACATACTTGGAAAACGTGATATTGATCTCCGGCAGCGCGTCGCCGCGCTGCAGCGCCCTGACCTCCGCTCTTTCATCCAACTTTCGGGCCACCGTCGCCTTATACCTGACACCGGGAAGCAACAACTTCTCGACCCGACTCCACTGCGAATACAGTCGGCTCATACGGTCATAGCGTCGCCGCAAGTAGGCCTCCACCTGCGCATCGGTCGCCTCGCCGCCTTTGCCGAACAAGTTCCGCTCGAACAATGTTCTTTGGTAATGCCACTGCACAAACGCGTTCGGCAGGTTGCCGATCACCTCGCCTGTGTTTGACATCAGCCGCACCAGGTTTGTGAAGTGTGTCAGGGATCCGACCGGGGCTCGCACCAGATCGATGCTTGCGGACACGCCCGAATTGAAACTGAAAATCAGTGCGCCCTTCTTGAACACAGACCCCCACCGGGTTTGGATCGCCATGGTGCTGCCCATAGCCTCTTGCACCTTCGCGGAATCCAGCCAGCTGTCCACCTTCTCGATCATCTCCAACACCTGGGCGTAAGCCTCCTCGGCCTCCAACGCCACGAGCAGCCGCTGCGGCAGCAGGTTATTGCCACCGGCCCAGTCGTCGACGACGTGTGCCGCTTGCACGACTTCGGGTCCCGCCCCGACCTGCAACCCTGCCTCCTCATACCCGCGCCAGGTCCGATAGTTCTCCACGAGCTGATAGAGCGCCGCGATCCGCTCGGCCTCGGGACCTGCGGCAAGTTCCGGCCCCAGTAACACCTCCTTGTCATAACCGCTCAGATTCACGTGGATAAAGCTGCCGGGCTCCAACTTAGGTATACCTCGCGCGTTGCCTGCTTTGAGGCTCACCGAGGACGGCAGGTGAATCCGATAGTCCGCCATCCGTTGGTCACCGCCCTTTGACATCAAGTCTTGCAAGCGCGCATCGTACTTGCGCACCGCCGCGGCGAACTCGCCCACCTCTTTGCGGAGCTTCGGTCCTTCGGCCTCTATTTTCGGCTTGTCGAGCCCATACAGAGGGCCATAGCGGATCACATGGTCGATTGCTTTCTGCGCCCCCTCGACGTCACCCCGTGTGGCCCGGCGCAGCGCGCGCTCGAGCCCGCTCTTGGTCACCCGGTAATAGGCAAGTCTCGTACCCCACGAGCGCAACTGGCTGAGAAACGTCTGATAGGGGCCGCCGACGA
>CAYNTW010000001.1:3036-113098 GCA_964400085.1 uncultured Steroidobacteraceae bacterium | reverse complement strand
CTCGTACCCCACGAGCGCAACTGGCTGAGAAACGTCTGATAGGGGCCGCCGACGATATCATTCGCCAGAAAAGGGACTCCGGTGAACAAGCGCGCCGTCAATTGCGCCCCCAGAACCGAGGCGACTTCCGCGGTTGGCGAGCGCCACGAAGGATTGCCATCAGTCCTGCTGATGGGCAATGAGACTTTATCGGTACCGATCGCTACTTTGTCCAATCCACCTCGATCTCTGAGCTCTGCAGGCTTTGTGGTCGATACGATGAAGGTGATGTTGGAGCTCTGTTTGCGGCCCACGCGCGCGCGGTGTCTCTTGACTTTGTCGCTCCCCAGCATCCTGACCATATCCACGTGATGCGGCATGCGCCCCGTCAAGCCTTCACCCGGCACAGTCCTCCCGTACCAACGCACGCGGCCTCCCTCTACTCTCCCCCACCCCGCCAGGTCGGAATAGTCAACGCGAGTGCTATAGCCCGGCTCGAGCAGCGGTCTATCGCCCTTTACGACGTAGACGTAGACCTCCGTCTCAGGAAAGACTTTGCCCTGCAAACGCTCCGACAACTTCCGCCATGACTCGCCGTCGAAAGCCGCGTGCGGGGAGCTCAGGCCATCGGACCAGTACGCTGCATTGACGTTCGGGATTTCAAGCGGCAGCGGCCGGCCATGCTTGTCGACAACCATCGCCCCCCTGATGTCCTCGGCAGGCAGATGCATTGGAGCCGACGGAGCATCCTCGATATCGACGACATAGATCCAGGCGCCGATACTCTTGCCCGGCCGGCGCGCCGCGGCATGTCGTGCGCGAGTGAAGTCATCGAAGACGTTGTCAGTACTCAGCTCCAAGCCCTGCGCGCCTCCCCGGGCGCCATAGAACACGTTACCAGGGCTCTCTTCGGAGACGACATAGTAACGCGCCCCTGCAAAGTGACCGGACAACGCTTGCTCGCTCGGGGTACGCGGATCCCCCCCGCCCCTGGTGCTGAGCGCGATCGCGGTAGCATTGTGCGCAACCCCTCTCCATGTAGGGTAACCCCAGCTCGTGGGATCGGCCGGCCGGCCGCTCGCATCCAGACCGGTCGCAACCGGCACTGTCGTCAGCGTAACGACCTCACCCAGCGGCTCCTTCGCCGTCGGTTCTCTCTGCTTGCCCCACAAAGTACCCAACAGGGGCGCTCCGCCGGCAGCCATCGCACGGAGGTGGCCCGGGTCGTGCATGCCAAGCCGCATCAACGTGGGACTCGCAACCGCGAGGGCGACCCCACCTGCGCCAAACTTGAAGAGCCGCCGGATACCGCGCTTGCCTCCAGTCCTTGCGCCTTCGGAATTCGCGCCTTCGGCAGCCATTTCCTGGGTGCTTGCCCCGTTCGCATTTCGATCTATGGCTCCCTTCACCTGGTTAAAGAAGCGGGCGACGGGCCCTGCCGCGAGTTGGAAGACGAGGTCCAGCGCCTGCGGATCGGCCGCGTAACGTGCCCGATTGAACACGTCTTCTCCGACCAGTCGCTGGAGGAATTCGGTCGCCAAAACCTCGGGCACGTGCCCCGTATCGAACTCGAGACCGCTGCTGCGCGCAGCAGCGGCACGATGAATGCCGAAAGCCCGCCAACCGGCGAGTGCGGCACTTCCCTCCTCCAGATTGAATCCGGTCTTCTTGAAGACGTCCCGAGCTCTCCAGTTGAAGTCGGGGTTGGCGTGGTAGACGACCAGATGGTCAGCTTCGTGCGCCAGGACAGACTGCGCGGTAACAGAATCCGTCAATTGGTCCTGAGCGACGATTGTCCTCAGGAAGAGCAAATGAAACGCGTCAGTACTGGCCCCGGCCCTCAAGTAATCCCTGACGGCATCGTAGATGTCCCGCGGAAGAAACACATACGAGTTGCGGAATTCCTCGGGGGTGAACCCGCTCTCCAGGGCAGAGGCCTGCGGTCCTCGTATGAGCTCTGCATAGACCTGGTCCACCAACCGTGTTTGCACCTCGGCATTCGACTGAGCCGCACGCAGCTCCCGGATGAGAGACAGCGGACTTTTCCAGATCCCGGGGAGACCGTCAATCGTCGCCAGCTGTTTGATGTTCGCACGGACTACTTGCTCTGCTCGCCGTAGGGATTCCTGACGCTCGGTCCGAGATCGGTCGCTCCAATCTGCGCGCTCACTGGATGCGGCATCCTCGTCGAGCTGGCTTTCGATGACAGTCAGCTCGGAGTCCGCGGCTCGTGCGGTGTCGAGCAGCCGCGCCGTCTCGATCAACTGCGCCCAGCCCGTGGCGGGCTCCTCGAGGCGCACATCGAGTTGCGACTTCAGCCGCTCAAATCGTTGATTTGCTGCTTGCCAGTCACCGGTAAGGCCCGGCGCCTCTCCGAGCTCGGGCAGTGCAGCGGCAGCCGCCGGGAGCCTTACCCGAGGGAACCCGCTGAGATCGACCGGTCTGTCTCCCGCAGTGATCCGATCCAACTCCCCGGTAAGCAGCCGTTGCGTCCGGCGCGAAAATGGGGGGCGCGGTGCGCCCGACCGTTCGAGCTCGCCCAGTCCGGTGTTCAGCGCCACCGAGATCCAGTCGGACAGAGTAATCTGTCCGCCGCTGATCCATGAGTAGCCCGCCGTGAGAGTTGTATTCGTGAACGCATCACTGGCGAACTGAAGCACACGGTTGCCCGTGAGCCCGCCAAGGCCGCCCACGAGCGGCGCCGCCAGCGTATCAAACAACATCGGAGCGGCCGCCTGCCCGATCTGACCCCATGCCTTCTGCGCCGTTTCCCTGTGTTGGGTCACTTCGTAGAATGAGTTCGCTGCGCTACCAAGCACCTGGCCACCGCCAGACACCACCTGGAAGCCGGTCAAGTTAGCACCTCGCACGCCCATGCTCACCAGAGGCGACTTGCCCACGTTCTGCGCGACAGTCGTTTCCATGTCCGCAAGGCTGGCCCCCTCCGGAGCCGTCTTCAACCCGTCCACCCCGAGACGTGTCAGGGCCGAGGGCAACCATCGCGCGCCCGTTGCTGTCTTCAGCCACGCCCCGAACTTCACACCCTTCACGATTACCCGCCCTTCGAGCGCCTGTACCCCCGCTCCCTCCAACGCGTCTTTGCTTTCCTGCCAGCCCGCACCGCCAGTCCCAAAGTTGTTCGTAAAGGCCGCCGCCAGGGATATCCCCCGGTCATCTTCAACACTCCCTCCATCCTTCACCGTCAGAGCATTGTCCATCATATCCGATGCCTGATTGAGCGCGACATAAACGACCACACCCCCGAAACCTCCGGTCACCGCCGCGGCCGTCGTAGCAACCAAACCGACCACCTGAGCCTGCAACTGTTGCCAATTCTGAGTGTCGATGACCTCGCTCTGACTCAGACTGTCGAACTGCGGGGCGACTCCGCCCATGATGGTCGCGTACCGCGTGTTGAACTGCACGGCACTGAGCTGGTCCTCCTGTGCAATCAACGTCTGTAACTCATCCAGCTTGCCTTGCAGGTACGATTGCGTACCTGCGCCCGGATCGCTGCTGCTCATCCCGTCGTACAGCCGCTCCATCCACGGCCGGGCCGCGTCGATTTTTTTCTGGTCGTCCAGCAACCCCTTGATCTCGTCCATCCCGGTGCTGGCGTCCACTTTCTCGCCATCCTTCAGACCGGAAAATTGTGCGAGAACTTTCTCGTCGGCCACCCTCACATGGTGCTGCCGCTCGTAAATATCCCAGGCCTGCGCGCGTGCGTTTTCATCGGCAGCGTTCTGCGGATGCTGCACGTTCTCGGGTGCCGTCTGATTAAACTGGCTCTGGTAGAAGGCGGACTGCGTCAGCATGACCTGCAGGTTCAACTGCGTCCCCGCATCCGCAAGCGTGCTCGCCGCCAGCGGCTCTGGCGCTGCCGAGGTCGGCGTTTCAGCCGCCGATACGGCAGCTTCCCAAGACTGACTCCCATTTCCCGACTGGCTGACCGCATCGACTAGCCCCCAAGTGTCGCTCGACCCGGGCACTCCCGCCTGGATCTGCGACCAGTCCCATTGGACGGACTGCGTCGTCAATACATTGGCTGTTACGTCGAAGCTACCAAGAACCTGCACTGCCGGAGCGTCTGACGCCTCCTGGAGCTGCGCTTGCGCTTGCCTGCGCTCATTGATCTGCGTCGGGCTCAGCGGCCCACACTGTGTGCTGTGCTCGTCCTGTTGCTGGAGTTGCTGTCCGAGCGCATCCAGTTCGTCCTGCGCCTCACTAGCCGCGCCTAATTGCGGGGCGGCAACCACCTCCGCGCTGGCAGTGAGCATCCCCGCCTGTGCAATTCCCAGTTGTTGTTGGTCTTGTGTGAGGTGCTGTTTCACCTCCAGTGCGTCGCTGCCCTGCGCCGGTCCGAGCTGCTGTTGGTCTAGTTTCACCAGGTACTGCTGACGCTGTTCCGCCGCGTAGGACCTGGCTTGCATATAGGTACCATGCAGGCGATGCAGATCCGTCTCCGCTTGGGTCAAATCCCCTTGAAGCTTCTTATCCTCCGGATTGGCCGCCAGCTTGGTCTGCAGATCCCGCACCGCCTGGTCTTGCTGAGCGTAAGCGCTGAACGCCACAGCCTCGTTCCACTGATCCGTGGCTTCAGTGGCCGCCTCGGTGAAGAGATCGACTTGCGACTGGGCGCCCGCCGCGTCCAATCCGGCAGATTGCCACGTCCATGACATCTGCAGGGGCGCGAACGCATTGTTGATCGCATCCAGTGCAATCGTCGCATACTGGCTGTCTTCGGTGGCGTACTGTTGAAGCAATGCAGCGTTCTGGTTGCTGATGCTCTCGTCGGCTGCCACTTTCCTGCCGGCGGTGATGTAATCATTGACCGTGCGCTGCTGCTCGGGTGTGAGTGTCTTGCCCTCTATGAGGTTACCGTGGCGATCGACCACGCCCTGGTCGTGGAGCGTCTGAAACAAGCTCACCCACGTTGCCTGGTCCGCGTCCGCCTGCTGCCCGTAGATCACCGACTTCTCCGCCACGACCGTCGCCTGCGCACTGTCGACGGCTCCCTGGTCGGTCTGCTGCTGCGTTTCCTCCTGATTCAACCGCTCGTCGAGTTGCTCCAGCTGCTTCTTGCGGCCCGCTGTCATTGGACCGTGGCTACAAAGATCGTCAATCTGACCCGAAGTGGTCGCAATGGCCGCGTTATCCGCCGCAACTTTCGAGCTCGCCGTGTTCGCCGCCCCCTGCGCTCGGGTCAGAACCGGCGTGACCGCCTGGGTGATCGGATTGGACACGGTCACCGAGTCACTCCGCGACTGATAACTCTTGGCCGAATTCGCTGCCCCCTGCGCCTCGTCCAGCTGCGCCTTCGTGCCCTGCACCGTCTTCCAATCGTTCTTCAGCTGCCGCGCGCCGCAGTTCAAAAGATTCGACGCCTTACTCCCATCACCCGGTAAACACTTCGATGAGCTCTGATGCGACGAGCTCCACCCCAGCGCGTTCATCACATCCGTCGGGGACTCCCCGTGGTGGAGCGTGACCCCATCGTCGGCCTGCGTAACCTGGTTGATCGCATCCAGGTCGTCGTTGTAGTTATTCAACTCGTTGATATACGCTGCCCGCAGCGCCGCCAGCTGGTCCGATGTCGGTGGCGCAGCCGGGGCGGGGGTTCCTGGCCCCACAGCCGAGGTTCCGGGGGGCGACGCTGGCGGGGGCGACGTTGGCGGTGGCGGCGGCGGCGGTACATAAGGGTGCGGAATACTCGAACCATCTGCGGTATCGACCGGCAACATCGTCACGCTCTCCAGTGCTCATCAACCGCCGACCTGCCTTCCGGCCGCGGACTCACTGGCTACATAGGAGAGCGGTGTTCGCCAAAACAACGCTCGAAGCTCGATGTCACGAAAGATTCACGGTCACGAAACGTTCACGGACCGCATGCGTGATCACCCGGCAGCGCTGCGAGCCGGCCGCCGTCCTTGGCAGCCGACCGCAACTCACATCATTGCGTGCCCAGATGCTTCATTATTCGCATTCGGTCTGCGCCAACGGTATTCCCAGGTCGTTCCCGTTCCCATCGCCATGAGTGTTATTGGAGAAATCGGCAATCGTCACGGCCCCGACAAATGCGCACGTTCCCCAGACATGATCCGGCCCGAGCACGTTGCCATTCACCGCCGCGCTGGTCCCGGCTTCCAGATACAGCGAGTAACCGCCTCCTTCGATGAAGTTGTCCTGGATGTAGAGCGTATTTCCGTCGCTATCGGGCTGCGAAAAGATCGATGAAGTCGAACACGTCTGGCACACGGAGGCGATGAGGCGATTGTGCGAGATCGTCACCAGGCCCGCGCCGCCGAAGTTGAAGATGGTGTTTTGATGGATGTAGTTGTCCGGCGACGTCCAAAGATCGTGAATGAAGTTGTGCGTGACCAGGGAGGGCTGGGTGCTGCCCGTATACACTCCGCCTGCGCCGCCGGACAGATCGTTGTTTACGATCGTCAGCGCAACGTCCGCGAGAGTTTGTATGACCGGGTCCCGAGCGACTTGCGGGACACCGGGCTTCCACCGAATGGTCGTGTTCTCGATGTGGCACGAAGCTCCATTGATCCGACCGCAGCGCACGTGCGCCTGGTCGGTGCCCCACCCCGGCTCGACCACCGAGTTGGTCAGCGTAAAGGTCCCGCCTCCATAAACGTCAATGGCTCCTCTGACGTACACGTGGTCGAGGGTCACATTGTCGTCGCGTACTTCCAACACACCTGTCGAGCCCCAACTGCAGCACGACGGCAGGTGATTTGCGTCGATCACCGTCAGCGTGGACTCATCTCCGGTGAAACCGGGACTGGTGCCATCGCCACCCTGACCCGGATAGCCGTGAGCCGAGGGCGCGCCGGCGCCATCCGTGATCGCCGTCGCCACGTTGGATGCCGCCGACCGGTTCCCGGCGGCGTCCTGCGCCTGTACCGTGTATCTATAGGTGGTCGAAGGCGTCAACCCGCCATCCTGGTAGCTGAGGGCGAGACCTCCCAGGGCTGCAATCTGGCTGCCACCGCGATAGACGAGATAGCCCGTCACCCCGATGTTATCGGTGCTTGCGGTCCAGCTCAGGTTCACCTGGGTGGCGCCGGCCGGTGTGGCGCTCAGACTACCGGGGGCGCTCGGCGGAGTCGTATCGACTACGCTATCGGCAAACGCCAGCACCTCTCGCATATTGTCCCAGTCGGAGTTTTTTCCCGGGCAATGGGCTTGCCCCGTAACACGCACGCCCAACACCGTGAGCGGGCTGCCGCTGAAAGTGTAGGTGACACCCGTAGCCGCCCGCGAGTCATACGCATACACAGGCGATACGACCCAACCGGAATCCGTCCACGTCGTTCCATCGCCCGTTGTCTGCAACGACAGATTGGCGCAGAAGGCTCCATCGTTGGAAGTCTGCCAAGTTCCATTGATGAACTGCACCTGACCGATCGTTTGCGGACTGGACCAGATGATGCCGCCGGATTCATAGCCGGTCACGGTCTCCCCGCCGCCGCCGCTCAGGTTGACGTCCCTCGTCGTGTCGCCATCGTTCAAGCCAGGCGCTGCGAGCCGGTTCGAGTCCGCAACCGCCGTTGCGTTGTGCGCCCAGCGAAAAGCGAGCCCAGCGGGCGCCAGGTTGGTCTGTGCGAGCGCGGTCGCCGAGAACAAAGCGAATGTCACGGCCCCCACGGGCGCCAGAATCATCGTCCGCCAATGCGAAATGCCGCGCGTCGCGGTCATATTGCGATCCATCATGCTCATCACGCCAATCTCCTTCAGTTTTCCCGGCATGGCGCCAGGCTCACCGAATCTGCCAGACTCCTATGTTGTATAGCGTGATCGATCGCAAGATGTTACATCTTTGATACAACATCGGCCGGTCACTGATAGCTCAACACCAGGCCGTGCACGAGCCGCTCCCAGCCATCGAGCGCCACGAACAACAGGAGCTTGAACGGCGTGGATATGACCGTCGGCGACAGCATCTGCATGCTGAGCGCCAGCAATACATTGCCGACGATCAGATCGATGGCGATGAAGGCGAGATAAATGATGAATCCGATCTGAAAAGCGCTCGTCAGCTCACGTAGCGTGAAGCTCGGAATCAGCACCAGCATATCATCTTCGTGCAGCTCGCTTGCCGCCTCCGCGGGCCACAACTTCCCCGCCGAGCGCACGAAGAAGGCGCGATCGTGCGCACTCGTGTGCTTCTGCAGAAACCCGCGCAGGGGCGTGCTGACCGACTCATAGATGACGGTCAGATCCTCGAAGCGTCGGCTCGTCAATGGCCCTTGCAATTGTCCTTTCAATGCCTCCGCCGCATGTATGCCGATCGGCGCCATGACGTAGAGCGACAGGATGATCGCCAGTGCGTTCACTACCATGTTCGGCGGCACCTGCTGCAGGCCGAGGGCCTGACGCAGTAATCCCAACACCACTACGATTTTGGTGAAGCTGGTCACCAGCAGTGCCAGAAATGGCAGCAGCGCCACGGCTGCCAGCACGGTGATGATGAGCAGTGGATCTGGAGTGCTCACGTGCTCTGGCCGGAGAAGACGCTCAAGAGTCGCACGCCGAGCCGCTCACCGATGCTGACGAGCTGTCCCTTGCCGATGCAGCGTTGCTCAACCCATACGGTGACGGATTGCTCGTCGATACGTTGCCCGAGATCGATAACGGCCCCGGCTGCGAGATCCGCCACCTCCCCCAGAGACGCATTCCACTGGAGCAGCTCGAAGCGCAGTTTGACCGGTATCTCTTCCAGTGCGCTCTCCTCGGTCCGCGGGGCAGCCACATCGGAGCTCGTCATGTTTGCATCTCTCCTGATACCGAATTGAACCATGTGCAGTTGTCCGTTACGCAACAGTGCGCGGCCCGCGTAACGGCGCGTGGAGCCCACCCCCAACCAGCAACTCAACGCGTCCGCTTCACGTGTGGGGTCGTCGATTAGAACTACATCGTGTTCCTCGAGCGCCGTGACTTCGGCTAGCGAAACGTTCGTGCAGCCGACTACGGCGGCCCACTGGAGTAGCAGCCCGGTCGGCAGCGGCGCGCGTGCCATCTCGCGGTCACGCAGGTCTGTCAATGCCCGTACCAACACAGCATTACGCGCCAGGTCGGCTTCCATGAGACGCAGGAGCCCGCGTGTCGCAGGACCGGATGGCTCGTGACCGAGCTCAAAACCGAGGCACTCCGGCGTGGCCAACATCGTGGAGTCGAGTTGCACGTCCAGCACTTCGATGTCGTGGCCGAGGAGGGACTCCAACTCCTGCCAGGCAGCCACGCCCAGGCCGCTCAGATAGGCAGAGCGCAGCGCTGCGGGCACCTCGGGGCGCGCCACGAGAATGGCCGAACCGAATGGGCCCAGGTTCTCCAGGCCGAGCAGCGCCTGAACTCCACCAAGGCGTAAGCGAATCTCGACACCGATGAGCGAGCCGGTCACGCAGCGCCACTGGAACCGCCAGCGCTTGTTGTCGATCGTGCGATGCAGCGGGCCGCGGCCATATAGCCGTGCGATGGCCACAGCCTGCTCGGAAACAACCTGCAATCGCAACGAGCGGCTCAGAGGCATCGCTGCAACTGCGACATCCGCGGTGGCCCGCGATGCCAGTTCACTCATCGTTGGCGCGCTCATCGGTCCCGGTAGAGCCCGATGACCTCCTGGTCCCTAGCAGCTCATCAGCCAGCACCTCGTCCTCGCGCTCGAGTTGCCTGCGCCGGGCCACTTGCGATCGGGTGCGCCATTGAGAATAAAGCGCCGCGTGACGGTCGGTCTCATGGCGATACCTGGTTCGCGCTTCGTCAGCCGCTTCCTGGGCTCGCTGACACTGCACCTGCGCCCGACGGATCGGCGCGGCGGCTTCTTGCGCCTTCAACCGCGCGAGCGTTGCGTAACTCAACAGCACCTGGGCTTGCGCCGCACTGAAGGTGGCGTCACTGCCATCGCGCCCGGGGGCCGCGAGCGCAGCGCTCGCTTCCCTGGCCTGCGCTTCATAGCCCGCTTGCCGGCGACGAACCTCATCGAGTGTTGCCTGCGCCCGAGCCTGTGCTCGACGCTGTTGTGCAACTTCATTCAGTGCCAGACGCGCGCGCAGATCGCGCACCTGAATAAGGATACGCCAACGGTCATCCATCGCGGCGTTCTCCCACGAGTCTCATCAAATCCGCGATAGCGCTCTGCACAGTGCTGCGCTCGTCCGGCCGCTGCTGCAGAAACTGACGCAGGGCCGGCATGCGAGCAACCGCCTCATCGGCATCGCTGTCCGCCCCCTGGCGATATTCGCCCATCTGCAACAGCAGCTCGATGTCTCGATACTTGGCGAGCCACGTGCGGACCCGAGCACAGGCTTGCTGCTGCTCCCTTGGCGTGATCGCCGGCATCACCCTCGACAGACTGGCCAACACATCGATGGCGGGGAATTGATGTGCCTGGGCTTGGGCACGGGAGAGCTGTACATGGCCATCGAGTAGTGAGCGCATTTCCTCGGCGATCGGATCGCTTTCCTCGTCGCCTTCGAGCAGTAGCGTGTAAAACGCTGTGATCGAGCCCCGGCCATCGTTGCCTGCGCGCTCGAGTAATCGGGGTAATGCCGCGAACACCGATGGAGGGTAACCACGGCGGGTTGGTGCCTCGCCACTAGCCAGCCCGATCTCGCGCAGCGCACGTGCGTAGCGGGTGATCGAATCGACTAACAAAAACACATGCTGGCCTTCCCGCCGGAAACCTTCGGCAATCGCAGTTGCGACCTGAGCGCACTTGGCGCGCTCCACCGCCGGGCGGTCCGAGGTCGTGACCAGGACTACCGAGCGCTTCAAGCCAGCCGGTCCCAGCGTCCGCTCGAGGAACTCGCCGACCTCGCGCCCACGTTCGCCAATCAACGCGACGACGTTGACATCCGCCTGTGCGCCGCGAGCCAACATTCCCATCAATGTCGTCTTGCCGACGCCCACCGGTGCTACCACGCCAACGCGTTGGCCTTCTCCGATAGTCAGCAGCGCATCGATGGCCCGAACACCCGTTTCGCACACGCGGCTGATGGATTTGCGCAGTAGCGCGGCGGGTGGATCAGCGTCGACCAGCTCCGCTTTCGCTCCGATGACCGGACCGCCTCCGTCGATCGGGTCACCAAAACCATCCAGTACGCGACCCAGGAGCGCCGGGCCGGTTGGCACGGTAAAGCACCGGCGTGTAGTCACGACTTCCGCATCACTCGACATCCCACCCAGGCCCCCGAAGGGGGTCAAAATGGCGGTGCTACCGCGAAAGCCGATCACCTCGGCACGCAATGGCGCGCTTTGCCGCGCGCGCAGCTCGCATAACTCACCAATCCTCGCTTTGACACCGACTGCCTTCACAAGGGTGCCAAGCACTTCTGTAACTCGACCACGCTCCTCGACAGTGGGCAGGTCGTGCAAGGCTGCGCGCAGCGGCCCCAAGATAGCCGCTACTGCAGTTGCGCGCGCCGCCGCGGGGGTTGCGGTCGATCCCTCTACAATGTCCATACCTAGGAGTCCTCAAACGGAGGGTGCACCGAAGGTCAAGCGCACCGCGTCCCCAATAGCGTTGCGGATAGCCTGCAGCTGGGTATCGAGACTCGCGTCGACGGTGCCCAGATCAGATTCCAACACACAGCCGTCCGCTGCGAGCGATTCGTCGGCCACGACACGGGCGACTTTGCCGACCCCGGAATGCCGATTCAACTCGTTGAGGGCGTCCTCGGCAGCACGCACCGCATCCGGATGCACGCGCAAGCGCGCCCAACTTGCATCTCGCAACGATCCCTGCAGCGACTCGAGCGCCCGCGCGATGAATGCTTCGCGATCGATCTCCTTGGCCAGCAGGGTAATCGTCTCAGCGAAGATCTCCGAAACCGTGGGCAGCATGGATTTCAACAGCGCCATGCGCTCGAGCTCGGCAAGTGTCCAGCGTCGCGCGGCCTCTTGTTCCGCCTTGGCCATCCCCTTGCGATACGCTTCGTCGGCGGCTCGGGCGCAGACCTTTTCGAGATTGCCCAGCGCCGCCTTGATCTGTCCCTGCGCGCGGACATAGGCCTGTGAGATCTCCTCGATCACCGCTGCCTCACCACGCTTGAGCACTTTTCGGTCTGTCGCGAGGCGGTAACCCGGGCGATCGATCAAAAACACCAGGCCCATTCGGGAAACCTCCGTGGAATCAGACACCCACAAATCAACTCGAGGGCCCGCTCGCAGTAGGCGGGCTCTAACGGCGGTGTACTGCCGAGCTCGCTGGCGCGGTCAAAGTAGAGCTGCGCCCGGCCACGAACCCCGCGCCATGCAGGTTCCAACAACCCAAACAGCGTGCGCGCACCCTGATTTTCCAGCTCCATAGCCAGATCCGGGGACGAGTCGGCTGCGCAGCTCACAGCGGGCGATTGATAGTGAAAGGCACCCCTCGGGACTTCTTCGACGACGAAGCGTAAGGCCTCCCGCCCGACCTTCGCCTGTAGGTCCCGCAAACATGCGGCGTCGATCACCTGGACGAGCCATTCGCGATGCATGGCCAGGGCTAACTCACGCGCCAGCCGCCGGAGACTCGTACCATCCAGCAACCACAGCCGCTTCCGCGGCTGCTCCATCTCCCAGTCCATCTCCGCCTGCAAATCGAGCTCCTCCAACAGCCAGCGCGAAAGCTGCGGCTCCGCGCGAGCAGCGATGCACCCCTGAGCGTCAACTATCGCGTGCGTCGATGTCAGCCCACTCAGTGACTCCTCGTACCAGCTGCGATGAGCGAAGCATGCGGGCTGCAGATTGAACTCGACGAGGCGCAATGCTCGCCTGGCATTTACCGACAGCGGTGCCAGCGTGTTCACCGATTACGAGCACCCGATGTCTAACGAACCAGGGATGACCAGGATCGTCTGCCGGTGTGCTCGGCGCCGTTCACACGGGGAACAGCACGGCCGGGGCGATACTGGTTCCACGCGAAGCCGAGGCCACCCAGAGCAAACAATACAGACAGCACACCCAGGGCGCTACCGATGGTCGCCTTGATCGGACCGCCGTTGCGCACCGTCATCAGTCCTCCGGTATCGCGCGGAAAATCCGCGGCAACGAAGGTGAGCGAGATATTTTCGTACTGCAGCCCCTCGATGCTGCGCATCACCAGGTTCTTGATCGGGGGCGCCATCGCCTCCAAGTTGGCATCGCGCCGATACTTGATGAAGACCGATGCGGACGAGGGCCGAATCTCCGTCGCCAGAGGATCGTTCGCCGGAATCACCGGATGCACTCGTGCAACAATGACTCCATCGATCTGGGAAAGGGTATTCGACAACTCCTGCGAGACGGCGTAGATGTAGCGGATGCGCTCTTCCGCTGGGGTCGAGACGAGCCCTTCCTTCTTGAAGAGCTCCCCTGCATTGGCGAACTGCTCGCGCGGCAAGCCGCGCTCGGCCACGATCCGCAGCGCATTCGGCAGGTCGTGCTCGTCGACCTCGACCGACCAGGTCTTTTCGTCACGCGTGGCCTTGTTGGCGTGAATGCCCGCACCGTACAGTGCGGCCAGAATTTCGTTCGCGTCGCGCTCGTCGAGACGTTCGTAAAGTTCCGATTTGCAGGAGCAGAGCCCGGCGATGGCCAGTAGCGCCACCGCCCAACGCACCGAGACGGGCGTGAAGTGATTCATGGCGATTCTCCCCGCGCGATTGATCAGCCCAGTTGATACAGAGTGCGCACGTTTTCGCCCGCCATACGCTCGGTCGAGGTGATCAGATCGATGTTCAACATCGTGCAACTCAGGTGAGTCAGCTGCGACATGCCCTTTTCGAAGGACTCCTCTGCCGAACGCTGCGCATCACCGGCTGGGTGCCCGGCGGACGCTGTCATAGAAACAGGGTCGGTTTTGAGCGCCTCCGTATCGGCACGAAACTGCTCTGCTACACGCCCGATGTCCTGCATCACCGCCGGCCAGTTGCCCGCCGGCCATGATGGTTGCACCAGCTGCGGTTGATAATACTCGGATGTCGGCAGTTCCAGCTGCTGCTCGAACCGCGCTGCCTGTTGCGCGGTCGGCTGCGCAACCGCGGACGCCTGTGTCGTGGACGAAGGGACTGCACCGATTGGGGTCATGTTCATTGCACGTCTCCTGACCTAACTCTTTGCTCGCTCAGGCGTACACGCGATACGCGTGCGGAGCGGCGACACTAGTCGACGTCGACTGCGCGGCGCCGTCGAGGCCGAGCGTGTCTCGAGCCAGCTCGATCGCATACTTGTCCTGCCCATTGTCGATCACTTCCTGCAGCAAACGCTGCCAACCGGCTTTACCCGCGTCACGCTGGGCTATGCCGAAAAGAACTTTGCTCATCTGAAACTCGGGATAGGCGGCCCGAACGGCCTCGAGCTCCCGCAGTGCTTCCGTAAGGCGTCCCTGGGACACATAACACAACGCAAGAAAGGTTGCCGGATGCGGCAGATCATCGCGGTAGGCCTTCATGGCGCGCAGGATCCGCTCGCCTTCCTCGAACCGCCCCAGCCGCTCGCACATCAAGCCGATGAGCAGCATGAGGCGGCTGATCTTGAGGTCGACTCCAAATCGCTTGGTCATACATTCCTTCCCATCGTGCCGTGTCAGGAGACGGCACAGGTAGTCGCCGGCCTGCAGGACATGCCGCTCGCGACTACCTGTGCTCGCAGGGTGCTAGCGCGCAATCCCTTGCGCCGCATCCGCAAACTTGCTGTTCTGATTGACCCGCTGGCTGACATCCGCCTCGATCAGGGCGTCATTCTCCGAGCGGGCGGCAACCGCTTCCATCTTCGAGGTCCAGCTCTTACCGGTATCGACGGGTGTAACGGGGGTGCTCATCTGTGCTCTCCTTCAAAATTATGATCAGGGTTGTTGGCTGCATCGAACGACAGTTCAAAGCTGTCGTCGAGTACATAGAACATACTTGCGAGCAACACAAGTCAGCCATGCACGGAGTTCCAGACCTCGGCTACGATGGACTCCCCGAGCCGGATCGCATCCAACAGATTACGCAGAACCTCGGCGCGCGAAGCAGCGGGGTTGCCGTCGAGAGCCGTTTCGACGTCCTGGGCAGCTACCGCCAGCTCGTCCAGGATCTGGTCGCGCAGCTTGCCTGAGGTGTCACGCAGCAGTTGCTCGTTCAACGTGGCTTCCGAGCCGCGCAGCGCCGCCGTCCGTTCGGCGACTGTCAAACTCTGCAATGTCCGGGTGTTATACATATGTCATCCGCCCTTGCCATTCATTCCAGTTTGTAAACGAGGACTTTGCCCCCTTGCCGGAAGCGGATCTGTTGTGCCTCGATGGACACCACTTCCGCACCGTCGGGCAGGACGCCGCCCACGAAGTAGCGAGCTCCGCTGTCGGTGAGAAAATAACTCGGATCACCGACCATGACCCCGCGCAATTGGATTGGGAACGGCCCAGCCGATGTTGGCCGCGATTCCGAATATACGACGCCATCTTCCACGCCGACGGTGCCGCGAAGATCATCGGCCAACGCGCGGACGCGCGCCTTCGCTCCGACGCGTGAGGTCATCCCCTGGAGCCGCAGGTGGTCACCGACAACAATGACCTGCAGACTGTCGTCGGCAAGTGCGTGCCGCGCCTGCTCCGCCAGCTCCGACATAACATGCACCCTGGCGCGGGAAACCTCATACTTGGCGCTCTTGAGCCATCGATCCAGGCGCTGTTTCTGCGCAGTGTCGGCAACCAGGCCCGTAATTTCTAGCTCGCCGCGCGCGTCTTGGCGGAAGTGGACCGTGCCAAAGCCGTGAGCCAGCAGCCCCTCGTTGCCCACGAGAATCTGGTCGGCCAACGCAGTGGGCGCTGCCTCGGGCGCCCGATCACCGCTGCCGAAAGCCACGATACTCAACACGAGGGCGGCGCCCACGGCCGCAAGCAGAGGCCAGGACGCGGTGCTCTTTCGCCCCTGCTCGGTTCCGGCCGCCACACGTAGTGGCGGTTGTTGTCGCAAAGCGATCAAAACCCCGCCAATGTCATACTCGGCTTCGATGGCGCCGTCCTCGTAGGCTACCGCCTTTGGCGCGATGACCTGAGGCTTCGGGGCGCGCAGGTCACGGACCGAGAATCCGGACCATCCGCGTGTCAAGCGGCAGTGCTCTGCGGCCACTTGCGCGTCACGCAACACGATGTCGCAATCATCTGCGGAACCGATCAGATACTCGCGGGCCATCAACTCCATAGTGGCACCGTGGTGCAGTCCCGAGTTGACCCGCAACGTAACTGAGGGTAGCGCCATTCCCTCCGCCGGCGGGTGCTCGCTGTCGGTAGCGCCGGCGGCAGACACCAGAGCCGCGAAGCGCTGCGCGCCTTGCCTGAACAACGCCTTGCGCCCGGCCGCCACATTGGCCAGCCAATCCGTTAGCGTTGCATTGAGACTCGTCGTGAATTCCATAGCCTGTCTTCCCGGGTCGCTAATGCTGGATGACGCGCGGCGTCACCATGAACAGATGCTCCACGTGCGAGATCTCCTTCTGGCGATGCTTGAAAAGCGCTCCGAGCAGGGGGATCGATGACAGTCCCGGAATGCCGACCTTCGTGTCGTTGCGCACATCGCTCTTGAAGCCTCCGATCAGAAGGCTCTCACCCTCCTTGATGAAAGCCTGCGTCGTGACCGTACTGGTCTGCACGACGGGCAACTGGCTGACGGACTGCTGAGTGAGCCCACCATCCTCCACGCGCACTGCCAGTTTGATCTGGGTATTGCCCTCGTCGGTGACGATGAGAGGGGTCACGCGCAGCGAGGTACCCGCGGAGACGTTGTAAAGCCCGACATCGAGATTGCCGGCGACGGGCACATAGAAGGTGCTGAGGTTCTCCAGGACGGCCTCGACATTGTCGAGCGTCAACACCCTTGGGCTGGACACGACAGTAGCTTTGCCATCCTCGGCCAGCGCGTTGATGCGTGCCATCAGGTAACGGCCCGAGTCGCGCAGCACGGTGCTCAACACTCCTCCGGTCGCCAAGTCGGACGGCTGCAGAATGAGCGGAGCGGTCAGTCCGGGGGTGCTGATGTTAGGCAGAACGAGTGCGGAGCCCGAGGCGCTCGATGCGCTCGGGGGCGCCAGGCCGAATTTGAAATCCGCGCTGCCGGAGTGCGCCTGCCAGTCGATGCCCAGGCTATTGATCGAGTCGGAGCTGACTTCCAGGATACGCACTTCGATCTCGACCAGTCCCGGCCGGACGTCCAGTGAGTGAATGACCGCCTCATAAAACGGCATACGCTCCGGGAGGTCGCGGACGATGACGGCGTTCATACGCCCGTCGGCCTGGAATTGCGGCAGGCTGCCGTCTGCCTGGGCTGGCTGGGGCAGTGAGTAAGCGCCGCCTCCCGGCACGGCAGCGGCATCTTGCCGCGGCGCCACCGGCACGAGCCGATCAGCCTGAGCGCCGGAAACCTGCGCGTCGCGAAAATAGCCCAGCCCGCGCATCCTCTCGAGCTTGGTTGGGTGCGGCGCGACCGTAATGTTTGTGCCGGATTGAGTAGGCGCATAGAGCTGGCGCAGCACGCTGACCACACCTGGCAGTGTGTGATCCTCCCCCTGCGCGGAGTAAGTGAAGTCCGCGGCCCAGGCATATCGCAACGGAAATACCCGGACCTCCGTGCGTGAGGCGATCGTCTCGGAACGCGGCGGCGTGTAGTCGCTGTTTTCATTCAGCGCCTCGATCGTCTGCTTCACCAGCTCGACAAAGCGCTTTGGACCGGCCACGCGCGCGGTGTTGTGTACCCGGTCGTAGGAAATCGGATAGCGCCGTTCGACAATGTTGAGTCGAGTCAATGCCGCGTCGAGTTGACCCGGGGTCGTTGCCCCGAGCTGCAACACCTCGCTGGTCAATTCGCCTGCCGGGGAGACGTACAGAACGTTGCCATCGTAATACCACTCCACACCGAACGAGGTGGCGAGCAGCTCGAGCATGCTCTGCGGGCTCAGGTTGAACTTGCCATTGACCGTTCCTTCGAGCTCCGGTGCGATGACCACATTCAGGCCCTGCTCGGCGGCGAACTCGCGGATGAGCTCCTTCAACGGCTTGTTCTGCGCCACGTAGCTGAAATTGTCGGTGCGCCAGTGGATTTCGCTGGCCTCTGCCGTGCGCAACAGCAGCAGCACGGCCATCTGGGTCAGCAAACCCAGGTTCCCGTGCCAGCGCCGGCGGAGCGGGGCGACGCGCGTCCTAGCGAACATCGGCCCCGCCCAATCCGACACTCGCCAGGAGCTGGTCGGCGTTGTGGTACAACTCGGTCGCGATCCATTTGGACGACAGCGCGAGGATTGCGAAGACGGCGATGAGCTTCACCGCCTGCGCGACGCCCTGGTCCTGGATCTGGGTGACCGCTTGCGCGATCGCCACGGCCAGGCCCGTCACCGCGGAAGCCAACACCGCGGGCAGCGACAGCAGCAGCACCAACATAAGGGCCCGATAACTCGCATCGACGACAGCGGCCGTATCCATTCCATCACACCTTGGAACCAAAGGAGCGCTTCTGCGGCGCACGTTGCAGGGTGAGCTGACCCACTGGACGTACCTGCACGTGCGCCGGCAGCTCCTGGTAGGACAGCACCGTACACGTCGAAAAGCGCGCGGCGAGAAATTTCTTCAGATAGCGCCTGACATCCATCGGCGCCAGCAGGACGGGGATTCCTTCCGATCTCAACGGCGTAAGCACACTGTCGGCGCTTGCGATCAATGCCTGGGCCGTTTCGGGCGGCAAGGCGAGAAAGCCTCCGGCCGGGCCTTGTTGGATCGCCTCGCGCAACGCTTTCTCCGTCTCGGCATCGAGCACGACGGCGGGCAGATGACTCTTGACATCGAGATAGCGAGGGACAATGAATCGACCCAAGTCGACACGCACGTATTCCGTAAGCATCACGATGTCCTTCTCGCGCGCGCTCCAGACGATCAGGCTCTCGCAAATCTCGCGCAGGTAGCGGATAGATACGCCCTCCTCTACCAGGCGCCGCAGAACCTCCGCGATACGCTGCAGCGGGACTGTCTTCTGCACCTCCGCCGCCAGGTCCGGAAGTTGGATCGCTGCCCGTGTGAGGAGCTCGTGCGTTTCCTGCATTCCGAGGAAGGCGTCCGCATGGCGACGAACGACCCAGGCAACATGAGTTGCCAAGGTCCCTTCATGGCCCGGTCGCGCTCCCTTGCCCTCCGTTGCAGCCATCTCAGGCGCTGCCGCGTCCTGTTGCGCGCTACGTCCGGTTTCCTGCGAATGCGTGCTCGTCCGATCCTCACGCGACGCGAAGCCCACTACGTTGGTGTTCTCCAGGTCACCCCCAGAGACTTGTATCTCCTGCACGTCGATTTCGTAGCGACCGCCCTTCAACCGATTATCGACCATCAACTTCAAGCCGGGGAATGGCAATCCGAGCTCCTGCGTCACAGCGGTCTTCTCGCGCTCCAGGGCGGCGTCGAAAACACTGGGGGAAAGCGCGCCACGCAAACGCGCCGAGACTCGCACACGCAAAGGTACGGCAAGAGACCCGCCATTGCGCGCGGCAGCTTGGTCGACCACAGATCCTGCAGCCGCATCGCGCTGCATCGCCGGTGTCGCGGAATGATCATCAAAGGCATCTGTCACGCCGGCCACCTTGCGTCCAAGATAGCCCGCACCCGCGAACAACAGCGCAAGCAACAGAAACGGCCATGCCGGCAATCCGGGCACCAGCATGAAGCTTCCGATGATGGCGCTCGCGATCAACAGCGCCGTGGGGTGCCCCAGAACCTCGTGCGCGATCTGTCCGCCGAGGTGGTTGCGCCCGCGCGAGTTGCCGTCAACACGCGTAATAACCATTCCCGCGGCAATCGAGACAAACAATGAGGGGATCTGGGCTACCATGCCATCACCGACGGACAGCACGGAGTACGCATCGATCGATCCGGCAAAGCTCATGCCGCGCATCGTGACCCCGATCGAGATACCAGCGACGATGTTCACGAGCGCGATGAGCATCCCGGCGATCGCATCTCCCTTCACGAACTTCATCGCCCCGTCCATGGCCCCGTAGAGCCGGCTCTCCTGTTCGAGCTCGCGGCGGCGCCGCTGCGCTTCTGTCTTGTCGATGAGTCCGGCGCGCAAGTCGGCATCGATGCTCATTTGTTTGCCGGGAACTCCATCGAGCGAGAAGCGTGCTCCGACTTCCGCAACGCGCTCGGCTCCTTTGGCAATGACGATGAACTGCACGATGGCGATGATCAGAAACACCACCAGCCCGACCACCACGTTGCCGCCGACCACCATGCGACCGAAAGCATCGATGATGTGCCCTGCAGCGCCGTGCAACAGGATCGACTTTGTCGAGGCGATGTTCAGCGACAGTCGGAACAGCGTGGTGAGCAGCAGCAGCGTCGGAAACGTGGACAGCCCCAGGGTCGAGGGGACATACATCGACAACATCAGCAGCCCGATGCTGACCGCAAGGTTGGTGGCAATCAGGCCATCGAGCAGGAGTGTTGGCAGGGGTACGATCAGCAGCCCGATGACCGCAATGATCAGTACCGCGAGCGCCAGATCGCCCCGGCGAGCCAGCGCCTTGAGCAGGCGTGACTCGAGTGCCGCCTGCTGGGCTCGCCCGGTGGATTCGAAGGATTTGCTATTTTCGCTCACGGCCGCCATATGCGCCGCCTCCCTGCACCAGGTCGGCCCCAGTCGCCAGGTCCGCCGTCATCCAAGCGACTTGAATCCAACGCCGAAATGCATTAAGTCTGATCACGCCAGTTAGACTACTGGCGCCGGCAGGTCCGTGGCTCATCCTGAAGCAGAGTTCAGAATTTCTTCAGCGGCAGTGTTTTGGCTGGTGAGAATTCTCATCATCGAGGACGACGAGAAGATCGGCGCGACGCTCATGGAGGTGTTCGCGCGCGAAGGCTATTCTGCCGTCCTGTGCCGCACCGGCGAGGAGGGTATCTTTCGTTGGAACAAGGAGAGCTTCGACCTGCTCGTTCTGGATCTGAGTCTGCCCGGCCGCGGCGGACTGGAAATCCTCGCCGCCTGGCGCAAGTTGAACCAGAACTGCCTGGTTCTGATCCTGTCCGCGTTCGACCACGTGGATGACCGGGTCCGAGGTCTGGCCGCCGGTGCCGACGACTACCTGGTGAAACCCTTTGCCGTAGCGGAACTGCTGGCGCGAGTGCAGGCCCTGCTGCGCAGGTACCGGACCAACACCACGCTCCAGCTAGCCGTGAAAGACCTGCACGTGGACCTGGTTACGCGCGAAGTTGAGCGATCTGGCCGGCGTGTCGAGCTCACCGAGCGTGAATTCGCCTTGCTCGAATATCTGATGCGGAATGCGCCTGCGACGGTCTCGCGCGAGATGCTAGCGCACGAGATCTGGGAAGACGTCAGCCGCTCCACTTCGCTTGACAACGTCATCGACGTCCATATTGCGCGATTGCGCCGCAAGATCGACCGGCCCAACCTCCCCCAGCTGATCCATACCGTGCGCGGCGTTGGATTCTGTCTCAGGGAGGGCGAGCCGGACTGAGTCCCGCTGCTGATCCATCAGCCGCACCCAACGAAAGACGGCTGCTGTAGCGTCGATCAGTTCCTCATTGATATAGTGGTCAACCGCAACCTGGCGGAATAGTCGGCGCGCTAGCGGCGCATCCTCGAGTATCGGCACACCGTAACGTCTGGCCTCGGCACGAATGTTCAGTGCCAGCGCATCGACACCTTTGGCGACGACGCGCGGCAAGGGTGTTTCTCCGAGCGCGTAGTACAGTGCCACGGACACGTGCGTCGGGTTGACGACTACCACACTTGCAGAAGCCACACGATTCGTCGCCGCGTTGAAGATGGTTTCACGTGCGACGGCGCGGCGGCGCCTTTTGATCCTTGGATCACCCTCGGTTGCGCGGTAGTCCTGCCGCAGGTCATCGATACTCATCTTGTGCCGCTTCATGAACTCGTAGTGCTGATGCGCGTAATCCAGCGCAGCGCCGACGACGTAGATCGCCGCCGCCCAGCCCATCAAGCGCCACGAGAGCGTGCCCCCGACCCGCAACAGGTCCTCCGCCGGCGTATAGATGACCCTCATCAATGGATCGAGGGACGCGGTAATACACTGGAACAACATTGTCAGCAGCAGCGTGGTCTTGATGAGCATCTTGCCGAGATCGAACAGGTGCCGCATCGAGAATAAATTGCGCAGGCCCAGCGCGGGGCTGATCCGTTCGAATTTCGGCGTTATCGGTCCCATGGAGAGCATACCGCGCGTTTGCAGGCCGCCTACCAACGTCGAGCCGGCGATGCAGGCGCCCAGCAAGGGTCCCACAATACATAACGTGTCAATGACGAGACTGCGCACCTGGGGCAGCCAGAGCTGCACCCCCGCGGCTGCGGTGCTGGGATCCGCGGCAAGGATCGCATGCTCGGTGATGTGAGCCAGGTGCTTCCACCAGTATTCCGCACCAAGCCACAGGCAAATCCACACTGCCACGAACGCCGCGAGCGAGCTGAGATCCTGGCTGCGGACGACCTCGCCCCGCTTGCGGGCCTCGCGCAGTCTTCTCGGAGTTGGTTTTTGAGTCTTCTCGGACATCGCGCATTCAATGACCGGACAAAGCCGGCTGCAGGCGCTCCAGCCAGCCCGGCAGCCCGGACATCTGCCCGGCTACCACATCGGCCAGGTATGACAGATACAGGGCGAACATGAGCGCGGCCAATGCGCCCTTGAGCGGCATAGTAAAAAAGAACACGTTGAGCTGCGGCACCACGCGGCCAACCAGGCCGAATCCCAAGTCAACGAGCGCCAGCAGCAGCACTGCCGGCGCCGCCAGTCTCACCGTCAACTCCGTGAGCGTGCGCACCGAACCGCCAGCAAAGTCGGCAAGCCGCTCGGTCAAGGACGGATAAAATGAGGCGACCGGCCAGAGATGAAACGACTCGAACAAAAGCGAGGCAAACGTCTGCAGTCCTCCCCCCACCAGGAACAGGACGACACCGAGCCGTGTCATGAATCGTCCCAGCAGCCCTGTATCGTGGCCGCCAAATGGGTCGAAGACCTCGGCGTTGGAAAAGCCGATCTGATAATCGATGACCGCGCCGACGCTCTCGAACACCCAGACGAAAGCGCCGACCGCGACCCCCAGCAGCGCCCCGATGAGGACTTCCTTGGCGATCAAGGCCAGCCACAGCAAAGGGCTCATATCCGCCGGCATGTGAGCAGCCATGTGCGGGTACAAACACAACGACAGCGCTACGCAGATCGCGCTACGCAGAAGCATTGGAAACAGGCTCGTCGGAAATAGCGGCGCTACCGTCACCGCGGCCCCGATGCGTGGCACTGCGGCCAGGGTCGGCGCGAAGAAACCCCACAGTACCTGCGCTCCGTTCAATGGGTCGCCTCGACTCGTAGAGAGCGCGATGTCCCATAGGGGTCCAAAGCGGCCAGCAGCGGGCCCAGATAGCGCTCGTACGCTTTCCAACGGCCGATGCTGGAGTGATACACCGGCTGACGTACCTGGGTGGCACTGGCGGTGCGCACTTGCCGGCGCGTCTGGTGGAACGCGAGACACGCCCCGTTCCATTCCAAGCCGCAGAAGGCGACCAACCGGCGCGCTTGCGGCTCCAGGTGATGCACGAGATCCTCGTAGTGAATCTCGATGAGGCACTCGGCCGGCAGCAAGGCGCGCCAGTGGCCCATCAGGGCCTCGTAGCGGCGGTAGTAGAGCCCCAACTCGCTCAGGTCATAGGCAAACTCAACCGGGCCGCGGAACGTCCTGGTGTAGCAGGATAAACAGGTGTCGGCCGCATCACGGCGGCAGTGAATGATGCGTGCATTCGGCAGCATCAAATGGATGAGGGCGGCATAAAGGAAATTGAACGGCATTTTGTCGACCACCCGTCCTCCTGCGGGGGCCAAGGCGCAGGCCTGCTGCACGTACTCTCGGCCCAGCTGAGTGAGCTCTTCGGGTAACAGGTGCGCCACGCATCCGGGATAGCCCACCACACCCGAGTGCCTGGCCACCAGGTCGCGCAGCACCTGCAATTCGCCGGCGCCGTGAATGGCCGGATGGGAAGCGAGAATTTGCTCGACCAGGGTCGTGCCCGAACGCGGCATGCCAACAACAAACACAGGGGCTGCGGACGGGTGTCCTGCACCAGCCAGGCGTTGCATGAGATCCGGAGTAAATGCGGCGGCAATCGCCTCCATCCAGCGCCCGGTGGCCTCGGCATCGTAAGTCAACGTGGAGCGCTTGAGCCGATTGGCGTCATCCAGGTGA
Source organism: uncultured Steroidobacteraceae bacterium (assembly GCA_964400085.1). GTDB lineage: Bacteria > Pseudomonadota > Gammaproteobacteria > Steroidobacterales > Steroidobacteraceae > 13-2-20CM-66-19. Next base: position 88,923 of record CAYNTW010000001.1, on the reverse strand, counting down.
GCGAACGCTCGCGCGGCGTCGCCGGCATCCAACCAGGCTTTGCCCAAAGCGAATTGCAGGCGAATCCGGTCTGCGATCGATATCGAGTCGGCCTCCGGCCCCACGAGCAAGCCCTCCATCGCCTCGATCTCCGCATCCGCGGCGGCGAACTTCTTGAGCTCCGAACGGATGTACCAGGCAGCGGCGGAGGCGGGATTGACGGCGAGCGCTTCGTCAGTCGCGCGCAGAGCCTGCGCCGTTCGGCCCATTTCGATCAGCAGCAATGCCTTGTTCGCAAGGGGGCTGTCGAAACCGGGCTTTTGCAGGCCCGCCGCACGATCGTAAAGTGCCAGGGCCTCCTCGGCGCGGCCCAGATCGTTCAGCGCATTGGCGAGATTGTTGTATAACTCCGCGTCGGGCTTCACATCCAGACCGCGACGCCAGATGGCGACGGCCTCGTCCAGGCGCCCGAGCTCGCACAGCGTGTTGCCGAGATTGTTGTAGGCCTTGAGGTAATCCGGTTTCAGCTCGAGGGCCCGGTAGAACGCGGCAAGCGCTTCCGCCGCCGCTCCTGAGCTCAGCAAGGCATTCGCCCGGTTGTAATGCCCTTCGGCACACTCCGGCCGCAGCTCCAGGGCCCTGTTGTAGGCGGCAATCGCCTCGGTGGTCCTACCCAGACCCAGCAGCGCATTACCCAGATTCAAGTGAGCCGCCACGCAATATGGGACAAGATCGAGCGCCTGGCCGATCAGCTCCACTGCCTCGGCATACTGACGCGATTCGACCGCAAGAGCGCCAAGCAAATGCAAACTATCCGCGTGCCGGGGATCGATCGCGAGGATCTCCCGGTAGCCGAGCTCGGCCTCGCGCAAACGTCCGGCTCGATGCAGCCGCACGGCTTGCGCGCAGCGTTCCGCGATATTCATGGCAGCTTCTTGCGGGTGGGCAGACATGCCTCATCTTAGGCGCGCCCGCGGGCCTGCGCGGAGCCGGTGTCCTGAAGAAATTCTGAATAGATCATCAGGATCGCCGCCAACAGACCCCGACACCTCGTCAGCCACGCTGACCTTGAAACAGCCGCGGCTCTGGCCTATGTAACCATGTAACGATGAGCCACACCATGAGCCTGTAAGGAGAAGACGATGATCGATGCGCTGATGCCGACGACGGGGATAGAATGGGTTGCCGATCAGGAAGCCGCCAAGAGCGGTCCCAACCAGGGCTTCAAACCGCCTGACTGCGCTTGGAACGTGGCATGGAATGAGCTGCACAAGGAGGGCAACGGTGCCGAAAATGACCCGAATGCCGTGGCGGCCTGCGTTGCAACTCTCGTCAACGACTATAATGATGGTGTTAGCAAAGGCCAGATTCAAGGCGGCCATCACATTTCCAATGCCGACGTCGTCACCACCGACCAGCTGACGTCCATGGCGGGCGACGCCGAGGCCACCGCGAAAGCCGCAAATCCCCCGGTTCCCAAGAGTGCACTGAAGGCAGAGTAGGGACTGGACTCGCTCCGCTCGCGATTGTAGGGTACGGACATTCCGGGTGCGCTCGCCTCGAGCCGAGGCACCGTTTAGAATGTTTGCAACCGACAACGACTGACTTGGCCCTCAGGATCCTGATCATCGAGGATGACGAGAAGACCGGCGCGACGCTCCTCGACGCGTTCGCGCGCCAGGGCTACACGGCGGAGCTGGCGCGCACCGGTGAAGATGGCTTCTTTCGGTGGAGCACCAACAGTTTCGATCTGGTCGTGCTGGACATCGGGCTGCCCGGCCGCGACGGGTTGGAGATTCTCGCGGCCGGGCGCCATCGGAGCCCGGAATGCCTGGTGATCATCCTATCCGCGCAGGACAGCGTAGATGACCGTGTTCGCGGCCTCACCACGGGTGCCGATGACTACCTGGTGAAGCCGTTTGCCGTGGCGGAGCTTCTGGCACGCATTCAGGTATTGCTGAGCAGGGGGCGTGTCAAGAGTACCTTGCGCTTGAACGTGAAGGACCTCCATGTGGACCTGGTGACGCGCAGAGTCGAGCGCGCCGGCCGGCGTATCGAACTTACAGCTCGTGAGTTCGATCTGCTCGAATACCTGATGCGCCACGCCCATGCGACGGTGTCACGTGAGATGCTCGCGCACGATATCTGGAAAGACGTAGGGCGTGCTACCCCTCTCGATAATGTCATCGACGTGCACATCGCACGCTTGCGACGCAAGGTCGATGGCCCAAACCTCACACGCCTGATTCATACCGTGCGAGGCGTTGGATTCTGTTTAGGGGACGCCGAGCCGGAGTAAGGCATGCGGCCTGGCCGGTTTGCTGAAGAAATTCTGAAGAGTCGCTCAGGCTCGCCGGTTTCGGGCGAGGAGCTCGTAGACTGTACCGCGTGGTTAGATCGCGGACCGCAGAGCTCCCGATGCGTACAGATACCGTCTCCGGCCTCTCACGGCGCCTGCTCGAGCTGGCTCACCAGTGCATGAGCTGCGCATTGCAGCTCGATTACCTTTCAGACTGTCGTGGCTATCGGCAAAAACCTTCGCGGTCGCGAACCGTCATCCCTCCTGCCAAGGGCACACGCGCCGGGCACAGCCGCGACATCATCCGGCAATACCTGGGCGAGCTCGCAACTCTCGCGCGCTTGACGAGCAGCGAGGAATATTGTCTCGCCAAGCGCGCTTGCGAAGGTGACGAGCAGGCGCGGCGGCAACTCGTCGAGCATCATCTTGGCCTGGTGGTCATGATGGCGCGACCTTACCGCAATCGCGGGTTGCCTCTCCTGGACCTCATTGCGGAAGGCAATCTCGGTCTACTCAGAGCCACTGAGAAGTTCGATCCAGAGCGAGGTTTCCGCTTCTCGACCTACGCGAAATGGTGGATCCGCCAGTCGATCGAATTGGCGTTGATGACTCAGTCGGCTACGATTCATGTCCCCGTCCACGTAACGCGTGAGCTGCGGCAGCGCTCGCGGGCACGTGCGAGGACCGATTCCGCCGCAAGATCTGATACCGGGGATCGGGATTGTCTGACCGGCACCGACAAGTTTTTGCTGTACGACATACGTGACCACGCTGATGGGTGCGACTGGTCACGAGACGACACATCGGCCATCATCGATCGCGTGGCCGCCCCGGAGGATGAGCAACCGGACTGGTGTCTGCACGTCGCCAGCCGGAGCAAGCGCCTGCAGTTAGCGCTGATGCAGTTGAAGGACACTGAGCGGGTGGTGCTCGCGGCACGGTTCGGGCTCACCGACGGTACCGACTGTACGCTGCAGAGTGTTGCCCGACGTCTCGAGATATCCTCGGAGCGCGTGCGACAGATCCAGGTCGAGGCACTGAACAAACTCCGCCGCATCCTGCAGACGGACAGCGATGTAGCACGCGACGCGCTGCTTTGAATGTCAGTCTGCGCTGACGCGCTCCCACCGTTTCGTCTGCACCGCCATGTGCCCCGCGGCATTTTGCGTGCGCGTAAAGCTCATCCGTTGGCCCACTACTTCAACATGTTGTGGGTAAGTCGCGTTATCTTCGACGGGATAGAGCGCGCCCTTCGCGTGATGCGTGACGGTCGATGTCGCCGGATCGAAGGACCAGGTTCCGTAGTAGGCGTAGTAGGAATCGAGGACGGTCGCTTTGAGCCGCGCTGTCGAGTCACTTTGTTCGACCGCCGGTCTCACCGCGGGAATCTGCATCGCGGGCCGGCCAGAGCCTTCGATCTGGACACTGAACCAACCGGAAGCATCATAGATCAGAAGACCACGACTGCCGCTGCCGTAAAAAGGATCGGCCTCGCGCCCGGCCGGGCCCTCGACATCGATGTCGACGAGACGCCAGGCGCCGATCAGATCCTGTCGCGTCGTTCGTCTCGCAACGCCTGCGTCCGCTGCGCAAAGCACGCCGGCGACCAACATCATCAACACCAGCGCGGACTTGCCACCCTCATGGTTACCGAACCTCATGAGCTACCCTCGCGGCGGCCAGTCCCCCGAGGGAGAGACGGCGGTTTGGATACGTGAGGAGCGCACGCTCAAATGCTGTCCCCGCCTCAGCCAGTTGCCCGTCTGCGAGCAGCAGCTCACCCAGAAGCTCATCGAGCGGCTTGGCGGACCAGGGCGGTCCGTATTCAAACTCCATTTGGGCAGTGGCCGCAATAGCCTCACGCACTCGTGCAATTCCGGCCGCATGCTGCCCTGAGGCAAATTCGATGACCCCATCGAGCGCGGTCGCAAGCACCCGGGCCTGAGCAAGATCGCTCTCACTCGACGCGTCGAACCAATTGCGAGTCTCGCCGCTTGGGACAACTCGAGCCGAGTTGATGCGATCAGACAACTGCGCCAGCGCACCTCGCGCTCCCATGACATCACCCCTGCCCGCTGCGACAAGACCGCGCGCGAAGTCGTGAACCACAAAGTACCCAATATAAGTAATGCCGGTGCTGTCGACCGGCTGAAAAGCATCGGCACTTGCCGCACCCTGTGTTTCCACCAGCCATGTCGCCCGCGCAAAAGCCGCACGCAATCGATTCTCCTTCGTCGGCCCACTGTCAACATCGTGTGTGAGCGACCGGACGAGCGCCGCGGCAGCCGCACGCTCATCTTTCTGCAGATAGGCGTACTCGAGCCAAAGTAGCGAGTGATAGGCATGCTCGCCCTGCGCCTCAGCCACGCGCACCGAGGCCTCATTCGCCTTGATCGCGTCGTCCCAGAGTCCCAACGCGAAAAAAATGTGAGAGGTCATGTGCTGCGCGTGCGAGGCTCCAGGGGCAACGTTGGCGTACAGCCGGGCCGCCCTGAGACCAAGCGGGGCATGCACGGGGTCATCGTAGGCGTGGATCAAATAGTGAAGAGCCCCCGGGTGGAGCTTATCGACCTCGAATACCTCCTCCGCCTCCGCCGCTGCACGCATGTAGGTCCTGACGTCGCGCTTCGGTGAGAGCCCGAGCAATGACAGTGCGTACAAAGCCCGCGCATCAAGGTCGTTCGGGTACCGGCGGGACAGATCGCCGAGCGCAGCGCTGTACGCGGCGTCCCGCTCGGCCTTGTCCCCGGGGCCGTACAACTTCTCCAGGCTGGAGAGGTACTCGCGCTCGCGAGGAGTCTGTCCACGTGCAACCCGTTCCTCCGGCGTAGCACCTGATTTAGCCATGGCAGCGCGCGCCGCGGCCGTATCCTGCTCGTGCCACAAAGTATGATTGTAGGTCAGCGCCTCACCCCAGACCGCCATCGCGAACGCCGGATCGAGAATCTCGGCCCTCTGAAATTCACGCCGCGCGGCCGAATATTCAAAGTCGTGGAGCAGAGCCAGTCCCCTCTGGAAGGCAGGCTGGGCGCGCTGCGCCCCGGAGTTGGCAAAATGCACGACCCCGACCGGACCTTCCACAGAACGGAGCTCGGCATGGTGCTCCGCGCCCGACTGCTCCGAACCCGACTGCCCGGCAGCGACGGGTTGAGCGGCGGCGACTGCGAGCACAAGGGCCACCACGAGCCCCGCGTAGTGCGTCGGGTGCCTAATCTTTTCTTTTTGGCCTGGATCAATGTACCCCACGGGCCCTATTAGGCCAGTACGGGAAGCCAGCCGTCCCCGAGATTTTCTACATGACCTCGTAGATCTTCGAATCGAAAGACGCCGACGCCACGGCTACGATCAAAGATGAGGAACAGGTCCACAGCTGCTAAATGGCCGTCCTATCGCACTATTCCGCCTTCGCCCTGGCCCGACGCGCCCTCTTCGGCTCGAAATGGGCGCGTGCCTGGCGAAAGCCGGAGCCGCGAAAGGCCTATGACGTGGTCATCGTCGGAGGCGGTGGGCACGGACTCGCCACTGCCTATTACCTCGCAGCACACCACGGAATTACGAACGTTGCCGTGCTCGAGCGGGGTTACCTCGGCTCGGGCAATGTCGGCCGTAATACGACGCTCGTACGCTCGAACTACCAGATGCCCGGAAATACTGAGTTTTTCGAGCACTCGCTTCGTTTATGGGAAGGGCTATCCCACGAGCTCAACTTCAACGTAATGCTTTCTCAGCGTGGCCAGCTCGTACTGGCGCATGGCCCCGCACAGCTCGACGTCCTCGCCCGCAAGGGCAACATCATGCGGTTGAACGGCATCGACTGCGAGCTCTTCGATCGCGCCGAAGTCCAGCGCTTTCTGCCATTCCTCGACTACTCCACGAGCTGCCGCTTCCCCATCTACGGCGGGCTGTTCCAACCCCGAGCCGGCACCGTGCGCCATGATGCGGTTGCCTGGGGTTACGCGCGCGCCGCAGACCGGCTCGGTGTCGACATCATCGAGAACTGCGAGGTCACGGGATTCCTGCGTGCGGGAGATGCGGTGAGCGGCCTCGAGACGAGCCGCGGCCGAATTCATGCGGGGCGCACGCTGGTTTCGGTCGCCGGCCACTCTTCTCATGTTGCGCGATTGGCAGGGTTGCGCCTGCCGATCGAGAGCCATTTGCTGCAGGCCTTCGTCACCGAGCCGATCAAGCCCTTCCTCGATTGCGTGCTGTCTTTCGGCGCGGAGCTCTTCTACATCTCACAATCCGACAAGGGCGGCATGGTGTTTGGCGGTCACATCGACGGTTTCAATACCTACACGCAACGCGGTCAGTTCCCGAAGGTGCGCACCGTCGCGGAGTGCGCCGTAGCGCTGATTCCAGGCATGTCGCGCCTGCGCCTGCTACGTCATTGGGCAGGCATCCAGGACATGACGCCCGATGGGAGTCCGTTCATGGGCCGTACACCCCTCAAAAACCTCTACCTGAATGCCGGTTGGTGCTACCAGGGTTTCAAGGCCACACCCGCGGCAGGGTGGTGCATGGCGCATACGCTCACCCATGACGACGAACACCCGTTGATCCGACATCTGGCGCTCGATCGTTTCGAAAGCGGCAACGGATCCGACGAGTACGGCCTCGGCCTCTGGACATACAAGCAGTAGCCGATGTTACGCATCCCCTGCCCTCACTGCGGCCTCCGTGACTACACCGAGTTCCACTATGCCGGGGACGCGACCAAGCTCCGCCCGGCACACGGTACCGACGACGCGCACGCCTGGCACGACTATGTTTTCCTGTTCGACAATCCAAAAGGCACGCACCTGGAATATTGGCAACACGTGGAGGGCTGCCGGCAGTGGCTCGTGCTCGAGCGTGATACGGCAACAAACATTGTCGGTCGTAGCTGGCTCGCGCGTCACCGCGTGACGGAGCAAAGTCATGACCGCGCGTGAGGCACGTCGGCCCGCGGGCGGCCGAATCGACCGCACCCAACCGCTATCATTTCTGTTTGAGCGCCGTGAGCTGACCGGTTATATGGGTGACACGCTCGCCGCGGCGCTGCTGGCCAACGGCGTCGGGCTGGTGGGCCGCAGCTTCAAATATCACAGACCCCGCGGGTTCCTTGGCGCAGGGGTCGAGGAGCCGAATGGGCTTCTGACGTTGGGTACGGAAGGACGCCGCACTCCCAACGTGCCCGCGACAACGACCGAGCTATACCAGGGGTTGATCTGCGAACGCCAGAACGGATGGCCGTCGGTTGAGTTCGATCTCATGTCCATCGCGGGCAGGCTTCTCGGGCCGCTGTTCGAGGCAGGCTTTTACTACAAAACCTTCATGGGACCGCGACGTGGCTCATGGATGTTCTACGAACCGTTCATTCGGCGCGCCGCGGGGCTCGGCGAAGCAACTCATTTGCCGGACCCAGACCGCTATGAGACCGCTCACGCGTTCACCGACGTGCTGATCGTTGGTTCGGGTCCCGCGGGTCTCGCCGCTGCGCGTGCCGCGGGTCGGTCTGGCTGCCGAGTCACGCTTGCCGAGCAGGACTTTCTGCTCGGCGGCAACCTCCTGGCCGCCCCCGCCGATGCCCCGGAAGAGCTGTTGCGCCGCTCACTCGAGGCCGAAGTCACATCAATGCCGAACGTGGAGATATTTCGGCGAACGACAGTCACCGGCATCTATGACGGACTGACGGCCGTGTTGGTTGACAGGCGGGATCACGCTCGCCCCGACCCAACGAAGGGCAAAGCGCGAGAAATCGTGATTACGTTGCGTGCTCGGGCCATCGTTCACGCCGAAGGCGCCATCGAGCGTCCCTTGCTTTTCGGTAATAACGACCTCCCCGGCGTAATGCTCGCGAGCGCGGTCCGTACCTATCTGAATCGCTACGCCCTCGTCCTCGGACGGCGGGTACTGATCGCCACGAACAATGACTCGGCGTGGACGACCGCTATCGACCTGGCTGCTGCGGGCGCCCGCGTCACGATCGCCGATGAGCGACCGACCGCAAACCCTGCTCTGGAAGCCGTTGCGCAGCGCGCTGGCATCGATATCCGGCTCGCCACGCAACTGGTGCGCGCACGTGGTAGCCGTACAGTGCAAGGAGCCGAGTTGCAAAAGGCAGCTGATTCATCGAAATCGAAGTCAAAGTCGAGAACACAGTCGCTCGATTGCGACCTGATCGGGATGTCCGGCGGTTGGTCCCCGACCGTACACCTGACCTCGCACACAGGTGTGCGCCCCGTCTATGACTCCGCAATTGGCGCGCTGGTGCCCGGTCCTTGGCCAAGCGGCATCACAGGGGCTGGTTCCGTCGCAGCCCGTCGTGATCCGCTCGCCGACGGACACGCAGCCGGCACGGCCGCCGCGAGGTGGGTTGGGTTTTCGGAAAATACAGGTGAGCCACTGCGCGCCGAGGACGTCACCTGGGTTGAATGTTGGGCTACCCAGGCCAAGAACCGTGTACCGGCCGACCCGACAAGCAAAGTTTTCGTCGACTTCCAAAATGACGTGACGACCCGCGATTTGGCGCTAGCGCACGAGGAAGGCTACGAGTCTCTGGAGCACCTCAAGCGATACACGACTCTCGGGATGGGAACGGACCAGGGCAAGACGAGCAACATCGCCGCCGCACAGTTGATGGCCGAATTGCGCGGTATCGAGCTCCAGAGCGCCGGCATCACAACATACCGTCCGCCATACACGCCCGTGTCGGTCGGCGCGCTCGCAGGACGGCATATTGGCGCACACTTCCGTCCAACACGCCGAACGCCGATGCATGACTGGCATCTCGCCAACGGCGCGACAATGATCGAGGCCGGCCCATGGCTTCGACCCTGGTTCTACTCTTGGGCTGGCCGCGATGCAGCGACAGCCTACGTGGCCGAAATGGAGTTGGTGCGCACCGGCGTTGGGATATCCGACGTATCGTCGCTCGGTAAGATCGAAGTCCAGGGTCCAGACGTCGCTGAATTCCTCGATCGCGTGTACGTCAACGACTTCGCCAAGCTTCCAGTGGGGAAGGCCCGCTATGGCGTAATGCTCAACGATGACGCCACCGTACTCGACGACGGCACGACCGCCCGCTTTTCGGACTCTACCTACTTCATGACGACTACGACCGCCCAGGCAGGCGAAGTCATGGCGCGGCTCGAGTTCCTCCTGCAGACGGCGTGGCCCGACCTCCGTGTACACGTGGTGTCAGTCACAGATCGATGGGCCGGCATGTCAGTCGCGGGGCCCAAGTCGAGGGAGGCGCTGATGCTGGCGTTTCCTGGCCTCGACTTGTCGAGCCAGGCGCTGCCGCACATGGGCGTCTGTCAACATGAAATTGACGGCATTCCTGTGCGCGTAGCGCGACTCAGCTTCTCGGGCGAGCTCGCTTATGAAATCTACGTGCCGGCCGACCGCGGCACGGCAATGTGGGAGCGACTCCTCGAGCGCGGCTCTTCACTGGGGATCAAGCCCTACGGTCTCGAGGCGCTCGCCTCACTGCGCATTGAAAAGGGCCACGTCGCGGGCCTGGAGCTCGATCACCGCACGACGTTGGATGACCTGGGGCTCGGAAAGCTTGCGTCGAAGAAAAAGGCCTACATCGGGCGCGAGTTGCGCCAGCGTCGGGAACTGCAGATGCCAGACCGCTGGAGCCTCGTCGGCCTCGAATGCCTCGATTCCGGCGCAAAGCTCCGTGGGGGCGCGATCCTGTTTGCAAAGGAAGACCCGGTCGAAGGGCACGGCCGCGGCTACATCACCTCAGTGACTTGGTCGACCGTTCTGCAGAAGACGATCGCGCTGGCCCTCTACAGTGGCGGCCTACGCCACGAGGGGCAGGAAATCGTCTGCGCGTATCCGCTGCGAGACGAACGGGTCCGTGCACGCATAGTGTCGCCAGTGTTTATCGACCCGACCGGGGAGCGCATGCGTGCTTAAGTCGCGTTCAGCGCTCGAGAGCTACCGGAGCCAGGGTGTGGATGGCGCCAACGCTGATGGCTACCGCGCCGTGCGGCTCGGCGAAGTGATCAACACCCGCGTCCTCCACATCGGAATCTTCCCAGGCGCCGCAGCCCGCGTCACCGCAGGCGCGTCAGCTGTTCTTGGCGGCCCTCTGCCGGACTCACCGGTTCGCGCAGCCGCGGCCGCTGGAAATCACCTCGTCCTGCGCATTGCGCCGGACCAGTACTGGGTACTCGGAAGCGGCGAACCCACGTTCGAAGCACGGTTGCGCACGGCGATCCCAGCAGATGCCGGCTGCGTCACATCACTTGATGGAGCGCGCACCCATCTCTTTGTAGAGGGGTCGCGTGCCCGAGACCTACTCGGCCGACTCGTGCCGATCGATCTCCACCCGACAGTCTTTCCAGTAAACGGCTTCGCCCAGACCGGCATACATCACGTTGCGGGACTCCTGCTCAGGGCAAACGAGAACCGCTACGAATTCCTCGCGCCACGCACCTTCGCAGCCTTCACCTGGGAAGTGTTGGTTGATGCCGCGCGTCCCTTTGGCTATGAGATCGTGTTCAGTTGAGGATCGATGATGGCAATGAAATCACACACCCGGGTCGTCGTCATAGGTGGCGGCGTCGTTGGCTGCAGCGTGCTCTATCACCTGACCAAAGCCGGCTGGACCGATGTCGTCCTGGTCGAGCGCGACCAGCTCACGTCGGGCTCAACCTGGCATGCCGCCGGTGGGTTTCACACCTTGAACGGCGATCCCAACGTCGCGAAGTTGCAGGGCTACACGATCGGCCTCTATGACGAGCTCGAGCGAATCACGGGCCAGTCCTGCGGCTTGCATCGTTCGGGTGGACTGCTGCTGGCCGATACGCCGGAGCGCATGGAATGGCTCAAGATGGCCCACGCACGGGCCCGTTATCTCGGCCTGGAGACCTCGCTGCTGACTCCGAGCGAGGCGAAGAAGCTGTTGCCCCTGATCGAGGAAAAGTACTTCGTCGGTGCGATGCTCGATGCAGCCGATGGCAACCTGGATCCGTACGGCACAACCCATGCCTACGCCAAGGCGGCGAAGCTCGCCGGCGCGGAAATCTACCTCAAAACACCAGTAACAGCCCTCGCGCGCCGATCAAACGGTACCTGGGACGTAAAGACAACGGAGGGGACCGTCAACGCGGAGCAAGTTGTGAATGCCGGGGGACTGTGGGCGCGCGAGGTCGGGCGTATGGTCGGCATCGAGCTGCCCGTCCTCGCGATGGAGCACATGTACCTGGTCACTGACGATATGCCGGAGGTCATCGAGTTCAATCGCGAACGCGGTCACGAGCTGCCGCACGCCATCGATTTCAAAGCGGAAATTTACATGCGCCAGGAGCGGCAAGGCTTGGTGTTGGGCACCTACGAGCGGGCCTGCGTACCCTGGAGCCCGAAGACCACCCCGTGGGATTTTGGAGCGCAGTTGCTCGAGCCGGACCTCGATCGGATCGCGCCTTCGCTCGAAATCGGTTACGAGCACTTTCCGGCCATGGCCCGCGCCGGCATCCGCCGCGTCGTGAACGGGCCGTTCACGTTCTCGCCGGACGGCAACCCGCTGGTCGGTCCCGTTCAGGGCCTGCCCGGATTCTGGTGCGCATGCGCCGTCATGGCCGGTTTCAGCCAGGGCGGCGGAGTCGGGTTGGCGCTGTCTCAATGGATGGTCAACGGTGACCCCGGGTTCGATGTCTGGGCGATGGACGTGGCGCGCTATGGCCCGTGGGCAACGCGCGGTTATACCAATGAAAAGGTCCGCGAGAACTACTCCCGGCGGTTCTCGATCCGCTTCCCCAACGAGGAGTTGCCCGCCGCTCGGCCCCAACAGACGACTGCGCTCTATGACATCATGCTTGCGGCAGGCGCTGTCATGGGCGACAGCTGGGGCCTGGAGACGCCACTTTGGTTCGCCCCACCTGGGATCGGGCCTCGGGATGTAGTGTCCTTCCACCGTTCCAACGACTTCCCGCACGTCAAGGCGGAATGCCTCGGCGTACGCAACGCGGTTGGCGTAACCGAGATCACCAACTTCGCCAAATACGAGATTTCCGGCCCGGGCGCCGACAGCTATCTGTCGCGATTGATGACCAACCGCATGCCGAATGTCGGCCGGATCGTGCTGACACCGATGCTGAATCCGGCCGGCAAGCTGATCGGGGATTTCACGATTGCCCGCGCCGCGCCCGAACGATTCCTGATGTGGGGCTCCTCGCAGGCCCAGATCTACCATATGCGTTGGTTCGAGGCGCACCTGCCGGCCGACGGCTCGGTCCGCCTGCACCGCTTCGACATGGGATTGGGCGGTCTGTCGATTGCCGGTCCGCGTTCGCGCGAATTGCTGGCGCGCCTGACGGACGAAGACGTCTCCACCACGGCATTGCGCTTCATGGATCATCGTGCGATGGACGTGGCCAACTGCCCTGCTCTCGTCAATCGCGTGACCTACACAGGGGACCTCGGATACGAGATCTGGGTCGCACCGGAATACCAACGCCGTCTCTACGACCGGATTCGCACCGCCGGGCAGGACCTCGGGCTCGTGCACTTCGGCATGCGGGCGCTCTTGGCGTTGCGTCTGGAGAAAAACTTTCCCACCTGGTACCGGGAGCTCCGACCGATCTATGGGCCGTTCGAGGCGGGCCTGGATCGCTTCGTCGCCTTCGGCAAACCCGACTTCATCGGTCGCGAAGCGGCTCTTGCCGAGAAGGCAACGGGTGGCAAACTGAGACGGGTCAGCTTTGCGGTCGACGCCCTGGACGCCGACGTACTCGGTGACGAGCCGGTCTGGTACAACGGCGAGGTGATCGGCTGGGTTACCTCCGGTGGCTACGGTCACTACGTCGACCGATCGCTTGCGCAAGGTTACATCCCCACGCCTCTGGCGGCAGACTTGCGGGAAGGCGCGTTCGAGATTGAGATCCTGGGTGATCGGCGCAAAGCTTCAATCCTCAGCGAGCCGCTGTTCGATCCCGCGGGCGCGCGAATGCGGATGTAAGGCAGGGGAGTACCACCATGACCGAGCCAGAACGCGATGCCATACGCCGCCCACGGCGCCGACCGTCACCCGCATCGACTGCCACAACAGACAATCGCAGTCGCCACTACCGAACCCTGAAGAATCCGTTTCAACCGTGGCGCGTGTTCTCGGACGATCGTGTCGAGGCATTGCATAATGCCGCGCTCGGCGTCCTCGAGAATCAGGGGCTCAAGGTTCTGTCAGCGGAAGCACGCGCGCGCTTTCGTTCGGCAGGCGCCACGGTCGATGAAGCCACTGAGAGCGTACGAATCGACAGCGGCCTGGTCGCAGCCTGCCTGGCGCACGCCCCACGCCAGATAACCCTCCACTCCCGCAACCCAGCGCGTCATGTTTCCCTTGACGGTACCTCGTTGGCATTCGCCCCGGTATCGGGTCCACCGCACATACTGGACTCAGCAGGTGCGCGTCGGACCGGAACCCTGGAGGACTATGCTAACGGCGTGCGCCTGTGCCAGGCCTTTGAGGTGATACAGGTGCTCGGCGCTTTTACCGAGCCGCAGGATGTTGCCGTGGCCTGTCGGCAGCTCGAGATGCTGCACGCGCAACTGACTCTGTCTGAAAAAATTCCACACACGTACTGCCGCGGGCGCGCCCAGGTGGCAGACTGCTTTGAGCAGGTACGTATTGCATACGGGCTCTCGGAGGACGCGTTCCGTAATACACCGTGCACCTACACCATCATCAACACCAATTCGCCGCGCGTGCTCGACACGCCGATGGCTGACGGCATCATGGATTTCGCGCTCGCAGGCCAGGTGCAAATGATCACGCCGTTTACGCTCGCCGGCGCGATGGCTCCGGTCACGATCGCGGGCGCGCTGACACTGGCGCACGCCGAAATGCTTGGTGGTCTCGTTCTCGCGCAGATTACCCGGCCAGGTGCGCCGGTCGTCTATGGCAGCTTCACCTCCAACGTCGATATGAAGTCAGGATCGCCGGCCTTCGGCACGCCCGAGTACTTCAAGGCGCAGCTCGGCGCCGGTCAGATGGCGCGGTTCGTGGGCCTGCCATGGCGGTCTTCGAATGCCACGGCTTCAAACGCGCCCGATGCGCAAGGAGCGTACGAGTCGCAGATGAGCCTATGGGGCACGCTCGCGGGAGGCGCCAACTTCGTCTTGCACGCCGCCGGCTGGCTGGAAGGCGGACTCTCCTCCAGCTACGAGAAGTTCATTCTGGATATTGAACAGCTGCAAATGATCGCGGAGGTTTTACAGCCCCTCGGCGCCAGTGACGACGACTTCGCGGTTGCTGCCATCGCCGAGGCCGGGCCTGGCGGTCACTTCTTCGCAACCCAACACACCATGGCCCGCTATCGGGATGCGTTCTACGCGCCGCTGGTCTCGGACTGGCGCAACTTTGGCGCCTGGAGTGATGACGGCAGCAAGACGGCGACCGAACGAGCCTCGACCCTCTGGCGCTCGACACTCGAGACGTTCACCGCGCCGCCGCTCGATCCCGCTATCGCGGAAGCGCTCGAGGCATTCCGGCGGCGGCGCATCGAGGAAGGCGGCTCACCGCCGGCGGGTTAGGGTGGCGCGCATGGCCCTTGGTGTGATGCCCACACGCGTTCACGGGATCAGGATCCGTTGGCGCATCTTCAGCATGTTGGTGGCCGCGGGGGCGGTGGTCTACTTCCAGCAGCGCGCGATCTCGATTGCGGCCGAACGGATCATGCCGGAGCTGCACCTGAGTCAAATGCAGATCGGTTGGCTGCAGTGGGCATTCGTGTTGTCCTACGGACTGCTGCAGATGCCCGGCGGAGTCGTCGGCCAGCGGATTGGCGCCCGGCGAGCGCTCGCCGGCCTGCTCTTGATAGCCGTCGTCGCATCGCTGGCCGCACCGTTGGCGCCCTATGTGCTGCAGGGTACGCCACTGTTCATCGCACTCTTTCTGAGTCAACTTCTGCTCGGCATCGCTCACGCGCCGTTCTTTCCGGTCTGCGCCGGAACGATGGAGACGTGGCTACCGGCCAACCGCTGGGCGCTCGCGCAGGGCCTGCACACCTTCGGCTGTCAGACAGGCGCGGCGATCGCACCACTGGTTTTCGTGCTGCTGATCGCAGCCCTGGGATGGCAACCCGCGCTCATATGGGCCTCGTTACCGCCCCTTGCGTTGATTGCGATCTGGGTCTGGTATGGACGCGACTCCCCGCGGGAACATCCGTCCGTCTCCACCGAAGAGCTCGCGGAGCTCAATGCGGCGCCTACGCCGCCTACCGATACGCAAATCACATTGCCGCGGGTGTGGGCGATCATGCGCAATCGGAGTGTCGCCGCCGCGACGCTTTCCTACATTTGCATGAACTATGTGTTCTATCTGCTTTCAACCTGGTCGTTTCTTTACTTGATCCAGGAACGACATTTCGCGGTGATCGAGGGCGGAGCGCTTGCAAGCTTGCCACCGATTGGCGCCGCCATCGGCGCCGGAGCCGGTGGCAGCATCACCGATGCGTTATGTCGCTGGCGTGGAGTTCGGTGGGGCTTTCGCTTCGTACCGCTCGTTTCGTTACCTCTCGCCGGGGTGCTGTTGCTGCTTGCGACCGGCACCTCGAACGCCTACGTTGCGGTTGGTGCCCTCACCCTGGCGTACACGGCCGTCGAGATCAACGAAGCATCGTACTGGGCCGGCACGATGCGCATCGCGCAAGCGGACACGATGGCAGCAACAGGTATTCTCAACACGGGCGGCAACGCGGGCGGATGGATCGGCATTCCGATCGTTGCCTACCTCTCGGGACAGGGGCATTGGCAGGCCACCTTCCTGATCGGCTTTGCCTGCGCTCTCGCCGCGGCACTGGCATGGCTTTGGGTAGACACGGACAAGCCGCTGGTCCTGCAGGCGCATCCATTCGAAAATCTGGGGAGAAAACCAACATGAGATACCACTCGAGAGTATCGGCTGCCGTCGCGGCCATTCTGGGCGCGCCGGTCACTGTCTGGGCTGCCGAGGCTCCCGCGGATACGGCGGCCGCGGAACCCACCGGGCTTGCGGAAGTCACGGTGACGGCGACTCGCCGCGAAGAAACGCTACAGAACGTCCCGATCACCATCCAGGCGCTTACCGGAGAAACCATCAAGCAGTTGAACGTGACGACGTTCGACGACTACGTGAAATATCTGCCGAACGTCACTGCCGGCGGCAACGGACCCGGCCAGAGCAACATCTACATGCGCGGCCTGGCAACCGGCCAGGGTGGCATCCAGGGCTCCGGCGCTACCGAGCCCTTTCCAAACGTCGCGGTGTATCTCGATGACCAGTCCGGCCAGCTCCCGGGCCGCAACCTCGACATCTACGCGGCCGATATCGAGCGCATCGAAGTCCTCGAGGGTCCGCAGGGCACGTTGTTCGGGGCCGGCGCCGAAGCCGGCGTGATCCGCTATATCACCAACAAGCCCAAGCTCAATATCACCGAGGGCACCGTCAACGCAGGTTACGCGATCACGGCGCACGGCGATCCGAGCACCAATGTCGATGCGATGATCAACTTGCCGCTGATCCAGGACACACTGGCGGCCAGGTTGGTGATCTACGACGAATCGCGCGGCGGCTACATCGACAACATTCCGGGCACGTTCGCCCGCTCGCCGAACGACGGAGTCATTGCCGGCTACTTCAACGGCGTGGTTCCGGCAAACAGCCCGACGCTCAGCAACTCATCGCAAGTCGCTAACAACATCAACACGGTTTCGTACAAAGGCGTCCGTGGACAGGTCTTCTGGAACATCGACGATGACTGGAACGTGTTGGTCCAACAGTCTTACCAGCACATGGAGGCGGACGGCGTCAGTTGGGAAGAAGCGTACGACGGTCTCGGCAACCCGCTGCCGGAGCTGTCGGTGCAGCTCTACAATCCCTCCTACGACAAGGACCGGTTCGAGAACACCACGCTCACGGTCAACGGCCGTATCAACATGCTGAAGCTGGTCTACACGGGGTCATACCTCGACCGCACCGTCGACCAGCAGCAGGACTACACCAACTACTCGCGCAGCACGTACACCGGCTACTACCAGTGTAATTATCCCGGCTACCCCTTCAACAACGGTACGGACGCGAACGGCAACCCCATCAAGACGCCGAACTCTCCTGGCCAGTGCTTTTCGCCCAACGCCTACTGGCTCGACCACCAGAACAGCACGCACCTCAGCCAGGAGTTGCGCCTGAGCACCCCGGATGACTGGCGGCTGCGCGGGATCGGCGGCTTGTTCTACGAGAAATACACCATCCACGAGAATACGGATTGGTTCTACGGCACGAGCCCCAACTTCGTGCCGATCGCCCCTCCCCCCGGGGTCACCAGCAACAACCCGAGTGTCCGCCCCGCTGGCGACGCCTTCTTCGACGACATCACGCGCGGCTACAACCAGAAGGCAGTGTTCGGCTCGGCAGATTTCGACATCATCCCCAAGGTCCTGACGCTGACGGGCGGCACGCGCTACTACCACATGGGCACCTTCGAGCTCGGCTCGAACGTCGGCAGCTTCGGGTGCGAGATCTACGGACCCTATAACACCTCCGTTCCGACCTACCCCTGCACTATCCCGGAAACGAACGGCAACAATCTCAACGCCAAGAACCTGAACAAGACGTACAAGGGCTTCCGCAGCCGTGCCAACCTGAGTTGGCACATCACTCCGGACATACTCGTGTACTACACCTGGTCGCAGGGCTTCCGTCCCGGCGGCTTCAACCGCGCCCAGTCCATCATCAAGCCGAGCTCGCCCATCTATGGGCTGTTCACGCCGCCGCTCGCGTACTCGCCCGACACGCTCACCAACAACGAGATCGGCTGGAAGACCGAGTGGCTGGACCATCGGATCCAATGGAACGCCGCCGTCTACCGGGAAGACTGGAAGAACACCCAGATCGGAATCTTCGATCCAGGCGTGACCGGCAACCTGACCTTCGTGACCAACGGGCCCGATTACCGGGTGAAGGGCTTCGAAACCAACGTTACGGCCCTCGTCGTGCCTGGACTGACGGTATCGGCCGGCGCCTCCTGGAACAGCGGCGAGGTGGTCAAGACCCTCTCGCTGGTGAACCCGCAGACCGGGCAACCCATCAACATCGTCAACCCGTTTGGAGCGCTCGGATCGCCCCTGGCGCAGTCGCCTCCTTTCATGGGCAACATCCGCTTCCGTTACGAGTTCCACTTGGGCGACTACGGGGCGTTCGCGCAAATCGGCGCGCAGCACCAGGCGCACTCCTATGCCTCCACGGACCAACTGACCAAGACGTTGCAGGGTGGCACTACCGCCTTTGACGATCCGCCGTTCACCACGTATGACGCCTCCGTGGGTGTATCCAAGGAGGCTTGGGACGTGCAGCTCTACGCGGAAAACCTCACCGACACCCGCGCGAATCTCTACTCCTTCTACCGGGAATACGTGAAGTCGGTGGACATCAACCGCCCGCGTACATTGGGTCTACGGTTCGCCTACAAGTTCAGGAGTGAGCCGAAATAGGGCTGTATCATGACCGCGGAACCGCATCCGCCCTCCTCTCGCATCGAAGCGGAAGTCTGGCGAATTCGCGCGCTCGTCAAAGAGCGTCAGTTCGCCGCAGCCCTGGCGGCCGCGGAAGCCTTGCTCACCGAAGTTCCGGAAAACCGCGACGTCCTGCTGCTGGTGGCCATCAACCAGCGCTATCTCGGGCGGGTTGCTGATGCCCTGCGCACCTCGTTACGCCTCGAGCGGACCCACCCGGATTACGCTCGCCTTTTTCAAGAGCGCGGCCACTGTTATCGAGCAGTGGGCGAGACCGTGAGTGCTATTGCATCCTATCGTCGCGCGGTCGAGCTCAATCCCTCACTCAGCTCGAGCTGGTCGGCACTGCGCGATCTTTACGAGGCGGCCGGACTCACCGCGGAAGCGGTGACCGCAGCCGGCCAAGTCGCGCAACTTGCGAAACTTCCCAAACCCATCGTCGACGGCGCGAACCTCCTGGCCGAAGGGAATGTTCATGCCGCCGAGCGCATGGTGCGGCAGTTCCTCCGGACCCATGGCGACCACATCGAGGCCATGCGACTGTTGGCCCAGATCGGTGTGAAGCTCGACGTTCTCGATGATGCTGAATTCCTTCTCGAGAGTGTGTTGGTGTTCGCCCCTGACTATCACGCCGCGCGTTATGACTACGTTGGCGTGCTCTCGAAGCGGCACAAACACGCCAAGGCACTCGAGGAGGCCCGCAAGCTGTGCGCCATCGATCCTGAAAACCGCGCCTTCCGCGTCGTCTATGCCAATGCTTGCGTCGGTCTCGGCGATCACGAGCAGGCGCTCGGAATCTATCGCGAGCTGTTGCAAGATGCGCCCCAGCAAGCGGACCTGCATCTGTCCATCGCACACGCCCTGAAAACACTGGGCCGGCAGCAGGAGGCCATTGACGCCTACCACGAGGCCGCGCGCGCCCGCCCCAGTTTCGGTGATGCCTACTGGAGCCTGGCCAACCTGAAGACCTATCGCTTCAGCGATGCCGAGATCGCCCTGATGCGCGAGCAGATCGGGCTGGATTCAATCGCGCTGGTGGATCGGTATCACCTGTGCTTCGCGCTCGGCAAGGCCCTCGAGGATCGGGGCGATTATGCCGAATCGTTTCAATACTACGAGCGCGGCAATGCGTATAAGAAACGCGAGAGTGGCTACTCCGCCGATGCCATGGAGCGCACCCTCAAGCTGCAAATCTCGGTGTGCACCCGCCAGATGTTAGCCGCGCGCGCAGGCATGGGCTGCGACAGGCCCGATCCGATTTTCATTGTCGGTCTGCCGCGCGCCGGCTCGACCTTGATCGAGCAGATCCTGGCATCGCACTCCCAAGTGGAGGGCACGATGGAGCTGGCGGATATCCCGCGCCTGGTGCAACTTCTCAGCGGCCGGGAAAGCCAGGCGCACAAGCCGCGCTATCCGGGCGTGTTGGCCGAGCTCAGCCCGGAACAACTGCGCCGATTCGGTGAGAAGTTCATTGCCGACACCCAGGTCTATCGCAGAACCGGCCGGGCTGGCGCGCCCCGGCCGTTCTTCATCGACAAGATGCCGAACAACTTCCGTCACCTCGGCCTGATCCACCTGATCCTGCCGAACGCCAAAATCATCGACGCGCGGCGCGAGCCCATGGCCTGCTGCTTCAGCAATTTCAAGCAGCTATTCGCCTCGGGTCAGGAGTTCACCTATAGCCTCGAGGACATCGGGCGCTACTACCGCAACTACGTGGAGCTCATGGCGCATTGGGATGCAGTGTTGCCCGCGGGCAAGATCCTGCGCGTCCAACACGAGGAGGTGGTCCAGGATCTGGAGGGTAGCGTGCGGCGGATCCTGGCCTTCTGCGGTCTCGAGTTCGAGCCCGCCTGCGTGGAGTTCTACAAGACCGAGCGCAGCGTGCGCACAGCGAGCTCCGAGCAGGTGCGCCGACCGATATACAAGGAAGCTCTGGAGCAGTGGAAGTATTTCGAGCCCTGGCTGGGACCGTTGCGTGAGTCATTGGGTGGCCTCGAGCTATCCTCCAGAGCTTCACCGACACAGCGCATCCAGCATCCGTGAATAGTCCGCGTGGGGCGGCAAATCCAGGTGCCGCTCGTTCATGACCGCCTCGAGACTGCTCGGTCCGGCTGGCTGGCGCAGATCCATGTAGTGTTGATACCAAGGATCGGACTGAGCCTCGGCGAGGCTCACCAGCTCGATACCTTGTGCAAGGTAGAACCGCAACAGACGAGGCAGCATACGGGCGTCGAACGCGCCGATGTGCATCAGTAGCACGTAGGGAATATCGTGACCGTAGAGCTCGTGCGCCATGGTGCGCGAGAAATGCAGACTATCTCGAGCGGCGGACAGGTAGTCGTGCTCCAACTGGCCGATTGCCTTCCCGTCTTCCTTCGCAACACACCGGGCGTACGGGTCGTTGAAAAGGTAGTCGCCGAAACCCATGGTCACGCCCGCGACCCGATATCCCTGCCCAGCCAGAAAGGCGCGCAATCGGGTCCGCTGTTCGGGCGTGGCGCCCTCGGCCAGGTAGGGATAGCGGAGCCAGTGCCAATCCCCGCCTGACATCAACGTCTGCAGGAGCGGCTCGTTGCGTTGGACATCGGTCACGAAGTCCTCGATGGGATGCTCCCCGGCATTCTGGTGCGACCACGTGTGATTGCCGAGCGGCAGTCCGGCATCCCGCCAGATCGCCAGGACTGCTGCGGAGTCGGGTTCCGCGTTCACGCCGGCCCCATTGATGAACCCGTAGGTCGGAGGCGCGTGAGCGGCTTCCAGGGCGGCAACGATCTTGCGGGCAATCCCGACTCGCGTCTCCCCCGGGGGCAGAGATCCATGTACCGGCAAATCGTCAAAGGTCAAGGCGAGCTTGGGCCCTCCAGAGATCGACTTGGAACGCAAGCCCGCCGAATGCTGACGAGCCGCCACGGGGCTGGCAATGCTAGTGAAGTAAGATAGCGGCACCGCGTCCGCCATCGCCTGGTAACCCGCTGGAGAAGGGTGCAGCCCGTCGCCGGAGTCGAAATCCGCCTGCATCCGCTCCGGATGATCCGGATCACGTATGACACGATCAAAGTCGAGAACCGCGTCAAATGCGCCGGAGGCGCGAATCCAGGCGTTGATCTCCCGGCGGTCCTCCTCGCCGATCTGCCCGGGGTGATAGTATGGAGATTGCGCATAGGGGAGGAGTGTTGCACCAAACACCACCAACCCGTGCGCGTGCGCGCGCGAGATGATCTGATCATAGGCCCCAATCATCTGCCGAACCAGCTCGTGGTGGTCCGCGAATGGCACAGGCGCATCGTGTGTCAAAACCCCGAGATCGTTGATGCCTTCGAGTACGATGAGGTACCGGGCACCGGGCACCGACAACACATCCCGATCGAAGCGCGCCAAAGCGTTCGGTCCCAGCCCGTCCTGCAGCAGGCGGTTACCGCCGATCCCCTCGTTGACGATTGCCAGATCGCCTGTTCCGGGATCCGCCTGCAGCCGCCGGGCAAGCCGGTCAGGCCAGCGGTCGTTGCCGTTGAGTGTCGCTCCATGACCATCGGTAATGGAGTCGCCGAGCGCGACGATTGCAGCAGCCGACCCGGACCGAAGGACGTCGACTCCCGATAGGTAGTACCAGTGGTCGGTCGTGCGGGCGTTCGGCATGTCGTGCGCTGACACAAGCTCGCCAGGCAGCAGGTAAGCCGTCGCCCGCGCCCCAGGGTGACCTGTTTCATTCGCTGGTGGCGCGTCGAGTTGGAGTGTCACGGCCAGGTCGGACAAGGCAGAGGCGGCGAATGAGATTGGATCGGACAGGTAATCGGCCCCTGCCGGAATCGTGACGTCGGCCTGTCCGCCAAAGGTGACCGGTGTGTCCGAAGTTGGATCTATCGCGCTCGAGCCAGGCGAAAGTGCTCGCGCCACGTGCACCGCCGTGATGTGAAGCGGCGTCTTTCCCGCAACATTCGCAAGGCGCACCCGCAACGTGGCACCGCCGAGTGAGAGATGCACGACCTGCCGGAGCGTCGTCTCGCGCAACTCTTCGGGAGGCAACCGATTCTGAGGCTCGGGCTCGTATTGCGAGGACGCCCACGAGGCGACCCAGTGAACCGGCATGGGCCGACCTCCCGCCGCCGGCGCGGCCAAGGAGTACCCGCTCGATAGGCTCAATGCGCTACAAATCACCACCCTGAACAGGAACAGAAGATCGAGCCGCCAAGTCACTTAAGCAGATCCGTGCGCGCCTTCATGTTGAAAAGGCCTTTTATGAAGCTTTCGGGTAGCGCTACCCTATCACGATTGCCGCCGCCGAGAGCGGTGCTCTGTATCGCCGGAATCGCCGCGCCCTCGAGCCTTCCGCGCCTGCCTCGATCCTGTGCTACCGATCAGCCATGGCTAGCCGTGCCGACGCGAGCATCCAGTGCTTGCGCGCGTCGGTCGTGCTGCAAGTTACGAAGCCGGGCTCGCATGCGCCTGGCCGAGCAGAAGCTGCCGCACTGTCGTCTGCATGTCCTCGCGGGCAACCGGGCGCCGCTGTGGCTCGGTTTTGTCTGAGGCGCCTGCAACCTCAGTGTGCTTGATCGCCTCAGTGTCTGCGACACGGGAGGTGCTCGTGCCCAGCAAGAGTTGCTTGACGAACTCCTGCGAATCGGCGGCTGGGCTCTTCGCCTGGCCATCGCGCACTCCAGCCTGGGGAACGAAGTGAGCCGTGGTGGTGCCAGTGAGCATTTCCCTGACCTGCTGTTGAATGTCGCCGTTGGAATCGGCTGCCGTGGCGGCACTGATATGAATGACGAGTGCTGCCGAGGCGAGGACCAGCGGGGCCTTGAAGAGTTTAACAATGTGGCGTGACATAAATATCTCCCAGACGTATGTATATGCATGTATTTGACCAGGCGTGAACGGGTCAACTCGAGGCGAGCCTGCGGGCGGCCAGGTACGACGCTTTTTTCAAAGCCGCGGCTTCCGCCCGTCCCAAGCGCTTCTCGAAGGCCTCCTGCGCGGCCTCCCAGCGGGGCTTCAGTTTCTTCAGCAGCGCCCGACCCTGGGCGCTGAGAGCCCAGCGGCGCTGCCGGCGGTCCTCACCGACCGTATCGTTTGCCAGACCAGCCTTCTTGATCAGCGCCAACATCCGCGTGGCCGTGGTCTGATCCACGCCAAGAGCCTCCGCCAGCTCCGTCGTAGTCAGGTTTGGCATCGAATCGAGCAGCTGCAACGCCGTGAATTGCGTGGCATGGAGACCGCTGTCGGCGAGCATCTCCTCGTACAGCACCGTTACCGCCCGGGCGGCTTGCCGCAGGGTTGCGCAGTAACAAGGGAGCGCCAGCAGTTTCATGGTTTGTATATTACATGCATATGCATGGACTGTCAAGTGCTGATAAGCTATTGGGGTCATGCGCATCGCCGTGAAATAGGGGAGACAGAAATGACTGCAGCTCACGATTCATGGGTCCTCGTGACCGGCGCATCCAGCGGTTTTGGCGAGGAGTTCGCCCGGCAATACGCCGCGCAGGGCCACTCTCTCGTCCTGGTGGCGCGCCGGCTGGACCGACTTCAGAGCCTTGCCGAGACACTACGCCAGCAATACCGCATCGATGTGGTGGTGGAGCAGGTCGATCTTTCAGATATCGCGGCCATCATCCAACTGCATGCGCGGCTGCGCGAGCGGGGTATTGCCATCGACGTTCTGATCAACAACGCCGGACACGGGCTGCAGGGGCCGTTCCTGGATCGCCAGTTGGATGCGGCGTTGGCGATGGTGCAACTGGATATAGCAAGCCTGACAGCCGTGACTCATATTTTCGCTCAAGACATGCGCACGCGCGGACGCGGGAAGATCCTGCTCGTGGCCAGTCTATTGGCCTACTACGGCGTGCAGAATTTCGCGGTCTATGCAGCTTCCAAGGCCTACGTGCTGCGTCTTGGCGAAGCCCTCCATCGCGAGCTCGAGCGCGATGGTGTTACGGTCACGGTGCTTTGCCCAGGCATGTCGGACACCGGATTTGCGCAGGCGGCGCAACAGAAGCTGACACCGGTGTTGAAGCTCGTCATCATGCAGCCGGCGCCCGTGGTGCGCGCCGGTATCCGTGCTTTGCGATCGGGACGCGTCAGCCTCGTGCCAGGCTTCGCCAACAAGGCCGTCATGTTTCTTGCTCGAGTAACGCCACGCTGGCTGAACCAAGCCATCTTTTCGCGCGTCATGAACGGATGAGGCATCGAGCCTCGTCGCGGTCGGCGTTCAAGCGAACGCTGATGCATTAGTCTAATTTATATTATAATATGCAGCGATGCAACGCGCACCGTTCATCGCCGGAGACTGGGGCACCACTCACCTGCGACTTGCTTTATGCGACGCCGAAGGAGTTGCTCTCGAGAGTCGCAGCGGTCCGGGCGCCGCCGAGTCCGCCGGTCAATTCGCGGCCATTTTCGGCTCGCTGACCGCGGATTGGGATTCCCAACATGGAAACCTGCCAGCGGTTCTGTGCGGCATGGTGGGCTCGAGCCTCGGCTGGGTGCAAGCACCCTACCTCCCGTGCCCCGCGCGACCGGAGCAAATCGCAGCGGCCTGTACGGCCATCGAGGACACCCCCCGCATCCACGTCGTACCCGGCCTATCCTGTCGGAACCGATTCGGCGCCCCCGACGTGTTGCGCGGCGAAGAAACCCAACTCCTGGGCGCCCTCACCCTGGTCGAGGAACTGCGCACGGGACCACAGCTCGCCTGTCTTCCCGGCACGCACACCAAATGGGTAGTGTTGCAAGACGGCCAGGTCCACGATTTCTTCACGGCGCCCACCGGCGAATTGTTCGCCGTGCTGCGCGATCACAGTGTGCTCGTCCGCCACTCACGCGAGACGTTCGAGACTGAGGCCTTCCAGAAAGGGCTGGCCAGTGTCGCGGCACAACCCACCACACAGATCCTGCATCGCCTGTTCGAGTGCCGGAGTCGGCCACTCAGCAGTGAATGGCCCGCCACATCCGCATCCGCATACCTATCCGGCTTGCTGATTGGCAGCGACGTCCACGGAGCCCTACGCGTGCTCTCGAGTGCTTTCGCGCCACGCAACGTCGTATTGGTTGGCGCTCCACAATTGACACAACTCTATGCGAGCGCATGCGCCGCCATCGGCCTGGACACCAGGCAACTCGACGGCGCCACGGCCTCGCTCGCCGGACTCACACAAGTCTACAGTCGACTGTCGTAGGGGGTATGACAGATGGCATCTGGCTCATCCGTGGATGATCTGACATTGGTGGCGATTCTGCGCGGGGTAACCCCAGAGCGAGTCGTCGAAATCGGCAACGTCTTGTACGAAGCCGGTTTTCGCATGATCGAGGTGCCCCTCAACTCTCCCGATCCCTTCGCCAGTATCGCGGCACTCGCGAGCTGCAAGCGTCCGGACTGGATCGTGGGAGCGGGTACAGTGTTGGACGTCGCTGATGTCGTGCGCACGCAAGAAGCCGGCGGGGATCTCATCGTCGCACCGAACTGCGATCCGGACGTGATCCGCCGCGCCGTGCAACTCGGGCTGCGGATCATCCCCGGTTTCGCGACCGCGACCGAAGCGTTTCAGGCGATCCAGGCCGGCGCGCGCGACCTCAAGTTGTTTCCCGCCTCGACCTACGGTCCAGCCCATTTGCAAGCGCTGCGGGCGGTCCTGCCGAAGAGCGTGCGGATATTGCCGGTGGGTGGCGTTGGTGCGCGCGACATCCCGGACTGGCTGGCCGCGGGCGCTGGCGGGTTCGGGCTCGGGTCGGAGCTGTTCCGGCCCGAATATGACCTCGCGGATGTCAGCCGGCGAGCCACCGAGTTGGTACGGGCCGTACGCGCGGTGCGCTCATGACGCTCTCCCCTGTCGATACTACGATCGTGTGCGCCTATGCGTTGTTCATCTTCGCACTCGCTCAATGGGTCTCGCGCGAAAAGGACGCACACCAGAAGAATGCGCAGGACTATTTCCTGGCCAGCCGCGCGCTACCATGGTGGGCCATCGGTACCTCCCTGATCGCGGCGAATATTTCCGCCGAGCAGATCATAGGCATGTCCGGATCCGGGTATGTCATCGGACTCGGCGTCGCCTCCTACGAGTGGATGGCCGCTCTCACCCTCGTCATCGTCGGGAAGTACTTCCTGCCCATCTTTCTCAAGAACGGGATCTATACCATGCCGGAGTTCCTCGAGAGGCGCTTCGGTCCCACGGTGCGCACCGTCATGGCGGTCTTCTGGCTCGGTGTCTACGTCTTCGTGAACCTGACGGCAATTCTCTGGTTGGGCGCCACGGCCGTCCATACCGTCACCGGAATGAGCTTGCAGGTTGCGCTCATTGCTCTGGGTGTATTCGCCGGAGGCTACGCGTTATATGGCGGGCTCAAGGCGGTGGCGCTCACCGATATCGTTCAAGTGACGCTCCTGGTGCTGGGAGGGCTCGTGATCAGTTGGATCGCGCTGGAGAAGATCGGCGCGGGGGCAGGCTTGGTTGCCGGGTTCCAGACTTTGACCGCGCACTTTCCGGACAAGTTCACCATGATCCTGCCGCGTGACAATCCTCACTACAAGGATCTGCCCGGGCTGTCGGTCCTGCTCGGTGGACTGTGGGTGATGAACATCTCCTACTGGGGCTTCAACCAATACATCATCCAACGCGCGCTGGCGGCCAAGAACATCCGTGAAGCGCAACGAGGCATTCTGCTGGCGGCGTTTCTCAAGCTGCTGATGCCCGTCATCATCGTGCTGCCAGGCATCGCCGCGGTGGCGCTCGCCCCAGGGCTCGCGCACCCGGATGAAGCCTATCCCCACCTGATGGCGCTGTTGCCCACCGGACTGTTGGGGTTGGTATTCGCCGCGCTCGTCGCCGCGATCGTCGCCTCCATGGGCTCGAAGATCAACTCCATCGCCACCA
Source organism: uncultured Steroidobacteraceae bacterium (assembly GCA_964400085.1). GTDB lineage: Bacteria > Pseudomonadota > Gammaproteobacteria > Steroidobacterales > Steroidobacteraceae > 13-2-20CM-66-19. The sequence continues at coordinate 61,290 of CAYNTW010000001.1, read as the reverse complement.
TTTTCACCATGGATATCTACCGGCCGCTGCGCCCCCAGGCCTCGCAACGGCACCTGGTGCTGATCGGCCGCTGCACGGCCGCCGCCGCGCTCGCCATTGCGATCGTGACCGCGCAACCGCTCCTCGGCCGCTTCGATCAAGCGTTCCAGTACATCCAGGAGTTCACGGGCTTCTTCACACCCGGAATTTGCGTCATCTTCCTGTTGGGAATGTTCTGGGAGCGGTGTACGTCTCTGGGCGCGCTGACGGCGGCCATCACCTCCGCGGTGCTGTCGCTGATTCTGCGCTCGGCATGGCCCTCCCTGCCGTTCATGGATCGTGTCGGCCTGGTATTCCTGGCGTGCCTCGGCCTCGCGGTAGCCCTTTCGCTCCTGGAGACCCGGAGCGCCGGCGCGCTCAAAGTCGACATCAAACACATCGACTACTCGACCAGCGCGGGTTTCAACCTGGCCGCGCTGGCGATCACCGTCATTCTGGTCGGGATCTATTGGCAGTGGTGGTAGCGCGAGGAGAGTATCAACCATGACAGCCCCAGTCAGAGGTCAAAACCTCACGCACCAGATCGCGCACAGTCTCGGCGTGGCGATCGTCACCGGCGCGTATTCGGCGGACAATCCGATTCCGATCGAAGCCGACCTGTGCCGGCAATTCAACGCGAGCCGCCCGATCCTGCGCGAGGCGGTGAAAATGCTGACCGCGAAGGGCTTGCTCGCCTCGCGACCGCGAATCGGCACGCGCGTGGAGCCTGAAGCGAACTGGAACATGCTCGATCCCGATGTGCTCGGATGGCTCCTCGAGCGCAAGTTCTCGCCAGCCCTGCTGATGGAGTTCACGGAATTCCGGCTCGCCGTGGAGCCAGGCGCGGCGAGCCTCGCCGCCCGCGTCGCGGGTCCGGCCGAGCACGAAGGTCTGCGCAAAGCCATCGAGCGGATGCGAGCCGCGGACCACGGTGACGACGATCCACTCGATTCCGATATCGCATTTCACGTTGCGGTGTTACACGCGAGCCGTAACCGATTTTACGCAGAGCTCACCGGATTCATCGCCACCGCGCTGCGAATCAGTATCCGCACCACGAACCGCTATAAGGGCGTGCAGGCCAACGTGGGCGACCACAAGAAAGTCTCCGATGCCATCATCGCGGGCCGGGCAGCCGCGGCAGGCGAGGCAATGCGCAAGATCATCCAGGAGGTCGTGGACCTCATCAACAGCCGTGACGAGCTGCAAGCGGGACGCCGGGTGGCGGCCAACGCCGGCCGATGAGTCGCATCAAGTTGGCCATTGTCGGCCTGGGCAAGATCGCCCGCGATCAACACATTCCAGCACTCGGCGCGAGCGATGACTTCGAGCTCATTGCAGCGGCCAGTCCACAGGGCAAGCTGGATGGGGTGCCCAGTTTTCCATCGATCGCCGAGTTGTTCGAGGCCATTCCCGAAGTAGCGGCGGTTGCGTTGTGCACGCCACCCCAGGTGCGCTATGAAACCGCCCGTTATGCACTGGAACGCGGGCGGCACGTCTTGTTGGAGAAGCCCCCTGGTGTGACGCTCGGCGAGATACAGGAGCTGGCGGAGCTCGCCCTGAGCCAGGGAGTCGCACTGTTTGCCTCCTGGCATTCCCGCTATGCGCCGGCCGTTGCGCCGGCTCGCGCCTGGCTTGCGGCTCGCCGCATCCTCGGTGTGACGATCACGTGGAAGGAGGATGTCCGGGTGTGGCATCCCGGCCAGCGCTGGATCTGGCAGCCCGGCGGCCTGGGTGTATTCGACCCGGGAATCAACGCGCTGTCGATCCTTACATACATCGTCCCTGGAGTGTTCCGTCTGTGCGCGGCGGATCTCTCCTTCCCCTCCAACTGCGATACACCCATCGCCGCTCGAGTCCTGTTGGCGGGGCCCCAGGGCATGCCGGCGCGCATGGAGCTGGATTTCCTGCATCCAGGCGCGCCCTGTTGGGACATCGTCATCGAAACGGACGGCGGCCGACTGACTCTCTCGAGAGGAGGCAAGCTGCTGCAGATCAATGGCAAGTCGCTATCGACGCCGAGCTGCACCGAGTACGAGAGTTTGTACGCTCAATTCGCCGAGCTGGTGCGCGAGCGCCGACTGGATGTCGATATCGCACCCCTGCAACTCGTGGCCGACGCCTTTCTAAGTGGCCGTCGCGTTCCGGTTGCCGCGTTCCTGGAGTGAGGACAGCTTACGTCCGCGCACCGGTCGGCAACACGGTACGGCCGTAGTCCAGATTGATGATTTCCGCGGCTGAGAGATACGCCGCCAGGGCGGCACATAGCAGCCCCAGATATCCACCCGCCCGATGCAGTGCGGTCGAAGCAAACAAGTCCCCTGCCGCAAGCAGGCCGAACGTTATCCACAACGTGAGAAATACGAGCTGCAGCGCCGTACTGTGACGAAAGGACGCAATCCACATGTAGAAGGTGAAAACGCCCCAGACGAGCAAATACCACCCGACAAACCCCGGCGGGGCGCCGCCGCCGAACACATGGACATAGGCGACAAAGGATAACCAGAATGCGCCATAGCTGAGAAACGCAACGGTCGCAAAAGTATTACCCCGGAAGTAGGACAGGATGCCCGCGAGCACCTGCGCCCCACCGCCGAATGCGAGCGCCATCCCCAATACCAGCGGCAGGCTGTCTGATCCAAAGACGCCCGCATTGATCAGACTCAGCAGCCACGTCGTCGACGCAAAGCCGATAAGTCCCAACGGCGCCGGATTCGCCACCCGATTGTCCATCGCGGCCCCCCCTTCAACGTGACCTACTACATCGTAGCAGTCACCGGGAGCCTGGCGCTACCAGCCACCGGCGGCCTACCTGTCAGAAGTCACCCCCTGTATCCTTCTATCGCATGGGAGACGTAACGCCCACGCGCTCGAACGAAGACTATGGGCTTGCCGAGCGGCAAACGCCCGAGTCCGAGCTTGATCGCGCCTTTCGCGGGCCACTGCTGGCCTACTTCATCAAACGGGTCAAGAACCGCAACGAGGCGGAAGATTTGACTCAAGAAGTTTTCGTACGCCTGCTCCATCATCCCGACAAGAACCACGGCCAGACCTTGGCCGGCTACGTTTTTACAATCGCCGCGAATCTACTGCGTGATCGCGCAAAGTCGACGGCGACGGCACGCGAGAAACGAATCCACAGTCTCGATCGCCTGGGCGACGCGGACGCTTTTTCGACGAGTCTGGTTGAGGATCGGGACCCCGAGCGCGTTCTAGCAGGTAAGCAGACAGTTCAGGACGTTCTCGATGCACTCACCGAACTGGGCGAGCGGACCCGGGACATCTTCATTCTGGCGCGCCTGGAGAACATGCAGCACCGCGAGATCGCGGCGCTGTACGGTATTTCGGTGAGTGCGGTGGAAAAATCCATGATGAAGGCAATGGCGCACCTGGGCGCCCTTTTCCTACGCGCATGAGTGCCTTCCGCGACCTCTCGCCCGATCAGCAACTGCGGCTCGAGGAGGCTGCCGCCTGGCGGTTGCGACTTGCGCGTGACCCTGATTTGAGGCACTCGGCCGAGTACGTCACCTGGAGCGCTGATCCTGACAATCGGCGCGCCCTCGATGCGGTTCGGGAAGCCTGGTCCGCGCTGGGGACAATAGACACCACACCCGAAATCCTGGAATTGCGTCGCCAAGCGCTAACCCGCCTCCGGCGAAACGGTGCCAGCCGCTGGGGCCGGCGCAAAGTAGCGAGGCGCGTCGCCGCCGCGATTGTGACAATCGCTCTATTTGGCGCTGGCGCGTACTATGTGCGCTGCTATCTACCCACGTACTACGAAACTGTCGTCGGCGAACGTCGAGTCATCGCGCTGCCCGACGGCTCGCGCATGTCCATGGATTCCGATACCAAGGTGCGCGTCAGTTACCGCGATACCGCACGCGTCATCACACTCGATCGTGGCCGATCACGCTTCGACGTAGCGCATGATCCGAGCCGACCGTTCAGTGTAACAGCAGGCCCAGAGACCGTGATCGCGGTCGGCACCTCATTCAACGTGGAGCGACTGCAGTCGACCGTTCTGGTCACGGTCATTCAGGGACAAGTCGTCGTCAAGAATGCTGCTCCACCCGTGCAGGGGATAACGGGCGCAAACACAGCGGCCTCAATCTCACTCAAACCGGGCGAGCAATTCGTCGTTGCCGGCAATGTCAGACCGGCCATCGTGCCGGCCGACTTGCGGATCGCGACAGCTTGGGAAACGGGTCACCTGGTATTCCGGGATGAGCCGCTCGGGAGTGCGATAGCGCGGGTGAATCGCTACACCGCGCATCCCGTTATGATCGATCCAGCCATCGCCTCCATCCGCATCAGTGGCGTCTTCAACGCTGGCGACACGGGCTCATTCGTGAGCGCGGTGACCAGCTATCTTCCCGTGCAGGCCTCGACAACGGCCACCAACGACATCCTCTTACAGCCCCGGTCGTGATTCGACCGAGCAGTGGTGGGGGCGGAATCTTTCCGCTGCCCAGTGAGGATCTGCCCCCGGATCTCGTTCTGTTGACATAGGGGAACCTGCTCCATCGCGGATCAGGGTTCCGTTGAGGGGGATTACGATGGTATTGAAACAGCGTGGCAACACTCTGCTGCTGACGTCCGCTCTCGTCGGAGGAATCTTCTTCCGGGCTGGCGGTACGGCGGAGGCCGCCGAGCCTATTTTTCAGTTCGACATCCCCGCCGAACCCTTGGGCCAGGCGCTCACGGATTTCAGCCAGGCCGCGTCCCAGCAGATCATCTACTCGGAGAGCCTCGTCAGGGGACGCAGGACGCCGGGTCTGCATGGAAGCTATACCGTAGCTGAAGCCATCCGCGCCCTGCTCTCGGGAACCGACCTGAAAATGGATGTCAACCCCTCTGGGGTGTTGATGATCGAATCCAACAGTCCGCGGGGCACCCAAACCAGCCAGAGCACGGCGGAGTACAGCGACCGGACTCTGCAGCGCGCCTCCTACGAGAGGGTAGCGGCAAACACCCCAAGGCCCGAGCCGCCAGCCGCCCGAGCTCCGGCTGAGCCGGCGGAAGAATCCACAGTGGGGAGCGAGCTTGCCACCGTCGTCGTCACGGGCTCGACGTCCAAGCGAACATTGTTGGACGCCTCGGTGGCGATCACCTCGGTCAGCGGCGCCGATCTGGAACAGAAAGCGCCGCGAACGACGGCCGATGTGTTGGAAACGATTCCCGGCATTTTTGTCGAAAGCACGGCAGGACCGGTTTCGAACAACTACTCCGTCCGGGGCTTGCCCGGCGGCGGCCAGGAATTCGTCCGGCTGATCGAAGACGGCATGCCCCCCATCTACGGCGGTCTCAATGATGACGAGCTCTTCCAGAACGATATCTCGATCGATCACGTGGAAGCCCTCGAGGGGGGCAGCTCCGGCATTCTCACTCCAAACGCCGCGGGAGCCTCCATCAACTTCATCTCGCGCAAGCTGAACTTCGAGGAGGGCAACGGCGTCGCCAGGATTACGGGCACGACCTATGGCGAGCGGCGCGCGGATCTGTGGTATTCGGCGCCGATTACCCAGGATCTCGCCTACGCCATCAGCGGCTACTACGACTCCACTCCCGGCACACGCGATTCGAGCTTCCGCTATGACACCTGGCACATGAAGCTGCAGCTCGAGAAGCGCTTCGAGAACGGCACTTCGGTCCGGCTGACCTTCAAACGGTGGGACGAGCACGATCCCTACTATGCCGACCAACCCTACTCCTATATCAATGGCAAGATCGGCGGCGTCCCGGGCCTGGACACCCAATTCGGCAACATCATCGGCCCAGGATTCGGCCACATTACGGTCCCGGACTCCTGTGTGAACGAGTGCTTCCGTATCTTCAGCGCGGCCGATGGCATTCACGCGACCGGCAGCCTGTATCGCATCGACCTCAACACCCCGATCAACGACGACATCAGTGTTTTTGCCAGGGCGCGCTACACGAGCACCGACTGGAACTTCAACGGCGTGTTCGCCGGTAGCGGCAGCGGCAACAGCGGTCTCGCGTCGGCGGAAACCTATCTGACGCCGACCGCGGCTTCGCCGATCCAGAGCAGTCTGCTCACCTTGGGTCAAGCCGCCTACCCGGCGGCCACTCAATTCGGGATCAGGAGCTTGAGGACCGGTCAGGTGATCGCGGCTTCCGATGTCGCGACCTTGAACGCGCTCAACGGCAACGGGCTGCTGCAGCAAACCGTTCTCAATCGCCAGGTCATCCAGATTCGGGATTGGGGCAGCGATTTCGGCGTCAAATGGGACGCGACCGGAGCCGGCTGGCACAACAGTCTCACCCTCGGGGGCATGATCTATTCCACCGAGCTGCACAATGACCAGTCCGGAGTCGCTACCGTCATCAACGATGTCAGCAATCAATCGAACATCTATGACATCGTCGCGCTGAGCTCGACGGGAGCCGTTCTCGGCACGCTCAGCAACAACGGCCTGATCAGCTATGGCAATTGGGGCGCCGGGATCAGCTACTACAACCAGAACTCCCAGTCAGCCTATCTCAATAACGAATTCACCTGGAACGAGCGTCTGCACGTCGATTTCGGCCTGCGCTTCGAGCACGAGTACGAGACGGCCGCCAGCGGCAACAGCTCGAGCATGCCGCTCCCGGCGGGAGTGACGGGCGTGGTGCAAACCAACCCCAACGCTTTCAACGGCACCTACTCCTGGTCGCTAGGCCACGAGAAACCCATCCATTACACCGCCGGAATCAACTACACCCTGGCGCCGAACCTGTCCGTCTATGGACGCTACGAGCACGCCTACCAGACCCAGGGCCTGAATACCCATGCCGCCGGCGTTATCCTCTATGAGGCCGGTGTGACCTATTCCGGCTATGGTCTCATCGGTACGGTCCGAGGGTTCCGCACCTTGTTCGACAACCAGACGTGGACCGCCGGCATCGATCCGGCCGACCCCAACCTGGATCTGGGGTTTTTCGGCAATTCCGCCACAAACGGCGTCGATCTCGATGCGACGTATCGCCCCACGTTCGAGCCGCTGCAAGCCTTCGCCCTGCATGTTCAAGCGACCTACCAGGACCCGACGTTCAACCATGTCTCGACGGGCACGGTCACGATCAACAATGTCAACGTCTCATCCCAGGCCGACGCCTTCTATAACGGCAAAACACCGAGCCGCACGCCCAACCTGCTGTACACCATCACACCGCAGTACGACTTGCCCGACCACCGCGGTCAGGTGTACCTGCGCTATAAATACATCGGGCGCATTTTCGCCGACAATGGCAACGCGGTCGCCCTGCCCGGCTATGGCGTACTGACCATCGGCGCGATCTGCAACATTACGGACCACGCGACCTTGAATGTCAGTGTCGACAATGTAACGAACGAGCTGGGCCTGACCGAAGGCAACCCCCGCCAGGGATTCACGCAGCAGATCGTGAACGGCTACTTCTACGGACGTGGTATCGTCGGCCCCACCGCGCTCGTCTCTTTGAGCTACAATTTTTGATGCCTGATCGGCGAATCCGCAAGATTGTCATTCTCGGAGGGGGAACTGCCGGCTGGATGACGGCGGCAGCCCTGGCCAAGGTCAACTCGCCACCGCAATTCGAGGTTGTGCTGCTCGAGTCCGACGAGATCGGCACCATCGGTGTGGGCGAGGCGACGATCCCCACCATCCACTGGTTCAACGAGCTGGTCGATGTCAACGGGCCCGAGCTCTTTCGCCAGACCCAGGCGACCTGCAAGCTCGGAATCGAGTTCGTCGACTGGAACGGCCAAGGCAGCCGGTATTTCCATCCGTTCGGACGCTATGGCGGGCCGTACGACGCCTCCATGTTCTATCACCGTTGGATCAGAGCACGTTTGGCCGGCGCCCCGGAGAGCCACCAGGATTATTCGCTCAGCACGCAAGCGGCGCTCGCGGGAAAATTCGCGCCTCCCACCACTGATCCAGGCTCCATGTTCGCAACACTTGGATACGCTTACCATTTTGACGCCGGTTTGTACGCCGCCTTGCTACGCCGTCGCGCCGAGTCAAAAGGGGTACGGCGGATCGAAGGCAAAGTCACTCAGGTCGAGCAAGATCCGCAATCAGGTTTCATCAAATCGCTCAAGACTCATCGGGACGAGCTCATTGAAGGCGATCTCTTCGTCGACTGTTCGGGCCTGCGCGCCCTCCTGATCGAGGGCACTCTCCAGACCGGCTTCGATGACTGGTCCCACTGGCTTCCTTGCGATCGCGCCTTGGCAGTGCCCAGCGAGCGCGTCCATGAGCCGATTCCGTACACACGCTCGACCGCGCACACGGCCGGGTGGTGCTGGCGCATTCCCCTGCAACATCGCACGGGTAACGGCATCGTCTACAGCAGCAACTTCTGCACCGACGACGAGGCCGCCGCGATTCTAGGCTCCCGCCTCGACAGCAAGCCACTCGCCGCCCCGCGACTGATTCGTTTCCGCGCGGGCCGGCGCAAAAAGGCCTGGAGCAAGAATGTCGTCGCCATCGGCCTGTCGAGCGGATTTCTCGAGCCGTTGGAGTCGACGAGCATTCACCTGATCCAAAGTGGCATCGCAAAGCTCTTGTCGCTGTTTCCGACACGTGACTGCCACCCCGAGACGGCCGAACAGTTCAACCGCGTCTTTGCGGCGGATGTCGAGTCGATTCGCGACTTCCTGGTGCTACATTATCACCGCACGGCCGGACGATCTGAGCCCCTGTGGCGCCATTGCCAACACATGTCGGTACCCGACGCAGTGAGTTACAAGTCCGCGCACTTCACCCGCACGGGTCGGATCGTGCTGCACCCGGAAGAGCTCTTCAAGGAAGCCAGCTGGTTCGCCATCATGATGGGACAAGGACTCGAGCCGACTGACTACAACCCTCTCCTGGACAGTATGTCCCCCGAGGAAAACCGAGCACACCTGCTGCGTATCAAACAGCAGGTCGGCGCGGCGTTGGGGATGATGGCGCGCCATGAAGACTACATCCAAAGACAGTTGCGATCGAGCTGACCTCGCCATGCGAGCGCGGGTGCGCTGGGCGGCGCTGTTGGCCCTCGTGTTGCTGCCCTGCGCTCCTTGCGTGGCGCGCGATCCCCCCTTTCACTTCGAAATAAAGGAAGGGCAGAACCTAAATTCGTTCATCCGCGACGGCAAGACCGCCGCGCACCTGATCCTGCGCTCCGGAAAGGACCCGCGCATTCTCGTCGCATTTCCCGCGGGCGACAGTGGTGTCGGACTGTGGTTTGAGCGGCAGGACGCAGCGGCGGAATGGGTCCTCGACTCGCCACCCAAAGCGCTCGCTGCTCGGGACTCCGCGGGAAGGCCGCTCTACGGAATCGTTTTCGAGACATCGATCCCAACAAGGGATCTGACACCCAAGCAGGCCATTCTTTCGAGTATCCGTGTTCTGCGGGACTACCAGAGCTCCGGCAGGGTGCCAGGCGAGTTGCTCGTGCCGTCCGCTATTTCCGGAAATGAGATCACGTGGTCGCGCCAGCGCCTCGACGGAGCACCGGGCTACCGGCTCACGCTCGAGATCGTTGCTGGCTCGTTGCGGCCGGAGGGTCAGATCTCCCCGGGCGCCGACGGGCGGATCAGGTTGCGCATCACCGCCTCGAGCGGCGACCGTCCTTTGACCCCGCTCTCCGGCGCTGAGCTCTTCAATGGCGCGGAAAGCAAGGACACGCGGGCCAGAGATACCCTGACCTTTCTCAGCTACAGGGAAAAGTATCTGGCGGGCTCCTGGCGTTTCAACACGTACTTCGGTCGCGACACGCTGATCTCGGTCAGGCTCCTGATGCCGGTCCTTGCGCCCGAAGCCATCGAGGCTGGGCTTCGCTCCGTGCTGGCCCGGCTCGCGCCCGACGGCGAAGTCGCACATGAGGAGGCGATCGGCGAATTTGCCGTGCTCACCCACAAGATGGAGGATGGAAGCCTCAGCGACGCGCCGATTTTTGACTACGGCATGATCGACGGAAACTATCTGCTGGCGCCCGTCATCGCCGCATATGTGCTGGATAGTGCGGAGGGAAAAGCGCGCGCCGCCCGCTTTCTACACGAGGATCTCGCGATCTCCGGCGGCCAGACCACCTCGGCCGCCCACGCGTTGCTCCGCAATCTGCGTCTGGTCACGACGAGCGCAGCGAAATTCGCCGCCGCTCCTCATTACAAGAATCTGATCGCGCTCAAGCCCGGCCACGCAGCCGGTGAATGGCGCGATAGCAACGATGGTCTGGGTGGCGGACGTTACCCCTACGACGTGAACGCAGCCCTGGTGCCTGCGGCGCTCGATGCAACTGCCCGTCTCCTCGAGAGCGGAGTGCTCGATCCCTTCCTCATCGCTCAGGACCGCAAGCTTCTCGAGCACGCCGCCGGCGAGGCGACAGTCTGGCACAAGGAAGCACCGGCTCTCTTCAACGTGACTCTCGACGACGCGAGCGCACGCTCCGACATTACGTCCTACGCTCGACAAATCGGCGTGCCCGCGAGTGACGCGCTGAAATCCCTCGGCACCGACCCGATCACGTTCCATGCCATTTCGCTCGACGCCACCGGCAAGCCGGTGCCCATCGTCAATTCCGACGAAGGATTTGAGCTTTTGTTCGACACGCCTCCAGCGCCTATTCTCGATTCGGATGTCAGGAGCGTTTTGGGGGCTTTTCCGCTCGGATTGTTGACCGATGTTGGCATGCTCGTCGCCAATCCCGCCTTTGCGGACGCCGCGGTCAAGGCGCGTTTCACCAATCACGCCTATCACGGCGCCGTCGTCTGGTCATGGCAACAAGCCCTGTTCGCCAGTGGTCTCGAGCGCCAACTCCGGCGCGCGGATCTGCCGCAGCCCGTGAGGGAGCATCTGCTCAGCGCCCAGCAAGCTCTGTGGCGAGTGATCCGCGCCACGCGCTCGATGGAAGCCACGGAACTGTGGACCTGGCGTTTCTCCTCGGGCACCTACCGCATTGCACCGTTCGGCTCGAGCGGCACGGATGTCGACGAGTCGAATGCGGCGCAACTCTGGAGTAGCGTGTACCTGGCGATCGAGCCACCGCCGCGCCCTACATCTGCTAATATGTCTGAGTTATTGCACCGCCGATAATGGCGCGGGGAAACACATGGCGCACTGGTTTCTAAGAGCGATCCTGTCGATTGTCTTCGTGGCTACCGCCAGCACCGCGGCCTTGGCGCAGGAGACTGCTCCGACGCCGCCGATGGGCTGGAACAGTTGGGACGCCTACGGCTTCACGATCGACGAGGCGGACTTCAAGGCCAACGCTGAAGAGTTGGCCAAGCTGCACCCGTATGGTTGGACCTACGCGGTGATCGACGAAGGCTGGTACATGGGCAACCCCTCCGGAGACAAGCTGCAAACCCGACAGTACGTCCTGGACGACCACGGGCTGCTGATCCCCGCACCGGCCCGCTACCCCTCATCAGCGGCTAATCGAGGGTTCAAGCCCCTGGCCGATTGGGTGCATGCCCGGGGGCTGAAATTCGGGCTCCACATCGTGCGCGGCATCCCCAAGCAGGCGGTCGAAGCGAACCAACCGGTCGCCAATTCCTCCTTTCACGCCGCTGATGCAGCAGATACTACGGATACCTGTGGCTGGGACGACGGCACCTACGGCATCCGTGACAACCCGGCCGGACAGGCCTACTACGATTCCATGCTGGCGCTGTACGCTCGATGGGGATTGGATTTTCTCAAAGTCGATTGCATCGCCGATCATCCCTATAAGGCCAGTGAGATTCGCCAGATCGCGGCGGCAATCAAGAAGACCGGCCGCCCCATTGTGCTCAGCCTGTCACCTGGCCCGACCCAGCCGTCGCACGCCGCCGAAATCCGTGAGTATGCCCAGATGTGGCGGATCTCCAACGATATCTGGGATAGCTGGCGCTTCGTGCACAACCCTCCAAAGGAAGACGATTTTCCCATCGGGGTGCGCGACATCTTCGATCGCCTGCACGACTGGGTGGGACAAGCCGGCGATGGTCATTGGCCCGATGCCGACATGCTGCCTTTCGGCATGCTCACGCCGCACGCGGGCTGGGGCGCGCCGCGCCACTCCCGACTGACATTGGACGAGGAGCGCACCCAACTGACCTTGTTGGCGATCGCCCGGTCACCGCTCATTCTCGGAGCCAACTTGACGAAACTCGACGATGCCACGCGGGCGCTGCTTACCAACAAGGATGTGATCGCGGTCAATCAAACGGGCCGCGACAGTCATCCGGTCGATACCCTGCCGGCTGGCTTCGAGAAGGCGCGCGTCTGGATCGGCTCCGGCACGGGCCGACAGCGATCGCTACGATTCCTCGCGATTTTCAACCTTGACGAGGCGCCCGCCACGCTCGCGGCGAGTTGGAAGGACCTGGGTCTGGACTCAGGTCTGCATGCCGCCCGCGACCTCTGGGACGGTCACCGCCTCGAAAAATCCGATCGCCTGAAGGTCACCTTGCCGTCCCACGGATGCGCGCTATACGCGGTCGAGGCGGGCGGCTGATGCTCGCCAGCTCGACGAGCACGATGTCATTACTGTTCATCGGTACGGTGATTGCCATCGTCCCATTAGACCGGCTTTGGACGACGTGGTCGGTTTCCGGCCGATCCCGAGTGAGATCGTTCAGGTACCCAACCTGGATTGCGGTCAGGTCCTTGGGAGCCCCCATCTCCAGATAGGCCGAATAAGCATCATTCGCGTGGTATCCGGTCCGGTGCACCTCGACCCGGTAAGCACTGGCAGGCGCGAGATGGCTCACTTGCAAGCGCACGGTCGCAGCCGGATGCGCGGGAATCACCTTCGTATAGAAGGGCCGATTGCTCACCTGCTGCCGCGGCTGTTCAAAATCCCAGATCACGGCCGCGAGGTTGCCGTCCGCGGTGGCAGCCATCGCCTGCGGATCGCTCGTGTTGATTGCCTCTCCCTGGAGCGCATGCAGGTACTTGTACGCGAAGTACGCTGGCTTGCGAATGCCTTCCCGGTTCAGCAGCCCGAATCCTCCTTGAAACGAGGCCGTGGGAGGCCCGGGCTCCTCGAACAGGTCGGAGTAGGTCCAGTAGCTCATGCCTTGCAGCAGCCCCTGGCAAGCCTTGAGCTTGCTCAGAATGTAAGGCGCGCTGATGTACGAGTCGTGCACGGCATCCCGTGGCGTGTAGCTCGTGCTCCACTCTGTGAAGAACAGCGGCAGCTTCGGAAAAGCAGACGCTGAGATCTGTTGCCGGACGTGCCGCACGTCGGCAACGATTGCATCCGCTGCTGGAGAGAGCTTCGTGTCGCTCTTGCCTTCCTCGTCGAGGAAGCCGCCGTCGACGCCATACGTATGCGTCGTCACGAAATCAACAGCCGCGCCACTTTGCGCGACGTGCGCCAGAAACTCGGGAACCCACGCGGCGCCGGCGGTGGCGGGCCCGCCGACCCGCAACGCCGGATCGATGGCCTTGATCGACTTCGCGGTCAGGTCATAGAGATCGAAGTAGGCTTTCTGGTCAGCGCCCTCCCAGAATCCGGCGAGATTGGGCTCATTCCAGACCTCGAAATACCAGGTACGCACCTGGTCGCGGCCATAGCGCGCCTCGATGTGCCGAATGAAGGCCGAGATCAGCTCACGCCAACCCGCCGGATCCGGGTGCGAAGTATTACCGTTCCAATAGAAAATACTGTTGCGGGAAGTCGCGAGCGCCTGTGGGGTAAACCCGAGCTCGACGAACGGCCTGATCCGCCGCGCCAACAGGTCATCATATAACTGGTCGATCTTTGACCAGTTGTAGACCAGCTTGCCGTTTTCGGCGCGCACCGTTCCCAGCACATCGTGAAAGATCGCGTGGAACCGGATGTAGCGAAAGCCGAGCTCGTCCACGGTGAGCTTCAGTTGCTCCTGGCTGTCGTCGCGGATCACCGTGCCGGGATAATCCGATCCGACCGACAAGTCGAAGAAATGGTCCACCGGGCCCGCCGTGTGACCGAGATCCGCGACAATGTTACGAGTCTGGATGCTGCCGGCGCGAGCGATCGTGGGTGGACAGCAGACAGCGACCGAAAGCAAGCCAAAGACCAGAACGGCGAGCCAGCGCGGCTGCATACGATTGGTTGACATCAGTTGCTACCTATACCGCGACGATGCGACCCCGGCGAAGGTCTGCATCACCTGGCGCAGGGCAGGACTCATAGAGTACGGCGGCTGCCGGGAGATGTCGCCACCGGTCTCCCATAGGACCGGCACCATTTTGCGAGCCAGCGCTGCCTGCACTACGGCTGACATCCAGCGAGCACGAGAGGCCGTTTCCTTCTTCCCGGTGACACCCAACTCGCCAATGAAGGCCGGCAGGTCGTTGCGGGCGCAAAAGGCTTGCAATCTATCGAACAGGCGATTCAGCTCCGCGACATCGCTCGGGCTTCCCCAGGTTGACTGCACCTTGCCCCAACTCGTGTCCTCGGTCATGCCCGCGAATGTCCAGGGCGTGTAGTAGTGCACGGATAGCAGGAGCCTGTGCGGCACGGAGTCGGTCGGCAGCTCATACTCATCGCTCGTCGTTTTGGCGATGTCCGTAGAATAACCCGCGACGATGAGCAGGCGATCCGCGTTGTGGCCGCCGGTCCCACGCACCGTATCGATGAATAGCTGGTTGACTTTCCTCAGCGTGGCGTAGGCCTCCCGAGGCGACCCCATTCGTTCGAAGTTCGTTTCCTCGTTCAGCGCCTCGAAGACCAGCCGCTCGTTCCTCCCAGCGAAGAAGCTTGCGATCTGCCCCCAGTACGAGCGGTATTTATGCTCCGCTGCGGCGCTGAAGGTCGCGTAGGTGTCCGGAAAGCGATTCTTGTCGCTGGAATCGATCCAGCCGCCGTCCCAGTGGATGTTCACGACGCAGAACATCCCAGCCGCCGTGATCCAGTCGACCACCTCACCGACCCTGGCGAGCTTGTCTGGCGGGATGCGGCCTTCACGGGCATACGTATCCCACGCGACCGGAAGCCGAATCGTTTTGAATCCGAGCGCGGCCAGCGTGTCGACGTATTCTTTGGTGATGGGCGGATTTCCCCAGCCGGTTTCCCACCTTTTGGTGTTCTCGAGCGTGTTGCCGATATTGACACCCATGCCCATGCGGCTCGCTGCCTGCCAAGCGTCGAGCTTGCCGACAGCAGCGCCGGACCACACCGGGATGCAAAGCGGCGCAACCAAAAGCGCGACGCACGCTGCGAAAACCCGCAGCCGCCTCAGGAGTTGCCTCGCGAATTGCATCACACCCAGGACAATAGCGTCAGCAGGATTGCGGGACTATTGAAAAAATCGACCGGAGCCATATCCAACAGCGTATGTGCGCCGCGCTCAGAACGTCGCGCGCAGTTGCACCGAGTACGTCCTGCCGCTGCCGTACCATGCAAAGGTCGACGTCGCAATGTGTTGCGTCTGCAGCTCTCTATAAATCGAATCGGTCACGTTCAGCGCCTCGAAACCTACCGTGACGTTGGCGGTGATCTTGTAGAAGACCGACGCATCGAGCTCGCCGTAAGCGTCCGCATACAAGGGCAGACCCCAGGCCACGTTGTGCTGGCCGTAGTTGGGGCTGTTGGGATCGGTGTTGACCCCATTGGTGCCGTTGACCGGGTACACATTGACACCCAGCAAATACTTGCTGCGCCAACTGTACGCCAGGCGCGCCGACAAGGGACCCCTGTCGTACAGCAGTGCGGCGTTGTAGGCGTATTTCGACAGGTTCACCAACGGCAAGTCACCGAACGTGCGCCCATCCGTATCGCACCCGTTGAAGTTGAGGTTCGGATTGTCGGCTGCGCTGCTGGTCGAGGTGCAATAGGGGCTGTTGACCGGTTGATCGAGAGTCTGGTGGTTGTCGAGATAGGTGAAGTTCAGTTGGGTGCCGAAGCCGCGCAAGAACGCGGGCAGGAAGTCGTAATATTGCTGGTAGGCGAGCTCGAGGCCCTTGATCTTGCCGCTCGCTCCATTGATCGGCCCCGTCGTCGTGAACGGGTGCGAGCCGCCAAACGCGTCGGTGACGGGCACGTCCAACACCCTGTTGATCACGACGTCGGTCAAATGTTTGTAGAATACGTCCGCGGTGACCGATCCGCTGGGAGCGAAGTACCATTCGAGCGTGCCATCGATCTGGAAAGCCTTCGTCGGCTTGAGCTCCGGATTGCCATTGGCGGTACCGGTGAAGGTCTGCACCCCGTTGGTGATCCCCGAGGTCAGTGTCGTAAAAGCCTGAAGTTTCGAGAAGTCCGGACGTGCCATCCCCTCCGAGATCGCCAGGCGCGACTGCAGGTGGTCACGCCAATGGAAGCGCACGTTGAAGCTCGGCAGCACGTCGGTGTAGTCGTTCTTCGCCGATACCGGCTGAACGAAGCCGGGGAACGGGACATATTCGCCTAACGAATGGCCGGCCGGCGGCTGTGTTGGCAGGGAGTAACCGCTCATTGTCGTAAAGCCGCTCGCCGTGTCGGCGGTGCGCACGACACGCACACCAACATTCCCATCGTAAGGAACGCCTCCGATGTCAGCGCCGAATCCCACCGTCAAATAAGCGGCAGTGGTGCGCTCGTCCTGCTTGTTGAGCCCGCCCGCCGGGGGAGCTCCGGGAGCCTGCCCAAACGAGGCGGGCGTCCAGGCGTAATTGCAGGTCGGGTTGAGTTGCTGACAAAGGTTGGTGCGGAAGCCTTGCAGCAACGCGAAGCTCCCAGGCCAGCCGGTCGTCAGCGAAACACCCGGGAAAACCACCGCGGGAGGAACCGGTACGCGACCGTTGAGGAAATTCGAAAAGGCAATCGTGGTATTCGGCGCTGGGAATTGATTCATGTACGCGAGGGTCGGCAGGTTCCAGCCGAGCATCCAGGTCTGGCTCACTGCCGCCCACTGATAGCCGCTCCCCGGCTCCGTCAAATCGGTCTCCGCGTTACGATCGGCCACACGCACTCCGGCGCCGATGGTCTTGAAAAAGCCTCCGCCGAGGTCGTAGTCCGCATCCCCGCGCCAGGCCCACTCTTTGCCATGGGACATGGCCTGGCCATCCTGGGTGAACCCCCAGTAATAGTTGGCGGGGTTCGCCATGTAGGACTGCGGGAGTGACAAGCTCGGCACATCGCCGTTGACACTGAACGACTCCCAGGGCACGTTCACGCCGGCCCCGACCGTGTAATCGTCAGCGTGTGTATTGCTTCGGACGAGCTGCAGATCGGTTCTGAGTCTGAGTCTGTCGGTGGCGTGCCAGACCAGATCCCAGGAAAGATCCGTGGTCACGGAACGCCGATCCGCCGAGCGCGTGTCATCACCGAAAGGCAAACCGTTGTCGGCGGTATCCCCGATGGTGCCCTGCGTAAGCGTCCCGTTGGGATTGAACGCGAAGCTGGTCCCTGGCGCGGGCACGACGTTGTAGGGGTTGGAGCCCGAGAAGAAGCCGCTCTCATCCCAGTGGAACTTGTATACCGAGCTGAAGTAGCTGAGCGAAGTTTCCACGCCGTCGGTCGGGCGCCACTGCAACGCCGTGTAGACGCCCTCGCGCGTGCGCTTGAATTTCAGCGAGCGAAACGAAACACCGCCGCCCGGAACCCAGACCGTCTGTCCGGCCGGGATCCAGGTGTTGGTCGGTTCCAGGCTTGCGATACGCGGGAACAACGGCTGTCCCTCCATCCCGTCGGTCCGTTGCAACACCTCGGAATACGCAAAATCGGCGAGCACGCCAATTTCGCCGATTCCCGTGTGCCAGCGATCACTGAGCAGGACGGATGCCGAGGGCTTGACATTGCCCCGGCTGAGATCACCCCAAGCACCTCCCACCGTGCCGCTCACCCGAGGGTCTGCAAAATCAAGGGGTTTAGCGGTACGCAGGTTCACCAGGCCGCCAACCCCTCCTTCGATCTGCTCGGCTGACGGGTTCTTGAAGACATCGACAGCCGCCAGCAGCTCGGGCGGCACGTCATCGAAGCTGAGCGAGCGGCCGCCATTGGCGGTAAAGCTGTCGCGTCCATTGATCTCGGAGCGAACATAGCTCAAGCCCCGGATCGTGAGGCCCGCCCCCTCCACCTGGAAATGCTCGGGATCAACGTTGCCGGCGATGTCCCGGTACGTATGGTCGATGGTGATGCCGGGGACGCGCTGCAAGACTTCCATGACGGAACGATCGGGCAGTTTGCCGATGTCTTGCGCGACGATCGAGTCGACGATTTCAGGTGACACTTCCTTCAGGTGCTGCGCCGACTCCAACGCAGCACGCTGACCCGTTACGACGACCTCGTTGAGCACCTCATCAGGCTGGGATGAGCTGGCGCCGTTGCTTGGCGCCGTATCAGCCAGAACGGGCATTGACAACAGAGCCGCTACCGCGACCGCCGACGCACCCCGATACCTGAGAACACTACGAACGTAGGCCGCTACATGCGGATTCGGCCGCAAATCAAACTGAGTTCCCATCGTCCCCCCTCGCTGCGATGCGAAGGCAGGACGGTGTTTGAATCAGAAGCTCGAGCCCCCTCGCGCTCCCTGCCGCCCCTGCCCCCTGTTGAAATTCATGATAGCGCTATCAAAAAGGCCGGCACTATTGAAAAAACAGGCCGCAGCTATGCCGAATATTCATGCGACATGTTGCTTCCGCAGGGGCCGCGAGCAATTCTTGTCGTGATCCGTCTACGAGCCGGGTCCGAGCATGATGTCGCTCTGCAGGTCATCGACCTGGGTGTAGAGCAGATAGTGGCCGTCAGAGGACACCGCGAGCCCAAGGCCGCCGGCCGGAACCGGCCCGCCCCGGTTCAAGGTCATGACTCGCCGCGTCGTCCGGGTTGCAAACTCGTAGACATAGACGGTCGGCTGGCTGGCGGAGCTGTCGGTGTAATAGATGCCGCTGTCGTTGGCCGCCCAGGCATCCTCGTAGCTGAGTTTCGGCATTCCCTCGACAGGCTCCTCCGGACCGCCATCAAAGCGCTTCGACCAGAGCACGACGTCGGTAGGTTCCATGACACTGAAGATGACCCGGTCTCCCAGGACCATGGGATAGTAGGCCGGCCGGCGGGTGAAGGGTTCCGCCGGGCCGCCAGCGGACGGGAAGCGGTACAGGGTCACCGTGTTCTCGTTGGTGGCGAACAGCCAGCGGCAGTCGTGCGACCAGGCCGGCGCCGACAGTTGGCTGCGCGATGTGGTCACCTTGCGCGGCAGCCGCTCGGTGATGTCCTCGACGTAAATGGCCGGGACTCCCGCGGCGCTGGAGTCGAATGCGATCCGCCGGTTGTCCGAACACCAGCTCGGCATGTTGGTGACCGGCCCGTTGAAGGAAGTCAACCGCACCGGATCCGCGCCATCGCCATCGCTCAGCCAGATCTCGGTGCTGCCGGAGCGATTCGACTGGAACGCGATGTGCGTCCCGTCGTTCGAGTAGCGTGGATTGCGCTGGGTGCGCGTGGAATAGATCAGCTTGGTCGCGGTCTCTTCGGGACGCGCCGCTGTGAGGTCCGCACGCCAGATGTCGGTGATATTTTCGCTACGTACATAGGCGATGTGCGAGCCCCGCGGGGCAACCGCGGGAGCGGAGGCGTCCTCCCCGAAAGGAAGCTGGCTCAGGCGTCCGTCCAACGTCAGATCCCACAACTCGCCGCCTCGGCCGGTGTCATTTGCAAACACGATCCGGTCTCCGTTCGCGGACCAGGCAAGCCCTTGCGGATCTCCCATCATGGAAGCGAGACGTCGCAGCGAGCCATCCGACATACCGACGACATAGATCGCGTATGCCCCATAGCTCGAAGTACAGACTACGGCAAGCTGTGTTCCATCCGGCGAGAACGCCGGCTCGGCCGCGTCCAGACATTCGGGCGCGGGTGACAGGAGTTGGGTTTGCAGTGTGTCCAGGGAGACCAGGAAGATCTTCTGCTTACCGTTGACCCCATAACCTGGATAGGCGATCCGCTTGCCATCCGGCGACCAGCTTATCTGGATGAGGTGCCCCACGGCGACGTGGTTGTTGACCACCCGCCGCTCGAGTCCGCCGAGTGCGGGAATGACAAAGATGGAAGCATCGTTGCCCGTGAACCTGACGAACGCGATCGAGCTTCCATCCGCAGACCATGCGGGCACGATTCCCTTGGAGGGACGCTTGGTGAGCCGCAGCAGGCGCTCCGATCCGATCTCCTTCACGTAGAGGTCGAACTTGCGCTCGTCACCGGTTTCGCCATTCCAGGCGAAGGCGATGTGACTGCCGTCCGGGGAGAAAGTAGGCGCCACTTCCTGGCCTGGCAGACTCGTGAACGGCACCACTTCGCGACGCGGGGGTAGATCCGATGAAGCACGATGGCTGATCGAAAAAATCGCGCCCGCGATAGCCAAGATGGCGACCAGAGCCCCGGCGGCCACCGGCAGCGCGACTTGCCGGACTCGTGTCGGCTGCGAAGTCGCCGATCCGTCCGCTTCCCGCGTGAGGTGACTCGACCGGACCGATGGCGGCTCTTCCTGCGGCTGTTGCGCCGGTTCCCGCTCGATCACTCCGATAAATCGATAGCCCCGCCTCGGGAGCGTCTCAATGAACCGCGGCTTGTCGTGCGAGTCGTGCAGCGCATCCCGGAGCCGGTTGACGGCGGCATTCAGGCTCTGGTCGTATTCCACGATCGTGCCATTCGGCCACAGCCGTGCGCGGAACTCTTCGCGCGTCACGAGCTGCCCCGCCTTGTCCAGCAACATCGCCAACACGTTGAAGGACTGGTTCGGGAGTCGCAGCTTCCTCCCCGACCGGCGTAATTCCCCGGTGCGAAGATCCGCTTCAAAGCCGTCGAAGCGGACTCGCTCCGAGGCAGGACTCGGCACGGTGTTCAAAATACCAACGTCACCAACGAGATACGTGGTGAGCCGAATGTAATGCACGTGTAAGGCCGAATCAATTGCGTCCATAGCGGAACCGGGTTCCTATTTGCCCCACGTGCTGGAGCCCGCAATCGTGACGCGCCGGATAAAGTCATCTCCCCGCTTGCATCTGAACACACGCCAGCTCGCCCTGCTCGTTCATCTCGACGAGGGCTCATGTCTGTCGAAGGCGGCCGGCGCCGCGGGTCTGACCCAGTCGGCCGCCTCCAAGCTGCTCCGTCAGATTGAAACAACTCTCGACGTGAAGCTCTTCGACCGCCATGCCCGCGGCGTGGAGCCGACCCGATATGGGGAAATCCTGCTTCGACACGCGCACCTGGCGCTGACCGAGCTCGGGCTCGCCTCAGAGGAGATTGCAGCGCTCAAGGCTGGGCTTGCAGGCAAAGCCGCGGTGGGAACGGTCACCTATCCCGGAACCAGCCTCGTACCCATGGCGGTGACCAAGATGAAGCAGCGCCACGCGGGAATCGTGATCAACGTCGATGTTGATTCCAGCAAACAGCTCGTCCAGAGGCTGCTGCACGGGAATCTCGACATCGTCGTCGGAGGGGTACTCGACTCGGAGAATGCCGATGAGGTCCTCTACGAGCCACTTGCCGGGGATGAGCCGCACGCCATCATAGCGAGCGCGCAGCATCCGCTGGCCGGGCGTGACCACTTACAGCTCGAGGACCTCATCGAGCAGCCCTGGATTCTGCCTCCCGTGGGCAGTCTGCTGCGCGAACGGATGGCGGCGAAGTTGGTCGAGCAGGGCTTGCCGCTGCCCACCAACGTCGTCGAGACCGCCTCGCTCCCATTGATCACCACGCTCTTACAGCAAAGCAACATGGTCGCCGCTCTGCCAGAGGAAGCCGTGCAAGCCTCCTGCAAGGCGGGACTGCTGACGGTGCTCGTCAGCAACCTGACGCTCGGCGTCGGCGCTTTCGGACTCATTACGCGTCGCAACCACAAGCTGTCACAAGCGGCACAGCTCATGTTGAGCACGCTTCGTGAGCTGGCCGGACAGGTTTATCCCAGCGCGACCCGCAGCACCGCGCCTACTTTTCCGGCCGCACCAGCGCGCCATATACCAGCGTCGCCAAATCGTTGTTGAAATTCTTGAGATCCGGATCGGCCCACACGCCGAGCACCTGGATCATGCTCACGAACACGACATCATTGCTGGGATCGACCCAGAAGTTGGTGCCAGCCGCGCCGCCCCAACCAAAGGAGCCGAGGCCGCTCAGAGTCCCGTCCTTCGCCGTATCCAGCACTACGGAGACATCGACGCCAAAGCCGACCCCCGAGCCGACCGAAAAGGCCTCCGGCTTGGCGCGGATCTCATCGGAAAGCTGATTGGAATCGATGAGTTTCACGGCGGCGGGTGACAGGATGCGCACCCCATCGAGCTCGCCCCCGTTCAACAGCATCTGCGCGAAGCGCGCATAGTCCTCCAGGGTCGACACGAGACCCGCGCCACCCGAGTCCACCTTGGGCGGCTTGCTGTAGTCGAAATCGAGTATGGAATGTGGCTCGACCAGCTTCATGAGCTTTGCATCGATCTGCTTCAGGCCCACGAGGCGACTCATCTTCTCCGGGGGTACGTAGAAGGCGGTATCGTTCATCCGCAGCGGGCCAAAAATATTCGCTTGCATGAAATCGGCCAACGTCTGCCCCGACAAGCGCTCGATGATATACCCTTGGATGTCGACGGCGGCGCTGTAGTGCCAATGCATCCCCGGCTGGTCGAACATGGGCAATGCGGCGATCTTGGCGATGGCCTGGTTGGTGTTTGCGGCGCGCATGAAATCGGCGTCGAACCAGGCACTCTCGACCGGCGACGAGCGATCCAACCCATACGCAAAACCCGCCGCATGCGTCACCAGCTCGCGCATGGTGGGAGGGCGCGAGAGCGGCTCGGTCTGGATCGCGCCGTCGGGACCGACCGCTTTGAAGACGCGTAGTTGCTTGAACTCGGGAATGAACTTCGTGACGGGGTCATCGAAGTGCCATTTGCCTTGCTCGAACAAGATCATGAGCGCCACGGCCGTGACGGGCTTGCTCTGCGAATAGATCCTGAAGATGTTGTCCACCCTGAGCGCGGTGCCGACATTCGCGTCGGTTTTGCCGTAGGCCTTCTCCAGGACGAGCTTTCCGTGCCTCATCAACAACACCGAGGCGCCCGGTAAGCGCCCGCTTGCGATCTGTTTCGCGATGTACCCGTCCATACGCGCCAACCGCTCGGACGAGAAGCCAACACTCTCCGGCGCCCCCGCCGGCACTTGCGGTGACGGACTGGCAAGTGCCCAACCGCAAGCACCCCATTGCAGAACGACAGCCGTCAGCATGGCGAACGCAGCGCCCGCCGTCGGATTCTTCATAGCCATTTTCTCGGTTACTCCGGACAAACCGCCCCGTTCGCATCGCTCGCGAGACTCACCCCGGCGATCGACAATTGCGCCCGGGCCGAGCTGTCGATGATCAGGGGCGCGGCAATCCTGCGCAAGTCCGCTCCCTTCTCGCGAAAGCAAGCCAGACTGACCTTCAAGGTGTGCCACACGCCAACGGATGCCTTGTTCAGGATCGGCGCGAGCGGGAGCGCCCCCGCGCTTGCACAGCTCGGATCACAACCCATGGCCAGGCGCACCGCACCGGCGGGCGGCTGGTCGACTCGATACTCGATTTGCAAGCTCATGTCCGCGTTCGCTTGGCGCAGCAGGTCGATCGATCCTCCCGTCAACAATACCGCCCCGTCGGTCCCACCGGTCCAGGTCAACTGCCTGCCCCCTTCTTGAACACCACCCGCATCGATCGGCGCGATGGCGACTCCACCGCCACTGAACGGCTCCGCACGATCCGGAACGAGAGTGGTCTTGCCATTCTCCCGTAGCGCGAAACGCCACGGGGCAAGCGTATGGCCGTTCAGGAAGTACTGATCCGTGTGGCCCTCGGTCACCTTTACACCTGGATCTTCGCTCAAAGACGCCGCAACCTGCACGCGCGACCGATCGGTCAGTCCATAACCATAAGCGAACAACGGGTCGTACACCGTTTGTCCCACGTTCAATTCTGTCTGCGCAGCGCTCTTCGGCCAGGACATGGGCAGTTTCGCAGTGAACTCATACCTGGGCTTGCCGTGCTGGTCCCCGATCAGTACGTCCGCGACACCCGCGCCCTCCGATCCGGGAAACCATCCCGCGACGAAAGCATCGGACGCATTGAGCAGCGGGTTCACCCATAACGGACGGCCGGATAGGAACACTGTGACCACCGGCACTCCGCTCGCCTTGAGCTTGCGCAACAACGCAAGATCGCCCGGATGTTCCGCTTGATAATCGAGTGAGCGCAAGTCGCCTCGCATTTCGGCGGTTGGATCCTCGCCCAACACCGCAATGACGACATCCGGCCGCGTTTTGAAGCTGCCATCCTGGCTGAGCTCCGCTGTGCCTCCCGCGCGCGTTACGGCATCATGCAATGCCGAATAGATGGACTGGCCGTTCGGAAAGTCGCTGTTGGTATTTCCCGTGCCCTGCCACGAGAGCGTCCAACCGCCGCATTGTCGGCCGATATCATCCGCGCTCGACCCGGTGATCAGCACACGCGAGCTCGCCTTGATCGGCAGCACGTGGCCATTGTTCTTCAGAAGAACGAGGGACTTGCGTACGGCTTCGCGAGCCAGCGCCCGGTGATCCGCGGAGCCCAGCACCTCGAGCTTGCCCTCCCAGGGCCGTTCGGGCTCGAACAAACCAAGTTTCACTTTCACCCGTAGAATGCGCCGCACGGCGTCGTCCACGCGGCTCATCGGAATCAACCCCGACCGGACTTGCGCGACGGTGTTCGCGAACAAGCCCTTCCAGCCATCGGGCGCCATCAACATATCGATGCCGGCGTTGTACGCCGCGGGACAGTTGCTCTTGGTACACCCGGGTAACTGGCCGTGCCCGTTCCAGTCGCTCACCACGAAGCCGTCGAATCCCATTCGACCCTTCAACACATCCGTGATCAAGCTCCGGTTGCCGTGCATCTTCTGACCGTTCCAGCTCGAATAGGACACCATCACGGTCATGACGCCTGCGTTGACCGCGCTTACATAGCCTTGCGCGTGAGTCTTGATGAGATCGTCCTCGCTGATCTCGGTGTCGCCCTGATCGATGCCTTCGGCAGTGCCCCCGTCACCGAGAAAATGCTTCGCGGTCGCGGCGACATGCCCTGTCTGAATGACTCGACCCACGCCCGGCGCGCCCTGTAAGCCCAACACGATATCGCCGGCATAACGGCGCACGAGCGTCGGGTCCTCCGCGAAACCCTCATAAGTCCGACCCCAGCGTTTGTCGCGAGGGACCGCGAGCGTTGGGGCGAAAGCCCAGTCGATCCCCACCGCTGCCGTCTCTTGCGCCGTCGCGGCGGCGATCCGGCGCACCAGCGCAACGTCATGCGTCGCACCTAGCGCAACGTTGTGAGGGAAGACGGTGGCGCCCTTGACGTTGCTATTGCCGTGCACGGCGTCGATGCCCACGATCAGCGGAATCGGCACATGACCCGCGCGTTGCTCGAGAGCGACCTGGTGAAACTTCCGGGTCGTCGCAAGCCACTCCTGCGCGGAGTCCCGATCATTTCCCGACAACGGCGGCGAGTTGCCGCCAGCGAGGACGGAACCCAGCGGATACTGCCGCAGGTCATCAGGAGCAATGGAGGCGATATCGGCCTGGATCATCTGGCCGACCTTTTCCTCCAGGCTCATGCGCGACATGAGCTCGCCGACGAAGCGTTCAGTCTTCTCGTCAACGAGGCCTACACTGTGCGCCCGCGGCCACAGGTCCGCATGGGCTACCGTTTCGTGCATCTGATTCGAGCCGCCGGCCTTGCGAGCCACGGTGACGGGTTGTCCGGCGTACGCAACTGTGGCGTCCGCCTGTGCGTCGAAGTTCGTAGCGTCGGTCGGGCCGGAGAACCAACGAACCTTGAACGTGCGATTGACGGGCATGTGCGGGAAGCCGCCAGAACGCGCGCCGATGGTCAACGTGCCCGTCGACTCCTCATAACTGATCGGAATGCGCGAGAACTCACCTCGCTCGTAGCCGTATGTTATGCCGTCATCTTCGTACAGGTCGAATGACCCGTTGGCGCCCGTGTATACATTCAAAGTGATGGGCGCGTCGGGTTTTTCTCCGGTGAATTGCGTCACGGGACCCAAAGGAATGATTGCGCCGGCTTTTACGAACACCGGCATGCGCTCGAGCGGCGCCGCCGCATCGATCCGCGTCCCGCCTTGGAACACGTTGCCACTATAGAAGTCGTACCAGCGCGTGCCGGCCGGCAGATAGACCTCGCGCTGGCGCGCTCCATACTCGTAGACGGGACTGACCAACAGGGACGGCCCGAACAGATACTCATCGTTGACGTCCAACACTGCGGGGTCCTGCGGGAAATCCATCACCAAGCCGCGCATGATCGTTGCGTCACGATGATACGTGTCCGCCGCGAGCGTGTAGATGTAGGGCAGCAGGCGATAACGCAGCTCGTCGTACCACACCAATGTGCGGTAGATATCGCTCCCCTCGGGCGCGAGATTGAAGATCTCGCGATAAGGCTCCTCGCCGTGCGAACGAAACAGGGGCGCGAATACGCCGAACTCGAACCACCGCGTATTGAGCTCGCGCCACTCGGCCAGGTCCGCCGGGCTCGGATTCAGGTAACGTCTTTCCAGTGCGAAACCGCCAATGTCGAAAGTCCAATTCGGGATCCCGGACATCGAGAAATTCACGCCGGCGGAGATCTGGTTGCGCAAATCGTCCCAACGGGACGCGACGTCGCCACTCCAGGTCGCCGCGGCGTTGCGCTGCTGACCGGCGAATGCCGAACGCGTGAGTATGAACGCGCGCGTGTCGCCCATCGCCCGCGCGCCCTGGTATACCGCGGTCGTGTGCATCAACGGATAGGAGTTGTAGAACGCGGCTCCAGGCCCCATCGCGGTGGGACCGATCCGTCTCTTCTGTTCTTCGATATCGATGTTCGAATGGATATCGGGCTCCGAGGCATCCAGCCACCACGCATCCACACCAAGGTCCGCCAGATTATCCTTGATTTGCCGCCAATAGATCTGGCGCGCCTCGGCCGAGTAGGGATCGTAGAACGAATTCAGATAGCCGTGCGCTCCGACCCAATCGTGTACGCCGAGATCGACGTTGCGCCGATAGATGTATCCCTTGGCATCGAGCTCCCGGTAGTTCTGGGTGGTCGGATAGAACTTCGGCCAGACCGAGATCATAAAATGCGTATGCAGGGCATGCAGCTGCTCGATCATGCCCTTCGGATCCGGAAAGCGTGCCGGTTCGAACTTGTGCGAGCCCCAGTCGTCCTCGCGCCAGTAGTGCCAATCCTCCACGATGTTGTCGAGCGGAATATTTCGCCTGCGGTATTCGTGCACCACATCCAGGATCTCCGTCTGCGTCTTGTAGCGCTGACGACTCTGCCAGAAACCGTAGGCCCAGCGAGGCATCATGACCGCCTTGCCGGTGAGGTGCCGATAACCCGCGATCACCTGTTCGAGGTTGTCGCCGCTGATGTAGTAATAGTCGATGGCGTGGGCCGCCTCGGAGGCGAGGGATAAGGAGTGGCGCACCGCCGCCGGTAAGGGATCGTTGTGCAGCAGGGCTATGTAGCCGTCATCGGGAATCCACTCGAGGCGCACGGCGACCGGCTTTCCCGCGGTCATCGGGTACTCGAAATCGTGGTACCAGGGATTCCAGTTTTGCCGCCAGCCCTGCTTGACGAGCTTGCCGTCCAAGTAAAGCTTGAAATAACTGCTGGCGTAAAGCTCAAACTTGTGGACGCCGCTTTTTTGCGTCTCGAGCTTGCCTTCCCAGACGACGCTGAGCTTGTCGATGTCGACCCGTTGCTTGGAGGTGCTCGAAACCTCCGTGCCCAAAATCTGCGCCGGGCGCTGCGCGAGATCCTTCATATATTGGTAGTTGATGTCGGGCTCCCGACGCTCGACTCTCAACTTGCCATCGACGTAGTAGCTCGCCGTGAAGCCGCCTTCTTTGCCGTTGGCGTCCAGAATTCGCAAATCACGCGATACCAGGCCGTACGGGCGCGGATCACCGAAACGCGTGATGGAATCGTTGTCCCACAGCAAGCCGTAATTGCGATTGGACAGAACGAACGGGATCGCCACGTCCATATTGTGTTGGGCGAGCAGCAAGTCCTGGCCGTTGTAGTTCATCTGGGCGTTTTGATGCTGCCCCAAGCCGTAGAACGCCTCGTCGGTGCCGGGATTGAAGACCTGCTGAACGGCGTAGTAATCGTGGCTATCGAGCTTGACGGCGGCGAAGCTGCCGCGGTCGCGCTCGGCGAGCCGGACGTGACCTTGCGCATCCAGGAAGCTCACAGCGCCGGTGTCGAGTGAGACTTCCGCGGCCAGGCTCCTGGTGGAAAGTTTCAGCTTTCCATCCATTTTTTTGACCGTGAATGGCGCATCGCGTGTCGGCGTCGCGGTGACCACCAGGCTCCTGGGCACATCCAAAGACCCGGTCGGCACCGCGGTAACCCGGATGATGCGGTCCGACATGACCTGCAGCCGCACCCGTTTGGCCGGTCCCCCGTTCGGCTCGACCACAACGCCATCGGGTGTTTGTTGATAGTGTTCATTGGCGCGCGCGCCAGTGAGGACCAGGGTGCAAACAGCGCCGAGCAGTGCGGGCCGGATAAAGTCTCTCAAGTTGTTTTCTCGCTCAATAGTCCGCCAGCCGCACCCGCAGCACCTGGGGCAGGCTCGTGAAGTTCAAACCCCAATCCGTTTGATCGCCATTCCAGAGGCGCTCGAAAATCCATCTGCCGCGCTCGTAATGTCCTTCTTCCGCGCGGGCGATCATGAAGCGCGGCGAGTCTGGCTGGACACGCTCGAACTCGACGCGGGCGTCATACCCGGTGACCAGATATTCGTTCGGGCCGAGCTGGGCGAGCAGCACGCCGCCGGAAAGTCTCGGATTGCCTTGCGCCTCCCCGCTCCCAAACAGGCCACGGCCGTAGGAGACTTCGACCTGCCAGCCCCCACCCAGCGCGATATGCTGAACGTGTGTGTCGGCAGGCTCGGCGGCGCCCCAGACCCTACCGAGTCGATTCAACGCCGCGAGCTCCCGCATCATGGGCTCGACGAGCTCGTAGTTGCGAGCGAACGCCTCGAGCGTCTCCTCGTCGAGCCTGGCCGTGCCCAGCGGAAAGTTGCAATAGCCGGTGAAGTCCATGCCGAATGGGAAGAATCCGAGGCCACCGCGTCCAATGACTTCGAAGAAAAAACGCGCGGTGGCCTGGTCGTTGGCGGTCTCCGGCACGAACACTGGGTTGTCGGCCCGGCCATATTGTTCCAGCGTGTGCGTATAGTACCGGGAATCGTGGAAGTAGATGTCAGGTCCGATGACATCGATCGACGGCGCGGCCGCTTTCCAGATCGTCAATACATTCCATGTCGGGCCGCCGCTCGAGTACTGGGAAGGGTCCTGGTCCTTGAAGGGATCACGCAATGCGACGTTGACAGACATCGGCAGCGGGTAGGCCGCTTTGCCAGCCGCGGCCACCTGCTCGACAAAGTGCGCGATCGAGTAGGCATTGAAGAACTCATCGGCGTCCTTGCCGAACATCTGTGCCCAGGTTCCAGACCTCTGCCCGAATGCCTTGGCGATCTCCCGCGGCACTTGCGCCTCGAAGAGCGCCTGCGCGGTAGCCGAGTGGTCGCGCACCGCCCCGTAGACACCGGTCTCGTTTTCGACCTGGATCATGAGCACGGTGCGTTCGGCATCCACGGCCTGGAGATGCCGCATGAGCGCGACAAACGCCTTGCGATCGGCTGCGAGAGTGGCCTCGAAATTTGGCGATAGGGAATTCCACACCTTTCCCTTGGCGTCGATGACACGTGGAAAGCGCTCGTTATGGAGCTTCACCCATTCGGGCGCATAGCTCGGGCCGTTGTTCTTCCACGTAGCGAACCACAATAATACCAGGCGCACGCGCTGCTCCCGCGCTTGTGCGAGCAAGGTATCCACGAAGGAGAAATCGAGCTGTCCCTCGCGCGGCTCGATTTGCTCCCAGGCGATCGGCATCTCCACGGTATTCGCGTGCAGCCGGGTGATCGTGGGCCACACCTTCGGCAGCATGGCGGGCCAGTTGCTGGAGTTGTTGACTTGCGCACCCAACATCAGAAAAGGCGCGCCATCGACTTCCAGCGCATAGCGGCCTTCTTGTTTGACGATCTTGGGAATCTGCGCAGTCCCCGCGTCGGCGACACCCGCGAGCATGAGCGCCATGGCAAGACCAAGTGCTCGGAAGTGCCCAGCCCAAGCGCCAACGCAGCGCCCGTGCCGTGACACACGGCCACACCGTGCGGATTGCCCCGATAACACCGGACCCCCTCTACTTATGGTACCGCTACCATAGGTTGGGACAGCGAAAGGGGGGAGTCAAATGAAAAAACCGACCCGAGCCATGCCGAATCGGCAATCGCTATAGCCACATAATCAATGACTTACCAGCCCGGGTCCGCGCCTTGCAGCCCGTTGCGCAACCACCGCCGGAGCAAGCCCATGCCACTCACCCCAAGCCGAGCCTTTCCGAGTATCACCAACATGATCCGCATGGACCATGGCCATGTCAGCGCGCTGTTTCATCGTTACCGGGTCGGCACGAGCACGACGCGCAAGCTGGCGCTGGCCAGGAATGCCTGTCTGGCGCTGGAGATCCACGCCGAGCTCGAGGAGGAAATCTTTTATCCCGCCTTGGCGAAGATCGCGGGCAACAGCGAGGTGCTGGCCAAGAGCAAACCGGAACACGACGAAATGCGCCGGCTCATCGGCAACCTGCGCGCCTCGACGCCCGGCACGGCGCAGTTCGATCAGACCTTCTTCGAGCTCATGCGAGCGGTGCTGCATCATGTGGCGGACGAGGAAAGTACGTTGCTGCCGTTGGCTGAGCGGTCCCTCTCCGATCAGCTCGGAGAGCTGGGGTTGCAAATGACGCGACGACGAATGCAACTCATGGCGCCACACGCCGCGGAAGTTGCAGTGACGGGTGTCCAATCGTTTCCGATCGCCTCGATCGTACTCGCCGCCGGCGCGCTCGCCGTAGGCGCGGCGCTGTTCGGCCGAGGAGGCCGCGGCAGCATCGCGAAGCTCCGCAATCTAGGTCACGATGTCGCGCGCTCCCGCACGGTGCGGAAATTGGGCGCACGCGCGTCGCAGTTTTTGAGCTAAGGCTGTCGCGGCGTGGCCGCCGCCTGCTCGCGAAGCGTGATCCGGCTCACTCGCGATTTCGTTTTCCGCAATTCAGCCGGAACGCTCCGGTGCCGATACCGCGGGCATGGAGAGCCGATTCAGGATCCTGGTCATTGATGACAACCCAGCGATTCACGAAGATGTCCGCAAGGTCCTCGAGCCGGGGATCACCTGCTCGAGCGAGTTGGCAAGCTCACAGGCGGCGCTGTTCGGCGAGCAAGCCGCTCGTCCCGCGCCTCCTCGCTTCGAGATCGACAGCGCCACCCAGGGGCAGCCCGGCGTCGAAATGGTCCGGCGAGCGCGCGAGACCTGGCGTCCCTACGCCGTAGCGTTCGTCGACGCGCGGATGCCTCCCGGATGGGATGGTATCGAGACGATCGAAAAGCTGTGGGCGCAGGACCCCGACGTCCAGGTCGTCCTGTGCACCGCCTATTCCGACTATTCCTGGTCCGACATCCGGTCCCGCCTTGCGCACCCGGAGCGCTTGATCATTCTGAAGAAGCCCTTCGATGACATCGAGGTGCAGCAGCTTGCGGACAGCCTGACGGCCAAGTGGCGCATGGCTGCCGAACAACGCGCGCAATTCCAGTGTCTGGATCAGCGATTGGAGCGGCTGCTCGGGGATCGCGGGCGCGAGCAACTGGATGCATTCCCTGCCGGGGCCGACGGACGCCGCGCCCTGTTGCAGCGTGAGCTATTGTTCGCGGTCGCGCGCAATCAACTGTCGCTCCACTATCAACCGCTGGTGGAAATTCCAACACGGCAGGTCGTCAGCCTGGAAGCCCTGTTGCGCTGGACCCATCCCCGCTTGGGACCGATATCCCCAGGCGAGTTCATTCCCCTGGCCGAGGCGAGTGGCCTGATCCTGACCATCGGCGAATTCGTGTTGCGCAGTGTCTGCGCGCAGTTGAAGAGATGGGAGCGCGACGGACTGCCGCTCGTGCCGGTCGCTATCAACGTCTCGGGCGCGCAGCTCGAGCACGCGCCGCTGCGCAAACAGGTCCGCCAGGCGCTGGAAGATCACGATCTCGCGCCACGTTGGCTGACCCTCGAGCTCACGGAAAGCATGCTGGTGCAGGCGCCACGCAGCAACGCCCAGGTGCTGCAGCAGCTGCGCGAGGACGGTGTCTCGATCGAGATCGACGACTTCGGAACCGGCTACTCGAGCCTGAGCTACCTGAAGCACCTGCCCATCGACGCCATCAAGATCGACCGTAGCTTCATTCAGCCCCTGGCCAGCAGCGCCACGGACGAGGCGATCGTGTGCGCGATTCTGGCGATGACGCACAAGCTCGGGTTGCGGGCGATCGCCGAGGGTGTGGAAAACGCGGCGCAGTTGCAAGTCCTGGGCAAGTATGGATGTGAGCTCGCCCAAGGGTTCTACTTCTCCCGGCCGCTACCGGCGGCGGACTGTCAAAAGCTCCTGCAGGAGCTTGCCATGCGCACCTCGTTCACGGAAACATTGCGTTTACGCGGCACGGATATTCAGCTGACACGCCCCTGAAAAGCGCGCGTATCGCCCCACTGAGGCTCCCGCAAGCTCACGATCAGATCCGCTGTTGACCAGCGGTCTTGCGCTGTTGGTCGCCGCGCACCAACATCGAGCACATCAAAAGAGCATCGTCGCGATGCAGCAGAGCCATGCCCCACGGGGCGGCGTTCCCCGTAGCGCTGACACCGAGCGCGTGTTCCGAAGTGTTATGGACGATCACCGGACGTCGGTCACCTTTTGTAAACATATCGTAACTCCACCAGGGAGGGGTGAAGCCCGAGTTTTGGCTCGTTGCGACCACCCCGGCGAGCCGCGCGCCCCCGCCCAGGCGCGCTTACAGTTGCTAAATTCTCCTTCATGTTCGGGGTCCCCACTACATTGAAGGAGCGTTCGGGCGAGTCAAAACGACACGGCGCGCGCCAAGTCCTGTCCGCGGTCGGGCTGTTTGATCCGGCGCGTTGGAAGGTCGGTCAAGGGAGTCCGTCGCGGTTCGTACCGACGCCGCAAGGGGGGCCAGGGTGAAAGGAGTCAGGTTCGGTCCCCCCATTGGGCTGCCTCGGCGCGGCTCCCCGCGCCCGGCTCCCCGTGTGTCAAATCATACCTTTCGGCCAGGCGGTGCGGCGTTTTGCGATGCGCGCCGCCGCCCAGCACACTTCGTACCACGTCGCGACCAACCGACGTCCCCGCCCGCCAAGCTGTTGGCCGGGGCACGTACCGACCCGGTTTCCAGGCCCGGGGACCCCTTGAAAGGTGAAAAAAACCTCCCAATGACCGCCCAGTGTCACAATTGATGCAACAAAACTCCTTTCATACGTGTATCATTCGCGCCCCACGTGTATTATTCGTGGGTTGTTAACATTTGGAGATGATGATGGCAAAACGTCCTTCCAGTGATGGGGCTTCTTGGAGTGCTAGCGAGCTCAAGACCCTGAAGAAGCTCGCGGCCAGCGGTACAGCAGCGCAAGCGGCAAAGGCCCTCGGCCGCACAGCCGCCGCAGTCCAGCAGAAGGCGATGCGCACTGGCATTTCGTTCCGCAAGAGCCAGAAGGCTCCTGCCAAGAAGAAATAACTCGTAATTGCGCCAAAAGGCCCTGGCCGCGCGCCACGCCGGCCGGGGTCCAGCGCCCCTTCCCGTGGAGCCCTCCCGCGCCGGGAGGGCTCCGCAACAATACATCAACTCCCGCTCTCTCCCGCCCCAAACCCCCGGACCATGGCGTGCAGCCCGGTCGTGAAGCTCGCGTCGAAATCGATGAGTTGGGTCAGGAAGTCGTGCATGGCCTGGCTCTGTTCATAGGCGACCCAACCGACGGTATAGGCAATCACCGCGGCTTGGTATGACAGCGCCTGCCGGGAGGTGAGCCCGGCCGTTACCAGCGGGGCCGTGAGTTGGAGCGCGGCTTCCGCCGCGCTCCGCAGCGGTTGGGCCATAACACACACTCGGGCCGAGTCACGCCGCGCGAGCATCGCCTGGCGCCGCGCGCGGGCCGAAAGTATGAGCTTGTCCTGCCAGGTCCTACCCTCGAGAACGGCACGGCCCGAGGCCTCGGCGAACGTCGCGGCCATGAGACTGATCAGCTCGCCTTTGTTACGGACATGCCAATAGAGAGCCGGCGCCTGCACTCCGAGCTGCTCGGCGACCAGGCGCAGACTCAAACCCTCCAGCCCTTCCCGGTTCAGCACCTCGAAGGCCGCCTCGAGAATCGCACCCCGGTCCAACTTGGCGCTTGCTCCCACTCGCACCTCCACCCCAGTTGACAATTTAACAACATTAAATCAAACTGTTATTTAATGGTATTAAATAGCGCGGGGCGCTCCCATGAGCTACGTCCGAAACACGTGGTATGTGGCTGGTTGGTCACAGGATTTCACGCCGGAGCGCCCGGTGGGCACCACCCTCCTCGGCGAGCCGATCGTCATCTGGCGCAACGCCGACAACGTGCTGACCGCGCTCGCGGACCGCTGCGTGCACCGCCTGGCCCCGCTGTCACTCGGCCGCTGCGAGGGAGCGAAGCTGCGTTGTATGTATCACGGGCTCCTGTATGACCGCGGCGGCGCCGTCACCGAGATTCCCGGCCAGGACCTGATTCCTCCTCAGGCGAAAGTGCGCGCCTACCCGGTTTGCGAAAAGCACAGTTGGGTGTGGGTCTGGATGGGCGACCCGGCGGCGTGCGACGAGGCCCTGATCCCGCCCGCGGTGGGCTTCGATAATCCCAACTACATCCTGGGTCACGGTCAGATGGACTACGCCGCCGAGGCCCGGCTGATCAATGACAACCTGCTCGACTTCAGTCATCTCAGCTATGTTCACCTCAACAGCTTCGGGGCGAACGAGGAGTGGGCCCGCCAGCGGCCCAGGATCACGCCACTGGCGAACGGCGTCCGGGTCGAGCGCTGGCTGGAGGACACCTCCGGCACCGCCAGACTCAGCTATACCGGGCCCGGTGAGCGCTATAGCCGCTATGACTTCCTGATACCCGGCGTGCTCCTGATGACCGGTGGCGTGTTTCCCATCGGGACCTGCGAGCGCCTCGGGGGCGGCGCGCCGGACCTGGAGCTCGCGTTGGGAGCGGTCACATTCACCAGTCAGGCCGTCACACCCCTGACTGAGAAGACGTCACGTTATTTCTTCTCCTGGGGGCCGCATCGCAAGCACGGGGACGCCGCCCTGCGGGACACCTTGATGGGGCTCGCATCCAGGGCTTTCGCCGAAGATCGTACAATGATCGAAGCACAACAGCGCATCATCGACATGACGCCCGAGCCACGCGTCATGCCCACGAGCGCCGATCGCGCCATCACTCTTTTCAATCAGATGGTCGCCAAACGCGTGCGTGAGGAACGCCAACTCCCGCAAGACTATGTCATCATGAGCTGAAACGATCAGGGAGATCTCATGAGACATCATCTACACCTCTCCATGGTGGCGGGCGCGTTGTTGAGCTGCGGAACCCTGTGCGCGCAGGAGGCTGTCGCGCCGGCCCCCGACCCGGATGCCCTGTTCCACAGCACCGACCCGGTGCTCAACGCCAACAAGCAGACGGCGTATCACATTGTCAAGGACCTCATCGAGTCGGGGCACTGGGAGCAGGCGGACAAATACCTGACGGAGCGCTACATACAACACAATCCGCTGGCCGCTTCCGGCCGCGCGGGCGTGGTGAAATTCTTCACCGAGGTGGTGAAGGCCAAACCCACTCCCATTCCGGCGAAGACGAAGAGCAAGATCGTGTCGGTAACGGCCGAGGGTGACCGGGTCGTGGTCTCCTATGTGCGGGAGCTGAAGGATCCGAAGGACCCCGGCAAGACCTACACGACGACGTGGTTCGACATGTGGAGGTTCAAGGACGGCAAAGCGGACGAGCATTGGGACCCGGCCACCCGCTGACACCATGCCTCAAGCGCTCGAGCTCCTGCTCCCGGACTTGATGAGCCCGAATACGATCATGGCGACACCGACCAGCAGCAGCAGGTGAATCGCCGCGAAGGTGATCTTCACGGCCAGCCACAACACCAGCCACGCAATGATCAGGAATATACCGATTGCGTGCAGAACAGCTTTCATAAACCGCACCCTCCTCCTGCGACGCATTACCGCACGAGGGTAGGCTGGGCGCTGTAGGACTATGACTAGGCGGGAGGTCGGAGGACCGCCCGAAGACCTGCCGAGGAAC
Source organism: uncultured Steroidobacteraceae bacterium (assembly GCA_964400085.1). Lineage (GTDB taxonomy): Bacteria > Pseudomonadota > Gammaproteobacteria > Steroidobacterales > Steroidobacteraceae > 13-2-20CM-66-19. Next base: position 25,050 of record CAYNTW010000001.1, on the reverse strand, counting down.
ACAGGCACAGCGGTTGCGTCTCCTCACGACCGCGACGGCGCGACCGGTTTCTGGGTGCGCCGCATGCGGCGCACGGGCAGACCGCGAGGGCTGCCCCGGACCGACGGTGAGCACGCAACGCGGGCGCAAACGGAGGGTCTATGCAAATACTCGTTAATTCTGACAACCACATCCAAGGCGGCGAGTCGGCCATTGAGCGGGTGCAAGCCATCGTGCAGAGCGCCGTGGACCGGTTCCAGACCCGCATCACCCGGATCGAGGTGCACCTGAGTGACACCAACGGCCCCAAACACGGCGAGCGCGAGAAACGGACCGTGATCGAGGCGCGCGTGGCGGGCTTGAGACCGATCGCGGTGGCACACGAGGCGCCCACGCTCCTCGAAGCCATCGAGGGCGCCGCCGATAGGCTGACACGTGCCCTGGAGCATACCCTCGGGCGATTGGACGAGACCGCCGGCCGCTCACCTCCCGAAGACAACATCGCCAGCGTGGAGGATCTGCAGGCCCTGGAGCGCAGCGAGCAGCGGCAAGGCAGATAGTGCGATTTCACACGAGTCCGCGCCCTGGCGCGGACTCGAGCAGCTCGCGGGTATAAGGATGCTGGGGTGAGTTGATGACTCGCTCGGTTGGGCCGATCTCCACGATCAGTCCCCCCTGCATTACGGCGATGCGATGACTGATCTGCGCGGCGACCCGCAAATCGTGGGTGATCAACAGGATCGCGAGTCCAAGCTCGCTCTGCAGCTGGCGCAGCAGGTCCAGAATCTGCGCCTGTGACGAGGCATCCAACGCAGACAGGCTCTCGTCAGCGATCAGGACATCCGGATTCATCGCCAACGCGCGCGCGATGCCGATGCGTTGCTTCTGACCACCGGAAAAAGCCGCCGGACGCCGATCGAGCGCTTCCTTGGGAAGACCTACTCGATCAATCAACTCCGCGGCTCGAGCGCGGGCCGTGCGTCGGTCCGCACCGGCCAATACGGCTGCCCGCTCGATCACGGATCCCACCCTACGCAGCGGATTCAACGAGCCGAAGGGGTCCTGGAAGATCATCTGAACGGCGCGACACGAGGCGCGGAGCTCGCGGCCTCGCAAGCTCAAAAAACATCCGCCGTTGACCTCAACGCGCCCGGCGGTGGGCTCCGCAAGGCGCACGATCAGGCGCGCGAGCGAGCTCTTCCCGCAACCGGACTCACCCACGATGGACAGCGTAGTACCACGCTCGAGATCGAACGAGATCTCATTGACCGCGCGCACCCGCCCATAGCTCTTCGAGAGGCCACTGACCGCAAGCACGGTGCTCGGGGAAACCGCTGTGGCGCCGCCCGCCCGCCCATCGATCGCAGGGGGCACCAGACTTGGCACCGCTGCGAGCAGCTCACGCGTGTAGGGATGTTGGGGTTGCGTGAGAACGCGCTGAGCCGCGCCAATCTCAACGATACGCCCGTGACGCATGACCGCGATCCGGTCGGCAATCTCCGCCACCACCCCGAAATCATGTGTGATGAACAGGATCGCGTGGTCATGCATGGCGCGGAGCTCGCGGATGAGTTTCAGGACTTGGGCTTGCGTGGTGACGTCCAACGCCGTCGTCGGCTCATCTGCAATGAGGACCTCCGGGTTCATTGCCAACGCCATGGCAATGATCACGCGTTGACATTGGCCACCCGAGAGCTGATGTGGGTAGGAAGCCGCGATCCTCTCGGGCTCAGGCAGCTGCATCGCGCGGATGAGCGCCAGCGCTCGCTCGCGCCTCTCGGCGATGGTCATCCGTGCGTGCAGCTCGAATACCTCCATGATCTGCGCCCCAACCGTCATCACGGGGTTCAAGGACGCCATCGGCTCTTGAAAAATCATCGCGATCCGACGACCCCGGATCCGACACCAGGCGCGCTCGGAAAGCCGGGTCAGCTCCTGCTCGCCCAGGCGCACACTGCCGGCCACGACTTTGAGCCCGGGCGCGGGCGCTCCCATGATGGCGCCGGACAAGGCGGATTTCCCGGAGCCGGACTCGCCGACGATGCACAGGATCTCTCCCCGCCGCAGCTCGAGGGAGACGTTGTCCACGGCCAGGGCGCGATCCGATCCCCGCGGTAGTGCGACCGTAAGCCCCTCGACCGTGAGGATCGGCCGAGCCTCGAGGGCATCTGTCGCGAGCGCCATCATCCGACTCGCCGCATGCGGCCGGCCGACTGGCGCAACCCGTCGGCCAGCAAGCTCAAACCCAACACCAGCGAAGACAGCGCCAGGCAGGGGAACAGCACGAGGTGTGGGAACGCGAACGCCATGGTGCGGCCTTCGTTTACCATGCCGCCCCAATCAGGCGTGGGCGGCGGCAACCCCAACCCGAGAAATCCCAACACGCCCATGGTGATCGCGGAGTAGCCAAGGCGCAGGCAGAAGTCCACGATCAACGCGCCGCTGGAGTTCGGCAGGATCTCCACCAGCAGGATTCGCCAGGTGCTCTCGCCCTGCGTGATCGCCGCGGCGATGAAGTCGCGGCTCCTCAGATCGATCGTGATTGCCCGCACGATGCGAAATATGGCCGGCGCGCTACCGAAGGTTACGGCAAGAACAACATTCGCAGCCGACGCCCCGAGGGCGACGATGATCACGATGTAGAGCACGAGGACCGGAAACGAAAGAATCACGTTCGCAAAGAACGATAGCGCAGTGTCCACGCGGCCGCGAAAATAGCCGGCGAGCAACCCAGTGCTGATACCCACGGCATACGCTGTCAAGGTCGCCGCAGTGGCCACCACGACCACGGTGCGCGCCCCGAAAATCAGGCGGGACAGCACATCACGACCGAGGGCGTCCGTCCCAAGCCAGAACACGGCGCCATCCGGGCCGCGCGCTCCTGGTGTCATGAGGGGAATCATGCTGTGCAATGGGTCGTAAGGCGCCAACACTCGAGACAGCAAGGCGACCATCAACCATCCGACTACCAGCAGGGCGCCGATCGCGGGCGTTGGGCGCGCAAGGGATTTGAGCCAGGCGTTTCGAACCCTCATCGCGCACCCGAAGAGCGTCCGAGAGAGCGCAAGGACATTCGCGGATTGAGCCCGGCATAGAGCAGATCCGAGACCACCTGCGTGACAACCACCACGGCGACACTCACCATCGTGCAGGCCTCGATGAGATCGATATCGGTGTTCAAGGCGGCCTGGTACAACAAAGTGCCGAATCCCTGGTAAGCGAAGAACACCTCGACGACGATGACCCCTGACAAGAGCCATGGGATCTGCAGCATGATCACGGTGACGGGCGTGATCAGCGCGTTGCGCAAGGCGTGACGCACGATCACCCGACGCATCGAATTGCCTTTCAGGCGCGCGGTTCGTATGTAGGGCGACTGCATGACATCCACCATGCTCGACCGAGTCATGCGCGCGATGTACCCTGCGGAATACAAAGTGAGGACGCTGACTGGCAATATCAGCTCGCGCAGGTGAAAGCCGTCCGCCATGGTGCTCACTCCAGGCAGCCAGCCCAGCCAGAATACAAACGCGGCCGTCAGAAATACCGCGGATGCGAATTCGGGAATCGAGGTGGTGACGATCGCGAATACCGAGACCAGGCGATCGATGACGGAGCCCTCGCGAACTCCCGCGATCACCCCCATGACGAGCCCCACGGGCACGATCGCCAACAGCGCCGCTCCGGCAAGTAGCCCCGATGCTCCCAACCTCGGAAGCATCAGGGTGAGCACGTCCTCGCGATAGTACGTTGAGGTGCCCCAGTTTCCGGTGATGAACTCTCCGAGCCAACGTAGATATCTGAGCAGGAAGGGCGCGGTGTAGCCATTTTCCTGCAACCAGGCCAGGCGCTGGTCCGCCGTCGAGAACTGACCGAGGACTTTGACCGCGACGTCGTCGATGTTGAACTCGAGAACGGCGAACACCAGGAACGATACGGTAAGCATGGTCAACACCATGCCAGCCACTCTGCGCAGCAGCCAGCCACTCACGCCAGCCATACCCCGTCCATGCGGTAGTAGTCCTGCGGGTCGGCGCGGAAACCCCGCACACGCTGGCTGGCCGCCGTGAATTTTCTCGGGAAGTACGCCTGCACCATGACCGCTTCCTCTTGAAGAATGCGCTCCGCATCCCCCATCGCCAGCGAGCGTTGCCGCGGGTCGAGGATGCCCAAGGCCTTATCGAGCGCCGCGTCGAAGCGGGGATTTGCAAAGTGACTTTCATTCCACACCGAGCCCGAGCGATAGGCGAGCTCGAGAGCCATGATCCCGAGCGGTCGATGCCCCCAGTAGCTCACGCCAAAAGGGACCTTGTCCCAGATGGTCCAATACTCCGCCGCCGGCAGGACCCGGAGGGCCAATCGAATGCCCGCCTCCGCGCAGTTCTGTTGCAGCACCTGCGCCGTATCCTGCTCGTAGCGACCTTGGGTGTTGCCGAGGGCGAGGGTCAGATCGATGCCGTCGGGATGGCCCGCCTCGGCGAGCAGACGCCGCGCGGCGGCCACATCGCGCTTGATCGGGGGCAGTCGGAAGTAGTCCGGATGAAACGGCGCGACCTGGTGGTGTTCGCCCAGCACGCCATAGTTGCGATACGCGAGGCGCAGCATCTGCTCCCTGTCGCAGGAGAGCACGACTGCCTTGCGCACGCGAACGTCGTCATACGGTTTCTGGTCCTGCTGCATCCGCATGACCAGGGTCTGCGCGGACGGCTCGGTCAGCAACCGCATGGAAGGGAAGCGCTTCACGAGATCGAGCTCCGAGATGGTAACCCGATACAACAGGTCCACCTGCCCCGCCGCGAGCGCGGCGACATGGGTAGCGATCTCGGTGCCCAGGTCGAGATAGCGGATCTCGTCGAGATATGCGGGGGAGCCCCAGTAGTCGCGCCGGCGTTTGAACACGGCGATGCGACTCACGTGATAGTCGGTGAGTTGGAAAGGCCCCGTACCGACAGGGTCGCGCGGCCAGTTGCCGCCCCGCTCCTCAAAGCTTCGATGCAGGATGGCGCAGTTTGCCGCGTATAATTGTTCGGGTAGGGAGCAGACCGGCCGGGACAGGTGCAACCGGAATCGCAGCTCATCGAGCGCCTCGATGCCCGTGATCGGCGCGAACGTGGTGCGATTGGGTGATTTGGAGCTGGGGGCGATCCAGCGCTTGATGTTGAACGCCACGTCGGCGACGGTGAGCCGGTCGCCGTTCGACCAGCGCACGCCCTCCCGGAGCTTGAACTCCCAGGTCTTCAAGTCATCGGACGGGTGCCAACTCTCGGCGAGGTAGGGATGAGTCACGTTGTCCGAATCGACATACGTGAGGAACTCCAACGAGTTGCGGAACAGGTTCGAGGCTTCGATCCACGTCGTCGTGGCCGGGTCGGTCATCTGCTGCACCGAGCAGACGAATCGCAGGGTTCCGCCCTGCCGGGGAGTCTCGCTTTGGCGGCTCTGGGCCGGCCGCGGCCCCCCGGCCGGTAACCCCAAAACAGCCCGCGCGGAGGCGGCCGAAACACCCAACCAGGAGAGCACTCGCAGGACGCTGCGCCGATCGGTGCCAGCCCGGAGCGCGTCCTGGACCAGCGGCCGGGCGGCCGAATGCAACCGACTGTGGTCGTTGTTTTCGAGCGCGCCCGCGGGCGGCTCACTCATTGGAAACGGCCAGATGCACCGCGGGCGCGGCAGCGGGCACACGGGTTCCAAAACGCTCGATGAGCCACGACCGGAACAGTGCGATCGCCGTATCGCTCAACCCTTCGGGGTGCGTGATCAGGTAGTAGCCATAGCCATCGTCCAACGAGACATCGAATGGCCGGACGAGTCGTCCGCTGCGGATTTCCTCACTGAACAGGTTGGTATCGACCAGGGCGAGCCCCTGCCCACTGAGCACGTACTGCACTGCCAGTACCGCGGTATCGAACACCAGGCCGCGGTCATAGTTGACCGCCAATCCAAGCTGGCGGACGAACTGCGACCACACGTGATGACGCGGCATGTCGGCAATGCGGACATGCACGATCTCGTTCGCCTCGATGAGCTCGCCGAGACTCTTGCCGGCATGCCGCGCAGCCACCGCCGGATGGCACAGAATGCTCGGTCGCTCCTGCCACAACAGATCCGTTACCAGATCCGTCACGCTCGGGCGCGAGTACACGACAGCCACGTCGACATCTCCGAGCGGCGGCCCGACGCCATATGGACTGATCAGGTCGATATCAACTTCAGCACAGGCCGTGCGAAAGTCGCGCAGGATGGGCACGGCGAGCTGGACCGCGAAGCTCGGTGGCATCTGCACCCGCAGGGTGCGTTGCGCCGGCGCGCCCTCGTTGCGGATGTCATCCAACGCATACTCGAGGCGGTCGAAAGATTTCATGACCGCCGGCAGGAGGTGTTGGCCCGCCTTGGTGAGTTGGAGCGCATGCGGCTTGCGCTCGAACAGTTGCACTCCCGTCAGCCGCTCCAGCGCGATCACGTGGCGGGACAGAGCGCTTTGTGAGATCAGCAGCGCGTTGGCCGCGGCGGTGAAGCTGCCATGCTTCGCGACCCCTTCAAAGGCGCGCAACGCATTCAACGGGAGCCAGCGTCTGTCGATCGTCTTCTTCACCATGAAGCGCTCCTGTAGAGTGCGCGAAAGCGCGCTCCTGGGCTATTGTAGCCTCGCGCCGCGACCCTCTCGATTCCAATGCCTTTTTTCGATGCGGGTAGCCAATTTCTCGGCTTTGCCCAGGGGACGCGCCTGACTAGCCTTCGTGAGCTCCGCAACGGCCAACGGGCTCCTCTCCCCTATGACCACCATTACACTGGATCGGGTTCCCCGGATCGTGCAAGGCGCGGGCGCGCTGGGCACGATCGGCGCCCTCGTCGCCGAGTTGGTACCCCGGGGGGCCGCCGTGCTGCTCGTGGCGGACCCCGGCCTGCGCGCGACGGGCATGGTCGAGACGGCCCGCTCGGCGCTTCAGCAGGCAGGCCTCGGCGTCGCGCTGTTCGAGGACATCCAGAGTGATCCCACCATGGCCCAGGTGGATGCCGCCGCCGAGGTGGCTCGCGGCGAGAACGCTACCGCCGTGGTCTCCCTCGGTGGAGGATCCGCACTCGATGTCGGCAAGACCGTGGCCGCGATTTGCGGCGGACGCCCCGGCGCGAGCCACTATGGTCTTTGCGCAAATCCCTTCCCGAAGTCCGCTGTCGTCAACGTCTGTGTGCCCACCACCTCCGGTACCGGCTCCGAGACGACTCGGACGGCCGTTCTGAGCGATGCCGGCCACAGGAAGATCTGGCTCTGGGGTGAAGAGATCAAAGCTGACGTGGTGGTGCTCGATCCCGTGCTGACCACGGGCTTGCCCGCGCATTTGACCGCCGCAACCGGAGTGGACGCGCTCGTCCACGCCATCGAGGCGGCGACCAACGCCAATGCCAACAGCGCCAACAATCTTTACTGTCACGAAGCGATTCGGCTCGTCGTCAAACACCTGCGGCGCGCGGTCGAGGCGCCCAGCGACATCGACGCACGGGCGGGGGTGCAATGGGCGGCCACCTTGGCGGGTATCGCCATCGATAACTGCGGCACCGCCATCGCGCATAACATCGGACACGCGTTGGCATCGCTGCGTCCCATACACCACGGTCGGGTTGTCGGTTTGGCGCTGCGCGCAACCCTGCCCTGGAACATCGAAGAGGACGACGGTTGTTACGCTGCCGTCGCCGCTGCCATGGGCGAGACTCCAAGTCCACGCAAGCTACCGACTGCCGTCGACCGCCTGATCCGGGATGTCGGTATCAAGATCTCCCTGTCCGGCGAGGGGTATGACGGAATCACCGCCGAGCAGCTCGCCGCGCAAATGGCGCGACCGGAAAACTCCGCCATGCGACGCTCGAACCGCCGCCCAGTGCTCGATTCCGATCTGCTGCGTTTCGCCCACCTCATGTTGACCGAGAGCTGATGATGTCAATCCCTGATGCTAAACGCACCCGCAAGGACTGGGAGCACCTTGCCTCGACCACGCGACCGGAAGGCCGCGCGTTGATCAACGGGAAGCTCGTCGGAGCAACCGATGGCAGGACGTTTGAAGACATAAGCCCAATCAACGGCCGGGTCGTGGCGGAAGTAGCACGGTGCGGCCACACCGACATCGACGCAGCGGTCGCCGCGGCCCGCATGGCTTTCGATGCGGGGACGTGGCGCCGCACCGATCCGAGCACTCGGAAAAGAACACTGCAGCGGTTCGCGCAGCTCATCCGTGACGATATTGATCGCCTGGCGATCCTGGAGACGTTGGACGTCGGCAAGCCAATTCTGAACTCGGTGAATGTCGATGTGACTTTCGCCGCCGACTGCATTGCGTACTATGCCGAATTCGCAGACAAGCTCTACGACGAAGTGGCCCCAACAGCACCCCACGAGCTCGCGCTCGTGCGGCGCGAGCCCCTTGGGGTAGTCGGCGCCGTCGTGCCATGGAACTATCCCCTCATTATCAGTGCGTGGAAGCTCGGCCCCGCCCTCCTCGCGGGCAACTCCGTGGTCCTGAAGCCCGCTGAACAGTCGCCGCTCACGGCCATCCGGCTCGGCGAGTTGGCGCTCGAGGCTGGCCTACCGGCTGGCGTGCTGAATGTGGTGCCCGGCTTCGGTGAGGAAGCCGGAAAACCGCTTGCGCTGCACGCCGATGTCGATATGGTGACTTTCACCGGCTCCACCGAGGTCGGCAAGCTGATGTTACGGTACGCGGGCGAGTCCAACATGAAACGCGTAGCCCTGGAATGTGGAGGCAAGAGCCCGCACGTGGTCATGAAGGATGCGGATCTCGAAGCGGCCGCCTCCGGAATCGCATGGGGTATCTACTACAATGCGGGAGAGACCTGTCATGCGGGCTCACGTGTAATTGTGCACGAGAGCGTCAAGGACGCTCTCATCGAAGCCATAGCCGGCGTCGCGGCCACGATTCCGCTCGGACATCCTTTTGAACCAACCACGCAAATGGGCGCGCTCATTGACCAGGGTCACATGCAGCGCGTATTGGGGTACATCGATAGTGGCGTGTCGCAAGGTGCGCGCGTCGCGCTCGGCGGGAAACGGGCGTTCGAGGAGTATGGCGGGTACTACGTCGAAGCGACCGTTCTCGACAATGTGCAACCCGACATGCGGGTTGCGCGCGAGGAGATCTTTGGGCCGGTGCTTACGATGACGACCTTCGCCTCCGAGTCGCAAGCCATTCGGCTGGCCAACGACACCATCTATGGTCTGGCCGCGGCCGTGTGGACTTCAGACATGAATGTCGCGCATCGCCTCTCGGGTGCGCTCAGGGCCGGTACCGTATGGGTCAACACCTTCGACCGTTCCTCGCTGGCAACGCCGTTCGGCGGCTTCAAACAGTCCGGATTCGGCCGTGATCGCTCCTATCATGCGATCGACAAGTACATGGATCTGAAGACCGTCTGGACGGCCTACAAATGAGCTCGGCAACTCATCGCATCGTCGCCATCGCCATCAGCCACCACCGGCTGAAGCTCGATCCGCCCTTTCACGCGAGTTGGGATACCCAGCCGCGAGTCGCCTTCGATGCGACGATCGTTCGTGTGACGACCGACACTGGGCTGGTCGGGCTCGGCTCTGGTGACAAGATGCTCGGCTTCGACGGTCACGAGAGCCTGTTCCTCGGCACAGACGCCCTGGCGCTCGAGCGACACTACCGCGTGCTGTCCAACATCGATTTCCACTACGGCCGTTGCTGGCCGTTGGATCTCGCGCTCTGGGATCTCGCAGGCAAGATCACCGGGCAACCGTGTTGGAAGCTCCTGGGCGGCCTTGCGAGCCGCGTGCGCGCCTACGCTTCCTCCGGCACGCTGCGCGACCCCGGTGCGATGGCGGAAACCGCCGAACGATACCTCGCGCGGGGCTTCAAAGCGCTGAAAGTCCGTTTTCATCGCGGTCACTGGCGGGACGACATCAAGGCGCTGGAAGCGATCCGCGCGCGCGTCGGCACACGACTGGAGTTGATGGTCGATTGCAACCAAGGCTGGCGGATGCCGTGGGATACGCAAACTCCGTGGACCCTGAAGGATGCGTTGCCGGTCGCTCGCGAGCTCGAGCGCCTCGGCGTTTTGTGGATGGAAGAGCCATTACATCGCGGCGATCGCGAAGGAATGAAGGCGCTGCGCGCAGCAACTGATGTACGAATCGCCGCCGGCGAGATGACTCGCCAGTTGCACGAGCTCCGGGATCTCGTTACGAGCGGTTGTGTTGACGTCGTGCAGCCGGACGTCGCCCTGGTGGGCGGCATCACGGGTCTGCGACGCATAGCAACCCTGGCGCAGGAGCATAATCTCACGTTCACTCCGCACACCTGGACGAACGGGATGGGAGTTGTCGCCAACGCTCACCTGGTCGCCGGGTTGGTCGACGCGCCATTCCTGGAGTTTCCCTATGATCCACCCGAATGGGACCTCGATCGTCGGGACTACATGATGACACAGCCTTGGCGCGCCGATTCCGACGGGTGGCTCAATCTCGGGGATGCGCCCGGGATGGGCTACTCGCTGGACGAGGAGAGGCTCGCGGCCACGCGGATCGGCTAGTGCCGGGCGCCCGTTTCCGGCCGCGGCGGCTCCGGCGGCGGTCGCGACCCGCTCGCCTCGCCGCTGGAGGCAATGTCTTCGGCGCCGCTGCCCCTCAACAGATCCTTGGCGCGAGTGACCGTTGCGGCGCTATCGCAGTGGACCGCCAGCAGCACACCGCCGTTACGGACCCGCCCCTCGTATAACTTCGCCTCGTACTCGGGAATGCCCATCCCCACCAAGGCCCCGACCAAGCCGCCCACCGCCCCACCAACGCCCAGACCCGCGAGTCCGGCCACGATCGGCCCAGCGGCGATCAAAGGACCGATCCCTGGAATCGCCAGGGCGCCGATGCCGGCCAGCACCCCCAGAGTCCCGCCCACCAGGCCCCCCGCCGTCACGCCGGCGGTCGTGCCTTCGGGCGCCTTCGTCTCCTTCTGGTGCGCGAAGTCCTTGCTGCTACGGTTATCCGGCAGCAACACCGAGATATCAGCGCTCGGAAAGCCGGCGGCGATCAGCGTATCCACGCCCCGCTCCGCGTCCACCGGCGTTCGATAAATCCCGAACACGGCCGTGTTCTTGCCCGCCATAAATCTCTCCGCTTGCCCTGGTACGCCAGGAGTTGCAAGGGCGGTTCCAACGCACGGCCACGGTGTAGCCAGAGCTAGAGCGTGATCTCGCTGATCTGGAGCACCGGCTGGGTGTTGGTATAGTTGGGAATGTCGCCGAGGACCTCGGACGCGACCGGCGCCAAGCCGCGCTGAAACGCCTCGACCGAATCGAACAGCAGGTGCCCGATGGCGATGTAGGTCGGCTTCGAGCCCGGCGTCCCACCGGCCACGCCCTTCTCGGCCGCGATCCCCCTGCAGCCGGCGACCAGCTTCTGCACCATCGGCAGATGTTTGCCGGTGTAGTACGCCATGTCGAAAGTGGCGCCGGCCGAGTTGGGATAGAGGACGCTGACTCTGATCATTGTTGGACCTTTCGGCAGTTTGTAATCGTGCCGTGTTGGTGAGTGCCCAGTCGGGCAAGTGTGGATAACCTGAACAGTTATCCTCCGATATCCAGTGATTTATCCACCGCGGTGTACCGAAATTACAGACCTCCCGGTCGCGCACGGCACAATTTACACGTGCTCGCGAGCCTCACAGGGGCAATCCGAGCTCGATCGCCGCCCGCGCGAGCTGCACTCCATTGCGAGCCCCCAGCTTCTCCCGGATCACCGACTGGTGGTTCGCGACCGTCTTTTCAGACAAGCCGAGCTTCTCGCCAATGCCCTTCACCGTATCACCGCGTACGAGAAGCCGTAGAACCTCGAACTCCCGCGGCGTGAGTGTGCTCACCAGCGACTTCGCGTGACTGGAGGTTTGAGCCATCAATTTCTGAACGTCCGGGCTAAGGTAACGCTCGCCCCGCGCGACGGCCGAGATTGCGTCCACGAGCACTTCCGGCGCGCTGGCTTTGCTCACATAGCCCCGAGCGCCCGCTTCCAGGGCTCGGGCCGGAAAGATGACATCGTCGTACATGCTGAACACCAGTACCCGTTGCTCTGGGCGGCGGGCGAGGATGCGACGCATTGCCTCGATACCGCTCACGCCTGGAAGGGCAATGTCCATGACAATGACATCGGGCCGCAAAGCGATCGCTTGCTCGTACGCTTGCGCGCAATTCGCGGCTTCGCCCAAGACGGTGATCGCGGCATTTCGCTCGAGCAAGCGCCGATAACCCTCGCGCACAACCGCGTGATCATCCACGAGGAGCACAGTGATCGGGCCGACCATCAGCCCCGCTCGTCGGCGCTGGCGACTGGAATCCAGGCGCTGAGTTGAAAGCCCTTGCCCCGCTCACTCGTGACTTCCAGGCGGCCGCGCAGAGCAGCGACCCGCTCGCGCATTCCGACGAGCCCCAGTCCCGAGCTCGGGACTCCCAGATCCGCGCCTACGCCATCGTCAGTGACGCTCAGTGCGAGGGCATCCTGATCGGCAATGGCGGCGGCTTTGCCTCTTGCGATCCGCAACGTCACGCGTCGAGCGTTTGAATGCTTCGCGACGTTGTTCAAGCCCTCCTGCACCAGGCGGTAGACGGTCAGGGTCAACGCCTCGTCGAGATCATCGAGTCCCCCAACCAGCTCCAGGGCAAAGCTCACCTGCGGGGCACGCGAGCGCCAGGTAGCGACACAATGCTCCAGTGCTGCGCCCAACCCGAGATCGTCCAGCCCCACCGGCCGTAGCTGCCGCAGCAACGCCGTGAGAGCCGCGTGGATGTGATTGCAGTTGGCCACGATGCCTTGCGCCCGTTCGCGCAGGGCCGCACTTTCCTCGGGGCGGCCGTCGCGGATTCCCACCGCGTCCAGCTTGATGACGTTGAGATACTGCCCTAGCTCATCGTGCAACTCTCGCGCGAGGCTCTTGCGCTCGGCTTCCTGAAGCTGGACGTACTGCTGCGACAAGCGGCGATTGTCCGCCAGAGCGGCCTCGAGCTGCGCTTCGACGAGCTTGCGTCGGCGGAGCTCGCGTCCCGCATCGAGATAGCGGCGCACGGCGAACCAGGCCAGCCCGGCCGCCAACACGACGAGCACGGCCGGCAGCTCATCGAGTTGGAACCGCTCCCAGGGAGCGGTCCAGCGGCGCAGCGCCTCGCTCAAATCCAGCTCGACGCTCAGGACCGTGATGGCCGCGGTAGCGAGTACCACGACAGCCGTATCCTGCCAGACTACTCTCTCAGGTGCCCTCATCAGCTGATCTTATTACGAACGGCGCAGGTTACGAATGCCGCAACCGGATCTGCAGCTCGTGCAGCCTGTAGTCGATGACCAGTACATCCACCGTCCCAAGCACGTCCATGCCCAGAACGAGGGTCGGCTCGCGCAGCAAGTGCCAGCGATCGAAAATGTACATGTCGCCGTAAGTGATATAGACGCCGTTGAACTGCAACGTTCCCACTTCTATGGGTGGAGCTTGCATCATGTCGCCGTGGGCGACATCCAACGTTACGCCCTCGATTTCTTCCTTTTTCACGTCCCTGCGGCCATGCCGCTCCAGCGCGCTCCGCAATGCAGTGTTGCCGATACTGACCTGCGCACCCGTATCGATCACCGCCTTCGCCCGCACACCACCGACACGCACATCCAGGGCCAACAGGTGGTCGCGGAGCTGGCGTAAAGGCAGGGTCGTGAAGCCGCTGCGCTCGATGCTACCGCGCGAGCGGGTGATCACCACCCGGTCCCGGCCGAAATCGATGAGGATGCGCTTGTCCGATAACCCTTCAGTGCCGAGAACCCCCTGCGCGCCACCGAATACGTCGGCCACGATCGGCAGCATGGTGGAATCGACGGACAAGTCACCGACCTCCATCCGGTCGACCGAGACGGTCGGCACGAGCGCCGAGCCAGTCACCCCGGTGACCCGCACCGTGGAAGCCGCCGCGAGCGAAATTCCCAGACTGTCGGCGACCTGCGCAATGATCGCTGAGTGGGTGGCGCCGGTATCCAGCACGAGCCGGTAAGGGCCACGACCATTGATGAGGACAGGCGCCCAGATGCGTCCAATCCGATCACGCAAGGTCGGGGCGGCAAACCGAGGTTCCGGGGCTTCGACCACCACCTGCGACATATCGGGTTCGGAAAGCGCCGGATTGGGAATTGGCAGGCCCACGGCGCCGACGGCGGGTACAGGTTGCGTGCTCTCAGTAGCCGCGGCCGCCGTCGACCACATCAACAGCGAAGCACTGACCACACCCCAGGTCAGTGCCAGAACCACTCGCCGCGCTCGGCCGACCGCGCGAATACCATTCCCCCTCGACGTTTCCATCCGCCTGCCGGCGCCCGCCGGCGATCGCGCTCCGTCACTCCATAAACTACACCTATTTCGGCGTCCCGGAACAGATCCACTTAAAACAATGACTTAGGAATAGGCCCCTCCTCCCTCGCATACCGTGGATCATGCGCCTCCCGACTGAAGATCCGCCGTACCGCGGGCTCAAACACCTCCAGGGGCTTCGTCGGATAGTCAGGATCGAACGACACCTGGTCCCAGCGGGCGCAAAATCTCTCGCACGCGCCGTACCAGGGGTGACCCTTTAGTCGGTCCCGCGCATTGCGGTCGCCACCGAGGTGATGAGCGTAGTAATAAGACTGCACCAACCCATGCTGCTCGACTATCCAGGTCACCTCCGGGCGCACGTACGGCCTCAGCACGGCGGCCGCGAGCTCCGCGTGGTTGTACGGCGCGAGCTCGTCCCCGATGTCGTGGATGAGTGCTGCGACCAACAACTCGTCATCCGCTCCATCGGCAAGCGCTCGCGTCGCGGCCTGCAGCGAGTGTCCGAGCCGGCTGACCGGATAGCCCTCGAGCGAGTGATCGAGCTTACGCACGGCCTCCAGAACCCGCTCCGGCAACCCGGCCGCGTAGGTCCGCTCCGACTGGTCCAGGAGCAGGTAGTCCTCGCGAGTACCGTCCTCCATGCGGCGAAAACTGACAATGGATCCTTGCACGTCATGCCCTCCCCAGGCGGCGCCGCAGAACCCGGTACAAACTGCGCGGCCCGTCGATATCGATATAACAACCCTGCAGGTGGCGCAGCCCTTGGGCGGGGTCGAACCCCGTGCGCCCATGCAACAGCCGACAGTTGTCCATGATGAGCAGCTCGCCGGCATTCAGCAGGAAGCGGATCTCGAATTGCGGTGAGCGCAGCAGCTGATCGAACGCCCGCCGCGCGCGATAGTAGGCGCTCAGGACCTCCGGCGGCCCGATCGGCACGAAGTCCAATCGCGGGCTGAAGTGCACCGCTTGCAAGCGCCCGGCGACATCCAGCTCGATGAGCGGCGCGCTGGCCACCAGCTCGGTCGTCGCATCCCGAAAACGGAACCTGACGGGCGTGCTCGCCAGCAGTTTGAAAGCCGCCGCGTCGCGCTGGCGCAAAGCCTCGGCGGCCGCGAAGCCGTCCACCAGCGTCGAGAGTCCGCCGGCGGTCTCATTGGCAAGACAATGCAACAGCTGCACACCGGGAACGGGCGAGCGATAGGGATTGTCAGTATGCGGATCCAACGGCAGCGACGTATACGCCAGATCATTCGCCGCCGGTACCGAGCGAACCTCGAATAGCGCCCCAAAGTTGGTCTCGCGTGTGAAGCCGAAGGTCGCGGCAACCTGCAAGACGGTGCGTGGCGCGACGGGTACAGCGGAAAAGATCAGAAATCCATACTCCAGGAAATCCGTCAGCCAACCAGCGAGCTCCCGATCCGCCGGCCGCGCGGACCATTGCGCACGCGGCACTCTGGCGAGGGTCCCGTCCCACAGGCGCGGGCTTGGAATGTCATGATCCCCGGATGGCAGCGCTGCTTCAGCGAGAATATCGCGGGCGAGGAAGTCCGCCTCGTGCCCGTCGCTGAAGCGGACCCGGAAGCGTCCCGGCTCGGGCTCCGCGAGCGCAGTCAACTTCATCTCCAGGTCCATGTCGGACGGGTCGACCAGTCGTTGTCCGGTGCGCAGGTCGAACGTCTTCTCATCGAGACAACGCTCGCGTAGCCACAGCGGATGCAAGGCATAGCACCTGCCATCCCCGAAATCGATGCGCAACTCGGTCGCGGCGGTGATGTACAAACGTGACATGATGGAATGCCTCACCTGGCCGTCTCCACGGCCGCGTCACGGTATTATTATCGCCATAATAATACGATCAGGCCTTGCCGGCCAATTTGTTCGAGTTGGCCGGCAAGGCCAACTCGAACAAGCTGGTGCCGATCAGGTCGAGCACCTGCGCGCCGGCCTGGGTGGTCAGCACCCAACGCCAACGCACGCTGCCCACCTTCCCGGAGCTGGAGATCCGCGTCTCCAGGACCTGCACTTGCAACTCCAGCGCATCGCCCGGCCGCAGCGGGCTCGGCCAGCGCACCTGCTCCAATCCCGGCGAGCCGATGGACTCGGAATCGCCCAGCACGTGAGTCACGAGCAGTTGCATGGCGATGGCGCACGTGTGCCAACCACTGGCAATCAGTCCCTGCCAGCGGCTGCGGGCTGCTCGCGTCGGATCGGTATGAAACCACTGCGGATCGTACCGGCTCGCGAACTCAATGATTTCCTGCTCGGTGATCGGCCCCCGGCGCCCACCGCTGAAGACCATCCCCGGTCTGAGCTCGGCAAACTTCATCTGGGTTACCTCTTCGGAAGGGCCTCAACCCCGCCTTACGCCGCTTGTGAGCACGCGTCGCGTGCGATACAACGCTGAACCTCGTGACAGACGACGCCGGAGCGAGCGATTGCAGCCCAGCCTGCTGGTTTTCGACTTGGACGGTACTCTCATCGATAGCGCCCCCGACATGCACCGCGCGGTGAATCTCATGCTGGCGGACCTGGGCTGCGCACCCCTCACGCTGTCCGAAATCAGGTCCATGGTCGGCGATGGCGCCGCGGCGCTGATTGCCCGCGCGCTTGCCGCCCGTCAATGTGTGACCGCCGAGCCGACCCAGGCGCTCGCAACTTTTCTGGAGCACTACGAAGCCGAGCCGACCGCGGGCACGCGCACGTTCGCTGCAGTCCCCGAGACGCTCGAGCGACTCCAGGCAGCAGGACTCACGCTCGCGATCTGCACCAACAAGCCCAACCGCCTCACGCAAATGATCCTGGAGCGCCTCGATATCGAACGGTACTTTGCGCAAATCGTGGCGGGTGACTCGCTCCCCTACCGTAAGCCCGACCCGCGGGCTTTGCTGGCCGTCATCGATGGCTTCGGAGCGACCCGACCGGCGACCCTCATGGTCGGCGACAGCGAGGTGGACGCCGCCACCGCGCAAGCGGCCAACGTGCCCTTCGTCCTCATGACCTATGGGTATCATCGCGGCCCCATCGCCGAGATCTCCAGCATCGCCACGCTGGATCATTTTCACGAGCTCGCGACGCTGCTGCACGCCTGACGAGGGCCCATAAGCCACGACCAAGCCGTTTAGCGCGAGTCGTCCTGCCGAGCCCGATCAGAGTGGCGCGGCTGACGGGGCGGCTCGAGCTGCTTGAGCCACCCCAGCAAGGTGGCGGCCAAAGCGATCCGATGGTCCGAGTAGGAGTGGTCGGTCGACATCTGCACTTCGGTAATTTGCGCGCCCGGGTTCTTGCGCGCGGCCGCCGCGATCGCCGCGTCATCGGCGCGCAGGAAATCCTCGGATTCCACGATCAGTACGGGTCGGGATTTCCAGAGGCTCGCGTGCGCCGCAAGGTCCCATGCCGCGGCATTCTTCTTCGCCTCCTCCAGCAATTCTTCCGGACTCGTGCCGGCGAGCGGTCCGACATCACCCCGGAACTCCTCGAGCTGTTGTTTGTCCAGCTCCGCTGAGGGCCGGGTGGCAAAGGCGCCTGGGTTCCAGGCCGAGAGCAGCGCCGCTCCCAACACCGCCTCGTCCCGCATCAGTCCCAGGCCCGCCAGAAAACCACCCATGCTGTGGCCGATCAACGCCAGGCGCCGCGGATCGATGCCGAGACGCGCGACATTGGCCGGCGCGCGCAGGTACCCCAGCACCACGCGCACGTCCTCCACGCAGTTGGCGAACGAGAACGTGCCACCGCTGCCCCAGGCGCCGCGGTAGTGGAAAATCAACACGTTCCAACCCGCCCGGCGCAGGGTCTGGGCGAGATCGCCGTTCTGCTCGAAACCCGGCAGCCCGTGCAACAACAACACCGTGGGATGCGGATCACCGCCCGAAGCGCGGTAGAACACCCCGAACACCGTCGCCTCGTGACTGGGAATCGCCAGCTGATACATCGCCGCCGGATGGCCCGGATCCCGCGGCGGATCGGTCGTGATCGCCGGATCGATCACGGGTGGGAGCGGCGCGCCTCGCGCCTGTGTCAGGAGCGCACTGGCCAGCAACACGAACGCAACGAGGATTTCGGCCGATCGTGCGGCAGAGCTGTTCACGCGCATCGCGCTCCTGACATTAGTCGAGCCGGTCGTAGTACACCAGGGTGCGATAGGGAAAAACGACCTTGCCCGCGCGATTGTGGCGCTCGAACAGGGCACGCAGCCCTGCGATCAGGGGCTCGTGCTCGGGATGGCCCGGCTCGGGCGCGTAGGAGGAGGACATGAGACGACCCTTGAGACCCGCGAAATCGAAGACCTGCTGGTATGCAAACACCGCGCTCTGCGGCCGGCGGCCGAAAAATTCACGGATTTTTGCCTCATCCGCGCGCATGCGGGTCACGCGGTCGAAATCGGCCGCATGGCGCCGGAGCAGGTTGTCATACTCATCCAGGAAAGCTCCCGCATCCGGCGGCCGCTCGTTCCAGATGAGCACGACCCAGCCCTGGGGCTTGAGCACCCGGGTGAGCTCGCGACGCGCCTTCGGCACATCGAACCAGTGAAAAGCCTGGCTCGCGGTGATGAGATCAACACTCGCCTGTGGCAACGTGGTCGCTTCGGCGGTGCCGTTCACGCTGCGAAAGCGTCCGTAGTCGCTCAAGAGCCGCTCCGCCGCCTCGCGCATCTCCTTGTTGGGCTCGACCGCGAAAACGTGTGCGCCCGTCTCGAGCAGCAACTCCGTCAGGATGCCGGTGCCGGAGCCGATATCGGCGACGGTGGCTGTCGCTGCGAGGCCGCATCTCACGCGCAGCAGCTCCAGCACGGCAGGGGGGTAACTGGGACGATACTTGATGTAGTCCTCGACTCGAGTCGAGAAACGTTCAGTGGAGCTGAGCATAGGGCATATTATGACTCAATCGTCCGCGCGCCGACGCCTCCGCCGGGCCGCACCGGTCCATAGGTCGCAGTGACCTCAATTGGCGCCAACTTGCCCTTGCGAAATGCGGGCCACGCGAGAGAATGGCGCCGCGCTGCTGGGGCACCCGAGCTTCAGGAGATTCGTTGCTCATGTCGTCGTCCGAACTCACCACAGCGCGCCCGCGCGAGGCCTGCGTCGCGCCTCTCGAGAGCGCGACTGAGGGCCAGACAGCTCGCTGGCTGACACCGATCGAGTTGACGCTGCTAGGTGCCATCTGGGGCGGATCTTTCTTGTTCATGCGCGTCGCGGCCGGTGATTTCGGTCCTTTCGCGCTGGTGGAAGTGCGCCTGGTCCTGGGCGCGCTCGTGTTGCTGCCATTTTTGTGGAAAGCGCGCGCGCAATTCACGCGGCCGCGGCTATGGCTCCACCTGACATGGATCGCGGCGGTGAACTCGGCAATTCCGTTCGTCCTTTTCGCGTGGGGGGCGGAACGCGCTCCCGCCGGGATCGGGGCGATCACGAACTCGATGACGGGAATGTTTACGGCGCTGGTCGCGTTCATCTTCTACGGTGAGCAGATCGGACAGCGCCGCGCCGTGGGACTGCTCCTGGGCTTTATTGGCGTGGCGGTCCTTGCGAGCGACAAAACCGCTGGCGGCAGTGTCGGCCCGGCCGCCCTCGCCGGCACATCCGCGGCGTTCCTCTATGGCATCGGCATGAACGCGATTCGTGCGCACCTGAAGGGCGTTTCCGCGGCCGCGGTCGCTGCAGCCACACTCAGCATCGCCAGTTTGCTGCTGTCGCCCGTCGCGATCTACACCTGGCCGACGCACCCTGTTCCGGCGGCCTCCTGGGTGAGCGCCGTTCTGCTCGGGGTTCTTTGTACGGGTACCGCCTACGCGGTTTTCTATCGACTCATTCACCGTATCGGAGGCCCTCGCGCCTCGATGGTGACCTATCTCGTACCGTTGTTTGGAGTGGTCTGGGCGTGGCTCTTCCTGAACGAGCCGCTGACCCTGAAAATGGCTGTAGCCGGCGCCCTGATTCTGGGAGGAATCGCGCTCGGTCAGCAGCGGGTCAACAACGCACAGTAAACGGGTGCGCGCGCACGCTGTCCACGAGTTGCGATGGAACTGGCCCGAGGTGCGACGGATAGAGCTCCCGCGCTCCGTCGAGATTGTGCGTGTCGCGGTAGAGCAAGGGTGTGGCGCCATTGGCCAGGAGCTCACCGCCGATCACCTCACCTAGAACCAACTCGTGATCGCCGGCGGGCACCATGTCGAGGCGCTCGCATTCGAGATAAGCGAGCGCCTCCAGCAGGATGGGCGCGCCATTCAAACCCGGGCGCCAGCGGACATCGCCCAGCTTGTCGGCATCGCGACCCGATACGGTGCCGAAATGACCGGCGAGGTCGATCTGATCATTCTTCAGCACGTTGATGGTGAACGCCTTACCGCTGCGTAGCAGGGGTCGCGAAGCGTGATCGATTCCCACGGTAATCGCGACCATCACCGGCTTGAACGATACGGGTATGACCGAGGAAGCCGTGAAGGCATTCGTCCGATCGCCATCGCTCACACCAATGACATAGACGCCGGTGGAAATGGTCTGCATGAGCGCGGCGACTTCGTGTGCCATGGCGGTCGGGCAGCACGTGTCGTGCCCGGCAAGGTAAGATCGGGGTGATGCATAATCCAAAACGGCTGCTCGACTTTCCCTCCCTGCTCAATGCCCGCGATCTCGGCGGCTATCCCACCGTCGATGGCTCCGAGACACGCTGGCGCTCCTTGTTGCGTTCCGATGACCTGGCGCAACTCACACTGGCCGGACTCCAGGCGTTCTCGAGCTACGGCATCGAGACGGTCATCGACCTGCGCTGGCCGGAAGAAGTGGCACTGAGCCCGACTCCCATCACGCGGGTTCTGAAGCACATCCGCTATGAGCAGATCTCGCTGCTCACTCCAACACCCACGGAGTGGCGGGCCCGGCGCGCGGGGAAAAGCGCCAAAGAGCTGTGGAACCTCGCGATGCTCGAGCAGGTGCGCACGGAGCTGAAGCAGGTTCTGGAGGTCATTGCGACCGCCTCCCCGGGCCCGTTGTTGTTTCACTGCATGGCAGGCAAGGACCGCACGGGACTCATCGCGGCTCTCATGCTTGCCTTGGCTGACGTGATCCCAGAGGCAATCGCTTACGACTACGCGGCAAGCACCGAGCATCTGCGCGAACCGTACCTGAAACGCTATGCGGATGCCGCTGAGCCGGCCGCCATCATCGATGCCGTGCAATGCCCTGAACAAGGCGTCCACAACATGCTGACGTATCTCGAAAGAGCCGGCGGCGCGCGTTCCTATCTCGAGGAGATCGGGCTGAGCCGGGAGCACATCGCCCTTTTGCGTGCGCGACTGCGCGACTAACTCGCACGTGCACGGTGCTCATTCACTCGACGTTCAGCCCTTCTGGGCGACACTTCAGCGCAGCACCGGTTTGATCGCACTCCCGACGGCGCCATTTATGTACGAGCGGATTTGAGTCGCGCCAAACCGGTGCGCCTCACAACCCGGCGCATCTTCCGTCCCTGGCCGGCCATCCTTGGCCGGCGTGAGTCGCCTCGCGACTCGAGTCCTTATCCCACTGGGGTCCTTATTCCGAGCTCTGTTGCGACCGCGCCGAGCTGTCGGCCTGATCGTCGCTCGCCTTCGACGCGGCGAGTTGCTGAATCGCCTTGTTGAGGGCGGTCGTATTGATGGTCGCGCTGACAGCGACATTGTTCTTTGTCGTGACCGACACCGGATCGG
>CAYNTW010000001.1:0-2936 GCA_964400085.1 uncultured Steroidobacteraceae bacterium | reverse complement strand
GGCTTGGTGCCCGCATCGATCACGAGCGGGTTGTAGATCGAGATCGCGCCGGTGGCGGGATCGAAGATCGCGCCCTGGACGAAGGCGGATTGCGCGGTGTTGTTTTCATTGCACGGGCCGCCGCCCGGATCGGTGGCAACGAGCTGGAAGGGTGTTGCGAGTCCGGTGGCGCTCAAGGGATTCGGCGGCACGATGAGCGTGCAATCGGGATTGGGTGTCGCGGTACTGGCGGCCGCCTGGACGGCGGCGCCCATGACCTGCGGCTGCGCCGGGCCATCTCCCGCGAACGCGGCGGTCGCGCCGCAAGCGGCGACCACGGCCAGCAGCAGTAGTCCGTGCGGCTTGCGGTGGCCATGTTGTCTGGCTGTCATAACAGGTGTCCTCCACTGATCGACTCGGTTGCAGGCGGGACCGATCCAACATGGAGCACGGTCCAGCTCAGGTTGTGCACCGTACTCGATCCGTGGCGACTTTACGATGTGCGAAAACGGAAACACTGCGCAACGACTGTGCGCGGTTGTACGCAATGGCAGTGTCGGTGAAACCTAACGGTGTCGGCGAAAAATAACAGTATCCAACTCAACACCAGGCACGGCGGGCGCGCGCCAGCCACCGCGCACGCCCGCACCGCGCAGGCCTACTTCGGAGCGAACACCACCTTCGTGGTCCAATGCGGATAGGCGGGATGGTTGCTATCGAACACCAGGTTCGCCTGCGCTCGCTGCGCGGTCGAAGCAAGCTGGAGCTGCGTGGGCACCCCGCAGGGGATGTCCAGAGGCATCGGAGTGGTCACCGAGATGGCCTTCGCCGCCGCCACGTCGGCGGGATCCGTGCTCACCGGGTCGACACGCACGCCGGTGATCTGGGTCATCTGCTCGGTGGCGAAACGAAACTTCACGCTGCCCTGCCAGCCGCCCTTGGGAGGCTTGGAGCTGCCGCTGGTATCGATCGTGGCCTCCTTGGTGGGCTGCGGCTCATCGAGCTTGATCTCACGAGGCTGCGCTGGCACCACCTTGTCCTTTGTGGTGAGGCCCTGCAGCTTCCAGACCGCCAGGAGCTGCAACGGGAAGCTGGGTTTGCAGCGCACCGCGTACATGCCGCGCCATTCGGTGCCCGAGCGGTTGGGCGTCAGGTCGACCCGCTGCTTGCCGACCAGGCCAAAGAGAACGACCGAGCCGGGCGATACCATGGCATCGGGCGCCACGGTCCCCTTGATCTCGTACATTCCCACGTCGTGATTGGCCGGGTATTCGGCCGGTGTCATGTCGTGCACCTGCACGTCACAAGCGCTCAGGGCCGCCGTCACGGCCCCTCCCAGGAAGAAAGTCGTGAACGCGGTCCGATTCGACATGCCGCCCCCTATTGGATCAATTCAAGATTGATACAGCCTGTCAGGTCCCAGTCTGACAAGTCGGCGGCGTTAAAACAACAGCCTCTCCGATCTATTGTGGGTTGACCGCACCGGGCCGTGCGCGGCCGGCACCGCGCGGCAGGTGAGCTCGCCGACCCCGGCGAAGCGGACGCGGGCACTCTGGCCGATGCGTATATCGTGGACGCCGGTGGCGGCACCGGTTGAAACGACATACCCGGCTTTCAGCGGCAGCCCACGGCGGGCACAGCGGCCGAGCGCGAAGGCGACGGCAGCCAGTGGCCCACCCGGTAATGAGAGGGCTCCCCCCCGCCCAACGCAGCGCTCCTCGATCCAGGTCTCGCAAGTCAGCGTTTCCAGCGGGCGGTTGCGCCAATCGCTGATCGCCGGTCCCAGCAAAAGGCCCGCGTTATTGCCGAAATCGGAGACCACGACCGTCGGCCCCAGCTCGTTGATGGCCGCGAGCGGGCTGCCGGCCGTCTCAATACCCACATGAAGACTGGAGACCAGTCGCCCCGCCTCCTCAGGGGTCCAGTAGGTCTTGTCGGGCTCGGCGTCCGCGGCGAGGCGAAACACGAACTCGGCCTCGATGGCGGCGAACCCGCCCTTGAAGGCGGGGAAGTCGATCAAGGCCTCCGGCGGGGCGAGCCGGATGCCGCGCCGGAAAATCGGGCCGACGAGCCGATCCTCCCCGACGCGCGCAAGCCAGGGTGGCCCGATCCGTCCGACCTTCCACCCCGCGACGTTGTCAGGCCAGAGCGCGATCGCGCGGTCCTGGTAGGCGTAAGCCGTGTTGAGAGTCGCCGGAATGGGGCCGGGGAAATCGAGCAGAGCCTGTGCATCCAGGCGCGCACGGACGAATTGCTCGGCGACCGCCTCGCTCTCCATGGTCGCTCACGATAGCGAAGTACGGCGCGCGCACAATCCGACCATAGCCGCGTCGGTGAATGGCGTCGGGCGGGCGCCCTCCCGGCGCCCGCCCGCGAGCATCTACTCAGTAACGATAGTGATCCGGCTTGAAGGGACCAGCCTTGTCGACGCCGATGTACCGCGCCTGCGTGTCGCTCAGCACGGTGAGCTCGGCATTGAGCTTTGCGAGCTGCAGCCGCGCTACTTTCTCGTCCAGGTGCTTGGGCAACACATACACACCAACAGGATACCTGGACGTATTCGTGAACAGCTCGATTTGCGCGATGGTCTGGTTGGCGAAACTCGAGCTCATCACGTAGCTCGGATGCCCCGTGCCACAACCGAGATTCACCAGGCGTCCCTCGGCGAGCAGGATGAGCCGGCGGCCGTCGGGGAAAATGATGTGATCGACCTGCGGCTTTATGTTCTCCCACTTGTACTGCTTCAGGCTCGCAACATCGATCTCGTTGTCGAAGTGCCCGATGTTGCAGACGATGGCGTTGTTCTTCATGCGCTTCATGTGATCGTGCGTGATCACATGGAAGTTGCCCGTGCAGGTCACGAAAATATCGGCCTTATCCGCGGCATAGTCCATCGTGACCACACGATAGCCCTCCATCGCCGCCTGCAAGGCACAGATCGGATCGACCTCGGTCAC